>NZ_JBBGYW010000012.1:0-112427 GCF_037479515.1 Ochrobactrum sp. MYb379
CCAAAGGTCCGCCGCTAATTTTTATTATTTTTACAAAATAAAATCGTAATATTAAGTATTATGAGTTGTGATTATTTTTTTAATTAATCAAAAATATCCACATTATGTATTGTGTGAAGTCAGTAATATGATTGCTGACTTCACTATTGTATCTGCTTAGAAGCTACGCTGGAAGCGGATCATGCCCTGCCAGGCGTCTTTGCCCTTGAGGTAGGACTTATTATCCTGCCATTTCGTGTAGGAGACTTCTGGAGTGACGGTGAAGCCCGGTACGAGTTCGTAAGCTACGTTTGCAGTTGCGGCGAAGGTTTTGCTTGCATCATAAGCCGCTTGTGCATTCATAGTTGCCTGTTCGGATAACTTGAATGCAGTGCCGCCCCATACTGCCCAATCACCGCCCCATGTGCCATAGAAGCTGCTAATTGCACGCACGGAACCAAGGGCATTGCCATCGGCGTCCGACTGAGAGATGTATTGATCCTTCATTGATTTATAGCCGCCCATCGCCCAAACGGAGAGGCGGTCTGTCAAATTGAAGTCAGCGCGAACCTTACCAGCCCATTTCTCATTGCGGGCATCATATGCTGCAACCGCAGCAATTTTACCCCAGCCCTGTTCGAACTTCAGGCCACCAACGATGTGTGGTGTGTAATCCTTAATGGTGCCATCATAACCGTAATCGTAGTCGGTATCTTCCTTATTGCCCTGTTCGAGCGACAGGATGGCGGAGAAACCGTTACCACCAGTAAAGGTATAGCTAATCTGCGTGGTGCGATATCCGCCCGCAAGGATCACGTCATCATTGATCACGTTGCCCAAATAGCCAGGGAAAGTCACGAAAGCAGATTCGTCAAGTCCGATACGCAGGCCACCCAATTGGATATAGCCAAAACGCAGGGAGCCAGAACTACCTTCTTCTCCATTGCCCCAATCATAGCGGGTTTCGGCATAGGTGGACAGCTTACCGAGTTCGGTTTCTGACGCTGTTGCAAAACGAAGTGTGAAGCGGGCTTTATTATCCCAGGTATTGCGTCTCGTATCGAGTTTGCCATCCTTAACGAAGCCGTGGCCAGAGACATTATCACCACCGGTTAGGTCATAACGGGCGTAGCCGGATATTTTGAGGCATGTCTCTGTACCAGGGATGTAAAAATATCCCGCGCCATAAGCATCGCACACCCGAACATATTCAACGGATTCTGGCTCAGGCGCCACGATCGCATCGGCTGCGTAAGCAGTGCTCATTACGATGATCGATGCGGCGGAACCGAGCAGCAGGCTCTTAATATTCATTTTTGCTCTCCTTAAAAATTCAGACCGTATGTCTTTGAATAAATTTTCTGAGTCATTGCAATATCATTTATAATATCGTCATCGTGTATTTTAAATATTGTGTCAATTTTAGCACTATTTAACATTAGCTTTAAAGTACACAATATATTGCTTACTTAATTTTTGTTATAAAATACTTATAATAAATTGTGAGTGGATTTTATATATTTATATAGAATAATAATGCTACCAATATTTTTGTAAATTGTATTATTCGCATCATGTGCGGGTGAAGGGCGGCACGATTATCGGTAGCGGGCGGATGGCCGCAGAGTGATGGCCGCATTCAGATTGCCGATGCAAAATGACAGCAGGAACCTTCAAGAAATTTGTTGAATCACGTAGATATGGTTCTCAGATGTCTGGGTGGATTACGCGAATGCACTCAGATCGATTGCGTCAACGAAGCGACAAAAGGTAGATTTTATGATAGCAGACACCATTCTTTTTAACGGCAAATTCACGACGCTTGATCGGAAAAATCCTATAGCTTCGGCTGTTGCCATTAAGGATGGCGTCTTTATTGCTGTCGGCACCGATGAAGAAGTGCTTGCCCACACAGGCGCGACGACCCGCAAGGTAGACCTGAAAGGTCGCAGTGCATTGCCGGGTCTTATTGATAACCATACCCACGTTGTGCGTGGTGGTCTCAATTTCAATATGGAATTGCGCTGGGATGGTGTGCGCTCGCTGGCCGATGCCATGGACATGCTAAAGCGGCAGGTGGCGGTAACGCCTGCACCGCAATGGGTGCGTGTGGTTGGTGGCTTTACCGAACATCAGTTTGCCGAAAAGCGTCTGCCGACCATTGAAGAAATTAATGCGATAGCCCCCGATACGCCGGTCTTTTTGCTCCATCTTTATGATCGCGCGCTGCTCAATGGCGCAGCGCTCCGTGCCGTCGGCTATGACAAGAACACGCCAAACCCTCCGGGTGGCGAAATCCTGCGTGATGTGAATGGCAATCCGACCGGCCTTTTGCTTGCCAAACCCAATGCCGGCATTCTCTATTCGACGCTCGGAAAAGGTCCGAAACTACCGCTGGATTATCAGGTCAATTCGACCCGTCATTTCATGCGCGAGTTGAACCGTCTTGGGGTGACCGGCGTGATCGATGCTGGCGGCGGCAATCAGAATTATCCTGATGATTATGCCGTTATTCAGCAACTAGCCGATGAAGGCCAGATGACGGTGCGTCTGGCGTATAATCTTTTCACGCAGAAGCCGAAGGAAGAGAAAGAAGACTTCCTCAACTGGACTTCTTCGGTGAAATATAAGCAGGGCAACGATTATTTCCGTCATAATGGTGCTGGCGAAATGCTGGTGTTTTCTGCCGCCGATTTTGAGGATTTCCGTCAGCCGCGCCCGGATATGGGACCGGAAATGGAAGACGATCTGGAAGAGGTCGTCAGGATTCTGGCTGAAAATCGCTGGCCATGGCGGATGCACGCGACCTATGACGAAACCATCAGCCGTTCGCTTGATGTATTTGAAAAGGTTAATAAGGACATCCCACTTGAAGGCCTGAATTGGTTCTTCGACCATGCCGAGACGATCTCGGACCGATCGATTGATCGTATTGCAGCGCTTGGCGGTGGTATCGCCGTGCAGCACCGCATGGCCTATCAGGGCGAATATTTCGTCGAGCAATATGGTCATGCTGCCGCGGAAGCGACACCTCCGATTGGCAAGATGTTGTCTAAAGGCGTCAATGTTTCAGCAGGTACGGATGCGACGCGCGTTGCGTCCTATAATCCTTGGGTTTCGTTGTCATGGATGATTACCGGTAAGACGGTTGGCGGTATGCAGCTTTATCCGCGCCGCAATTGTCTCGATCGTGAAACGGCGCTGCGGATGTGGACGGAAAAGGTCACATGGTTCTCTAATGAAGAGGGTAAAAAAGGCCGCATTGAGAAAGGCCAGTTTGCTGATCTGGTGGTGCCGGACAAAGACTTCTTTAATTGCAGCGAAGACGAAATTTCATTCTTGACGTCAGATCTGACCATGGTTGGTGGCAAGGTTGTCTATGGGGCGAATGCCTTCAAGGATCTGGATGAAAATCCAATTCCGCCCGCAATGCCGGATTGGTCGCCGGCGCGTAAATTCGGCGGCTATGCAGCATGGGGCGAGCCGGAAGGTGCAGGCAAAAATAGCTTGCGCCGCACCGCAATCTCTACATGCGGCTGCGCAAGCAATTGCGGTGTTCACGGACACGATCATGCGGCGGCATGGGGCTCTCAGCTACCAATCGGTGATCTCAAAGGCTTCTTTGGAGCACTCGGCTGCGCCTGCTGGGCCGTCTGATTAAAATTATTAGAAATAAAAACTGTTCAGGCGCCGTCATTGGCGCCTGAATAGCTTTTAGCCTGCATAATGGTGAAGCTTACCAAATTCCAATGTAAAATTTATCGTTAGAACGCCTTCATCTCTGCAGCCTATGCACACGGATTACGGATAACCGCGTTGTCATAATTGCATTTTTAGAAATAGTATCGAAATTATTATTGCAATTGTTTGTGAGGGCGCATTGGCGCAATATTCCCCCATCGAACAACGCAATCATCACACTTTCTAAAATTCGCTCACTAACTCGGCTCTTGCTGCAACAATTCTACGAATAGCCAGTTTGTATTTCGCAGGCAGTGTCAGACCAGAGTCCAACATCTCACCTAGAGGAATTAACACCATGGCCTTTATCACCATACAAGACGGCACCGAAATCTTTTACAAGGATTGGGGCTCGAAGGATGCGCAGCCAATCATGTTCCATCATGGCTGGCCATTGAGCTCAGACGACTGGGACGCGCAGATGCTGTTTTTCCTCTCGAAAGGCTATCGCGTTATCGCTCATGACCGCCGTGGTCACGGTCGTTCGGCGCAGGTTTCCGAAGGTCATGATATGGACCATTACGCTTCCGACGCTTTTGCGGTTGTTGAAGCGCTTGATCTTAGAAATGTAGTGCATATCGGTCACTCGACTGGCGGTGGTGAAGTTGCCCGCTATGTCGCCAAGCATGGTGAACCAGCCGGTCGCGTTTCGAAGGCGGTTCTGGTTTCCGCAGTTCCTCCGCTGATGCTCAAAACTGCATCCAACCCAGAAGGTCTGCCCATCGACGTGTTTGACGGTTTCCGTTCGGCACTGGCTGCTAATCGCGCGCAGTTCTTCCGCGATGTTCCTGCTGGCCCATTCTATGGCTTCAACCGTGATGGTGCGAATGTGCAGGAAGGCGTGATCCAGAATTGGTGGCGTCAGGGCATGATGGGCAGTGCCGTGGCGCATTATGAAGGCATCAAGGCGTTTTCTGAAACCGACCAGACGGAAGACCTCAAGGCTATCGGCGTGCCAACACTCGTTCTGCATGGCGAAGACGACCAGATCGTACCGATTGCCGATGCAGCACTGAAGGCGATCAAGCTTCTCAAGAACGGCACACTCAAGACCTATCCGGGCTTTTCGCATGGTATGCTGACGGTCAATGCCGATGTTCTGAACGCTGATCTTTTAGCATTTGTTCAGGCATAAGTTTGTACGAATGAGGAGGCGGTAGGGAGACCTGTCGCCTCTTTATTAAGTTTTTAGCGTTAGTTTTTGCTGGCTGTTAGCGGGCAGGGGATAGATATGATGAATGCGGGTGCGGAACGCGGCGAATTTGTAAGTTTGATTGCGCCGATATTGGAGCCAATGGCATCTGCGCTCGAGTTTTTTGGTGTATCAGTCATCATCATTGGGGTGGCTGTGGCAACCATCGTCTATCTCAAAGATGTGTTCGTTGTGTCTGGCGAAAATGCCTATACGCGTTACCGCGCAAATCTCGGACGCGGCATTCTGCTTGGCCTTGAAATTCTGATTGGCGCCGATATCATCGCCACGATTATTTCGCCGCTGACATGGGAAAGCGTTGGCTTGCTGGGCCTTATCGTTCTGATCAGAACCTTCCTTAGTTTCTCGCTTGAAGCGGAAATTGATGGCGAATGGCCATGGAAGCGCCGCAGCCGTGAGCATCGCTCTTAGATATTTTTGTTTTTTCACCCACCTGGTTCCCAAAAACCGGCTCTCCCCACCCTAAACCAACGTATAGCAGTAAAAGACTTTCTGCTTGTTTCGCAGACCTTCCAACGCGCCTAATCTCATCAGCATAAACACGATGCACCGGCAACAAACGCCTCGTTTGAAGCTTCCTTCAGAAGCTTAAGTCATGGCCGGTAACACGCTGGGAGGCCTATAATGCTTGAAGATTACCCTGTGCAGGTGCTGCCTGCAGGAACGCGTGCGCCCGATTTTCGGTTGCCTGCAACCGCCGACCAGACGGTTTCGCTGGCGGATTTACGAGGTGCGCCCGTTATACTGGCTTTTTACCCCGCTGACTGGAGCCCTGTTTGTGGCGACCAGATGGGTCTTTACAATGAGATTTTGCCGGAGTTTCACCGTCACGGTGCGCAGCTTTTGGGTATTTCGGTCGATGGTGTGTGGTGCCACGCAGCTTTTGCAGCGGACCGTCATCTTCATTTCACTCTGCTTTCTGATTTTGAGCCCAAGGGTGGCGTTGCTAAACGCTACGGCGTTTATCGGCAAAAGGAAGGTATCGCAGAGCGCGCGCTTTTCGTCATTGATGCGGAAGGTGTGATCCGTTGGAGCTATGTGTCATTGCTTGGCATCAATCCCGGCGCTGACGGTATTCTTGCTGCGCTCGACGATCTGAAATCCAAGAATTGATTGAAAGGAATGATTATGTCACGTCTTACGATCCCGGTAAGTGATGCAGATCATAGATCTGGCCCCGCTTCAGCCCGTTTAACACTTGTTGAATACGGTGATTATGAATGCCCTTATTGTGGCGCAGCCTATCCAGTTCTGAAGGCTGTTCAGCAAGCAATGGGTGACAAATTGAGTTTCGTTTTCCGGAATTTTCCACTGACGGAAATGCATCCTCACGCGCTCCACGCGGCAGAGTTCGCCGAATTGGCAGCAAGTGTTGGGAAGTTTTGGGAAGCTCATGACATGCTTTATGAACATCAGGAAGCTTTGCGCAATGATGATCTTTTCCAATATGGCGAAATCCTAGGGCTCAAAAAAACGCAGATTGCCGCAGCCTTTGAAGGCCAGTTTGACGACAAGATTCAGACAGACTTTTCCGGCGGTATTCGTAGTGGTGTGAATGGTACGCCGAGCTTGTTCATCAATTCTATGCGCTATGATGGCCCATGCGAGTTTAATGCACTGGTCGATGTACTGCGTGAGATAGATGAAGGTTTAACGTCTGGCATTTAAGCGGCGTTTAGTTTTGCGGATATCGTTGAGAAGGCTGTACCCAAACCTAGGTATAGGTTTGCAATTGTCGAAATTGCTCTATGGTCCTAACCACGCGAATGTGGGGAAAATAACGAATGGCCAGCTATGCAGAGGGTTTGCATAAACGAGGCAATCATCTGGCGTTAGGGCTTGCAGCACTAACGCTGGCGCTTGGTGTTTTTTACGTTGATACCTTCACCGATATCGAAGGCGCAATTGCCGTTCTTTATACCATTGTCTTGCTGCTGGCAGCCGAAGTTACTGGACGAACCGGCCTTATAATCAGTGGTATAGCTTGTTTCGTTTTCACCATCGTCTCTTATTATGCTACCCATGGCCCCGAGCCCGATTTTCAAACCACCATCCGTCTTGCTGTCGCTGTTGCCGCCATCCTGGTGACGACGCTTCTTATTCTGAGAAATAAGTCCTCGCGCGAGCAATTGCTCGCTTCCCACACAGCCCTGCAAGACAGTGAAGAACGCTACCGTTCTATTTTTGATCGCACGCGAGTAGCGCTTTTTGAGCGGGACTATTCCCGGCTTCGCCACCAGATGATGAAGCTCAAGGCAGACGGCGTTACAGATGTTGCGGCCTATGCGCAGTTGCATCCCGATTTTGTAACTCAATGCATTCATATGGCGACGACTGTTGCTGCCAATGAGGCCGCTTTTGAACTTCTGGGCACCAATAAAAATGAGACTTCGGTCCATGATGCTCTCGTTTTACCGCAGGACTATCAATTCGTTCCCGTATTGCAGGCGCTGCTTGATGAGCGGCGGTTTTTTGAAGACAAGTCCGAGTTGCGAACGCAAACGGGTGACGAAAAGCTTGTTCTGCTGAGTATTAGTTTTCCCGCTGATCCGGCAGCTTTTAACCGTGTTGTCATTAGCATGGTTGATGTTACGCAGCGTGAACTAGCACAGAAGGCACTGGTCGAAGCTCAGGCCGAACTGACAAAGGCGTCACGCGCAGCGACTGTTGGTGCCTTATCCGCTTCTCTTGCGCACGAGTTAAATCAGCCATTGGGCGCCATCATGCTTAATGCGCAAACCGTGTTGCGGTGGCTGGATCGTAATCCACCTGATTTAAGTGCAGTGCGGCGATCTGCGGAACGGATCATCCGCGACAGCGACCGCGCAAGCGAAATTATGCAGAATACGCGTAACATGTTGAACCGTGCCAAGCGGAAAGTTCACCAGATTAATCTTACTGATCTGGTGCGCGAAACCATTGCTCTCATGGAACATGATTTGCAGCGCAGCACCACGCAGGTAACGATCATCAACAACTGGCGCTGGCCTTCCATCGAAGGCGTGAGAATCGAATTGCAACAAGTGATGATTAACCTGATTTCGAACGCAATTCAGGCTATGGAAGCCTCCAGTATTCCATCGAAAGTCATTACAATTACGATTGACCGTACTGATAATGGGCTCGCTCTCATTGGAGTGCGCGACAATGGCCCCGGCATAGATCAGGACGTGTTGAAGCGGCTTTTTATGCCGTTTCACACAACCAAAGCTGCGGGTATGGGTATGGGTCTTTCGATCTCACGCAGCACGATTGAGGCGAGTGGTGGTACTCTGACTGGTACAAATTATATAACTGGGGGCGCAGAGTTTGAACTGCGCCTGCCAATCAGCTGGGAAGCGCACGATGCCTGACTTACGCAAGCCACAATCGCAAAATGACAAGCCAGTTGTATTCATTATTGACGATGATTCATCAATGCGGGAGTCGCTCAGCGATCTGTTTCTATCAATGCAGTTTGAAGCAGAGGCTTACGAAAGCGCAGCCGGCTTCATGGCGCGATATTCCCAGAATGGTAGAGCTGATAGGCCCGGTTGTATTTTGCTTGATGTGCGTTTGCCGGGCATGAGTGGGCTTGATTTTCAGGGGCAGCTTGAGAAATCTGGCATTGCGTTGCCTGTGGTTTTTATGACTGGCTATGGAGATATTCCAATGACCGTGCGCGCTATGAAAGCGGGTGCAGTTGACTTCCTTGCTAAGCCGTTCAAGGAGCAGGACGTGCTCGATGCTGTCAGTTCTGCCGTGCAGCGCGATACGGTGCGCAGGCAGGAAGCCGCACAAAACCAGTTAGTCGCCGATTTGGTGCAAACTCTTACGCCGCGTGAGCGAGAGGTTATGGATGCTGTGGTGACGGGCAAGATGAATAAGCAGATCGCATTTGATCTGGGCATCAGCGAAGTGACGGTTAAACTGCATCGCGGCAATGTTATGCGGAAAATGGACGTTCGTTCACTTGCAGATCTAGTTCGCATGGCTGAATTGATTGGTGAAATGGCAAGGTGACCTGTATCAAAGTATGGTATATTTCTGCTTTTCGAGGGTGCATAAGTGATCATAAAGCGCATCTGAATGGGTAAGCTGTTCGGGATTGTGCGCCAAATTAAGTCGTTCTCAAATTCAGTATATCAAGGTCCAATATCTTGTCCGCAGCGCATAATCACACCATAGCAATTGTTGATGACGATCAGGGTATTCGCGAAGCTCTTGACGATCTCGTCAAGAGTTGCGGTTACGAAAGCCGTCTCTTTGCATCTGCGGAAGATTACCTTGCATATGACGCTAAGTCAGGCATCGACTGTATGCTGGTTGATGTGAAGATGCCCGGATTGACGGGGATCGAGCTTCAGGCTGTACTCAACAAACAGGCTGCGCGCCCTCCGATGATTTTCATGACATCCTATGAAGACGAGCGCACACGCAATGCGGCTATGGATGGTGGTGCTTTCGCATTCCTTGGGAAGCCTGTTGACGTCGACAGGCTGCTGGCTCATCTCGATAGTGCTTTGAACCATTAATGATGCCGAGGTTGATATAAAACCGCCGATCAGTTGTGAGCTGATCGGCGTTTTTTGTTATTTGTTTTTGAGTGGTTGGGGTTTGGCTTAGCGTCTGCGAAATGCGAAGATTTGAATAGCAAGTGCTGTCAGTGCAAGTGCGCCGCCAAGCAAGCATACGTCGAACCAGCCGCCGTGTTTCCACGCCCATGTGGAAAGTGCAGCGCCTATCGCTCCACCAAAAAACATTGCGGTCATGAAGATCGTATTGAGACGGCTTCTTGCTTCCTGATCAAGCGCATAAATAATGTGCTGGTTGGAAACGAGCGCGCTTTGAATGCCGAAGTCGAGCACAATAACCCCAATTACCAATGCGATGATCGATGACCAGAGACCAAAGATTGCCCAGGAAATCAGTGTGAGAATGGTACCCATTAACACGACAAAAGCGGGGCCTTTGTTATCAGCAATGCGCCCCGCATAAGGGGCTGCAAATACGCCCACGGCGCCAACGACACCGAAAAGCCCGGCAACTCCCGCGCCCATGTTAAATTCTGGCGTTTGTAGATAAAGTGCGAGAATGGTCCAGAATGCAGAAAAAGCCGCAAAAAGTGCAGCTTGAGTGAGTGCCGCAATACGCAAGGCACTGTGTTCATTCCAGATTGTTGCAAGGGAGAGGATTGCTGTTTTGTAGCGAAGCCCGGAGCTTTTGTGGTGTTTTGGTAATGTGAAGAACATTAAAGCGCCAGCGAAAAGCGCCAATGGTACGCCAATCCAGAACATCTCGCGCCAGCCAGCATGTTGTCCAACAAAGCCTGATAGCGCCCGGCTGAATAATATGCCCGAAAGAACACCAGCCATAACAGTGCCGATGGTTGCACCACGTTTTTCAGGCAATGCAAGCGATGCTGCGAAAGGAACAATCTGTTGGGCGACAGTTGAGCATGCCCCAACGATAAGTGAAGTAATGACCAATGCAGATGCTGATGGTGCCATCGCCGCTAAAAGCAGTGCGACTGCCAAAAGGATGAACTGACCAATGATCAGCTTGCGCCTTTCAAGGATGTCGCCAAGTGGCAATAGAAAAAACAAGCCGATTGCATAACCCAACTGGGTGGCGGTGGGAACGAGACCTGTCATGGGGTCGTTGGGGAAGTCGGCTTCTATGATCCCCAACATAGGCTGGTTGTAATAGATATTTGCGACTGCTATTCCACCGGCAACTGCCATCGCAAATAAAGAAAGCTTCTTAAGGCCTGTACTTGTCGTTTGTGCGGTATTGTTTTGAGTGTCCATTTGACGGCTCTTATTCACATCTGAGGATGGGAGGTATCTGATCCAGTTCGATCGAAACGCGCTCTAGTAAATCTCAGCGACTGCGAGATTGGAGGTAATTTCTGGGCGGGTCTGAAAACGGCGCCATGCACTTGGCGTTGTGCCGGTGATGCGACGGAAAACGCGTGATAGGTGTGCCTGATCAGAAAGGCCGCAATCGAGAGCGATCTCACACAGTGGCGCTTTGCTGTTGAGCATTTTATCCTTGGCAAACTCGACGCGGCGCTGGATAACGTAATTATGTGGCGAAACGCCAAAGCTGTTTTTGAAGGCCGCCGAAAAATAGCTCGTGCTCAGCTTAACCTGACGCGCCATTTCATCGAGCGAAACGGTGTAGGCGATCTTTTCATCAATAAAGCGACGCACACGCTTGATTTGCCACGGTGCCAATCCGCCAACAACGATCCTGTCTTCTGCATCTTTGCCATCCGCTGACGGATTACCAAGCAGGCTTGATGCCTGATTAAGCAGATCAATCGCGATGGACTCATCTTTTTCGAGAAGTTTTACGGCATTCAACAGCAGAGCAGATACTTTTATTGATGTTTCGTTTGCGAAGGCATCAAGAGGAAGTTTTGGCTGATAGTGGTGAGCGTTAGCTGCGAATGTTGACATCATCGATCTCCCGTAAAATCGTTGAACAGTGTTGGTGATGGGGGGATATTGCGATGATGTGGCGCTGTTCGTAACCGTACTATAAGTGCAAAACCATACACCTGAGTTTTGATGTTCTATACCTGAGTATAGGGTCTGCTTTAGAGCGCGTTTCGATTTGATTGAATCAGATCGACGCTTCAACGAAAAAAGGGGCCAATGGCCCCTTTCTTAAAAAATGTCGATAATTCTGATTACCCGTTGGTTCCACGCAGGGTCTCGAACAGGAACCAGACGCGGCGTTCGCCTTCATCAATCCAGTTTTCGAGCAGACTTGCGGTTCCCACATCACCATATTCGTCACACAATTCGTGCAAAATACGCATGCTTTCGACCAGAGCTTTGTTATCGTCGCGCAGTTCAGCAAGCATTTCGTGTGGATGTACGAATTCCGCATCATTATCGAGGATGCGCTGGTGACGCGCAATGTCGCCGATGGAGCGAAGTGTGTTGCCACCAAGTTTGCGCGCGCGTTCGGCCAGATCGTCGGTGATTGCAAAGATCTGATCACCCTGTTCATCCAGAAGCAGGTGGTAGTCCCGGAAATGTGCGCCAGACATATGCCAATGGAAATTCTTCGTCTTGAGATAAATGGCAAACACATCTGCAAGAAGTGCGCTGATTCCGCCGGAAATTTCCTTCACGGCTTCTTCCGGGAAACCACTTGGTGTTTTGAGTGAGGCAGAGCGGCGGGATTTGACATTATCGGTCATAATGATGGTCCTTTCATGCGTGACTGTGTTTGATGGGTCGAGAGGCAGAAAGTCGTAGTGGTAGTTTCTGAACAGAGCGGACAGGCTTTCTATACTCTATCCGCTCAGTCTATGATCAAGATGACAGCTAGTCTTGCATATTCCAATTTCATTTGGATGTTTTTTTAAGAAAACATGCAGTTCACAACAGTATATCTTTAAATTGGCTTCAGCATGTGTCTTACGACCGGTGGTGTATCACCGAGATGGAATTTGTTCAGTGTCTTCTGATCAAGTTGGTCTGAATGAGTGACGCGGGCATGCTGGCGCTGGTGTTCGATCCAGCTCTCGACGATGAAGGCTTCGACCACACGACCGGGTTCTGCCACATCTTCCCACACATCCCAGCGGATAGCACCATCGCGGTAACGGACTGCACTGAACTTGCGTAATGCTGCAGTGAATTCTGCAAGACGTTGTGGTTCGATCTTGTATTCGATTTCGATCAGGACAGGACCGCGATCACCTTCAGGACGAACAGCAACAACTGGTTCTGCCCAATGGTTTGAAGGCGCGAGATCTGTGGTTGAGTCTTTTGGCAACTGCCAGATACGAGCCAGCACCAGAGAGATAACCAGAGCAACGGCTGCAACAACAAGGGCTGTTGTGACATTGAAACGCGATGCTATCGTACCCCAGATGATGCTGCCGCTTGTCATGGCACCCTGGAACACCAGAAGATAGACAGCGAGAGCACGTGCCTTGACCCAGCCGGGTGCAGCCATCTGTGCTGCAACATTGAGCGAGGTCAGCATGCCGATCCATGCAAGGCCAGCAAGGAACATGACAGCGCCACCGATCCATGCGTTGGGTACGAGCGCGAGTGTGAGGGTTGCAAAGGCAAACAGCAGCGTTGCCCAGATGGAAATAGTGTTTGCCGCAACGTTTTTGCGCAGTTTTTTCAGAATGAGCGCACCAAGTACGGCACCCGCACCCATACAGCCAAGAAGAGCACCATAGCCAGCAGCATCAAGACCAAGCTCGCGACGGCCAACCAGAGGTAGCATGGCCCACAATGCACTGCCAAACAGGAAGAAACCAGCCGAACGGATAAGAACGAGACGCATTGCAGCCGAGTGACGTGCATAGCGGTATCCTGCGCGAAGAGCGCCGAAGAAATGTTCCGGCGGAAGAGCGGATTCGGTCGGTTTGCGTTTCCAGAAGAAGACGACACCAAGCACCGCGATGACGGAAACCGCATTGAGGGCAAAGACGGCTGGAATACCAGCCAGTGCAACAATTACACCGCCAAGTGCCGGACCGATAGCACGAGAAATATTGACGCCGAGACTGTTGAGAGCAACCGCATCGGGTAGGGCTTGCTTGTCAACGAGTTCTGGAACAATCGCCTGAAACACAGGCGCGCTGAGTGCAGCTGAGATGCCAAGCACGAAGGTCACACCGAGCAATACCCATGGAGTTGTAAGGCCCGCGAGGGTGAGCATTGCAAGTGTTGCCGCGCCGAGAAGACCCAAAATCTGTGCGCCGAGAAGCAGTTTGCGACGATCAACAATATCAGCCATGGCACCGGCAGGTAATGCCAGCAGGAACATTGGCAGTGTTGTTGCGGCCTGAACAAGCGCCACAAACATCGGGCTTGGTGAGAGGGAAGTCATCAGCCATGCAGAGCCAACATCGTTCATCCAGGTGCCGATATTGGAGATGATGGTTGCGATCCAAAGCGCTCTGAAAACGCGGAAGCTCAATGGGCCGGATGTATTATCCTGTTTGGGGGGAGTGGCGGCGGTCATCTTGTTTCCTTTTTCAGAATTCAGATGCTTTGAAAGGGGGAATGGATTTGGGTGTGCAGCTTGGCTGCAAATATCATGCGCCGTGTATGGGTGATTGTACATTCATACCGGCTTCAAGATGGCCCGGCTTTTGTGCCGGGCCGTTCTTGAATTAAAGCGCTGGCTTTGGCTCAAGGCGTGGGCCTGTGTGCTGGCTACGGGATTTTGCACCGTGCACCATCGTGTAGGCATAATCGACGCCCATGCCATAAGCACCGGAGTGCTCGCGTACAATGTTCATGACAGCATCATAGGTTTCGCGGTGTGCCCAGTCGCGCTGCCATTCAAGCAAAACCTGTTGCCAGGTAACAGGTATAACACCGGCCTGAACCATACGGTCCATCGCGTAATTGTGGGCTTCCAGCGAGGTGCCGCCCGAAGCATCAGCGACCATGTAGATTTCATAATCGGTGTCGTTGAGGGCAGAAAGTGCGAAAGTGGTGTTGCAAACTTCGGTCCACAGGCCGGAAACCACGATCTTCTTACGGCCTTCAGCGGCACCTTTTGCGAGTGCTTCGCGGACTTTCAGATCATCCCATGAATTCATTGAGGTGCGTTCTAGAAGCGGTGCATCCGGGAAAACATCGAGCAGTTCCGGGTAGGTCTGACCAGAAAAGCTGTCGGTTTCAACGGTGGTGATAACTGTTGGAATGTTGAAAACCTTGGCGGCCTTTGCCAGTCCAACAGTATTATTCTTCAAAACCTGACGGTCGATGGACTGTACGCCGAAAGCCATCTGTGGCTGATGATCGATGAAGATGATCTGGCTGTTGGATGGGGTGAGAACTTCGAGCTTGTTGGACATGGTTATCTCCGTTTGATTTGGGTTGGTCTGTTGTTGGCTGAGATCGTTTGGTTCAGCCCTGTGATCTCGTTGAACCCAAATTAGCCGGAGTGATAATTGATAACAATTGCTATAATAATTGTGATTATATTGCAAAATATGTAATAATTGTTGTGCGAGCTAAACGTGTAAAGATGCCACGATCCGATACGAAATAGTCCGTGCGTCTTGTCCGAATTGGTGAAAGCGGTGGATGAAGAAAGCTATGATGAACGGTTCATGTTCTCTTTTGTTTCTTTGCCAACCCGGGGGTGAGGCTGGCAAGGCACTAAAGCCCAAACCTGATGACTTTGGTTGGCAGGTTTGGTTAACCGAACGGCTTGTTGATCACCAATTCCACATTCAGGTCTTCCGGTGCGCCGAGTCGGAATGCCCGATCGAGAGCGGGATCATTGAGTGCTAATTCCAAACTCAAAGCGGCAAGTGATGCCTGTGTTTGAGGTCCGCTCCGAACAATGGAATCTGGCGAGGAGTGGTTGATCACGATCCCGAAGATCGAGAGGGTTCCATCTGCATTATCGACGATTTCGATTGTGCGTGATTGTTGCGGGTAATCGATGTGGGAAGCCGTATTGATTTCCCACAGACCGTTGACCGGGTTATGTGGATTGTAGTGGTTCCATATGCGGTTGCAATGTGTATGGCCGTTAACCCAGAGAATAACGTTGGGGTAGCGTGAGACAAGCGCTATGAATGCGTCAGATCCTAATCGCTCCACATCTGGCTGTCCTGCTGGAGCACGTTTGAGATTGTCGAAAGTGATCGAGTTGTGATGTGAGAAGAGCGTCACGATTTGATCGCGGTTTTGTGTTGTCACGCGCGTTCCGTCGGCAGCATAATAACTTGATGAAACAGATTGTAATTGGTCTTCCAGCCACTTGGCCTGATCAATGTCCAGCGAACCGTCAGGGCCACCATTCGGGTTGGTCGTATCGAGCATAATTCCGGTTACGCCATCTGCCATTTGGAAGCGGTAATAAGCGTTTTTTTTGTCCAGATTGTCTTGCGAAAAGCCATGTCCAGCCGGGCCGTGAGGACCATCATTATCGAGATGCATCTGAATGAATTCAGACTTCGTAAAAGGGTTACGCAGTGGGGATGATTTCACGGGTCTTGATGGTAATTCCGAAAGCATCTGGGTAAGTTGAGTTCTATTGCCCTGAATCAGCTCACCCATGAAATCAATAACTTGCATTCCTTTGGGCAATGCAACAGGGATGCGGTCACTGACAGCCATTGCTGCAACGAAGGCACTGAAGTTTCCGCCAGAAAACACCCCAAAGTCCAGCTCATCATGATTGCCGAACCCCGTGTACCAAGGCATGTTCAGCCCTTGCGTGACGACAGGCTGACTAATATGCCCCAGAAAACCTTCAATGACGGGATAGCCGTAAGCGCGTTTCCAAAGATCATCTGCCTGGTTGCCGGTAACGGGTTCGGGATGCCAATAAGCATCATATACGTCGGGTGAGGTCGACACACTGTCCTGAATGCCGATATAGGGCGCATCCGTAGCCGACATCGAGGTGACGCCGCCATTTAATGTGGTTACCACTGCATGTAACTCATGCTTTGCCCGGGTATCGGCATTGTCTCCGGTGGAAATTGCAAAGTCAAAATCACGTCCACAGATCGGCCCCTTGCGGACACTATTGATGCGCCGGACCATAGCATCGAGTACTTGCAATGTTAGTGTATCCTGAGGGCGCCAGGCATTTGATAGCGGTGCTCCGTCGATGACGCCATTGAGGCCGCCATATTGACGGATGAATGCCGCGTGACTTGGTGATGCCGCATCAATAACATGCAGGTCTGTTAAATGAGCAAAAGCCGCGATTGGCTTTCGGCGTGTATCGCGGCCATCTTTCGCGGCGGCAAGGTCTTCTCGCACGATAATTGGCCAAGGATTGTCAGAGGCCAGCATACGGTATCGTTTGCCCTTGCTTAGATATTCGCCCGGCACAATTGAACAATCAAGAGTTGTCACGGCGTCTGTAACCTCTTCACTCGCATAAGCCGTATTCTTTTCGCAGCCACAAGCCATTGATAATGTCGGATAACTTGCTGTTAAGGCAACTCCAGTTTTTAGAAATGACCTTCTTGAAAACAATGTTTCAAATTTCATTTTACAATCCTTAAAATATGAAACGTCATTTGCAGTATAAACCTATTTCTATTAAAAAATAACAAATTAATTGAATTTTATATTTAGCATCAGTAAATTATATTAAAAAAATATTGGCAGCTATTATAAATGAATTGGAGCGGTTGACGCACAGCAACACGACAATACATTGTCGCGCATGACCCAAATAGCGATTGATCAGAATTATCTTCTCGAAAAATTATCAGCCCTGCTGGCAATTCCAAGCCCCACAGGTTTTACAGATGAAGCGGTGCATTTCGTTGCACGCGAACTCGAGCGTCTGGGCCTTGAGGTGGTGCTTACCCGGCGCGGTGCAATTCGCGCGCGCCGCAGCGGAAAATCAAAAAAGCCAGCGCGTGCTATCGTTTCTCATCTTGATACACTCGGCGCTCAAGTGAAATATCTCAAACCCAACGGTCGGCTTGAGCTTGTTTCCATTGGCAATTGGTCGGCGCGATTTGCCGAAGGCGCACGTGTTTCCATCTTCTCTTCCAAAGGCACCTATCGCGGTTCTATTCTGCCATTGAAAGCCTCCGGCCATACGTTCAATGAAGAAGTGGATACGCTGCCGGTTGGCTGGAATTATATCGAATTACGCGTAGATGCGCTGGCGCGTAACAAGGAAGACCTGATCGAACTTGGCATTGATGTAGGCGATATTGTTGCTGTCGACCCCATGCCTGAATTCATCGATAACGGCTTCATCGTTTCGCGTCATTTGGATGACAAGGCAGGGGTGGCCATTATGCTGGCTTCCCTTGAAGCTATGCAACGCCAAAAGATTGAAACGCCCGTTGATAGCTACTGGATTTTCACAATCGCTGAGGAAGTGGGCGTTGGTGCATCGGCAGCAATCGTGCCGGATATTGCCTCGCTGGTGGCGATTGATAACGGCACCACAGCACCCGGTCAAAACTCGTCAGAGTTCGGCGTAACGCTTGCAATGGCCGACCAGACCGGCCCTTTCGATTATCATCTGACCAAGAAGCTTTACGCGCTTTGCGGAGAGCACGACATTCCGGTTCAGAAAGACGTCTTTCGCTATTATCGCTCCGATGCAGCATCGGCGGTTGAGGCCGGTCACGATGTCCGAACTGCACTGCTGACCTTTGGTGTTGATGCCTCGCATGGCTATGAACGCATACACGCAAGCGCTCTGACTTCAATTGCCAAACTGACCGTTCATTATGCGATGAGTGACGTTGAGATTAAGCGCGACGCTGAAGAAACGACCAAAGGCGTGAAGGGCTTTACCCATCAGACATCGGAAACAGCCGAGCAGGATCTCAAGCCGGACGACAATCCACAAAACGCATAAATTTCGGAACCATACCGGCGCGCATGCATTAGCCAATATGCAGGCCGCCGCCAAAACTCACGCGACGGCCTCATTTTTTGTAGATTACAATGGAGGTTTCGACCCTTTTTATGTGTGGAATTTGCGGAGAAGTCAGGTTCGACGGTGCAACGCCGTCGGTTTCGGCAATCTCGAAAATGGCAGACGTTCTCGCCCCCAGAGGGCCAGATTCAGCTGGCATTATTGTACGTGGCAATGTTGGCTTGGGTCACCGGCGGTTGAGAATTCTCGATCTGTCGGAAAAATCCCAGCAGCCAATGATTGATGCAGATCTTGGCATCAGCGTTGTTTTCAATGGCTGCATTTACAATTTCCGCGAATTGCGCGCTGAGCTCGAAACCAAGGGCTACCGCTTTTTCTCTGATGGCGACACGGAAGTCATTATAAAGGCATGGCACGCGTGGGGCGAAGAATGCGTAACGCGCTTTTATGGCATGTTTGCCTTTGCCATTCATGAGCGCGATACCGGCCGGGTGATTTTTGCCCGCGACCGTTTTGGCATCAAGCCGCTTTATCTGGCAGAGGTTAACGGCGCTCTGCGTTTCGCCTCGACCTTGCCTGCATTGGTAAAAGCTGGCGGTGTTGATACTTCTATCGACCGCGCGGCCCTACATAATTATATGAGCTTTCATGCTGTGGTGCCGGCTCCGCGCACCATTTATAACGGCGTGCGCAAACTGCCAGCGGCCACCATCCGCGTCTATCAGGCCAATGGCGAATTTCGCGACCGCATCTATTGGCAGCCGCCGCATAGCCGTCTGGCTGGCGACCGCGCTATGAGCCGTGAAGATTGGCAGGAGCAGCTTCTTGATATGCTGCGCGTTGCCGTCAAGCGCCGCATGATCTCTGACGTCCCGGTAGGTGTTCTGCTTTCTGGTGGTGTTGATTCAAGCCTTATTGTTGGTCTACTCGCCGAAGCCGGACAAACTGGCCTCATGAGTTTCTCTGTCGGCTTTGAAGAGGCCAACGGCGAAAAGGGCGATGAGTTTGTTTATTCCGACCTGATTGCCAAGCATTTCGGCACTGACCATCATAAGATTTTTGTGCCGTCGTCTGATCTGATGGATGCGCTTCCCGGTACGATTGCCGCCATGTCTGAGCCGATGGTTTCCTATGACAATGTCGGTTTCTATCTGCTGTCGAAGGAAGTTTCAAAGCATATAAAGGTCGTGCAATCCGGTCAGGGTGCCGACGAGGTCTTTGCGGGCTATCACTGGTATCCGCCGCTGGTCGGCTCTAAAGATGTAGTAAGCGATTATGCGAAAGCCTTCTGCGACCGCTCGCACGATGTGCTTGCAAATCAGCTTTCGCCGGAGTGGATGTCAGATCGCGATTATAGCCGTGAGTTTATTGCAGAGCATTTGCTGCGCAATGGCGCAGATACGTCGGTTGATGCAGCACTTCGCCTCGATAGCAATATCATGCTGGTGGATGATCCGGTCAAACGCGTGGACAACATGACCATGGCTTGGGGACTGGAAGCACGCGTGCCTTTCCTCGATCATGAGCTCGCAGAATTTGCCGCGCGTATGCCACCTGAAGAAAAGCTGCGTGATGGCGGCAAGGGTATTCTCAAGGACGTCGCCCGCAAGATCATACCAAGTGAAGTGATTGACCGTAAGAAGGGCTATTTCCCGGTGCCGCAGCTCAAATATATCGCTGGGCCGTATCTGGATATGCTGCGCGACGCGCTGTCATCGCAACAGGCGCGCGAACGCGGATTGTTCCAACGCGACTATTTGGATCGTTTGTTTGCCAACCCTTCCGATCATATTACGCCGCTGCGCGGTTCCGAGCTCTGGCAGGCCGGACTGCTTGAAATGTGGCTTCAGACGCAAGTGGCGGCCTGAAATGAAAAAGACAGCTGAGGTTGAAATGACGCGGCAGAAAGCAAGGGGCAGAAATGCTTTCTCGCACCGGCTTACACGGATGCGCACACCCGAAGGTGCGGGCTTCTATCAGGAGCACCTGCACGGTCACGCGCAGCCGGACGAACGCAACGTTACCCGCAATACAGTGCTTGATTGCGGCTGGGGACGTTTGCTATTCGCCCAGACATTTGAAAGCAATGAAGCGATCATTGAAGCGTTGCGCGCCGAAGCGCCATTAAGCCGCGATATTCTGTTCTATGTCAGTGATCCGCACGTGCTGCTGTCGCAGGCGCCACAGGAAATCTTCCTTGATCCGTCGCACACCTATCGGCTGGAGCTTTCCAACTATCGTGCGAGTAATCGCAGCACGCGCGGCATCACCATTCGCCGTGCTATATCTGAAATCGACGCAGACGGCATCAATGCCGTCTATGCCGCATGTGGTATGGTGCAGTTGCGCGCGGATTTCTTTTCCTGCGAGCGGGATAATCGTGCTGTCACCTATTTTGTAGCCCAAGACGATGCAACGGGCGAGATTGTCGGCACCGTCACCGGCATCAATCATCAGCGCCTGTTCAATGATCCCGCTCAGGGGGGCTCGCTCTGGTGCCTGGCTGTGCATCCACAGGCACGACAGCCCGGCATCGGCGAGAAGCTTGTGCGCAAGCTTGCCGAGCATTTTCAGGCGCGCGGGCTCAATCATGTCGATCTGTCGGTACTTTACGACAATGACAACGCAATCCGGCTTTATGAGAAGTTGAAATTCCGTCGCGTGCCGCTCTTCGCGATCAAACGTAAAAACGCGATCAACGAAAAGTTTTTCGCCCAGCCGATCCAGTCCCTTGATGCGCTTAACCCTTATGCGCGCATCATTGTTGATGAAGCGCTGCGCCGTGGCGTTCATGTGGAAATCACCGATGCGGAAGGCGGCTTCTTCCGCTTATCGCATGGTGGACGCTCTATCCATTGCCGCGAAAGCCTGTCTGAAATGACCTCCGGCGTTGCTATGTCTATTTGTGACGATAAGGCTGTAACGCGCCGTACTGTGGCAAAAGCGGGGCTCAGCGTACCGGAACAGATTGGCGCTGATGCGGATGAGGAAACGCTGGAAGCTTTCCTTACAAAGCACAAGAAACTGGTTGTAAAACCTGCGCGTGGCGAACAGGGGCGTGGCATTTCAGTGGGCATCACCACAATGAAAGATCTGCGCTCAGCCATTAAGCAGGCACGCGAAGTCTGCAATCAAGTGCTGCTTGAAGTCTGCTTTGAGGGTGAAGATCTGCGGCTGGTAATTATCGATTATAAGCTGGTTGCCGCCGCTGTGCGTCGCCCGCCACGCGTAATCGGTGACGGAAAATCAACCATCCGCCGCCTGATCGAAGTTCAGTCGCGCCGTCGAATGGCTGCAACGGGTGGTGAAAGTAGGATTCCGATTGATGCTGAGACAAAACGCTGTCTCGAGCAGCAAAGCCTGACACTTGATGATGTGCTTGACGACCGCCGCGAGATCACGGTGCGTAAGGCCGCTAATCTTCATACCGGCGGGACAATTCATGATGTAACAGCCACAGTGCATCCAACGCTGGTCGATTCCGCCTGCAAGGCTGCAAGCGCAATTGGCATTCCGGTTGTCGGTATTGATTTCATGGTGAAATCGCCTGAGACACCCGACTATGTCTTCATTGAAGCCAATGAACGTCCGGGCCTTGCCAATCATGAACCGCAGCCAACGGCAGCGCGATTTGTCGAGTGCATGTTCCCGCAATTGGGAAACACGATAGTGCTATAAAATAAAGCCCAAATGCAGGATCTGCATTCGGGCTTTGTCATTGAAGAAGTGTGTAAAAGCGTTGTTTAAACCGCCTCGTCGTGAGATGGCTTTTCCCAAAGGTTGACGCCACCTTCCACCGCATAGCGATCAATTTCGGTGAGTTCTTCCGCGGTGAATGCAAGGTTGTTGAGTGCTGCAACGTTCTCTTCAACCTGCTTTGCGGAGCTTGCGCCGATCAGTGCAGAAGTAACGCGTGGATCGCGTAACACCCACGCAAGAGCGAGCTGTGCCAGCGATTGTCCGCGACGCTTTGCAATCTCGTTTAAAGCCTTGGCGCGTTCGATGTTTTCTGGTGCAAGGTGTTCCTGATGCAGGAAGTGACCACCCGGACGATTGACGCGCGAATCTTCTGGCACGCCATTGAGATATTTGTTGGTTAGCAAACCCTGCGCCAGCGGTGTGAAAGCAATGATGCCGGATCCGACTTCATCGCTTGCGGCCAGCAGATCTTTTTCAATCCAGCGATTAAACAGATTGTAAGACGGCTGATTGATCAGCAAGGGCACCTGACGCTCTTCAAGTAGTTTCGCGATTTCGCGGGTCTTATTGCCGGAATAGGATGATATGCCGACATAAAGCGCTTTGCCTTGGCGAACCGCAGACGCCAATGCATCGGCTGTTTCCTCAAGCGGTGTATTCGCGTCAAAGCGGTGTGAATAGAAGATGTCTACATAGTCAACGCCAAGGCGCTTGAGGCTCTGATCAAGGCTTGCAAGCAGCGCTTTGCGTGAGCCGCCACCCGCGCCATATGGTCCCGGCCACATATCCCAGCCCGCTTTGGTCGAAATGATTAGCTCGTCGCGATAGGCCGCAAGCTCATGTTTCAGAATTTGCCCGAAATTGATTTCAGCAGAACCCGCAGGTGGTCCGTAATTATTGGCGAGATCGAAATGAGTGATGCCGAGATCGAACGCCTTAAAGAGAATTTCACGCTGTCGATCGAGCGTCGTTGTGTCACCGAAATTGTGCCACAGACCAAGCGAAATAGGGGGTAATTTCAAACCCCTCTTGCCGACACGGCGAAAGGTTGCGGAATCGTATCGGCGAGCATCAGGAATATAGGTCATTGAATTGTCCGTCAGAGAAATCGGCAGGATTCGGAAAATAGTGTTTTGAGTATGTTACAGTTTATAGAACGTGCTGAAAGTAGCTATCATTCTAATAGGCAGCTATTTTTGGGTATATTTATGGCGTGATGAGCAGGTCTATTCCGCTGCTATCAGCGCAACATGCGGTTCATATGCCGTATCAGCAGGCTTCAGCGACACATAACCATTTTGTATCTCGAGAACATGGGAATAGACGCTTTCGCCGGTTTCGAGCGTTGGCAGCTTTTCCTCATGCATGATCGAGATGACGATTGCTTTCGAGCAATGTGTTTTGAGCGCGGTGTGGAAGCGCAGTTTTGATGCAGGATCGAGTGCGCCCGTTGCTTCATCGAGAAAGATAACGGACGGCTTGTGCAGCAAGAGGCGCGCGAGCATGATTTTCTGCTTCTGCCCACCTGAAAGCACCATGTCCCATGCCGAGCCGTCAGCATTCTCGTCATTCATCCGTAGAATAAACTCTCCGAGTCCTGCTTCATGCAAGACGGAAGCGACCGCAAGATCATTGAACTCGCTCTCAGCTTCAGGAAGGCAGATGAGCTGCTTTAATGACACGTTCGGAAATTTGGCTTCCTGCGGCGTGTAAATGGTTTTCCGGCTTTCAGGATAGATGATTTCACCAGCCCCATAAGCCCAGAGACCATTCAGCGCTTTAATAAAAGACGTTTTTCCGGAACCGGATTCACCACGCATATAGACCCAATCGCCCGACCGGATATTGATAACGCCAGAGCGCAGAAAGGGTGTTTCCGTGTCCGGTCCTTGCATGAGCGCAAGATTGCGCACTGAAAGGCCAAAACGCTGATGTTGCGTTGCAAAGCTAAAGCGATTGACGCCGGACTTGGCATAGAATGCGCCCGGTTCCTGAACAGCTTCGATTGACTGTGCCAGCCCCATGACACGACCCGCATTTGCACGCAAATTTGCGATGGCAGGCATAACCTGAATAAACCATGAGCAATCATTGATCATGGCAGCGACCAGTTCAGCGCCCGTTACGTAATTGCGGAAGCTAACCGCACCGCTCATATAGGGCACGATGCCCGGGATATAGGCGATGATGCGATTGGACAGGAAGCCATAGGCTTGCGAGAAAGCGAGATAGGCGGCATCGAAGCGGTTAAGGCGGTTCCATGTTCCGTCTACATCTTTGTAAAGGCGCTTATTGACTGAGCGCTGAACTCTTTCGCCATCGGACGCAGAAATCTGGAAACTGCGGCGCAGCAATGTGGTCCATTCGCCGCGGTAAGAGCCTTCCGCTTTTTGCATGCCGAGATTGAGCTGTTCCAGCTTGCGACCAATCTTAATGGCAATGAACGTGCCGATAGGCACATAGAGAACAATCGCAGCGAACGCCAAAACAGCTCCGCCATAAGAACCGAGAAACTCAAGGCCGCTGACTTCGGTTGAGATTTCGAGCAGTTTCTGGCCGATAAAGAATGCCGAGAGCACAACTCCGACAATACCCATAACAAGGCCGATGGCACCACCTGTCATGCCCTTGATGGATTCCTGCAAGCGCTGGTCTACGTTGTCGGGAAGGTTTGCACCTTTGCCTTGCTGGAGATGGAAGTGCGTGTGGTTGCGGTCGAGCATCGCATCGGAGAAGCTGTCATTGAGCCACTTGCGCCATTTGCGATGCAAGGTGGTGGATAGAAGATGCCGGAAGCCCACAAGGATCACATCCTTGCCCAGCATGAGCAGGATCAGCACGCCAGCATTGAGCGCAATGGCCAGTAACGGGTTTTGAACCGGCGCGCTTTTAACATTGACGATGGAATTCATCAGATGGCCGGAGGCCTCCGCCACCCAAACCGTCGTCTTGCTGATAAAGGCGGTGAAGATGAAAATCGCAGCCGTTAACGCCCAGGCTTCTTTCCAGCGATCCGACACCCAATAGGCGCGCATCAGACCCCAAAATGACGTCATTTGAGACATGGCAGTGCGATGCCCTGCGTTCAGGGATTGCTGTTTTATCTGCCGGAATGCCTTCAATTCGTAACCACCTTGTCGATAACGCAATGTAACATATTGCAACAAACTGTGGTTAACGAAGTGTTAATAGTCAACGCATTCCGCGATCACGTTTCGGTGGTGAAACTGAAACATTTTTTAAACTGTTGAATTGTTTTAGCGAATTGGAATGGCATAGTTGTGGTTATTGAACGATCTGATGCTGTTGTGACCCCAAAAGCACGGTAATCGGCTCAACAATTCTCGCAAAAACGATGGGCGCTAATGGATTCGTTTTTAAACAGCCCATTCTACATCGGTGGTAAAGGCAATGGTCAGCCAGCGATCGGGGCCTTCACCGCCAAGCGCGTTGCCAATTTCATCACGCAGGGCATCCCATTCCTCAAGCTTCTTTGCTGGCAGGTCACGGGGTACTATGAAATAGAGTTCCATTTGCTTGCCTCGGCCCACTTTTGCGACATAGGCGCGATAGGATTTAAAGCCGTGTCGTTCGACTACTTGCCGCGCCACGGTATCAACGTGTTCCTTCAGATCGAGGGGTGTGACGAGCAGCATATCGGCCAATGCCTGTTTGATCGTTCCGATTGGCATCGGAATAATCACGATACAAACCAGCGCGAGAACCGCTGGATCAATATAAGGCGTTAGCCAGTCAAGATGAGTGCCCTGGATTGCATAGCCCACCGTGAAGGCGATGAGGAGTGCAGCAGTAATGCCGCCGGACATGATCCATGCCTTGGCATCAAGTGCTATAAAATCTGACTTGAGTTTGCGGTTGGCTCGCGTCTCCAGCCACGCCATGCCAAGGCAGGCGATCAGTGCAACCACTGCATAAAAAATCGCATAGCTGAATTCGAGATCGCGCCCGCCATCCATCAAGCTGCCAATCGCATTGATAAGGGCGTAAATCGCCACGCCGGTTAGCATAATACCATTGAGGCCGAGGACCATTGGCTCCAGATGCCAGAAACCCATGGTGAATCGATCACGCAATTTACCGCTTGGCGGTTCAGCAAGCGCAGACAAGGTAATTAGTCGAGCAACCATAAGCGCAAGTCCGCTCATCGCAGCATCTGCCAGCATATAAACACCGTCAAAAACAATTGAAAATGATCCTGACAAAAGGCCAAAGGCGACGCCAAAACCGGCAATAAAAATTGTAACTGCTATTGATGTTTTTAAAATAGATTGTTCACTATGCAATTTTTACTCCAAATTGATTTGTAATAAAGGCAGTCAAAAGGCGGAATGGATCGCGCTTGCCCATATTGAGCTCTAATTTATCGGAATATTATTGAAGAGGCAATTTCTGGCTTTTTATATTTAGGCACTCGATAGTGTTCTTAGATGTGGATGAACCATGCGGCGTCCAGACATGGTGTGCGTTAGCCGCTATGAATCGGTTCGACTCGCTTGCTCGCGCATTGGTGAATGCCCTCCCGCGTTATCCCTGCTATTCACAGGCAAGCCTCAATTTAGCCAAGATTAAATAAATTTGATCCGTCTATCCGTTGACGAGTTTTTAACTTCAGATACTATATCTTGTGTTCAAGGTTCTTGCGATTCGTGAGAATTGAAAGCGAAGATGGGAATACGGTGCGTTATATCCATGATGGATGTGGCTAAGCCGTAGCTGCCCCCGCAACTGTAAGCGGTTAGCCGATGTCCGAATGCCACTGGGTTAAACCGGGAAGGTGGGCAAAGGCGCTAAGCCGTGAGCCAGGAGACCTGCCTTGAACAAGAACGTCAACGGGCGGGGTGTCAGTTGGTGCGTAATAGGATTTTGGCATAGTTTTGCCGTGTCTTTTGCCGCTCCGAATATCCCCTCCAAGCTTCGGGGTGAAAAGCATGTCGATTGATTTAAAGCCGAGTAGTTCCGGTCCGCCCGGTACGGGTTAGTTTACAGGACACGCGCTCTTAAGAGTGTTTTGCCCCGCAGTTTTTGTATTTGTCGCACGCATTTCGCAATGCGTGAATGTTTTTTGCGTGTTCGTTCGCGTAAAGCGCAGCCAGTAAAATCTCATTTTCAAGCGTGATCCGGTGCAATGCGGCCTCGGATTGCTGTTGAAAATCCCTTATCCCCAGTGAGGAAAAAATGAACGTCACCGTCTATAGCAAGCCAGCCTGCGTCCAGTGCACTGCCACCACCCGCGCACTTGATCGTCAGGGCATTGAATATGCTGTCATCGATATTTCCGCAGACAGCGACGCATATGATCTGGTTCAGGGTCTTGGCTATCGTCAGGTGCCGGTTGTTGTTGCTGGTGAAGCCCACTGGGCTGGTTTCCGCCCGGATATGATCAGCTCGCTCGCCTAATCCCAATCGCTGTTAGGGTTTGTGATGGGCCAGATTGTCTATTTTTCCAGCCGTTCGGAGAACACGCATCGCTTCGTGATGCGTCTTGGGATGCGCTCAAAGCGTATTCCGCTGGAAAGCCATGAAGACGATGCTGATCTGTTGCGGGTGAACGAGCCTTATGTGCTCGTGACCCCAACCTATGGCGGCGGTGGCGCGAAAGGCGCTGTTCCCAAGCCGGTCATCCGCTTTCTTAACGATGCGGATAACCGATCCCTCATTCGCGGTGTTATTGCCGCTGGGAACAGCAATTTCGGCGAAGGCTTTGGCCTTGCAGGCAAAATAATTTCGGAAAAATGTCAGGTTCCATACCTCTATCGCTTTGAGCTTTTGGGAACGGACGAAGACCTTGGCAATGTTAAAGACGGGATGGAACGATTTTGGACACGGCAGACACAACCTTGACCCGTGAGCGCGAGACGGTCGCTGCTTCGGAAAAGCATGCGTCATCCTCAGCGACCAGCACCGCAACGAGCGCTGCATCAGGAAGCAAGCCATCAAAGCTCGCTGAAACTTCGCTGGATTATCATGCGCTAAACGCCATGCTGAACCTCTATGATGATGACGGCAAGATTCAGCTGCATCGTGACCGGCAGGCGGCCCAGCAATATTTCCTTCAGCACGTCAATCAGAACACCGTGTTCTTCCATAACCTGCGTGAAAAGCTCGATTATCTGGTAACAGAAGGCTATTACGAGCGGGAAGTGCTGGACCAGTATTCCTTCAATTTCGTGCGCGATCTTTTTGATCATGCCTATGACAAGAAATTCCGCTTTCCGACCTTCCTTGGCGCTTTCAAATATTACACCAGCTATACGCTGAAAACCTTCGACGGTAAGCGCTATCTCGAGCGCTACGAAGATCGCGTTTGCATGGTGGCTTTGGCTCTTGCCCGCGGTAACGAGCAGCACGCACGCGAAATGGTCGATGAGATCATTTCGGGCCGTTATCAGCCAGCAACACCGACCTTCCTCAATGCTGGCAAAAAGCAGCGCGGCGAACTGGTCTCGTGCTTTCTGTTGCGCGTTGAAGACAACATGGAATCGATTGGTCGCTCAATCAATTCCGCGCTCCAGCTTTCAAAGCGCGGCGGCGGCGTGGCACTGAGCCTGACCAATATTCGTGAATCCGGTGCGCCTATCAAGCAAATCCAGAACCAGTCTTCCGGCATTATTCCGGTGATGAAGCTTCTGGAAGATTCATTCTCCTATGCCAATCAGCTTGGTGCGCGTCAGGGCGCGGGCGCGGTTTATCTGCACGCCCATCACCCGGATATTATGCGCTTCCTCGATACCAAGCGTGAAAATGCCGACGAAAAAATCCGCATCAAGACACTGTCGCTTGGTGTTGTGATCCCGGACATTACGTTCGAGCTCGCGAAGAACGACGAGGATATGTACCTGTTCTCGCCTTATGACGTTGAACGCGTCTATGGCGTGCCGATGACCGAGATTTCGATCACCGAAAAATACCGTGAAATGGTCGATAACGGTCGTATCCGCAAGAAGAAGATCAACGCGCGTGATTTCTTCCAGGTGCTGGCGGAAATCCAGTTTGAGTCCGGCTATCCTTACATCATGTTTGAAGATACGGTGAACCGCGCCAATCCGATTGATGGCCGCATCACCATGAGCAATCTCTGCTCAGAAATTCTTCAGGTCAGTGAAGCCAGCATCTTCAACGAAGATCTGTCTTATGAGTATCTCGGCAAGGACATTTCCTGCAATCTCGGCTCGCTCAATATTGCAGCTGCGATGGATAGCCCGGATTTCGGCAAGACGATTGAAACCTCGATCCGTGCACTGACGGCTGTTGCCAACATGAGCCATATCGGTTCGGTTCCTTCGGTTGCGCGCGGCAATGATGAAAGCCATGCCATCGGCCTCGGCCAGATGAACCTGCACGGATACCTCGCTCGTGAGCGCATCTATTATGGTTCAGAAGAAGGTGTCGATTTCACCAATATCTATTTCTACACGGTGGCTTATCACGCTGTCCGCGCTTCCAATCTTTTGGCAGTAGAGCAGGGCAGTTCGTTCAAGGGGTTTGAGAAGTCGAAATATGCGACCGGCGAATATTTTGACAAATATACCGATCAGACTTGGGAGCCTGCAACAGACCGCGTTCGTGAGATGTTCGAGACCGCTGGTATTTCGATCCCGACGCAAGAAGATTGGCAGGCGTTGAAAAAGGCTGTGATGGAAGGTGGGCTCTATAATCAGAACCTGCAAGCCGTGCCGCCAACAGGTTCGATCTCCTACATCAACCACTCGACCTCTTCGATCCACCCGATTGTTTCCAAGATCGAAATCCGTAAAGAAGGCAAGATTGGCCGCGTTTATTACCCGGCTGCCTTCATGACGAATGATAATCTGGAATATTATCAGGATGCCTATGAGATTGGTCCGGAAAAGATCATCGACACTTATGCAGCGGCAACGCAGCACGTCGATCAGGGTCTGTCGCTGACACTGTTCTTCCGTGATACCGCGACGACACGCGATATCAATAAGGCGCAGATTTACGCGTGGAAAAAGGGCATCAAGACGATTTATTACATCCGCCTGCGCCAGATGGCGCTCGAAGGTACGCAGGTTGAAGGCTGCGTATCCTGCGCTCTCTAGGATCGCGAATATTCAGGCTCTGGCAGCCTGCAAATGACGTCGTTCTGCAAGCCGGTGCTCACGTACTTTATGTACGCTGCGCTCCGGTTCTCGAACCCCACCATTTTCGGCATGCCACAGCCAGAATCTCACGCTGATCCCAACCAAGGTAGAGACAAATGAATATGCAGTTTAAAAAAGACAATACCAAAAAGCCGGCTGTGGTTCGTGCCATCAACTGGAACCGGATCGAAGACGATAAAGACCTCGAAGTCTGGAACCGTTTGACCGGCAACTTCTGGCTACCGGAAAAAGTGCCGCTGTCCAACGATATTCAGTCTTGGGAAACGTTGAAAGCCGAAGAAAAGCAGCTCACTATCCGTGTTTTCACAGGCTTGACGCTTCTGGATACGATCCAGAATGCCGTTGGTGCTGTGACACTGATGGACGATGCATCCACCCCACATGAAGAAGCTGTTCTATCGAACATTTCCTTTATGGAAGCGGTTCATGCGCGTTCCTATTCGTCGATCTTTTCGACGCTGTGTTTGACGCCTGATGTGGACGATGCCTATCGCTGGTCGGAAGAAAATGAGTTCTTGCAGAAGAAGTCGCAGCTTATCCTCGACAACTATAATTCCGAAGACCCGCTGAAAAAGAAGATTGCCAGCGTTTTTCTGGAAAGCTTCCTGTTCTATTCGGGCTTCTATCTGCCGATGTATTGGTCGAGCCGCGCAAAGCTTACCAACACGGCTGACCTCATCCGCCTGATCATCCGCGATGAAGCCGTTCATGGCTATTATATCGGCTATAAGTATCAGCGCGCGCTTGAGAAGCTTGATGAAGCGAAAAAGCAGGAAATCAAGGATTTTGCCTTTGATCTGTTGCTTGAGCTTTACGACAATGAAGTGCGTTATACCGAAGCGCTTTATGACGGCGTCGGCTTGACTGAAGACGTCAAAAAGTTCCTGCATTATAATGCAAACAAGGCGCTCATGAACCTCGGTTATGAATCGTTGTTCCCGGCGGAGGCCTGCAAGGTTAATCCGGCGATCCTCTCGGCGCTTTCTCCGAATGCCGATGAGAACCACGACTTCTTCTCAGGATCCGGCTCGTCTTATGTCATTGGTAAAGCTGTTGCGACCGAAGACGACGACTGGGACTTCTAAGCCCGATCTGAATAGATCCAGAAAGCCGTGTGACATTGTCATGCGGCTTTTTTGATGCAATCGATTCCGGTTATGTCAGCGACTTCTTATCAATATGGGTGTTTTGGTTAGCCAAAATGTTGGTTGAGCTGTGTGTTTTGTGCAATTTCACTTATATCGGTTGCCATTGATATGCAGTACCTCTAGGTACAGCTCGGGAGGAGCGCTCTCTTCTTTGACGGAAGTCAGACCAGACATTTCAGCCATAAAAATCCGGCGAAATGGGGATTTAGATCTTGGTCCTCTTACTGTCCTTGACCTGCCATTTCTCCCGCAAGTCCGAAAACATGAGCCGCGAGCGATAGAGCCAAGTTGAAAAATCACCATGACATTTGGGACATTGTTGACGCGAAGAGCGCGGCATATTTCGAACTGAGCGATACAGTTTGGGATAATCCTGAAACCAATTACGAAGAATATAAATCGAGCGACGCGCATGCGGCACAGCTTGAGGCCGAAGGCTTCCGTGTTCAGCTTGGTATTGCTGGCCTGCCGACTGCCGTGATGGGCGAGGCGGGTGAAGACGGTCCGGTCATCGCTATTCTTGGCGAATTTGATGCGCTTCCCGGTTTGAGTCAGTTTGCAGGTGTAGTGGAAGAACAGCCGATTGAAGCGGGCGGCAACGGTCACGGTTGCGGCCATAATTTGCTCGGTTCCGGTTCACTTCTGGCAGCGGCTGCAGTCAAGGATTATCTCGAGGCGAATGGCATCAAGGGCCGAGTTCGCTATTATGGCTGCCCTGCCGAAGAAGGCGGATCTGCCAAGGGCTTTATGGTGCGCGAAGGCTTGTTCGATGATGTCGATATTGCTTTCTGCTGGCACCCAGCACCTTTTGCCGGCGTTAACGATCCTGTTTCACTGGCTTGTAATGAAATCAATTTTAACTTCACGGGTCGCGCGGCGCATGCTGCATCCGCTCCGCATCTTGGGCGCAGCGCGCTCGATGCCGTAGAGCTGATGAATGTCGGTGTGAACTATATGCGCGAGCATATGCCGTCATCCGCACGCATTCACTATGCTGTCACTGATACGGGTGGTTTTGCACCCAATGTCGTGCAAGCGAAAGCCAGCGTGCGTTATTTGATCCGCGCACTCGATTTGCCTCAAATGCAGGTTCTGCTGGAGCGCGTAAAAAAGATCGCAGACGGTGCGGCTCTGATGACTGAAACCACGGTCAAAAGCGAGATTGTCAGTGGTGACGCCAATCTGATTGGCAATCCGGCGCTGGAACAGCTGATGCAGCGGGAGCTTGATCGTCTCGGTCCGCCGGTTTTTGATGATCAGGATCGCGAAACGGCAAAGCGCTTTCAGGCGACACTTACCAAAGATGACATCTCCGATGCATTTCGTCGTTTCGGTGTTCAACCAAAAGCTGAAATAGCGCTTTGCGAAGGTGTTTATGAGCCTTATAAGGGCGATAATTCGCTTGTTGGTTCTACCGACGTGGGAAGCGTAAGCTGGGTCGTTCCAACAGTTCAAATGCGCGGTGCAACCTGCGCAATCGGTACTCCGCTTCATTCATGGCAGATGGTGGCGCAGGGTAAATTGCCTGCGGCGCACAAGGGCATGGCGCATGCGGCGAAAATTATGGGCAGCACAGCGATAGAGTTGTTTCTCAATCCGGAGCAGATCGATAAAGCCAAGCAAGATCATGTCAAGACGTTGAATGGTGCTGTTTTTGTGAACCCGATCCCGGATAATGTTCAACCAGCCTTGCCTGTTTCTGATAAGTAAGCACCAGCCCAAAAGAGATACCCGGAAAACAAGATGACGTTTATTCCCCTATCCCCCACACGGCCTGAGGCATCATGAAGGCTTTTCTCGATATTCTAAGCTTTGGACCTGACGGCTGGGGCCATGTGCTGATGATGGCGGTGCTCGTCACTGTAGCATTGTCTGTCGTCGGCTATCTGCTTGGCGCGATCATTGGTGTGTTTGCGGCTTGGGCCAAAATCTCCGGCGGACGCACGCTTCGTGGCGTTGCAGATGCGTACACCACAATCATTCGCGGCATTCCCGATCTTCTGGTGATCTATCTGTTTTATTTCGGCGGTAGTGCCGCTGTAACAGCAATTGGCCGTTTCTTCGGCGCGCAGGGTTTTGTCGGATTTCCGGCATTCCTCGCTGGTGTGCTTGCAATCGGCATTTCGTGCGGTGCGCATCATACGGAAGTATTCCGTGGTGCATTTCGTGCCGTTTCCAAGGGCGAGCTTGAAGCGGCCTCTGCTTGTGGCATGGGACAGGCGCTCAAATTTCGCCGTATTATTGCACCGTTGGCACTTCGTCATGCGCTGCCGGGCCTCGGCAATGTCTGGCAGGTTGCGCTTAAAGAATCCGCGCTGATTTCCGTTGTCGGCGTTGTTGATATTTTGCGTCAGGCCCAGATTGGGGCAGGTTCTACCGGCTTGCCATTCAACTTCTACCTGATCGCTGGTGCGCTTTACCTGCTGATTTCGTCGGTTTCCGGCACCATTCTGCAAAAAGCTGAGCGCCACTTTTCGCGCGGCGTCCGGAGGGCATCATGAACTTTCAGTTCTATACCGAATCCTTCATGCAGATGATGAGCGGCGTGCCGCTGACCCTTCAGCTTGCGGCGAGCTCGATTGTCTTTGGCGCCATTCTGGCTCTACTTTTTGCGCTGATGCGTCTGTCGGGCATTACTGTTCTCGACTGGATCGCGCGTCTTTATGTGTTCGTATTTCGCGGTACGCCACTTCTGGTTCAGATATTCATTATCTATTATGGTCTCAGCCAGTTTCCGTCAGTCCGTTATTCGTTTCTGTGGCCGATCCTGCGCGAACCCTATTGGTGTGCGATCATCGCGCTGACTTTGAACAACGCAGCTTATGCCAGTGAAATTATCCGTGGTGGTCTGTTGTCAGTTCCAAGTGGTCAGATCGAAGCGGCCAAAGCCTGTGGCATGTCGCGCTTCACAAGCTTTCGTCGCATTGTGATGCCGCTTGCAATCCGTCAGGCGCTGCCGGGCTATGGCAATGAAATGATCTCTATGGTCAAAGCAACGTCGCTGGCCTCCATCATCACCTTGATGGAAGTAACAGGCATCGCCGCCAAGCTGATCGCAGAATCCTATCGTGCGATTGAAGTGTTCGTCATTGCGGGCGCGATCTATCTTGCTATCAACTTCGTTCTGACACGCGTGCTCATGTTCGCTGAATATAAGCTTACGCCTTATCTGCGTCAGCCCGTCGTCAAAACCGCCACCGAAGGAAAATCATCGTGAGTAAACTTGTGTCTCCAACATCCCCGGTGACGTCGAACGTGGCTCTGAAAGTCGAAAATCTGCGCAAGAGCTTCGGTGCTAATGAAGTGCTTAAGGGCATTTCTCTGGAAGCGCGCGAAGGCGAAGTGATTTCGATCCTCGGCTCTTCCGGCTCCGGCAAATCGACATTCCTGCGTTGCATCAATCTGCTGGAAACACCAACGTCTGGCACCGTGACTGTTTCGGGTGAGGCCATTCGCATGGCGAAGAACTCGAAGGGCGAAGCCTACCCAACTGATAAGAAGCAGGTATCGCGTATCCGCTCTGAACTCGGTATGGTCTTCCAAAGCTTCAATCTCTGGTCGCACAAGACCATTCTCGAAAATATCATCGAAGCGCCGATCTATGTGCAGGGCCGTTCGCGTGCCGAATGCGTGGCAGAGGCGGAAGCTTTGCTCGCCAAGGTCGGCATTGCTGACAAGCGCGATTTCTATCCGGCACATTTGTCTGGTGGCCAGCAGCAGCGTGCGGCGATTGCGCGTGCTCTCGCGATGAAGCCGAAGGTTATGCTGTTTGACGAGCCGACTTCGGCACTCGATCCGGAACTGGTTGGCGAAGTACTGCGCGTTATGCGCGGCCTTGCTGAAGAAGGCCGCACGATGCTGGTCGTCACACATGAAATGGGTTTTGCCCGTGATGTTTCCAATCGCGTGGTCTTTGTGCATCAGGGATTGGTCGAAGAAGATGGTGCGCCTGAAGACGTGTTCGGCAATTCAAAATCCGAGCGTTTCCGCAAGTTTATCAGCCACGAAAACGCTGCCTGATTATTTCAAACATTGCTGATCTATGCCACAAGGCGGGGCAGCAGATAACTTTAGTAAGGTAAGTCAAATGAAGACTACAGGTTTGTTCAAAGCCCTGTTCGTTTCGGCACTGGTTCTCACAACTGCTTCTGCACATGCAGAAGGCAAGAAGTGGGACAAGATCACGATTGCGACCGAAGGCGCTTTCCGTCCGTATAACTTCACAAAGCCAGACGGCACGCTGGATGGTTACGAAGTCGATCTCTACAAAGATCTTTGCGCACGTATGAAGGTTGAGTGCACGCTGGTTGCACAGCCTTTTGACGGCATCATTCCAGCGCTCAATGCTGGCAAGTTCGACGCGATCATGGCTGGCCTCACCGCTACGCCAAAGCGCGAAGAAACCATTGACTTCACCGTTTCTTATGGCCTGACACCACAGACCTTTGCAACGCTGAAAGACAGCCCTTTTGCCAAGCTGCCCCACACTGGCGAAACGCTTTATCTTGCTAAAGACGAAGCTGCGTCCCAGAAGGTGATTGATGAGGTTGCAGCTGAAATCAAGGGTCGTACCGTTGGCGTTCAGACCGCTTCGCTCGGTCTTTCGCTTCTCGACAAGTATTTCAAGGATTCAACCGACATCCGCGAATATAAGACCACTGACCAGCACGATCTAGACCTGAAGTCCGGTCGCGTCGATCTGGTTGTTGCTTCGCTTGCTTACCTTTCGGATGCTGCCAAGAAGCCAGGCAATGAAGACCTCGTCATGACTGGTCCTTTCTTCAAGGGCGGCATTCTGGGTCGTGGTGTTGCTGTTGGCATTCGTAAGAACGAGCCAGAACTTCAGGCGATGTTCAACGAAGCCATCGAAGCTGCCAAGGCTGACGGCACGATCAAGAAGCTTTCCGAAAAGTGGTTCGGCTTCGACGTAACGCCATAATCGAGATAATATTTTTGTTTGAAGCGCCGCCCTTTGGGCGGCGTTTTGGTTTTTACTGGGTTTATGGCCTCGGTTTTCAGTGAACAAACACGTGTTGCGACACGACCTTCTATCGAAACACAAGAGTATCGACATCCGTATGTTTTGCGCGGCCTGAAGGATTTGATGATGGGCGGGATTGATGCCGCGAAAACTGATGGCACAATCAAACGACTATCGATGAAATGGTTTGGGTTTGATGTGACACCATGACCATCAGTTTTGGCCACTGGTTCAGCGAAAACCGCGTTTCGATTGGCTATCTGCGGTAGCGTATTGAAAAACTATACCTTATTGTTTGGGAGATTATACATAAGAGTGTTTTGACGAAAGCAGCGCTTGATTGACTGATGATTTTGCTCATACGGAATTGATTGCAGCACTTTGTGCAGTTACTGGCGAACAGCCTCGTATTATGACTGTTCGGCAAGGCATTGCTCTCCCTTCCGGCCCGTTTGAATCGGAGCATAGGTCTCTCCAATCCGGATTGCGCGCCTGGGTGCAGGCCGAAACGGCCCATCCTGTTGGTTATCTTGAACAGCTCTATACATTTGCTGATCGTGATCGGCATAGACAGGGAGAGCGCATAATATCAATCAGCTATCTTGGGCTTGTGCGGGAGGTCGATGTTGCCTCGCATCAGGCGAGCTGGCGCGGCTGGTACGATTATTTGCCATGGGAAGATCACAGGCAGGGCGTGCCAGATGGCGTCCATCAATTGAGTGATCGTCTCACGGCATGGGCGCATACAGCCAAATCTGCGGATGCTGTATCGCAGCGGCTAAGGCGTGTAGCATTTTCGTTTGGGCTTAATGGCGAGCGCTGGAATGAAGATCTTGTGCTTCAGCGCTATGAGCTTCTTTATGAGGCTGGGCTCGTAAGCGAGGCCGGTATCGCGAGTGCTCAAAATGGGCAGCATATGTTTGCCGATCACCGTCGTATTCTGGCGACGGCCATTGCGCGGTTGCGTGCCAAAATCAAATATAGGCCTGTTGTTTTTGAATTAATGCCCGATAATTTTACACTCTTGCAACTTCAAAGAACTGTTGAAGCGCTGGCTGGTTTACGTCTTCACAAGCAGAACTTTCGTCGTTTGATTGAGCAACAGGACTTGGTTGAGGAAACGGGCGAAAGCGATAGTGAAACTGGTGGGCGTCCCGCCAAACTATTCCGGTTTCGTTATTCGATTGTTGAGGAACGGGCACTGACCGAGCGGCATCTTGCTGGGAGCAAGCTGCCTTTATCGCGGGAATAGGGCGTATCCCGAAAAGTATGGAACGGCTTTCGCCCCCAGATGCGCGCTAAACAAAAATTTAGAGCGCTTCATGATGATTTCAAACGGTGTTGCGAGCAGATGTTAGCCGCGAGAAATTCATTATTTCCGCTTCGTAACGCTGGTGAACGGGTTGCTTTATGTGATGAATTATTTCGCTAAAATTACTATGACGTTAGCGCTAATAAATATTTTTATAAATATGTAAAATACTAGGGACGCCGGTTAAATATTTGGATAATTGTATATGTAAGAGATGTAAGCCTAAACTCGAGGGAATTAGCTCTAATGTTAAGCATTCGTAATGGCAATAACAGGCTGTTTATTACGCTGGCTGTCATTATGGGTGCGTTGTTTTCCATTTTCTTGGGGCAGCTTGAATTGGTTCGCCTTTCCTATGCCCAGCTAAGCGAATATCGCGATACTCTTCTCTCGCATGCAATCGACGTTGCTAATGACGGTAAGAATACACTGTCCGCCCTCAATAATCATAATAGCAAAATATGCTCTGATGACGATTTAACAGCAATGCGGCGCATTGCGTTTAACTCCCATTTTATGAGTGATGTCGGGCGTGTACAAGACAATCACTTGTTATGTACCGCTTTGTGGGGGCGGCTTTTGCAACCTGAACCTTTGCCGCCTTCTGATAAAGTTGTGAAGGATGGGCATCAACTATGGGTGAATGCTACAAATATCGGCCAACATTCCAATGGCGTTGACATGCTTGCGAAGGGATCTTCCATCACCTTCACATCGCCATTTGCCTTTGAGAACTCCGAGCGGCTGAAAGATAATTTGAGTGCCTATGTCATCAGCCATGATGGCCAGCATATCTATCGCTCATTTGGCGATGCAAGTATCTTGCAGACCTTTAAACCCAACAAACTGGCTTGGTACGATTTGCGTTCGCGTCGGCTTGTATCCAGTTGTTCTGATGCTGTCGATATATGCGTTATTGTCGGGCGGTCTGGCGTGAGCATGTTGCAGCAACCGATTGGCGTGTTGTTGACGATCGGGGGCCTGGGTGCAGTGGTCGGTGGCGTGCTTGGTATCGCTGCGGTGCGCTGGCGGCGCGGACATTCATCATTGCCACAACAGATCAAACGATCAATCGCCCTTGAGCGGTTTAATGTCGTCTATCAGCCTCTTGTTCGATTGCGCGACGAGAAAATCGTGGGCGCTGAGGTGCTTGCTCGTTTATATGACGATCTCAAAAATCCGATCTCTCCAGAGGTGTTTATTCCAGTTGCAGAGGAGATGGGCATTATTGGCGATGTAACGCGCCTGGTTATACGAAATGCGCTCAATGAGATGGTGTCTGTCCTCAAAGCAAACGAGGATTTTTATCTCAGTATCAATGTATCTGCCGAAGATGTGTTGGATATGTCATTGCGTAATTTTCTTGATGAGGAGGTGAAGCGCCATGATCTGTCGGCGCAGCAAATCATATTGGAAATAACGGAACGCTCAACAGCCCACCACAATCATCTCATCGAGGGAATGACGTCGTTTAACCGGCTTGATTATAAGTTCTTCATTGATGATTTTGGCACGGGTTATTCCAACCTGGCTTATCTGGCAAAGTTGCCTATCGACGGTATCAAAGTGGATAGGATGTTTACACAGGCCATTGGAACCGAGGCGGTCAGCGCCGAGATTGTTGAGAATATCTGCAATATTGCACGGCGTCTGGACTTGAAACTGGTCGTCGAAGGAATAGAAAAGCCTGAACAATCGGCCTATGTGCTCAAGCTGCATTCAGACGCTGTTGGACAAGGGTGGCTGTTCGGCTATCCGGTTTCGGCGGCGGATTTTCAACAGGGAAAATATGCCAGCCAAAATGCGGTTCTATGACGGCGCATTGGATTAGTTCGAGACCAAAAACACCGTCGTTCTGGATTTAAAGCCGCGCACCTCCGACACTTTAGTATCATTGGATTTAACCTGAAGGTGCGACATTTTGTCAAAAAGTGATTTTTTTTGCTTTGATTATGCAAAAAAAGCTGCTCCCAAACGTCTTACTAATTAGAGATGCGTTGTCGGCTCATAATAGCCTGCAAATCTTGCCGAGAACAGGAATGACTAAATATGACTGACGTTACGACATTAGAGAAGCCAATTGTGCTTTCACGTTCCAAGCGCTTGAAGGCGCGCACAACTGGCACTCACGAGCGTCTCGATCAGAGCATCATGGCCTGTGATCCTTTTGCAAGCCGTGAACGCTATTCCCTGTTTGTAAAAGTGCAATACCAGTTTCACCGCGATATTGACGCGCTTTATGATGATTTGCAGCTCGACGCAGTGCTTCCAGATTTGAAGGGGCGCCGCCGTTTTGAACTGGTTGCTCAGGACTTGCGCGATCTTGGGTTTAATTTGCCTGCTGATGATGGTGAGCCTGCTTTCTCCGAGGCCAGTGAAGTCGATCTGCCAACGGCTCTTGGTTGGCTCTATGTTGCCGAAGGTTCAAACCTTGGGGCAGCGTTTTTGCTCAAGGAAGCACTGAAGCTCGACCTTTCTGAAGAATTTGGAGCCCGACATCTCGCTGGAGCGCCAGAAGGTCGTGGCCTTCATTGGCGCAGTTTCACAGCAGCGCTTGATTCAATTGACCTCACTCATGCCGAAGAAGAACGCGTTGTTGCCGGTGCAGAAGCTGCCTTTCGCCGCGTTCATGCCTTGGTGCGCGAAGGCTTCCGCGATCTGATCTGACCCTGCTGCGGCGATGATGGATGGGCGTATCCATTTCAGGAAACCAGAGGCATAATCCAGGATTCACTCTGTCGGCATTGGTTGCGAATGGTTTTCTTTATCGGTGATGCGGCTCCGGGGCGCGCAGAGCTTTGAGATCAACGACGATATAAAGTAAAGATTGTTGCAATGCGATTTACCAGACAAGCTGAGCTTTCGATTGAACTCCTTGTGCTTTGTGCAAGAGCCGCTGGCGATAATGCGGTGACAACCCGCGATGCAGCAGAAGCGACCGGAACGACAAAAGATCACGCAGCGCAGATCGTGTCGGACTTGATTCATCACGGCTTTTTGGTTGGAACACGAGGGCGCGGAGGCGGCATTCGTTTGGCCCGCCCAGCACATACAATCAATGTTGGCACGGTGTTGCGATTGGTACAGCCCGGTTTTGAGGATCATGCGCAGGCATCAGAGCAAGCTGGTTCCAATTCGGCTTTCGGAATGTTGCTGCAAGCTGCAATGCGCTCTTTTGTGGCGGCCTTTGACGACTTCACCATTGCTGACTTGAGCATTGAGACGAGCGATGGGCGGCTTGCTTGTCTTGATTGCGATCTGCGTAGTTTAATCAACCACGGTCAGATGTTATCCGAGCTTCGTCGCAGCGACGAGCATAGCCAGTCGCCCGCTCTGGTCGACTGACTATTATTGTCATACATTCGTGGCGTTCTTTCGACGCTAAAATATCCCACTATTTTTACCAATGTGGCGGGCTGTTCATATGAAAACGCTGGAAAATTTCCATACTCAGATAGTCTTCGTCAAAGCTTGCAACTTGAGTAAGAACTGGCTTGTTTAAAAACTCGACCACATTGTTACGGAAGCTAAGCAGCTGATTGCTGCGTAATTCGCGTAGCATTCTATTGATATGAATAGATGTTAGCCCCAATGCGTCACCCAATTCCGTTTGGGTGAGGGGGCAGTAAAAAGATACGTCATTGCCGGTGCCGTTTAAACGCGCACGATGGCCAAGTTCCAGTAACAGATGTGCGACCCGAACAAGCGCACTGCGTCGCCCAATGCTGATGACATGTTCGACAAGAATAGCGCGTTGTCGCGACATAAGTTCGATAAAGGTCATTGCAAGTCGCGGCGATTTCACCAAACACTCGGTCAGGTGATCAAGAGAAAGCTCGAAGACGGAGAGTTCTGTCACGGATAGAAAAGTATAATAATTAAATCCGATCCCAGTCCGGAAGCCAAGAAAATCGCCTTTCATTGGGAAGTCTAGGATTTGACGATCGCCATCGACCAAATCACGATAGATACAGCCCCACCCCGCTTTAACGATATGGAGTGAGTTTGCCCAGTCGCCCTGACTGCTGACGACACTATGGGGAGCATAGGTTTTTACGGAAACTGGAAGTGCACCGAGAATCGCGTAGTCGCTTTCCTCAAAGGCCGCACGGATAGGTGGGCTTTCCAGAAAGTGGCGCAGCGTTTTTGAATCGTCAGTATTAACCATCATGGGCACTTACCCTGCCGCTGCTTGAACAGCATTTGGAGACTGATTCTGTGGCGCTTCATTTTTTTGAAGTTTTGGAGAAGTCTGCACGCTTAATAAGTGTCAGTGAGCGTGGATATTTTGGCAAGGTAGTAAATTCTACCACTAATTGCGTATGTTTCTCGTATTTTACTAAACCATATTTCACATAACTGCCTAATCTAGGTTAATGACACTGCACTAAAATTCGGGCAATCTTTTAATCAATAAAAGCAAAAACAAGAATTGATTACGGGGTTATCAATATATCTCAGAAAAAATAGAAAACAGGCAGCCGCCGCGCTTCATTTGTCGAAAATTGAAGGCAATGAATCATGCGCATAAATCGGTTTCGAGGGCGAAAAAATGAATGTTTCTCCGCATTTTAACAGCAGAACAAGTGAAATAAAAAATAATAGTCACGTTATGCCGAAAGATGCACCTTTCAAATCAGAGGATTCTTTCGACAGTCTGTTACCATTACTTGTTATCATCGATAATCGTGCGTTGGATCGTGAATGTCTGGCGCATGGGCTGACAAATCACAGTGTTGAGATGTCTATTGCAACCTTCAGTTCTTTTGAACAATGGCAACATCAGCGTCGCGGCCGAACCGTTGGCGCGGTCCTGTTCAATATCGGCGGACAAAAGGTTTCCGACCCGGCTGTGGGAAACTATCTCAACCGCATCGTCAGTGACTGTGCACCGGCTCCAGTTATTATCCTTGCAGATAAAGAAGACATTTCGCAGGTGCTCAAAGCACTCGATTACGGTGTCAAGGGCTATATCCCGACATCGGTTAATGTGAATGTGTGTGTGGAAGCGTTACGCCTTGCCATGGCGGGTGGAACATTTGTTCCTGCAAGCAGTGTGCTGGCTCTGCGTCATGCCACTGATCCCAATTCGCACAGGCTTCAGCCCTTGGGGGGCATGTTCACCCAGCGTCAGGCGGAAGTGGTTAATGCGTTGCGTCGCGGTAAAGCCAACAAGATCATTGCTTATGAACTGAAGCTGCGTGAAAGCACTGTAAAGGTTCATATCCGCAACATTATGAAAAAGCTCAAGGCGTCCAACCGAACAGAAGTCGCTTGTATTATCAATGAGTTGTTCCCTTCGGAAACGTCCTTTTCCGACATTCAGTAAGACGGCCACACAACGATCCTGTCTCTGAAAATGCTTGAGCGCGCGTTTTGGTCTGCATGGTGAGATCGACGTTCCAAATCCTTGTCTAACGCACATCTATATCGAAAGTCGTGTCACACGTTTCGGGATGTGCTCTGAAGGAGACTTTCAGTGATTATCTCCGACGTTTCATCAGCAAACGCGCGGCAGCCGCTGGCTGATCTGCTCGAAACGATCAGGCGAAGACGGATGCTGCTGATTGTGCCAGTGGTTGCAGGAGTTTGCATTGGTTTTGCGGGTTATCTTACCGCGCCCGTCAGTTATGTTTCGGAATCTGTGCTTGTGCTGGATATGCGCCGCGTTCAGGCGCTTCCCAATGAGAGTGCTATTACGCCTTTGCCTCAGGACAGCCCGGTTCTGCGTTCCGAACTTGATATCATCAGTTCGCGTATGATGGCCCGCAAGGTTATCGATATTTTGCAGGCCGAGAATATTTTTGTTCCGACCGAATTCCGGTCGCGTACCGTTCTGTCATCGGCATCCGATACAGCCGAGCAGCAACGTGGCGATCGTGGTGTCGACGCTGAAGCGCGCGAACGGCAGCGCATCGATCTTTTGCTTTCGCGTCTTCGCGTAAATAATGATGGTCGGTCCTATACAATATTCATTTCTTATCGTGCTTCCGATCCGGTTTATGCGGCAAAAGTTGCCAATGCGTTTGTGACGGCCTATCTGGATCATCAGATTGACGTGCAGCAATCGGCGGCCCGCCGTGTCAGCGAGTGGCTTGGCGAAAAGCTTGTTACCCTGCGCAAGAATCTTGAAGATGCTGAACGAGCCGCCGAAGATTTCCGGCAGAAATCACGCCTCGCTGGTGATCCAGGGCAGGTCAGTTTTCAGGCGCAACGTGTTGCAGCACTGAACACGGAAATCGTTGCCGCAACGGGCGCAGTGTCACTTGCAGAAGCGCGGTTGCGCACTGCTGAGCAGCTAAAAGCCAACAATGAAGCACCAGCTTTGACGGAAGTTCTGGCTTCGCCTGCCATACAATCGCTGAAAAACGAGCAGGCACGCGTTGAGCGTCAACTTGATGAGTTACGATCAAATGGTGCTTTGAAAAGCGCCGAAATTCCTGTTCTCATGGCCGAAAGCGAGGCGCTTAAGCAGCAGATCACCGCACAGGTTGATGAAATCATCAAAAGTCTCAGCAATGAAATTCAGATTGCTTTGCAACGGCGCACAGGTCTTGAAGCTGCGCTGAAAAGTGCTGAGGCTGAATTGGGTGAAGCCAATCAGGCACAGGTAAGTGCTGTACAGCTTGACCGTGAAGCCAACGCCAGCCGTACGGTTTATGAAAGCTATCTCACGCGCTACAAGCAGCTGATTGAGCAGGACGGCATCGCTGTGGCCGAAGCACAAATGATTTCGGCCGCAGAACCTGCGACGGCGAAAGCCAGTCCAAATCTCGCAAACTGGCTGTTGCTTGGTTTGGGGTTGGGTGCCATGGTTTCACTTTTAGGCACTGTCCTGAGAGAAACTTTCGACAAAATCCGCCCGGCACAAACCGCTTCCTTTGCACTGCCGGGAATTCCGGCGGCAACATTGCTCCCGCTATCTAGTCACCTGACTGTACCGCTGCTTGTTAATCGTGGGCTTGATCCAACCAGTCCTTTTGGACGCGCAATCAAGTCGGTTTATGATCGTCTGCGGGTACTCACGCGCGGCCGCGATTCACTTGCCCTTTCGGTGGTGTCGCTGACGGAAAATGAGGGAAAAACTCTGCTGATTACAGCGCTTGCGCAACAGTTTGCAGCTTCGGGGGTTGCAGTCGCTGTCATCGACGCGACCAACCGCCATTCGAGATTATCAGAAGCTTTTGGATTGCCGGTGAATGAGGATGGCTTTGCGCTGCCTGACCGTCAGCTTTCTGGCGCGACACTTATCCATGATCATGGTTCGGGTATCGATATTATAACACCGGGTGATCAGCGTCAGGAAGGTGAGTGGCTTTTGGATCTGATTGTTCAGCTTCGCGTCGATCATAAAATCATTCTCGTTGATCTGCCAGCAGCTATGGAAGACAAGCGCACCGTTCTGCTGTCGCGTGCGACTGACACGACCCTTCTGGTCGTGCAGCCCGATCAGAAAGACCATTATGCAAACCATGCGCTTATCCAGACGATGGCTTTAATGGGACGCAAACCGGCGCTCGCTGTCGTCAATCAGTTTTCAACCTCTTATCGTAGCTGGCTTAATATCGCTTTGGCCTATTGCTGGCCCATGGCCAGACGGAGCAGTGCACGCCTGCGTGCTGCGATGAACCGGCGTCATCAGCCCGCCAACAATGCAGAAGATCAGGTTTGAGGGGGCAAAATGTTAGAGAAACACTCTCGTTTGATGTCGCGCTTCAGGACGGCGATGCTGTCGGGCTTCATTATTCTTGGTTTAAGCCATGGAGCCTTTGCACAAGAACAAGTACCGGCTCAAGCTCAGGCCTATCGCATCAGTCCGAACGATGTTTTGCAGGTCACGGTTTACGGTCAGCCTTCTTTGACAGGGCTTTATCCGGTCGATGTGGACGGCAATATTGGCTACCCGGTGGTTGGAAACATCAATGTCAGCGGTCTCACGACGCCGCAGATCAGCGAAAAGATCGCAGCCTCACTTTCCCAGCATATTCCGGGACTGACAGTTACGGCAGCAATCAATCAATATGCGCCGGTTTTCATCGTTGGTGATGTCAAAGCGCCCGGGAAATACGAGTTTCGTCCGGGAATGGTTGCGCTGCAACTGATGGCATTAGGCGGAGGTGCTGGCAAAGGCGAGGCGCCGGCTGTGACTGCAGGAATGCAGCTGATTACGGCTCAACAGGAATATGCTGATCTGCAAATGCAGATCACGACGACCAATATTCGGCGTGTCCGGTTGCAGGCAGAGCTGAACGGCACGGAGTTTAAATATGACCTGCCGGATCAGCCCGCCGCGAACAAACAGGCCAATGCCCTAAGCCAGCATATGCTTGAAGGTGAAAAGACGCTGTTCAATGTTCGTCGTAATAATCTGGCTGCAGAACGGCAGGCATTGGAAGCACAAGCGGCCAGTTACGGGGATGAAATTCAAACACTTCAGCAGAGCATGAAGCTCCATGATGCCGAAATCCAGTTGCTGCAAGAAAATGTTGATTCAAGTAAGTCACTGGTGGATCGAGGTTTGGCTGCAAAATCCAATCTTCGTGATATGGAACGCGATCTTTCTGCAACCCGCCGTGATGCATTGGAACTGGCATCGTTTCTGGCGCGCGCAAGGCAAAACCAATTGGCCGTTCAACAGCGTATCGCCAATCTGGAAGAAGTGCGCAAAAGCGAAGCAGCGACGAGCTTGCAGGAATTGGACCTCAATATCGGGCGTATGGAACTGCGCGCCAATGCGCAGCTTCAGACTATGGCAGAAATTGCCAAGTCTTCAGGCAATATTTCATCGTCCGATATGCGTCAAAAGCTGGTTTTTACCATCAGTCGCAATGTCAAAGGAACGTTTGAGGAGATTGTCGCCAACGAACGCACCGAAATTAAGCCCGGTGATATTCTGCGTGTTGAGCTGGATATGAGTAAGTTGACCGGATCACCGTCATAAATATATGATTTTAATTCGACTTTACCAAAAGGCGCTTCACGTAATGAAGCGCCTTTTGGTAAAGGAAATTTGGCTTTTAAGCGGCCTCAGAGTTAGAATTTTCGTTGGCCCAGGCACTGTAAACCTCTGTAATCCCGTCTTTAAGACGAATGTTGGGCTTCCAGCCGAGTGCTCGCATTTTTGATGTGTCGAGAAGTTTGCGCGGTGTACCATCCGGTTTGCTCAGATCATATTCCAGCCAGCCTTCAAAGCCAACAACATCGGCTATTGTCAAAGCAAGGTCACGGATCGAAATCTCTTCGCCAGAACCGATATTGATTGGTTCGATACTATCGTTGAAACGCAGCAGATGCACGCAAGCATCTGCAAGATCATCGACATGCAGAAATTCGCGCAATGGTTTCCCGCTGCCCCAAAGCGTAATGTGGTCAGCGCCGTTGATTTTGGCTTCGTGAATACGACGCATCAAAGCGGGCAAAACATGCGATGTATCAGGATTGAAATTATCATTAGGGCCGTAAAGGTTTGTTGGCATTGCTGTCATGAAGTGATTGCCATACTGGCGTGAACAGGCTTGCGCGTATTTGAGCGCTGCAATTTTCGCAATGGCATAGGCTTCATTGGTGGGTTCCAGCGGCCCTGAGAGCAGTGCGGGTTCACTAAGCGGTTGAGCGGCATCACGTGGATAAATACAGCTTGAACCGAGCCAGAGCAGGCGCTCCGTGTTCGACAGATGCGCTGCACGAATAATATTCATGCCGATAGCGAGATTGTCGTAAAGAAAGTCTGCCGGATATTGCGCGTTGGCAAGAATGCCACCGACGCGGGCAGCCGCAATAACAATCACGTCGGGTTTGTGCTGCGCGATAAATGCTTCGGTTTCGCTCTGACGTGTCAGGTCGAGATCACGATGCGGACTGGTGATGAGGTCACAATCTTCAGATTGAAGCCGTCTTATAATCGCTGATCCCACCATGCCGGTATGACCTGCAACGAATATTTTCTTACCGGATAGCGAATAGACAAAACGCGGGGTTGCATCAGCCGTAAAAGTCATTGCGTCCTGCCTCTCGCATGATGTTTCGCATATCCCAATCGACCATTTCGGTGACAAGGTTTTCAAAGCCAGTCGTGTGCTGCCAGCCAAGCCGTTTCTTTGCCTTGGAAGCATCGCCCAAAAGGAAATCCACTTCATTGGGCCGGAAATAACGCGGGTCTATTTCAATCAGACACTGGCCGGATTTTCGATCGAGACCGATTTCATCAACCCCATCGCGGTGCCATTCAATCTGTTTGTCGACAGCTTTGAAAGCATGTTCGACAAATTCGCGCACGGTATGGGTTTCGCCGGTGGCGAGTACATAATCATCGGCCACATCGTCTTGCAAAATGCGCCACATGCCTTCGACATAGTCGCGTGCGTGGCCCCAGTCGCGCCGGGCATTGAGATTGCCCAGCCGCAGCTTGTCTTGCAGGCCGCGCTCAATAGCTGCTACCGCACGCGTGATCTTGCGCGTTACAAATGTTTCGCCGCGCAATGGGCTTTCGTGATTGAACAGAATGCCGTTTGAGGCATGGAAATTATAAGCCTGACGGTAATTCACTGTGGTCCAGTAGGCGTATAGTTTTGCGGTCGCATAAGGGCTTTGAGGCGCAAATGGCGTTTGCTCGCTTTGCGCATGCGGCGAACTGTTGCCAAACAGTTCTGAGGTTGAGGCCTGATAGAAACGGCACGTATTACCAAGACCCAGAATGCGCATGGATTCAAGCAGCCGAAGTGTGCCGAGCGCATCCGTATTGGCGGTATATTCCGGCGTTTCAAAACTCACCTGAACATGGCTTTGCGCGCCGAGATTATAAATCTCGTCGGGGCGGACTTCCTGAATAACCCGGCAAAGATTTGTCGCATCGGTCAAATCGCCAAAGTGCAATTTGAACCTTATGTCCTCATCATGGGGGTCTTGATAGAGATGATCAATACGCGAAGTATTGAATGAAGAGGACCGTCGTTTGAGCCCGTGTACGCGGTAGCCTTTGTTGAGCAGTAGCTCGCTGAGATAGGCGCCGTCTTGTCCTGTCACGCCAATGATGAGAGCTGTCTTTTCCTGCAAGGTCTTGCCTCCGACCATAATTTGATAGCCTCATGATAGCGATTTGGCTGCGCAACATAACGGCTTCAAAACGGTAAGCGTCGCGCGTTTTATTCCACTTAGGATGAGCATGAGAGAGCGCCGAACATGCGCTGTTTCACCCAAAGAGGTAGGCATCTCGCCCGCTGTGTGTGTTCCCTATGCCATTGGGCTTCTTGCGAGGTGGGAGCAGGTACCGCCATGCTGTTGGTAACCAAAGCTACGGGGAACCAAAGATCATGCGTGTTGTGCTTGCAAACCGGTATTTCTATCCCGATCAGTCAGCGACGAGCCGGATGGTGACAAGCCTTGCGCATGAACTTGTGCGCGAAGGTATCGAAACAACAGTTCTTGCCAGCCGCAGCTATCACGAGAAAGGCCGTGAAGCACTTCCGGCCCGCGAGATGATTGACGGCATTGATGTGCATCGCATCTGGACATCGGGCTTTGGTCGCGGAAAGCTTGTCGGGCGCGCGGTTGATTACGCAACATTCCACCTTTCTGCTGCCGCATGGTTTGCGGCTCATGCGAAAAAAGACGATATTTGTGTCGTCTGCACAGACCCACCTCTGCTTTCAGTTTCTGCCGCTTTGCCCATCCGGCTGCGTCGCGCTCGACTTGTAAACTGGGTCATGGACCTGTTTCCCGAAACAGCTATTGAGCTTGGCCTGATGAAACATCAGGCCGCATCAGGCAGGCTGGCGGTTGCATTGCGCAATTGGTCGATGCGTCAGGCAGCACTGACCATTTGCCCAATTGAGCGCATGGCAAGTTTTTTGCAGGACAAAGGAATTCCGTCGGAGAATCTGGCGGTGGTTCATCACTGGGCCGATAAGAACGAAATCTTACCTGTTAGCGCCGACGAAAACGCGTTGCGCCAAGCATGGGGTTTGAGCGAAAAATTCGTGATTGGCTATTCGGGTAATTTTGGCCGTGCACATGAATTTGCCACTCTGCTTGATGCGGCAGAGCAACTTCAGAGCGTTCCCGATATTGTCTTCCTGATGATCGGTGAAGGGCAGCAGCGCGGATATGTTGAACGCGAGATAAAACGCCGCCGACTAAACAATGTCGTCATGAAGCCTTTTCAGCCGGTGGAGCAACTTTCCGAAAGCCTCGGCGCGGCTGATGTGCATTTGGTGTCGCTTAAGCCTGAGCTTGAACATTGCATCGTACCAAGCAAATTCTATGGCGTTCTCGCCGCCGCTCGCCCTACAATTTTCATTGGTGATCCCGATGGCGAGATAGCGAATGTTGTGCGTGATTTTCATTGCGGTTTGTCGCTATGTCCGGGTGAAGTCGAGATGCTGATAAGCTCGGTGATGTTGCTTAAAAACTCCCAGCTGAACCGCAATACCATGGGCAACAATGCCCGCTATCTCATGGAAACGGCCTATTCAAAAGAAATAGGGGCTGCCGTCTGGCAGTCGGCGGTCGGACGCATCGGTAAGAAAAGCGAGCTTAGCGCTATGCCCGTTCTCGACAGACCGTCTCACGTGGGGAAAATGTGATGGCCACAAACAATATGACGAATGGCTCGTTTGTTGTCAGTCAGCTAGGCGCACGGATGCATTATGCCGTACCGCGCATCTTCGCCAGTCATCAAAGGCTCGCGCATTTTTATACCGATATTTGTGCCCAGCAGGGCTGGCCGAGACTGCTGAATGGTTTGCCTTCATCAATGCTGCCTGCCTCGGTGCGCAGGCTTGTTGGGCGCACGCCACAGGATATTCCGCAAGACAGAATGACGACATTTCCGACCTTCGGCCTTCATTCAGCGGTTCGCAGACTGTCGCATCAGACGGGGCCAAAATCCACTGCCAATGCAATTTGGGCTGGCGAGACGTTTGGTAAACTGGTTGCAGCACGTGGATTTCATGGTGCAAGCGGGGTCTATGCGTTTAGCGGCGAGGCTTATGAATTGTTGAGCGCTGCAAAAAAGCAGGGGCTTTGGACGGCTGTCGAACAAATGATTGCGCCGCGTGGTGTTGTCGATCAGCTGGCTTGCGAGGAAGAGATACTCAATCCAGACTGGCAGCTATCGGCTGCGGATGATGAAAATGCAGATGCTTTCGCGGCCAGAGAAAAAGCAGAGTGGGCGATTGCCGACGCTGTGATCTGCCCGTCAGATTTTGTCGCGCATCATGTCATTGAAGCGGGTTGTGACGCCGAAAAAGTGGTCGTTGTACCCTACGGTGTCGATGACCGGTTTAAGATCGGTGAAAGCCGACGCGTGCCGGGGCCGTTGCGTGTTTTGACCGTAGGTGCTGTGGGCTTGCGAAAAGGTTCGCCCTATGTTGGTGAGGTCGCTCGCAGGCTCGCCGGTCGGGCGCAGTTTCGGATGGTCGGACCAATAGATATTCAGCCTGAAGCGCAGGAAAAGCTTAGCAAGTGTGTCGAACTGACCGGACCTGTCCCGCGCATCGAAATGCGTGCACAATTTGAATGGGCGGACGTGTTTTTACTACCCTCTTTGTGCGAGGGTTCGGCCACCGCTTGTTATGAAGCGCTGGCTGCTGGTCTTCCGGTGATTTGCACGGACAATACCGGCAGTGTCGTGCGTCACGGAATTGATGGCTACATTGTTCCTATTCGCGATGTTGATGAGACCGTTCATATTCTGCGCGAATTTACCGGTAGTCCCGGCACGCTTGCAAGAATGAGCGAAAATGCACGCGAACGTGCACGTGACTTTACGGTTGCGCGCTATGGCGAGCGGCTGGTTGAGGCTTTATCGCAATATTCATCAGGGGCTGCTTCATGAAAATTATTCATGTGATTGGGTCTTTTGATCCGGCCAAAGGTGGGCCGCAGGCGGTCGTTGTGCGTCTTGCTGCGGCGCAGGCATCGTTCGGACATGATGTGACGATTGTCAGTTACAGCGACGATGAGGTTAATCATCGTGCGCGTAAAGCAACAGCAGAAATCCCTGACTTTGATAAGGTCAGAACGTTTTTGCTGCCGATGCCGGATTTTCGTGAAAAGCTGCTGGGTAGCCGCGCAGCACGGGCGATTGGCCCACTTATTCGTAACGCGGATTTTGTGCATATGCATGGGGTGTGGGAGACCAACTTGTTGCGAGCAGCCATGCTCTGCCGCCGCTATCATGTTGCTTATTGCATATGTTGTTGCGGGATGCTCGATCAGTGGAGCATGCAGCAAAAAGCTTGGAAAAAGCAGCTCGCGCTCAAGCTTGGCTTTCGCAAAATGCTTAACGGCGCAGCCTTTATTCAGGCGCTTAATCAGGACGAGATCGAGCTGATGCGACCGCTGGGATTGAAACCGCCGTCCATCATTATTCCCAACGGAATTTTCTTGAATGAAGTCGAGGGTGGCGAAGGCAACCGGGCTGGATTGCCCGAACGACCTTTCATACTTTTTCTGTCGCGGCTGCACTACAAAAAAGGCCTCGATATTCTGGCGGATGCCTTTCGTAAGATTGCCCCGCTGTTTCCTGAAATCGATCTTGTGGTTGCGGGGCCAGATGGCGGTGCGGGAGCTGGTTTTCGCGACAGCATCGAACAAGCCGGTCTTGAAAGCCGTGTGCACATGGTGGGCGGGCTCTATGGTCCGGCAAAGATTGCAGCGCTGAAAAATGCCGCCTGTTTTTGTCTTCCGAGTCGTCAGGAAGGGTTCAGCGTTGCCATCACAGAAGCGCTCGCTTGCGGTGTGCCGGTGGTTATCACCGATGCCTGTCATTTCCCGGAGGTCGCGCAAGCGGGTGCAGGCGTTGTGTCTGCGGTTTCCGCTCAGTCTGTCGCAGCAGGCTTGATCGAAGTGTTGGAAAACCGTGATCGTGCGGCACAAATGGGCGCTGCGGGAAGCCGCCTTGTGTGTGAGAATTATACATGGCCGCGCATTGCACTTCAGACAATCGACGCCTATCAAAAGGCGCAGCTACCAAAAGCTGGAACAGTCTCTGGCCGTGGAGGCCTTAAAGTCGTTGCTCCGGCTTAACTGGCCGTTCTGCGTCTGGCGCGCACTGGCTTTGCCGGGTTGCCCACATAGACCATCCATGGTTCCATGTCGCGAAAGCTGACGGCTCTCGCGCCCAAGACAGCGCCTTCGCCCACACTCACTCCTGGTCCGACAAAAGCTTCTGCTGCGATCCATGCACAGGGGCCAATTACAATGGGTGCTGCGGTCAATGGGAAGTCGTGCTGATCGATATTATGTCCGGCTGTGCAAAGATGTGCGCGTTGCGAAACAATCGCATAAGGCGCAAGCGTCACGGGTGCCACATTGTAACAAAGCGCACCCGGGCCCAGCGATGAATGTGCATCCATCACCAGATTTGCAGGCCACCAGATGCGCGCGCTGCCGCGCACAATAGCGGTTTTATGGATCGATGCTCCGAATGCCCGCAAGACTGTACCGCGCCAGCGCCAGAGAAATGACGGTGTCCATGCGGCCAGCATAAGCCATGTCATTTGCCAGCAAAGACGCTGGATGCGATGGCTGAGTGTGAAGGTTGCTCCACCTTCCATAGGACTGGAGGATTCTTTTCGGCCGTTTATTGCAATGCGGGGATCTGATCGTGATGCAGTGGCCATTGATCTTATCCTTTTACATAAACTGTGGAACTGTCGGGCCGCGCTGCAAAGCGGTTGGAAGGCCAACCGAGCGATTGCGGATGCGGCAAAGCCATAAAACCGGCACAAGGAAAATCGCCATATGAATCCAGACCGGAATAACCCAGTCTGTCTGGTGGGAAATGGCATGCATAGCTGGCACGATGGACAGCATGTAAACAAGTTGTCCCAGCATTTCTCCGGCCATTGCGGTTTCCCAAAGCCGTCGCATGATCCATGCAAGCAACAGGAACTTGAAAGCGCCAAAATACCAGAAAGATCCAAATGCATCGACCAGTCCGGTTTCTGTGGTGCCGGTCAGTGGATTATAATCGCGGCTTGGTTTGGGTGTGTCGAACTGGAGCGCTTCTTTTAATTTTGATCCGACAAGCTGTGCAGGAACAAAGGTAAAAATCACGCGGTTCCAGTGAAATTTGCCATAGTCAAATTCCAGCCGCCGGTCGATTTCGTCTAACCGCAACACGGCATTGCGCATTTCAAGACCGCCACGTTCCAGTGTCTCGTTAAAGTTTTCCGCATAATTGATCTGCATGATGTCATCGAGAACGAAGCCAGAGGCCGCACGTGTAATCTGGCGATAATCGCCCATACTGGTCATGAGAAATGTCCCACCCAAAATGCCGATTGCCATAAGAATACGTGGCACGACCAGACGGCGATAAAACCACAAGGGCAGCAAAATCATGAGCACAAGCTGAATGGCTTCGGCGCGTTTTCCAGTGACAAGAATACGGTCGAGATAGAAGACAAGATCGAAAATGATGATCGCCAGCGCAAGCCACGAAGGGCGGCGTGTGAAGCAAAGGAGCGCAATTGCAAGGCCATAGGGCATGAGCTGCGCAAAGAACAGATAGACCACCGGCATGCCTGTCATCTGCGTGCCGATTGACACGTCACCAGGCAGACGGCTCAACAGAAAATAGAAAACAGCGCCAAAGGCGGACAAGCCTGACGCCGCCCATAACAGCCGCCGCTCGCTGAAACTCATGCTGAGAAAACCGATTGGACGTTTTGTCATGCGCCAGCCCACTGCCAGCATTGAGAGCGAAAGAATGCCCATAAACATGGTTTTGGCATAAGCGCCGGATGGCAAAAATTGGTCGTACATCAGTGCGGGGATTTGCGGCAGCAGAAAGCCGAATGTCATTACGCCTGCAAGAAACGGAAACTGATACATGCGCTCTGCGCGAAACAGCAATCCACCCGCCAGAAACCAAGCAACTAGCCCGACAAAAATCCATGTAAGGGAGACGTTCATCGGCTTACTCCTGAGAGTGTGCAGACACCGGATGCATCAGGCGGCGTCGCATCTTTCAGAAGGTTTGATGGGTAGATGCGACCCGAAGCCAGATACCAACCGAGTTTCACATATTCTTTTGCAACAAGCTCAAAATCCGCTCGTGTTGTTGGAAAACTCGCTTGCCTCTGATCGTCGCCAATCGGCGCGGAGCTAAAATGCATTTGCGGACAGGCGGCACGAAAACTCGCTATTGCGCGGCGTGAATGATACCAGTTTGTGACGATCAGCGCCTTTTTCGCCTGAATTTCCCGCATGACGGGCGCTGAATAAAAGGCGTTCTGCCATGTGCTTCCCGATTGGCATTCGATGAAAATCGCCGACGGGTTTACCCCGTCACGCACCATAATCTGCTTGTTGAAAAGACAGTCGCCATCGCCGGTAATCAGGATATAGGGTGAGCGGCCCTCCTTCCAAAGCCGTGCCGCTTGTGCTGCGCGTGGCGGCCCATCGCCGCCCGGAACCACAATAACATCCGCCTTGCTGCCATCATCGTGCAATGTCAGCACAGGTTCTGAATAGAACATTGCGGCGAGCCCGAATAAGACGGCACAAGGCAGGAAAATCAGCAGCATCATACCATACGCCGTTCCGGTTCTTTATTATCGACGACCAGCCGAATAGGCGCTTCAGCGACTACGCTTGTCTCTTTCCGTCGCTGCTCTTCCATCTTGATAATAATCATGAATTCGTAAGCAGCGAGAAGCCTACAATAGAGATAGCCGGGCTTTCCATCCAGAAAGCCGCGGCGCAGCACATACATGTAAAGGAAGCGCAGCGAAGGACGGAACGGCATGTGATAGGAGAGCGATTTCAGCGCGCGCCGTCGCTTTTCAGGTGCGCTTGATAGTAAACCGCTCCAGTCGATTTTGCGTTCCAGCAGGCGATTAGAAGAAAGGTCAGCCTCTGCCGATGAATAGCGATTATGCTTATCGTACCAGGCTTCAAGGCCTTTGTTGAAACTGTAATGAATGAAATGCGCTTTCAAAGCCCCTTCCGGGCCACCGCTTGCGCGCGAATGCACTGAACGCTCAAACCGCACCCGATCAGGGCGCACCAGCCTGGTTATCCATGTTGGATAAAGGCTTGCATGTTTGATCCAGCGCCCCATGAACATGTTTTTGTAACGCGCTTTGAAGAACACTTCCGGTCGAGTGGGATCGGAAGCGATGGCCAGCATTTCGTCACGCAGATCGGCGGGGGTTATTTCGTCGGCATCAGGTGTGTAGACCCAATCATGTTTGAACTCAATTTCCGTGATGCCATACATCCGCTGCCGGTCTTCGGTGTCATATCGGCGCTGAAATACGCGTGCGCCCGCAGCTATTGCAATCTCCACAGTGCGGTCTTCGCTGAATGAATCGAGCACAACAATGTCATCGCACCAATCGAGCGATGCAAGACAGGCGGGCAAATTGATCTCTTCGTTCAAGGTCATGATGAGAACAGATACACTCATAAACTTGCCTCTGGAAAAGTGACGTTGGTTTTTACGGGTTGGGTGGCGTCCACAACGATGGGCCGCAAAGCGTTATTGGTGCGAAGCACGAACAGAGCGTGCGCAATCGCTGGCACAATGAGCGCAATAAGCATTGTCCATGCCGGAATTTGAAAGCGGATCGCAGCATAGGCCGTAGCTCCGGCGACAAAATTGAGCGTCATGATAGTGATTGCCGTCTGGCTGTCGGAAAAGCCGTTATCGAGCAGCAAGTGATGGAGATGTTGCCGGTCAGGTGAGAACGGGCTTTTGCGTGCTGCAAGGCGGCGCACAATCAGGCTGAGCGTGTCGATTACCGGCACAATCACTACCCATATGAGGATGGGAAAAGCTGCTGTCGCGCTGACATTTGCAAGGATCAGGATAAGACCGGCAAGGGCGGCACCCAAAAACGTGCTGCCACCATCGCCCAGAAACAGGCTGGCCTTTGCCCGCCAGCGATGGCGCATATTGAAGACGAGGAAGCCAATACAGGCCGCTGATAGTGCCAATGTTTGTACCCCGACCCGGTTTTCCCCGATACTGAAACTAATCACGGCAAGCCAGAAAAAAGCGGCCGCACTTGCAGATCCGGCAAGGCCATCAACGCCGTCGCTCATATTGACGGCATTAACGACACCGACCACGAACGTCAGCGCAAGAAGCAGGAAAATTGGCCCGGTCAGAACTCTCGATCCTATCGTGTCAATCACGCCAGTTGCAAAGCCAAGATGGATTTGTGTGATGCCTGCGATGCCGATGATCAGGAATGCCGCCAGCAACTGCATGGCAAGACGCGGTGCAACGGGGAGGTTAAATCGATCATCCGCGACGCCTGTTACGAGGATTAAAAGCAGGCCGGGCAGCACGAAAATGATATTTGCTGATCCCGCCAATGCTGGTGTGAAAAGTCCCGCAACTGATAATGACAGGAAAATCGCTATCCCTCCGCAAAGGGGAACGTGGCCATCATGTGTCTTACGCGCATTGGGAATGTCGATGAGGTGCCATTCACGTGCAAGCCCGCGAAAACCGAGACAGAACGCAACTGATAACCCAAAAGCCAGAAGCGTGATCCAGATAAGACTGACCATGACCCCTCCCAAGCGCGTGTAAAAATTAAGACTAAGTGAATTTTTACTGTCTCCCGCGCGCAGCGACGACTTGGCTATAAAGCGTGGTCCATACTCCTTTCAGGTAAGGGCTAACACCAAGAGTCACATTTCCCGGTCCCGGCAAACGGCTATTCTTAGGCGATGAAGTAAAGGCGGCACTTGTTGTCTTTGTATTGTCCGGGGGGATCAGAGGTTTTGAAAACGCGCAAGCAACACCCAATCAAGCTCCCGATAAGGAGCAGGCCATGAGTGGAAACCGCAGAGGCATTCTCATGGCGGCGCTCGAACAATATGCGGGTCTGCTGTTTAATTTTCTGACGGTAATTGCAGTGTCGCGGTTCTTAGGGCCAGCAGAGACGGGTGCCGGTGTCGTTGGACTAAGCATCGGCGCAATTATCTTTTCTTTGCGCGAGTTTGCCAGCCCAGAGTTTCTTATCCGTATCGACAAGGTTCAGGATCACGACGTCAGAACCTCTATGACATTTCTTATGATTGTAACGCTTATTTTGTCAGCGGGTCTTTATCTGGCGCGGGAATATTTTGCCGTAGCCTATCACGATCCGACACTGCTGCTTTTCCTTGATATTACGATTATTGCAGCTCTCGTCGAAAGTCTCTCGCTGCCTGTGGTGGCATTGCTACGACGCGAAATGGCATTTGGAACTCTTGCCCGTATTCGCACTGCTGGAACTGGCTTTGGAGCGGCCGTCACCATCGCCATGGCAGGGCTTGGCTTTGGGCATATGTGCTTTGCATTCGGTCTGCTTGCCAGTGCGCTGATGACAACGGGCATGGCGATTGCCATTTACCCGCTTGCGCGGCTGCTGCGCCCGTCACTTGCCAGCATCAATACCGCGTGGCGCTTTGGCATTTATCTTGGCGGTAATGCGGGTTTGAACAAAATTTGCGAAACCTTCCCGCAGCTGATGCTCGGACGCTTCATGCCTATTGCCTCGGTCGGTATTTATAACCGGGCGAATACAGTCAGTGGATTGCCGGATCGTATCTTTTTGTCGGCGGTGTTTACCGTGGCGTTCCCGATGCTATCTGCGCATGTGCGCGAAGGTGGTGATATCAGCCGGGCCTATATCCGCGCTTTGTCCTATATTTCGGTGGTCTATTGGCCTGCACAAGCGTTGCTTGCACTGCTTGCCTACCCACTCGTGAATATCATCCTGGGTCCGGGCTGGACCGAGGCCGCGCTGATTGTTTCCATTACCAGTCTTGCAAGCCTGTTCTGGTTTCCGGTTATCCTGACCTATCCCTTGCTTATGGCGCTTGGTGCAAACCGTGAGGCGTTTATTTCAAATCTTATCTCTCGACTGGTAGCAACCGCAATTCTGTGTTTTGCAGCACTTCATGGATTGTTGGCTGTGGCATTAAGCCAGTTCATCAGTCTGCCATTCCAGATGGTTGTCGCCATCGTCTATGTCCGCAAGCATACAAAATTCTCATATCGCATTCTTGGAAGTGAACTCCTTAAAAGTGCATTCGTCACCCTATTGGCGCTGTCGGGGCCGCTCGCTATGGTTGCGATGGATGGATTTAATCTTGACATGCACTGGTCAAAGGCATTGCTCATGGGGCTTGTTGCCATTGCGAGCTGGTTTGCGGCGCTGTTTGTGACGCGCCATCCTTTTACCGAAGAGCTGGTGCCGGTGCTACGCTGGTTGCTTGGAAGGTTCATGAGCCGCTTGCCATGGGTAAGACATGTTCATGAGCCTGCGGAGTGAAGCGCTCATGAGCAATCAGCCAATGATTGATGTGGTTATTCCCAGCTATAATTATGCGCATTACTTAGCCGGATGCGCCAACAGCGTGTTATCGCAAAGCGGCGTTGCGTTGCGACTGCTGATTATTGACAATGCATCTGAAGACAACAGCGCAGATGTGGCGCGTGATCTCGCCGCGCGCGATACTCGTGTCGAATTGTTCTTGCGATCAAGAAACGCCGGACCGCATGCGTCGTTTAATGCGGCGATTGACTGGGCGCAGTCTGATTATTTTCTCATTCTTTGTGCGGATGACCTGCTGGCACCGGGCGCCTTGGCGCGGGCTGTCAACATGCTGGAGCAATATCCGGATGTACATCTTTCGCATGGTGGCATCCATAAAATCTCAAAAGACGAGATGCCGCCGCAGACAATGGCAGATGGCGGAAAATGGACTATTCGCTCCGGTGCTGATTTTATCAACCTCGCTTGCCGACATGCTTTCAATCCTGTTGCGGGGCCAACGGCTGTCGTGCGAACGGCTGCGCAAAAGCAAGCGGGTTATTATCGCAAGACGCTGCCACATACAGATGATCTTGAAATGTGGTTGCGGCTTGCTTTGCTGGGTGGTGTTGCATCAACTGACAGCGTGCAGGCCTATGCGCGGGTTCATTCCGACAATCAGTCGGCCAAGGTTGCAGGCATCATGCACTGGAATCGTGAGTTTGAAGCGGGGTTTCGCTCATTCTTCGAGCACGAGGGCATGAATATGCCGCATGCTGACAGGGATTTTACGGCTGCGCGCAACTGCCTGACAAAGCGCGCTTATTGGTCGGCAATATCCAATCTCATCAGGCGAGAAGAGGGGGCCGCATCGCTTATGAGCTTTGCGCTCAAGCGCAAACCGTCGATGGCTTTGTTACCGCCCATCGACTATCTGTTTCAGCGCAGAAAGCGGACTTTATAATCGACTTTTCATGAGTAAATTGACGCGCAGGCATTCTTCCTGTTCCGCAAGCTTTTGCCGATAATGCTCTACACCAACCTCAACTGTCTTGACGAGTTGTTCCCTGCGGCTGAACATATTGTCGATCTGGCCCAGCACTGTTTGCGGATTAAAATTTTCGATGTGATGGCAGAACTCGCTCAAGCCCGTATCGTTTAAAAGCGCATCGTTTTTGCGTGCATAGCCAATTGAAATTGCAGGCCTTCCCATTGCAAGCGCGCATACGATATTGTGGTATCGGCTGGCAACGACAATATCGGTTTTGGCAATCTGCTGCATCAGAACGTCAAGTGATGTGACTGGTTCGAAAATGACATTATGTGCATGCCTTGCAGGAATACGCTGTCGCAGATCATGAATGGCTTCAAGGTCGCCCTTGTCGCCGGTCAGCAGACGCACTTGTCGCCCGTCGATTAAAAGCTCGCTGATCAGCTTGGTCATTTTGTTGAGATAATTATCGTAAATCGCCTCACCGTCGAGCGCACGCTTTTTCCAGCCCTTATAGGTCATGATGCCAAGGCCAACGCGCTGGTCGGCGCTGTTGCGCAATTCCTCTTCCGGCGTGGGAAGAGAAAAAGCGATGTCAGCACTGACAAGATCTTTTGTGACACTCACATTGAGCGATTTCATGAAATCATATGAAACCTGATCGCGATAGGAACGATAGGCCGCTATCTTCGAGGCCTTGCCAATGAAAAACCGGCTTAAAGGATGGGTGACCGGCCCGGCACCGATGGAAACAAAGGCAAAACGTGCACCGCCAAGCCGTGCTGCAACCGACCATCGTAAAATAGCAAATGGCCAGCCAAACGGGTCTTCGTTAAAGTCGTCGAGAATGCCTGTTCCGGGAACCACAATCACATCAATGCCGTGCGCCAATGAAATCGCAGCTAAAAAGCCGCTCATGCGACGCGGGAGTTGTAACAGAGCCTTATCAAGCATTCGCAAGAAGGCGTTATCCGACGCTGGCTTACCCACTGGAACCGCTTTAATCTGAAATTTCTCTTCGATGATGTCAGGTCTTGAACAGATACAGATAAATTGTGCGCCGGGGCAGTTGCGTTTCAATAGTTGCAGCATCGCTTCCAGCGACCCGTCATTGCCGGTATTGCCGGAGCCAAACTGACCGAAAAGACCTATCCTCATACAAGTGTCTCCAGCTATTTCTAGAAACTATTCCGTTAAGAGGTTTTGTGAAAATTGGCAGAAGGGTGAACAGCATCCTCTTATGTATGAGGGTATGTACCCCTCATAGCCAAAATGCACGATGAGTGATTTTCGCTACACTGATAAGCGGTATATCAAACGCCCCCCGATATGCCGAAACGAGGCTTCGAGGGACGGTTTCCCTCGAAGTCCTGATTTCTGGGCAGAGGGTGATGATCGTGAAATGTGCTTACTTCGTCCGTCCCCATATTGGCGGGACTTACTCGGTATTTACGCGGCTAAGCGCGTCGCTCAGGCAATCTGGTATTGAATTGCGCTGGCTGGCTGCGGGAGCGGCAGGTGAAACAATCAGCTTTCCTTCTGCCGATCAGGGGTTAAGCGATGCTTTGCGCAAGGGTGATGCGATAGACCGGATGGGAGTTCTTGATGAGGAAACCCGTGCACGGCGCATGATTGCCTTTTTGCGTGACAACAATTTCAAAGCGGTCTTTGTCAATGTCTTGTCCAGCCGCTTTGAAACCAATCTGGTTCGGTATCTGCCCGATGATATTCTGCGTATTATGATCGTTCATAATATCACGCCCGGCACTTATGCGGCAGCGCACGAGATCCGCGATCATGTTCATGCAACCGTGGGTGTTTCAAAGCGTTGCCGGGATGATCTGGTCAAACATTACGGATTTGATGCGGCGCGAACGCTTGTGATCCCACACGGTCTCAATCGAAATGTTCTTAAGCATGGGAGTGCCATGCACAGCGATCCTTCTGCACCTTTACGCCTGCTATATCTCGGTCGCATTGAGGATAATTCAAAGGGCGTGTTCTGGCTGCCAAATATTCTGCGTGAATTGAAATGCGACTATCATTTGAGCGTTGCCGGGGATGGCCCTGATCTGAATGAATTACGTCGTAGGCTCGAAGGTTTTGGCGACAAGGTGAGCTTCACAAGCTGGGTTGCTCCATCCGATGTGCCTTGGCTTGTCAGCCAGCATGATGTCATGGTCATGCCGTCCCGGTTTGAAGGGTTTGGCTTAACGCTGATTGAAGCCATGAGCGAGGGTTGCCCGGCGGTTGTTTCGAAAATCGCAGGTGTTACCGATTATATCGTGACCAATGGTGAGGATGGTCTGCTTTTCCCTGTTGGAGATTTCAAACAGGCCGCACGCCATATCAATCGTCTTGCAGACAATAGGCAATCGCTGGCTGAAATGGCCAAGGCGGCGCGGCTGAAAGTTGCGGTCGCGTTTGATAATGATACCGCAGGGCTTGCCTATGCCGGGCTTTTGGAAAATCTGGTTAAAAACCCACCCGACATCGCAGTTCCTCTGCCGCTTTCACAATGGCAGATGCCGACGGCACTGCATTCGAGCCTGCGGTCGCGTTTGCCCAAACCTGTCAAAAACTGGCTCAGGCAGATGCGAGAGCGGTTGCGTTCGGTATGGACAGAAAGGAAATGGGCATGAACCTTTTCACATCCCGGTTTCGCAATTCACAATTGCTCAGAAGCAAGGCCCATGCCCTGATACCGGGCGGGTGCCATACCTATGCCAAGGGTGATGACCAGTATCCGATCTTAGCACCGGGCTTTATTCAGCGCGGTTCCGGCTCACACGTGTTTGATGTCGATGGCAATCAGTATATTGAATATGGAATGGGCAACCGTGCCGTTGGTCTGGGGCACGCCTATCCGCCGGTGCTTCATGCGGTGCGCGATGCGTTGCAGGATGGCTGCAATTTCACGCGCCCCAGTGCAATTGAAATTGAATGTGCGGAAAGCTTCCTCGAACTGATTGAGGGCGCTGAAATGGTGAAATTCTGCAAAGACGGATCGGATGCAACATCTGCCGCCCTGCGTCTGGCACGCGCCTATACCGGACGCGATATGATTGCCATCTGTGCAGACCACCCATTTTTTTCGACAGATGACTGGTTTATCGGGACCACGAAAATGAATGCGGGGATTCCTGCATCTGTTTCCGCATTGACCACGACGTTTCGCTATAATGACATAGCCAGCGTGCAGGCTTTGTTTGAGAATTATCCGGGCATGATTGCAGCGCTCATTCTAGAGCCTGCAAAAGCCGATGAACCGCAGGACAATTTTCTGCATGAAGCTAAACGCATTGCGCATGAAAACGGCGCTTTGTTTATTCTGGACGAGATGATTACCGGCTTTCGCTGGCATATGCGCGGCGCGCAGCGGCTCTACGATATTGAGCCGGACCTTTCCTGTTTTGGCAAAGCTCTGGGCAACGGTTTTGCGATCTCTGCGCTGGCAGGCAAGGCTGAATATATGCAGCTCGGCGGCCTCACTCAAACCGAACATCCGCGCGTATTTTTACTTTCCACCACCCATGGCGCTGAAACGCATGCGATGGCCGCAGCCATTGCAACGATGAAGGTCTATCGCGATGAGCCGGTGATCGAACGGCTTTATCAACAGGGTACGCGGCTTGCGGAGGGCGTAAATGCTGCGATTGCAAACCACGGATTGCAAAATCACGTGCGATTACATGGTCGGCCTTGCTGTCTGGCTTATTCTACCCTTGATGAAAGCAACCAACCTTCACAGGCATTTCGCACATTATTCCTGCAAGAAACCATCCGACGCGGCATTCTGATGCCCTCACTTGTGGTTAGCTATACGCATAGCGACACGGATATTGCACGCACGGTTGATGCGATTGACGGTGCACTTGGTATCTATGCGCGAGCGCTCAGTGATGGTGTTGATACCTATCTAACCGGGCGTCCGTCGCAGGTGGTCTATCGCCGGTTTAACGAGGCATCGAGCTATCCCCCGGCTACGCGATGAGGTTTTGGCGAGCAGGTCTTATCTTTGCGGCGCTGTTCTTGATGGTTGGTGCCGCACAGGTCGAGACGGTTTTCCCGATCAAAGTCAGTCAGGATCAACGTTATTTTGAAGATGCACAGGGTCGCCCGTTTTTAGTTAACGGTGACACGGCGTGGTCATTGATTGGGGAATTAAACCGAGATGATGCCAAGACGTATTTGGAAGATCGCAGCAAACGCGGCTTTAATGCCATTCTTGTCAACCTGATCGAGCATCAGTTTTCAAGCAATCCGCCTGCCAATGCTTACGGTGATAAACCTTTTAAAAGCGAGTCATTTGGCACGCTTAATCCAAACTATTTCGATCATGCCGCATGGGTGATCGAACAGGCGCAGAAACAGGGTTTGGTTGTGTTTCTGGCCCCGGCCTATTTGGGTGTGAATGGCGGTGATCAGGGCTGGTTCGCGCAAGCACAAGCTGCTGGCCCAGATAAAATGAAAGCCTATGGTGAAGCGATTGCGCGCCGCTTTGCAAATTTCCCAAATATTGTCTGGATTTTGGGTGGTGACTTCGATGCGCCTGACCGCGCACTTGTGTCAGAACTGGCGCAAGGCATTGCATCTGTTTCGCCCGCTGCGCTTCAAACAGTTCATTCCGGGCGCGATACGAACACGGTTGAAATATGGGGCGATCACAGCTGGCTCTCTCTCGATACGGTTTATACTTATGACGATGTGCATAAGGCAATTCTGGCTCGCAGTAAGGCGGCCAAAATGCCGGTCATTCTACTCGAAGGTGCTTATGAATATGAGCGCGAGACAACCGCACGCATCACGCGTCGCAATGCCTATGGAGCTATCTTAGGCGGTGCTGCGGGTCAGTTTTTCGGCAACAATCCAATTTGGTACTTTTCAGGACCGGGAGTATTCACCTCGGATCAGAACTGGCGCGAGGCTTTAAATAGTCCCGGAGCAAAGTCTATGACGATCATGAAGGCATTTTTCGACAAACTCCCATGGCCGCAATTGCAGCCGGATCGCGATCACAGCATTGCCGCGGCTGAGGGCGTTTATGCAGCGGCTTTGCCTGATCAAAGTCTCCTTGTGATCTATGGTAATGCAGGAGAGTTTCGCATCAAGACAAGTTCGTTAAACGACAATCAAAAAGCTTTTTGGGTTGATCCGGCTTCCGGTCAGTTTTTACCTGCCAACGATCCAAAAATCGATGGCGATGCGAGCATCTATCAGGCACCGCCAGACCGGAAGAACGTCTATCAAAGCGACTGGATTTTGTTAATCGGCAGTTCTGAACAATTGAAGCTCATCCAGAAGGCGTAGTGGCCCAGACTTTTTATATCTCATATCAACGCTTGTCCTAAGCGAACATGCCTTCGGTCAACTCGCCGCTTCCCCTTGCACTCGCTAACCTAAATCAACAAACAAGGTGAGGGATTGGCTATGAAGGTACTTGTTACAGGGCATCAGGGCTATATCGGATCGGTGATGGTGCCGACGCTGATCAATGCCGGGCATCAGGTTTCAGGGTATGATGTTGGTCTCTATCAACATTGCCTGTTTGAAGAAGGCGGTTCAGTTTTTAACGTGCCGACAATCCGAAAAGATGTGCGTGATGTGTCGCCGCGTGATCTGGAAGGGTTTGATGCTGTCATTCATCTTGCGGCTTTATCCAACGATCCGCTTGGCAACCTCAACGAAGAACTCACCTATGACATCAATCATCGCGCCAGTGTTGCAATGGCGAAAGCCGCGAAAACGGCGGGTGTTAGCAGATTTCTGTTTGCCTCCTCATGCAGCAATTATGGCATCAGCGATTCCGATTTGATCGATGAGGCGGGGGAACTTAAACCCGTCACCGCATATGGTCGCTCCAAGGTGCGCGCCGAGCAGGACATACGCGAACTGGCAGATGATAGTTTCTGTCCAATCTATCTCAGACCAGCGACCGCATATGGTGTTTCGCCGTTCCTGCGCTTTGATATTGTGCTGAATAATCTGGTGGCATGGGCAGTCACCAAAGGGTTGATTTATCTCAAATCAGATGGCACGCCATGGCGTCCTATCGTGCATATCCGCGATATTTCGCGCGCTTTTAATGCGGCAATGGAAGCGCCGCGTGAGAAAGTGTTCAATGAAGCTTTCAATGTAGGTTCAACTGAACATAATTACCGCATCCGCGATATTGCAGGCATCGTTGCTGATATCGTGCCTGAATGCCGGATTGAATATGCCGACGACGCCGGACCTGACACGCGTTCTTATCGGGTGAGTTTTGAAAAACTCGCGCGCGTATTGCCGGAAGCAAAACCGCAATGGGATGCTGCCGCTGGTGCACGTGAACTGCTTGCAGCTTACAGCCGCTCATCGCTGACGCTTGAAGAGTTTGAAGGCCCGCATTTTCAGCGCATAGCCCATATTCGCAAGCTGATTGCTGAAGGCGAGCTTGATAACAGTCTGCGTCGTGTGGATGAACAAGAACAACCACTTCGGGCATCCGCATAATGGATAGTCAATCGCGGGGTCAGAGTCAGGGCGAAAAGATTTTTGATCTGGCCTCGCGGCTTTATCCGATTTGCCGCAGTCTTACTGGTGATGGCGTGCGCGAAACGCTTGCCATTATCAGTGATCATTTGCCGTTACAAATCTATCGGATACCAACCGGCACGCAGCTTTATGACTGGCAGGCGCCGAAAGAATGGATAATCCGTGAGGCCTATATTGCAGATTCAGCCGGAAATCGCATTGTCGATTTTGCCAATCATAATCTGCATGTTGTGAATTTCAGCGTTCCGATACGTGCAAAATTATCGCTCGATGCGTTGAAAGAGCATATCCATAGCTTACCCGATCAGCCCGATGTGATCCCCTATCGCACATGCTACCATACCGAGGCGTGGGGTTTCTGCATGGCGCATAATTCTCTGATGCAAATGAAAGAGGATGTCTACGATGTTGTTATTGATGCAGAGCGCCGCGACGGCTTTCTGACCTTTGGCGAATTTATTCTTAAGGGTGAAACTGACGAGATTTTTCTGCTCTCAGCCCATCTTTGCCATCCTTCGCTTGCCAATGATAATTGTTCTGGTCTGGCGCTGCTGATTGCTCTCGGTGAGGAGTTGATGCAGCGTAAAACGCGTTACACCTATAAGTTCATATTTGGTCCGGCGACGTTTGGCGCGCTGGCTTGGTTGAACCAAAACGAGGCAGATCTCCACCGTGTAAAACACGGCCTCGTTTTATCCTGCGTTGGTGATGGTGGTGGACCCAATTATAAGCGCAGTCGGCGCGGTGCAGCCGAGATTGACCGTATCATGGGGCAGGTGCTCGAAGCCTCTGGCCTTGCGGGCGCAAAGCTGCATGACTTCTGGCCCTATGGCTATGATGAACGTCAGTTCTGCTCGCCGGGTTTCAACCTGCCGGTCGGCCTGTTTCAGCGCAGTCTGTATGGTGCTTTTCCAGAATATCACACGTCTGCCGACAATCTTGATTTCATCCGGCCAAACCATCTGGAGCAGTCATATAATCTCATCCTCAGTGCTATCGAGATTGCAGAACGCAACTGGACGCCGGTGAGCACATCACCCAAAGGGGAGCCGCAGCTTGGCCGTCGCGGATTATATGCAAACACCGGCGGTGATCCTAACGCTGCACAAAAAGCTATGGCCATGTTGTGGGTGCTTAATCTGGCCGATGGCGATCATTCGCTGCTGGATATGGCAGAGCGCGCTGGCCTGCCCTTTGTGCAGATTGCAGACGCCGCAGATCGGCTTCGCAATGCGGAATTGTTGATTGCAGGTTGAATTTAAAGATGTGGCCAGGTCCGGTCTTTTTCCGACATAACACTTGGCTCGTCCGGCCATGGAATTCCAAGTGCGGGATCATCATAGCGCAAACCCGTCGCAGAATCTGGTGCGTAAGGTTTTGAAATCATATAGCGCAACAGCACATTGTCCGTGAGCGTCTGAAAGCCATGCGCGCAGCCCACTGGAATGTAAAGCTGCACCCCATTATCCGCTGAAAGTTCTAGTCCTGTCCAACGACGATAGGTCGGAGATTCTGGTCGAAGATCAACCAGAACGTCCCAGACCATGCCTTGAAGACAGGTAACGAGCTTCGTCTCTTCATGAGGTTCATTTTGATAATGAAGGCCGCGCAGAGTGCCTTTTTCGCGGGAAAATGACAGGCTGTGTTGCGGAAAACTGGTTTCTAATTGCCGGTCGGCAAATTCAGCCTCGCAAAACACGCGCGCGAACCACCCCCGATCGTCTTCAAGCCTTTCAGGCTCAATCGACCATGCACCATCAATGTTGAGCGGGGTAAATCGCATATTATGCCTCGGTTGCCAGATACCCATATTCTGACAGCTTCATGCCTGTGAGATAGCCTTGTTTTCGGCTCTGCTGAATGGCCTTAAGTTGGGAGGCAGCTTCACCCAAAGGCGTAAGCGCCTACTCCCCATCAGACATAGGGAGAAGTCAGGGGGAATGTTCATACCGCTCCGACGGGTGATGGGTGCGCCCGATCGTATATACGCCTCGCTCCACATTACAGTCTCGGAAATCCCAGGCTTACTGAGTAGTTTTAACTATCCGGCATTGATCGGAGTTCAGACCCAAATACCCATCAAGGGGCCGGGCATGGCGAGGTATCTCATATGACCATCCAGACGCCGGGCATCACGCGGAGTACAAGCATGGCCAAGGAACAGACAGGCTGTCGTTTGTGCGGAACGCTCCTGAGACATACATTTGTCGATCTCGGCATGTCGCCGCCATGTGAGAGTTTTATCACTGCGGAACAGCTTGATCATATGGAGCCGTATTATCCGCTATATGCCTATGTATGCGATCATTGCTATCTGGTGCAGCTGAAAGAATATTTCAGCCCCGCCGATATTTTTACGGAATATGCCTATTTCTCGTCCTTTGCTACCAGTTGGGTCAATCACGCTAAACTCTATTGCGATGAAATCACCGAGAAGCTTAGCCTGAACAGCGATAGCTTTGTCGTCGAGATTGCCAGCAATGACGGCTATCTGTTGCAGCATTTTTTGCCCAAAGGCATACCAATCCTCGGCATTGAGCCTGCTGCTAACGTTGCGCAAGCGGCGGTCGCTAAAGGTGTGCCAACGCGGGTGGATTTCTTTGGCTCTGATCTTGCATCACGTATGGTCAGTGATGGTAAAAAAGCTGATCTGATTATCGGTAACAATGTTCTGGCACAGGTGCCGGATCTCAATGATTTTGTCCGTGGCATGCAGATTTTGCTCAAGCCCGAAGGTGTCATCACGCTTGAGTTTCCGCACCTGACCAATCTCATCGAACAGAACCAGTTCGACACGATCTATCACGAGCACTTCTCGTATTTCTCGCTGCTGACCATTCGCTATATGGCGCATCGTCACCATCTGAAGGTCATTGATGTCGACGAATTGCCAACCCATGGCGGATCGTTGAGGGTTTATCTGGCACATAATACCAGCAAGCGAAAAGCCGGGCCGCGTGTTGCTGCCCTTTTGAAGCGCGAGCAGGCATTCGGTATCAACGATATTACGACCTATGAACAGTTTGCAGAAAAAACACGGCGCACCAAGCGCGACCTGCTGTCATTCCTTATTGCTGCAAAAAATTCAGGCAAGCGCATCTGCGGTTATGGCGCACCCGGCAAGGGCAATACGCTGCTCAACTATTGTGGAATTGGCACCGATTTTCTCGATTTTACGGTCGATCGCAACCCTTACAAGCACGGCCGTTTCACGCCCGGTATGCATATACCGATTTACGACACGACGATGATCGACAGCTACAAGCCCGATTACATTCTGATTCTGCCATGGAACTTCAAAGACGAAATTATCCGTCAGATGCAGCATGTTGTAGAGTGGGGTGGCAAGTTCATCATACCAATCCCGCATGTCACGCTGATTGATCCGGCATTGCTTACAGAGGAGCACTAGTTATGAAAGTCGTTCTGTTTTGCGGCGGTCTTGGCACCAGAATACGGGAATATTCGGAGAATGTTCCCAAGCCGATGATCCCGCTAGGGCATCAGCCGATCCTGCATCATGTCATGGAATATTACTCCGATTATGGACACAATGATTTCGTGCTTTGCCTTGGCTATAAAGCCAATGTGGTGAAGGACTTTTTCCTGAGCATAAAGCCGCAAACATTCGCCGATTGCGTGGTGTCAGATGGTGGGCGCAATGTGCGTCTGCTTGAAGAAGTGGATCGCGATTGGAGCGTCACCCTGCTTGATACGGGTATCTGGCGCAATATTGGCGAGCGCTTGTGGAGTGCGCGGTCTCATGTCGAGGGCGAGGATATGTTCCTCGCAAATTACAGCGACGGACTAAGTGATGTTGATCTGGATGAGATGACGGAACGTTTTCGCGAAAGCGGTAAAATTGCTTGCTTTCTGGCGGTCCGTCCACCGCTGACCTATCATCTGGCCGATATTGCCGAAGGTGGTGATGTACGGGCGTTCAGAACGTCGAACACGTCCGATATCTGGATCAATGGCGGCTATTTTCTGTTTCGAAAAGAGATATTTGACTACATGCGCGAGGGTGAAGAACTGGTGTTAGAACCGTTCAGCCGTCTGATCTCTGAAAACCAGTTGATGGCCTATAAATATGAGGGCTTCTGGCGCTCAATGGATACGCTGCGCGATTGGCAGACGCTGGAAGATATGGTCGAAAAAGGCGATATGCCGTGGAAGAAACATAAGACAGAGCTTCGTGCGGCCAATATCGCGATAGCACTATGATTGATCTCTATTCTCTTAATAGTCTCGACAGGCCGCTCAATGTCTTATGTCTGGGCGCGCATTCGGACGATATTGAGATTGGTTGCGGCGGCACGCTTTTAAACCTGATTGATAGGGGCATTGCGCTGCATATCGACTGGTGTGTGTTGTCGGGCGGAGATGACCGACGTGCGGAGGCACAAGCTTCAGCACAGGATTTTTTGTGTGGTGCTGCTAGTAGCAACATTCATTTTGCGCAATTTGAAGATAGTTATTTCCCGGCACAAGGGCGGGAAATCAAGGAATGGCTGATCGGGCAGCGCAGCAGGCGGCAGCCGGATATTGTGTTTACGCATAGTTGCCACGATGCGCATCAGGACCACCGCACTGTTAATGAATTGACATGGAATATTTTTCGCGATCAGTTGATCCTTGAATATGAAATTCCAAAATGGGATGGCGATTTGGGCCGCCCCAATGCTTATGTGGCTCTTCCCGCAAAAGTTCTGGAGCGAAAGATCGAATTGCTGATGCAGCATTTTGGCACTCAGCGGTCTAAAGACTGGTTTGACGAGCAAACGTTTCGTGGGATTTCACGGCTGCGCGGCATGGAGTGCCGCGCGCCGGAAGCCTATGCGGAAGGCTTTTACGCTTCCAAAATGAGGATATTTTAGAAAAGCTCCGCTAAGCCGCTGCAAGCACATGTCCAAGGCTGCGGTTCCATCGCTCATAAGCTGCTGCCATGCGGCTGTCATACTGATTACGGGCGAAGGCCGGACCGTTATAACGCCGTGCAAAATCCCGCCAGTCTTTTGCCTGTAAGCTTACCTTCAATCCGGCCTTGTCGATAAAATTCAGCATCAGTGATACTTGCCCTGCGATACCGCTGCGCGCTTCGCTGACCAATTCATCGATGCTTTGATAGCTCAGCCATTTCCAGTGGGCACCCATCACCTGACCCAAACCCCACGAGGTGGATTCCAGCGCCGCTTGCCGGTGAATGCTCATGGCGCGCTCCAGCAGCAGCCAGCGCTCACGTTGCGTTTTGGGATTGCGTACACGTCCGGCATCTGGCGAAGCCAGTCCCATCTGTCGCGCTTGTTCGCGGATGCGTCCAGAAAGCCTGCGGTCAAAATAATGGCCCTCGAAGCGAATTGCCGGTTCTTTTCTATCAGCGACAGGAAAAAGCGCCCGCCCGCCGCTTTCCACTTCGGATACTGCCAGCAAAGCGGCAGGTTCAATGTCTGCATGGCTGGCCATTGAAATAATCGCTGCGAAAGTTTCGGTATCAAACATCTGATTTCTCCTTCGAAAACTACGTTCATCGAAGCCAGATTGTCGCTGCACCTCAGAGGCCGGGGATAAATAACTTGAATTTGCCGCGTTCGAGGACTAGGTCGAAGTAAATTTAAAAGAGATAGAACCTATGAGCAATTTGCCATTTACCGTTGCCGCCCTTTATTGCTTTGCGCCGCTGCCGCAATACGAAAGCCTGCGTGAGCCGCTGGCTCAGCTTTGCTGCTCGAATGGCATCAAGGGGACGTTGTTGCTTGCATCAGAGGGTATCAATGGCACAGTTGCAGGCACCGCGGAGGCAATTGAAAAGCTCGTAGAATACATCACAGCAGTTCCCGGCCTTGCTGATCCGGAACTGAAATATTCCCATGCAACAGAAATGCCGTTCTATCGCATGAAGGTGCGTTTGAAGCGCGAAATCGTGACCATGGGTGTGGATGGCATCGATCCGCTGAAAAGTGTTGGCACTTATATTGCGCCCAAGGATTGGAACGCCCTGATTGCCGATGACAACACAGTCGTTGTCGATACGCGCAATGATTACGAATATGCCATTGGTACGTTTGAAGGCGCGCTTGATCCGAACACCAAGACCTTCCGCGAGTTTCCGGAATGGGTTGAGCAGAACCGCGATAAGCTCGAAGGCAAAAAGATCGCGATGTTCTGTACGGGTGGTATTCGTTGTGAAAAGGCCACAGCGTTTGTCAAAGGCCTTGGCTTTGATGACGTTTTCCATCTCAAGGGCGGTATCCTCAAATATCTTGAAGATGTGCCAAAAGAAGAAAGCATGTGGAACGGCGAATGCTTCGTGTTCGATGAACGCGTAGCCATCGGTCATGGCCTAACGGAAAGTGATATTGAGCTTTGCCGCGCCTGCCGCCGTCCGATTACTGCAGAAGACAAGCTTTCGCAGTTCTTCGAGGAAGGCATTTCCTGCGCTGGTTGTTATGACGAACGCACGCCGGAAGATCGCGAACGGTTTGCAGAGCGTGAAAAGCAGGTTAAGCTCGCTAAATTGCGCGGCACAAGCCACAAACATATTGGACGCTAACTTTTTTTGAACGCGCATCTTAGTCCGAAAACCGCTTCACACTTTTCGGGATGCGCTTTGATGATGCGGCCCTTTTTGCCGCATCGTTCTTATCAGGACTAGCCAAAGCGAATACACGCCTCTAAGGTGACCACGTTTTCGGAACGATATGAATTCGTTACGGAAATTCTGGGCGGCTTTTGCATGGACGCCCGTGTGAAAAGGGTCTGACGGCATCCGGGTCGCGTTTGTCTCCATCATACCCATCATCGCAAGTCGGAGGATCGAATAAAAATTCGAGACCCGAACAAACAGCGCCGGTTTTCGCCGGTGGATGATGGTGTTTGCCCGAAAACCGGGCGCTATGGAGGGCAAGAATGAAAAAACTTATCGCTGCGTTTCTTATTACGGTTGCAGCTGGTGCTGCGTCGGTTGCTCATGCTGCCGAAAAGGTCACGGTCTTTGCTGCTGCAAGCATGAAGGATGTGATTGAGGAAGCCGCCAAGCAAATCAAGGCCAAGGATGGCACGGAAGTGGTCGCTTCTTTTGCTTCGTCTTCGGTTCTGGCAAAGCAGATCGAGCAGGGCGCTCCTGCACAGATTTTCATTTCTGCCGATCTCGACTGGATGGATTATGTCGAAAAAGCCGGAGCGATCGACAAGGCATCGCGCAAGGTGATTGCTGGCAACGCGCTGGTTATTGCCACGCAGAAAGACGACGCTAAAGGTGATGCCAAGGAACTTTTAAGCGCTGGTCGCTTTGCAATGGGCGATCCAACCAACGTTCCGGCGGGCAAATATGGCAAGGCCGCACTTGAAAAGCTCGACATCTGGAAAGACGTCGAAAAGAACGCCGTCTTCACCGAAAACGTGCGTGTTGCACTGCAATATGTGAGCCGCGCTGAAGTGAAGGCCGCAATTGTCTATGCTTCGGATCGTGCGGCTGCGCCTGATCTGGTTGAAGCCTATCGTTTCCCTGCTTCAAGCCACGCGCCTATCCTTTATCCTGCAGCGCTGATTGCAAAGAACGAAAATGATGCGGCAAAAGCATTCCTTGCGTTTCTTGAAAGCGATGCCGGTCAGGCAATCATCAAGGACAAGGGCTTTGTAGGCGCTGCCGAGGCCGCTCAGTAAGGATGGAAGGCCCAAGCAATGGAAAGTAATGTCTGGCAGATTGTTGCTCTGTCGCTCCGGGTTGCCGGGATAGCTATTGTTGTGGCGCTGCCAATTGCCTTTTTTGTTGCATGGATTCTTGCCCGGTTTAATTTTCCGGGCAAGTCGCTCGCACAGGCCATTGTCACCATGCCGCTGGTTTTGCCACCAGTGGTGACGGGTTATCTGCTGCTGATCCTGTTTGGATCGCGCGGCGCGCTTGGTGCGCCGTTGCAGGAATGGCTTGGCCTCTCGTTTTCCTTCCGCTGGACAGGGGCAGCACTTGCTGCAGGCGTCATGGCTTTCCCGCTGCTTGTTCGCCCTATTCGCCTTTCTATTGAAGGGCTTGATCGCGGGCTTGAGGAAGCCGCACGCACGCTCGGCGCAAGCAAGCTGACTGCGTTTTTTACAGTTATCTTACCACCATTGTTGCCGGGCATTCTGGCCGGTGGCGTATTGGGTTTTGCCAAGGCATTGGGCGAGTTTGGTGCGACGATTACCTTTGTTTCCAACATCCCAGGCGAGACGCAAACACTCTCGCTCGCTATCTATTCCCTGATGCAGACGCCGACAGGCGATGCAGAAGCATTGCGCCTTATTTTGATTTCTGCGGCTATTTCCATCGGTGCAGTGGTGCTGTCTGAATGGTTGCAACGGAAGCTCGCAGGAGATGCAAAATGAGCGGGCTTAAAGTTTCCGTCAAAGGCCGTAATGGTAAATTCGCGGTCGAGGCAGATTTTGCTGCGGGCTTAGGCGTAACGGCACTTTTTGGTCATTCGGGCGCGGGCAAAACGACGCTTCTCAAGATGATTGCCGGAACGCTGCGTCCTGAAAGTGGGCGCATCGCAGTCGGTGATTTCACGCTTTTCGATGCCGAAAAGGGCATCAACTTGCCATCTGAAAAGCGGCGTATCGGCTATGTATTCCAGGACGCGCGGCTTTTTCCGCATATGAGTGTGAAGCGCAATCTCACATATGCGCGTTGGGCTGGAAGCCGCGCAACCACGCGCAGTATTGATGAAGTCGTTGATCTGCTCGGTATAGCGCATCTGTTGGATCGACGTCCGGCAACGCTTTCGGGTGGCGAAAGGCAACGTGTGGCTATTGGCCGTGCGCTGTTGTCTGATCCGGCACTTTTGCTGCTGGATGAACCGCTCTCCTCGTTGGATCATGCACGCAGGCAGGAGATTTTGCCCTTTATCGAACGGCTTCGAGATGAAAGCCATGTGCCGATCGTTTATGTAAGCCACGAAATCGACGAGGTTGCCCGCCTCGCCGATGAAATCGTTCTGCTGCAGGGTGGCAAGGTGAAAGCCAGTGGCGAAGCTGCCGAGATTTTCCCGCTGATTGATGGGGACGGCGAGGGCGCTGGTGTGCTGCTTGAAGGCTTGGTTTCAGCTTATGATGAGCGCTACAAGCTTGCGGAAATTGATCTTGGCGGGACGACATTCCAGCTCAGCGATGCCGGGCTTAAACAGAACATGCATGTGCGTCTTCGGGTTCGCGCACGCGATGTTTCTATCGCACGCAAGGCACCGGATGCGATCAGTATCCGCAACGTGCTACCGGTTTCCATTGTGGCGATTGAAGCAGGCGAAGGGCCGAATGCTCATGTCGCGCTTGACTTTGAAGGGCGTCGTCTTGGTGCGCGGCTGACGCGCCGCTCGGTCGATGATCTGGGCCTTGCCGTTGGCGATCAGGTCGTGGCGCTGGTAAAGGCTGTCTCCGTGGATCGTGCCGCAATCAGAGAAAAATGAAACTGAGACAATAATCCGGTTTTCGTCATGCATCTTTTATGCTCCTTTCTCTTTTAGATGGGAGTATTGAAATGACTGATTTGCGAGATTGGACGCCACGCCCGAAGCCTGAACGCAAAGTTCTTGAAGGACAATATGTCAGGCTTGAACCGATTGATGCGCAAAAGCATGGCGACGAGCTTTTTGCAGCGTCTTCCGTCAATGATGCGGATCAGCGTTTCACATGGTTGTTTGAGGTTCCGCCTGCAACGCGCGAAGCTTTTCAGCCTTGGCTTGATCGGGTATCGGCCAGCGAAGATCCGTTATTTTTTGCAGTCATTGATAAGGCCAGCGGCAAGGTCGCTGGTCGTCAGGCGCTGATGCGGATTGATCCGGCAAATGGGGCCATCGAGATCGGTAATATCTACTGGGGACCGCTGATTTCGCGCAAACCGGCTGCTACCGAAGCGCAGTTCCTGTTCATGCAGTATATTTTCGATGAGCTTGGCTATCGCCGTTATGAGTGGAAGTGCAATGACGACAATGCGCCTTCCAAACGCGCGGCGGAACGGTTTGGCTTTAAGTTCGAGGGCACTTTCCGCCAGCATATGGTGGCGAAGAGCAAAAACCGTGACACGTCATGGTTTTCGATCATCGACGGCGAATGGCCTGCACTGAAACAAGCGTATCAGGCATGGCTTGCACCGGAAAACTTTGATACTGACGGTCAGCAGATCAAAAAGTTAGAGGATTTCCGTAGTGGTGGCTGAACCGAAAAAGAGTAATCCGGCATTCGCCGCAGCTGTCATTTTGATTGGTTTTGGTGTGTTGGCCTATTATTTGCCGACCATCATGATTGCACTCGGTGAGCGTTCGCACGTTGCGGCGGCCATTTTCGGGATTTTGTTCGTACTCAGTTTCTTTGGCATATTCTGGCTGCGTTCACGCCGCCAGAATAAGGACTAACCCCAGAATAAGGACTAACCTAAGAGTGCAGCACTAAGCAGCAGAGCGCCGGTCAGCGCGATAAACAGTGCCGCGCCCACTTCAATCACTGCTTTCAGGCGACCGGACATGGCGCTGCTGCCAGCAAAGCGCAATGCCGTGTTTTTGGCCGTCACGGCCAGGGTTGCGAGAAATGCGACGGTCAGAAATGTGCCAAAGGCCATCGCGAAGACCGAAAGCAAGCCACCAACCATCAGACCATTGAGAAGCGCGAAGGTGAGCACGATCAGCGCACCGGAGCATGGGCGCAGGCCGACAGAGAAAATCGCCGACCATGCTGTCTTCCAGTTGAAGTCATCGCCAAGCGTTGATGGATCAGCGATATGGGCGCTGCCGCAATCAGCGCAGACGTCGCCTTGTCCGATAAAGACATGATCCGCCGCCGCATTGGCGGGCTTGTAGTTGAGCTTTACGGTGCTGCTCATGCCAAGCGCTCGCGTGCTTTGCGATACGCTTCCTTGCCATGCAGGACCGCTGGCCATTGCTGTTTGTGGTGCTGCTGCAAAAAGCGCGCTTGTTGGGGAGGGTTCAGTGCTGTCGCGCTTCTTAAACAGAAGCGGCAATTTGCGTGCAAGCAGCCACAGGCCGAAGAATAGCACCAGCGCGAAACTGGCAATCTCCATATAGCGGGCGGTCTGGTTCATTGATATGCCGGTGCCGCGCAGCAAAAACCATGCGAGTGCAACCACGAAGACTGCCATGATCGCTTGCAGAAGCGATGAGATGAACGACAGGAAAATGCCGCGTTTCAGCGCCGTTTCATTAGCGATCATGTAAGACGAAATCACCGCCTTGCCGTGGCCGGGGCCGGCGGCATGGAAAACACCATAAACAAAAGACAGGCCGATCAGCACCCATGCTTGCCACGGATCTTCGCGCATAGCTTTAAGTGCATTGGTCATGGCGAGATAGAAAGTGCGCTGCTGTTCATTCATCCAGAGGATCAAATGTGCGAAAGGTCCGGTCGGTTTCATCGCGACTTCATTGGCACCGATGCCCAGTGATGATTGCGCCCATGCGTTTGCGGCGATCATCACAAGGGTAGCTGTGAGAATGAAACTGACCGTTCTTTTCATAAGGTAGCTTATCCTTTTTTCTCGCAGTCTATCTCAAGGCGGGTGGCGAAAATCTTCGACATGTCTGTGCCAGCAGGATCATTGAAAAATGCATCTGTCAGCGTTCCCTGATTTTGCGCAAGTGCTTCATCGGGATTAGGTCGAATGACCTCAGACTTGCAGCCTGCAGGCAGACCTTTGACGATCAGTTCATTATCGCTCACATAGTCGATGGCCGTATAGAAGGTCGGATCGTAAACGCCGAAGCTAACCTTGTGTCCCGGTGCTAGCTTGAGCGGCTTTTCAGGCTTGCTGGTGAAAACGATCATCAGATGATTGTCGGAAAAGTCTGCCGCCAGATCTTTGGGCCGCGCCATTTTCACATCTTTGCCATCCGCAAGCACGGTCTGAAAATATTTGAATTCCGCAATAGAGCCGTTGATCACATGGCCAAGGTCGATCAGCTCGTTTTTGTCGAGTTGCAAATCGCCATTCTTGTCGAATTCCATGAGTACGGTTGACGAAAATACATCGTCAAAACGCCAGATATGGGCGAGCTTTTCAACCGTGCCGTCGGGCGCAATCGTAAGCTCCAGCCTTGCATCGGCAAAGACGTGCGGATGCGCGCTCGCGGCCAAAGGCGCAAACACTGTTGTCAGTGTTACGGCAATGCCAAGAGGGCTTTTCAGCCATGAGCGCGAATTTAGCATGTATCGATTCCGTGAAAGCTTATGCAAGGCATAGTCGTGAAGGCGGCAAAAGTGGGACGAGTGCCGCCTTTTATAGCCACTTGATTACAGTTTTGTGTTTTCGCGCGCTTCGCGGTCCTTAAACCATTGGGTCAGAAAGTCGACCAGAGCGCGAATTTTGGCAGGCAAATAACGACGATGCGGATAGACCGCATAGATGCCGCCGTCTCTGATGATGAACTCATCGAGACAAGGAATGAGCCTGCCGCGTTCGATTTCTTCTTCCGCGATAAAGGCTGGAAGCGAACAGAAACCAAGTCCGGCGATTGCGGCTGTCTTGGTCGCAACCGGACTATTCACCTCGATTGGTCCATTGACCGTTACGGTCATCATCGAGCCGTCAGTATTGCGGAAATGCCAGTTGTTGCGCGAGCGCGCATTGGTATCGATGATGCAGGGCTTATCATGCAAATCTTCGGGACGTTTTGGCTTGCCCACGCGCTCGATCAGTGACGGTGCGCCGCAAAGAACAGAGTGGAAAGGCGAGAGCCTTTTTGCAATGAGTGAGGAATCTTGCAAGCGCGTGATACGGATTGCAAGGTCAAAGCCTTCTTCCACCATATCCACAAAACGATCATCCAGCCGCACATCAAGCACGATTTCAGGATGCGCGAGGCAGAAATCAATCAGCGATTGACCGATCACCGCGTCGGCAAAGGTGCGCGGGGCTGAGAGCTTTATACGGCCACGCGCATCGGAGCTTGTTTCGCTGACCGCGTCCTGCAACGCATCGATATCGCGAATGATTTCTATAGCCCTATGATAATAGGTGTGGCCTGCTTCAGTGAGCGAAAACTGGCGTGTCGTGCGGTTCAGAAGGCGCGCGCCGAGTTCATCTTCCAGTTCGCGCACATATTTGGAAAGCAGCGCTTTGGAACGTCCGATCTTTCGCGCGGCAGCCGAAAAGCCTTCCGCTTCGACCACGTCGATGAATGCGCGCATACGTGTAAGGGTGTCCATGGTCTAGTCCTGCTTTTCAAGAATGTTCCGGCCAAGCACAATCAGCGCTCGGTCGCTGCCGCGTGGGCCAATGAATGAGATGCCAAACGGCGCGCCATCAACCTGCCCCAGTGGAACAGTGATCTGTGGCAGGCCGGATAGTACGGAAAGACAAAGCAACCGCAGAGCCTGTTCACGATAGGCTTGCAGGCTTTCGAATGGTTCGTTTGCGAGAGGCGCCGCACCCGGTACGGTTGGCAATGCCAGAACCGCATTGTCGCCGATGATCGTTTCCAATTCCTGTGTAAAACGCGCACGCCGGTTGCGATGCAGGATTACAGCTTCATTGGTAATTTCCGAGCCGTAAGCAAAACGGTCCGCGACGCCCGGACCGAGATCGCGATCACCGGAAGAAATCCACGCGCCATGCGTATTCCACGCTTCCCAGCCCTGTATTTGACGAAAGGTGAGATAAAGCTCGTCGATTGTCAGTGTGGTCTGGCTCGCAGCTTTGAGACTTGAAAAATGCGGACGCACTTTTGCAAACATCGCGCGGTACGTGTCGGTCTCTTCCTGCCCAAGCATCAGATGCTCTAACAAAGGCATATAAAGAAGCTGCGAGAAGTTGAAGCTGCGCTCATCATCGCCAAGCAGAACTTGGCCGACCTTTTCATAAAGATCAATGTCGCGGGCAAACCAGCCAATTGTATCCAGCGAAGGTGCCAGCGGCATGATGCCTTCAAGCGGAATGCGTCCATGCGTGGTGCGCAAGCCAATCAGCCCGCAGAAACTGGCAGGAGCACGGATAGAGCCGCCTGTGTCGGAGCCAAGCGCAATGTCTGCAACTTTTCCCGCAACTGCTGCCGCCGACCCGGAAGATGATCCACCCGTAACGCGGTCAGGCGCGGAAGGGTTGATCGGATGAGGATAATGCGAGTTTTGCCCCATCAATGAAAAAGCCAGTTCGTCGGTCTGGGTCTTTCCGATGAAAGTTGCGCCTGCTGAGAGCAGCTTTTCAACCACCGGAGACGACTTCTGAGCGGCAAGTGATTCGGCCAGAATTTGCGGATTTCCGCATCCCGTTTGCATCCCAGCGACATCATAAATGTCTTTAACCGCCAAACGCTCGCCTTTAAGCGGACCGCTTTGCGCTGGGGGGAGGGGCTTTTCCGGTTTTGCGATGATCGCGTTGAACGGATCGAAGGGCGTCATTGTTCACAACCAGCAATGAAATTCGGGGGGTATGGTAAATTAAAGCCTAAGTTTTCCAGCAGAATGTTTCACTAATATTGAACAATGGCAAGCGCGGTAAGTGCATTACAACGCTTTAGAATTATTTTTGTCGCGACGAAGATTTGTCATTGTATGGACACATCTTTGGGATTATATCGCCCTTGCCCAAAGTCGCACGTGCCCGTGGGTGTCCGCCGATCCTCGAATGGTGAGGAATTCGGTACGGTACCTGGACCTAACCGCTCCAGTTGATCTGTAGGCCAACCGCCAGATCAAGGACATCTAAAGCAACGACGGTGCGGGCCTTTCTAGTGTCTTTCGGTTGTCCAAAAACCGAAATTACTGAAGAGGCACACCTTCATTGCCAGAAGTGCGGATGCGGTTCTCCAATTCCAATCCAAGGCAGACAAAGCGGAGTAACGCGGGTTTAGCGTTGTTCCACCGCCGCATGAGTTTTCGCGTGACCTCAGCATCTCCAAAGGCTGGCCTCACCGCGGATGCGCTTATGCTTACTTTGTCTCTTAGAGAATTTTCGGGGTCCATGGTGGGCTCGGTCAGATTCCTAAGTGTTTTTTCGCTCAATCTTTTTTTGAGATTGGGCTCTAGATGCGGCAGATCAAGCCGCGCGGGAGAACGACCATGGCAACGCAGCGTATTATCGACTTTCTTAACACCCGCCGCCCAGATGGCCCTTGCCTCGTCGTCGACACCGATGTCGTGCGCGAAAACTATCAGAATTTTGAAAAGGCATTGCCTTACTCGCGCATTTTCTATGCCGTGAAGGCAAACCCTGCACCGGAAGTCCTGCGCCTCCTCGCATCGCTCGGCTCGTGCTTCGATACGGCATCGGTTGCCGAAATCGAAATGGCACTGGAAGCCGGCGCAACGCCAAACCGCATCTCTTATGGCAACACCATCAAGAAAGAGCGCGATGTTGCACGTGCTTTCGAGCTGGGCATCCGTCTCTACGCTGTTGATTGCGTTGAAGAAGTTGAAAAGGTCGCTCGCGCTGCTCCCGGCAGCCGCGTGTTCTGCCGCGTATTGACCGATGGTGAAGGCGCTGAATGGCCGCTGTCGCGCAAGTTCGGTTGCGTGCCTGCAATGGCTATCGACGTCCTGCGTCATGCAAAGTCGCTGGGTCTTGACTCTTATGGTGTGTCGTTCCACGTCGGCTCGCAGCAGACAGATCTCACCGCATGGGATCGCGCTTTGAGCGATGCTGCATCGGTATTTCGTACGCTGGCTGACGAAGGCATTGTTCTGCGCATGGTCAACATGGGCGGCGGCTTCCCAACCCGCTACCTCAAAGACGTGCCGACCGCTCAGGCCTATGGTATGGCGATATTCGATGCGCTTTCCAAGCATTTCGGCAACCGCATTCCGGAAACCATCATTGAACCGGGCCGCGGCATGGTTGGCAATGCAGGCGTGATCAAGACCGAAGTCGTTCTGGTTTCGCGCAAGTCGGACAACGACAATGTGCGTTGGGTCTATCTCGACATCGGCAAATTCGGCGGTCTGGCCGAAACCATGGATGAGGCGATCCGCTACCAGATCGTGACGCCGCATGATGGTGACGCGACCGAACTTTGCGTGCTGGCTGGCCCAACTTGCGACAGTGCGGATGTTCTTTACGAAAAGACTCCGTATCCGCTGCCGGTTTCACTGACCATCGGTGATGAAGTCCTCATCGAAGGCACAGGCGCCTACACCACCACTTATTCAGCGGTGGCGTTCAATGGTTTCGAACCGCTCCGATCATACGTCATCTGATTTTTCAGGATTAGCCTGAAAGATCCTCTCAATCTGCCCGGCGCTGAAAAGTGTTGGGCAGGATGTGCGGCTGCCCATGCTTAGGGTGAGATGTTATGAACGCAAATCTGGAAATCCAGGAAAATATTGTCACCGGCTTCTTGCCGCTCTCTGTTCCTGCCTTCACCGTTGCGGCTGAGGCGGCAGAGCACGTCATTGCGCGCGAGGCGCTGCTTGATCGCGCAATGGGCGAGGGCCGTCGTCGCAAGTCATCGGAAAAACTGCGTCGCGGTCGGTTGCCCGCCGAATGTCTGGCTTTTTCTGCTATCGGCTATGATGGTCTGCTCGCAGGCACCGTGCGGTTGTGGAATGTCCATGCCGGTTTGGATGCGTTCGGCTTTCCGGTTTCAGCTCTGTTGCTCGGTCCGCTTGCAGTCGATCCATCGACTGCCGGTCGTGGGATCGGCTCGGCTTTGATGCAGCACGCAATTGCTGAGGCAAAGCGGCTTGGTCACGGCGCGATCCTGCTCGTTGGCGACCCTGAATATTATGCGCGGTTTGGTTTTACGGCTGAAAAGACTGGCGAACTGGCCATGCCGGGACCGTTTGAAAAGCGTCGCTTTCTGGCGTTTGAGCTTAAAGCTGGTCACCTCGATGGTGCACACGGCATTTTGCGTGCCAGCGGGCGTAAAATCTCGCGCTCTTAACCGATACGCACCAGCCGTCCGAAGTTGCGGACGGCTGTTATGGCAAGCCCTGCCAAGAAACCAGCAATCAGCCCGGCAATGACAATGAGCTTGCGCGATGATCCAGCCGGGTCGAGTGGCGGACGGGCTTCGGAAATCACACGAACATTGGTGGTGGTGATGCCTTCCTGTTCGCTTGTTTCGCGCGAGCGCAACAGAAATGCTTCATAAACTGAACGGAGCGTGGTGGCTTCGCGTTCCAGTTCGCGCAGCTTCACGCGATCATTGTTGCTGTTGGCCTGTTGCGACTTGAGCTGCGCAAGACGAGAATTCAGGTCACGTTCCTGCTGCACAGAGCGCGCCACTTCAACCTGCAATGACGCACGGATACGACGCAGTTCTGCATCAATATCATTGAGCGCCGTCTGCCTTTGTGACTGAAGCTGAATGTATTGTGGATGGCGCGGCCCAAGCTGGGTCGATGCTCCATTGGCATTCTGGCTTGCCAGTGCATATTGCGCACGCAAGGCTGTCAGTGTGTTAGAGCGCAGGTCTTCCGGCAAGGTGCCGGAAATGACGCTGCCGGTATTGGCATCGTTGAGCACCTGAACTCGCGCCTGAAGCCGCATGGTTTCGGCACGTTGATTGGTCAGCTGGTCATTGAGGCGTGTCAAGTCGTTGTCGCTGATCAGCTTGCCATCGACATCAACCAGATCGCGCGTTGCACGAAAATCTGCTGCGGCTTTTTCTGCAGTTTCTACATTGGCGCGCATATCCGCAAGCCGCTTTGAAAGTTCAGCCGCGTTGCGGCGTGCCGCATCCGATTGCAGCGAATCGAGTTCTTTCTGGAACACCGAGCCGATCAAATTGGCGATTTCGGCCGACTTTTCCGAACTGCGGGTTTTGACGGCAACAGAATAGATAAAGGTTTTTGGATCGCGCCCGATAGTCAGGCTGTCATAGAGATTATAAAGAACGCGTGTCTCAAGCGCTTGGCCATCGGCGACTGTCTTGGGCTTCACCATGCTTTTAAGCTGTGCGAAAAACCCTGCTACACCGGTCGGAACGAAGGTGCCGTTAAACTCCGGGTCTTTGGTGAGATCGGCCTCATTGATGACCTTGAGCAGAACACTACTCGAATCAAGCAATCGTGCCTGACTTTCGGCAATTGCCAGTGAAGCATCGGTCGGAAGCTGGCCGGGTGTTAGCTCTGTTCCCACAGTTTTGATATTGCGCGGATCGACCAAAATATCAGTCGAAGCAACGTACATTTGCGGAATGGTCAGCGCATAAAGTGTTCCAACAATGCCGCCAAGCAGCGTTGTCGCTATCAACAATTTGCGAGAGCCGCGAACCACTTCAATCGCAACACGAGGATCGATTAGCGGCTTCCATTCATTATCGGGTGCTGCCTGTCTTACTGGCAGCTTTTCCTCGAAGACACTCACTGGTGGTTCCACACTATCGGCTGCTTCTGCTTTGACTTTTGAAGCATTCTCGCGCTCGGCGATTTTGCGCTCGAGTTCCGCTTTAATCGAAGCCATGCGCGCACGCAGTTCAGAAGCGTCGCGCTCTTCAGCAGTTTTCTTATCCTGCTTGTTGCGAAAAAACTCGGTGCGTTCTTCTGGCGTTGCGGGAGGGGTCCATGGCGGAATTATTGACGGCTGCTCGTCTTGACGCGCGTTAGCTTCTTCACGACTTGCCTCAGGCGCGTCGGAGAATGCAAGAAGAGGCTTGTCCTCTCTTCCTTTATTGCGCTTGTCGTCACCGCTCATCGTCAAAGATGTCCGTACCCCGAAATGGCTTATCTAAACCCGACTATATGTTTTCTGTGCAGAACAAATGGTTAATTTGCGGATCGATATTTAACTTGGTGCCTTTTAATTAAGCCTTTTTCGCTAAGTGTTAGCCTATAGTCCGCATGTGCGACTAATTAAGTAAAAAACAATATAAAGACGAGGCCCGTGTTTGTTCGCGAAAGCAGTCCAGAAGTTGTTGGGAAGCCGTGGGGCAATGGTGCGGGATTATTTCTCGCTGTTTTCCGGTTCTGCTGGGCGGCTGGTAGTTTCGCTTCTTTATTTTATAGCGCTTGCAAACACGCTGTCGACTGGAGACTTCGGTATTTTTGCCACTGCATCCGGTACTGGCGTGGTGCTGTCGCGTCTGGTCTCATTAGGGTTTAGCTCGCCACTTTATCGTATCGCGACGGTCAAGCCGCTGCTGCTCGGCACTTATACGGCGGGCTATCTCGCGGCAGTTGTGCTGTCATTACCGCTTTTGGCTATTTGTTCGTGGCTGGTTTATTTCATCGTCTTTAGCCGCGATATTTCGTTCCTACCCTTCGCTCTGGTGGTAGTTGCCGAAGCGCTTTTGTGGCGTTCCACCGAAATGATCATGATCGTCAATAATGGGCTGCGCCGTTTTGGAATCACCGCGCTGCTGGTGATCTTTGGCACGGCCACACGCGCGATTGCTGCCGTTTTGTTTATGTTTCTCGCGGCCACTCATGATGTTACACATTGGGCGTGGTGGTATCTGGTCGCCAATGCTGTCGCGCTTGCTGTCGCTCTGCGCTTTTACCCGAAGGTGAAGCTTCGTTTTGAACCGCGTCTTTATATGCGGCGTGTGTCTGATTCTATCGCCGTGATGGGTGCGGAACTGCTCTTTTATATTCAGAGCGAGCTCGACAAGCTTCTGGTTTTGAGCATTGGCGGGCCAACGACTGCCGGTATTTACGCAATTATCATGCGGCTTGTTGATCTGACCGCACTGCCGATCCGCTCTTTCAATATGATGCTGGTTCAGAAGCTGATGCGTAGTCCGGATATGCTGGCGTCGCTGCGCATTCGGGCCGGGCTGGAATGTGCGGTTTTTGCGGTGTCTGTTGCAGGCCTTGGCGCGATGGTGATCTTCCTACAGTTCTTCCCGACAGCGCTTGGTGCAAGCGTTGCGCCGATTGTCGGCCTCTTGCCGCTGGTGTTGCTGGTGCCGGGGTTCCGCAACTTGATCGAGTATCAGACAGAAATCCTATATGCGCGCGGTCAGTCTGGTCTGCGTACAATAAGCATGGTGCTGATGACGGCAGGCAAGGCGCTGTTCGTCTGGCTGTTGCTTGTCAATTATGGCGATAATAACGACTGGATTGCCGGCCTGAACTTTGTTTTTGCAGGTATATATATTCTGTCGCTGGTTTTTACCTATACGAGCCTTCGGCTGCCTGCCAAACGGGTATAAAAAAAGCCCGGAGTTTGGTGCTCCAGGCTTTATTGTTTTGAATACGCTTTAGATCACGCGCCGATGATGCGGCGGATGTCGGCGACCGAAAGGCTTAGGAATGACTGCATTCCGATGGCCACCTGATGCGGCTCCATTTCGGCGATAAATGTACGGAACTCTTCTTCCGTTGGCGGGGGCGCAAACCACTGCATGCGGCACAGGTCATGGGTGTCATGGAAATGGCCAGCGCCTTCCAGAACATCATCCACATAATGGCCATAGATGAAGCATTCGGAGAAGCGGCGGACATTGCCAATTGCCGCAACCCAATGCTGACCAGTGTGCTTTTCAATGCGTTCACACATGCCTACGACTGAATCTCTGCGCCAGGAAACAAGCTGGCCGATATAGTCGTTCAGCGCGCTTTTGCCATTTGGAACGCCAAGGAGTTTTCCCGCGTTTTCCGCCCAGACCGGATGCTCCGGCCATTCTGGATTTGCCAGCGCATTGGGACGATAGAACAGACGTAATTTATCATGGTGCCAGAGCGTGCTGCAATCAAACGGCTTCACAAATGCAGTATCTGAATCGGTATAGAGAAGACCGTCCTCATCCACCTTGCTGGCCAGCGCAATGCGGCGCAACTGCTGCACATGCCAGCCGCGCAAGGGCTTGGTTTTGAACGAAAGCCAGACACGGCGGCGGCCGAGATAGGTCGGATCAGGAAATGCACGAATCCAGGAAGGCAGCAAATCGCGCTCATCAATGACGATGCGGTTTGCGCTCTCAATCTGCCTGAAAAGGGCGACATCTTTGCTGTCGACGAGAATGTAGTGCTTGGTGAAACCAGTGACAAATTTGTCCATGGTTTCGCACAGGAGCTTACAACGCTCAAAATCCTGATCCCAACTGGCCGTAACAATCGCTGTCTTCAAGGCTTACCCCCTGAGAGCTTTTCCTTGGCAACGCGCCAGAGGAAGACTGGATTGCCGACGAGGTAACGCTTTGCCAGACGGCGTGGTTCCTGCAACAGGCGATGTACCCATTCCATTTTGATTGTGCGAACCCAATGCGGAGCGCGTTGAACGCGGCCTGTATGCAGATCGAACAGCGCGCCTACAGCACTTGCAATCGTGCAATGCTCTGCTGTGATGTGCTTGTCGATGAATAGTTCCTGACGTGGGACGCCCATTGCGATGAGAAGAATGTCGGGATGGTAATCTTTAAGTTGGGCAAGAATGCCATCAACATCAGCTAGCTTGAAATAGCCATCTGAAATCACACGGAAATCATGCTGCGGTATTTGTTTCTTGAAAAGCTGTGCGGCCTCCGCAGCGACACCCGGACCGCCGCCCAGAAGCGCTATTTTCATCGGGCGTTTGATATGCTGCATCAGGCCGGGTATGAAGTCTGTTCCGTTGAGATTGGCAGGGAATTTTTCTCCGTAGGCAACCTTACTGGCAATATCGACGCCGATACCGTCAGGCAGGATCAGGAAATCCTTCAATGCCGCCATATAGTTCGGATCTTCATGCGCGATATTGGCATTGTTGGCATTCAGCCAGCCCTGCTTGAGAAATTCGCGGTTTTCTATGCGCTTTTCAAAATAAGCGAATGAACTGTCCCAGTCGAAACAGACAACTTTGATGCCGAGAATATTTTTATATTCAAGCTTTTCGGGGGAAGTAGTTGTCATGTCAGTTTGCTTTTCCTGTCACGTCCTGAAGTGTCTTAAGGCCCCGGGCGATGGCGCTGTCCATGCCTGCGATTTGTGCCTGTTTAAAGGCTTTGCCGTCCAGTTTTTGACTATCACCGTCAGTGATTGTTTTGAGCCTCTCAACGATGGCCGCAGCAAAATCGGCTGGCTTATCTGCAATAGTGCAGTTTGCCGGAATATTGCTGATGCCGCGAACCGAATGGGCTGTCGCGACGCTTGGCATTCCGAGTTCAAACGTCTCAATTGACTTTAACTGAACACCAGTGCCCGCGCGACTGATCAGCGGTACAAGTTTGCCACTTTCCACAAACTCGGTCGCATCGGGCACCTTGCCGACAAAGTTTACGCCGGGCCATGCAGCGATCAGATCGGCTGGTGTGTTTCCAGCAATGGCAATCGAAATGTCTTTTGGCAGCAGCGGTTTCACTTCGCGCAGGAACCATTCGAGGCCAATGCGGTTCGGGTGCCATGTCCATGTGCCGATCAAAGCCAGGTCATATTTCGTAGCCGCTGCCGTCGATGTTGCCGCTTTGCCCGGCATAACCAGCGGTAAAGTTGCAAATTTCTCTGATGTCAGGCCAAGCGCTGGGCCGTCATCTTCCGCGAATGTGAAGACGAAACTTGCTTGTTTGCACAGCCGGTTTTCGAGTTTTTTGAGAATGCGGGCTTCGCGGCCAAATAGGATTTTCTGAATCTTACTTTTGGTATCAGCGGCATTCTCTTCTGCCGAACGATATTCGACATTATGCGCGATAAATATCGACGGCTTATCTTTGAAAACATCTTCAAACGCGCCGGGAAGCGTGACGCCATTGAGAACATAGGCATCAAACTCACCCAGATCGGCAATCGCTTCGCGGATTTCAACCGCCGGAACCACGCGCAGCTTTGCGGAGGACACGGTAAGCCCGGTCAGAAATGATTTTAGCACCCAGCCGATCTTGCGTTTGATGCCCGCACCTTCGGTTCGTACTTCCACTTCACCAAGCACAACGGTTTCTTTGCTTTTGGCCGCTTTATGCCCGGGCCAAGTGAAGCCCAGAACTGTGACCTGTGCGCCCGCACGGCGTAGACCATCAATCACGGCTGCGTTTGCAACCTCGTAACCTGTTGAAGCGACCGCATGCGGAACAAGTGATGTTACGAAGACAAGACGAAACGGTTGCAAATCAGCTCCTGACCAATCTTAATGAGTGCCTGTTTATGACAGTCTCTACAGACATGCAGTGAACTTTTCTTTAAGCGTTTATCTATAGTGGAAAGATAATTGTAAAATAAAAATCTCTGAAATAAATCGGAAACCGAGATGTCAGATTTACCGGATCATATTGAAGTAATCGCTAAAACTCCCGGTCTTGCTTATGACGAGATCGATATTGTTGTGTCGCTTCCGACATTCAAGCGTCCTGAGCACCTGATCAGAACTCTCGATACACTCAATGCGCAGACCACCAAACGCAAATGGGCAGTTGTGGTCATTGAGAACGAGACTGAAAAGAAGGAGGGCGCAACAGTTGCCGCTCCACTTTTCGAGGCTGGCAAATACAATGGCATGCTGATTGGTGAATCGCATCGCGGCAATTGTAATGCCTATAATGCGGGCTGGTTGACGGCGACGAAATATTTCCCGAACTTCAAATACATCATCGTTATTGATGACGATGAACTGGCCGATCCAGACTGGATCGAAAACATGGTTTCGACGGCTGAGCGTTATGACGTTAGCCTCGTTGGCGGTCCGCAGTTCCCGATTTTCGAGAAGCCAAATTCGGAACAGTGGGCAAAACATCCGGTCTTCCTGCCGCATTATACAAAGACTGGTCCTGTTCCGATTATCTATTCATCTGGTAACCTTCTTATCGCGCGTGCGGTTATTGAAGCACACAGCTATCCGTTTATGGATCTTAAGTTCAACTTCACTGGCGGTGGCGATTCCGACTTCCTGTCGCGCTCAATCGCCAAGGGCTTTAGAGTTGGCTGGTGTGCAGAGGGTATCGTTCGCGAAACCATTCCAGAGCGTCGTTTGGAAAATGATTGGATCAGATCACGCGGCCTCCGCAATGGCGTTCTTTCGACGCTGATTGAACAGCGTAAGCGCAAGGATGAACCACTCGGTCAGGTACGTGTATTTCTAAAAAGCCTTGCTCTGTTAGCCTATTCACCGATTAAAGCTGTGAGAAAAGGCATTGCTGCAGGCTTTGCGCCTGCAGGCACTTACTTCGTCCATATTGGTCTAGGTCGGGTTATGGCGCATTTTGGATATTTGAATGAGCAGTATCGCAACCCGGACAAAAACTGATCCAGCTTTGTCCGATCCGACGCGAATGACGATGCGCCAAATAGCGCTCGTCATTGCAACGGCGATTTTGTGCATTCTTCTGGTTTCGTTTCGACCGTTTTCGCCGGTCGTTGCAACGGATGGCCAGCCAGCTGGTGATACGATTAATCAGCTGGGCTTTGGCATTGTTGGCGCTGTAGCGCTTATGTCTTTGGCCATGTTTGCGCAGCCCGCTAAGATTATGCGTTTGGTAAGCCTCGGCTGGATGCTGATGTTTGCCATTCTTCTGGCCTCAGCCTTCGTCAGCCCTGATCCATCAACCGCTATTCGTGGGATCATGCTGACTCTGATCGGTGTTCTCGCAATCATTGCGGTACTTGCTCTGCCGCAGGATGCAGATAGCTATTCATGGATGCTGCTTATCGTGGCCTCGATTGTTATCTTTATTTCCTATGCGGGTGTTGTGCTGTTACCCAATCTTGGCACGCACGGTGCTGATGCAGTGGAGCCACAGAATTCTTTCCTCTGGCGAGGTGTATTCACACATAAGAACATTGCCGGGCCTGTCATGGCAGTCTTCGCTTTCGCTGGCATTTATCTTTGGCGACGCGGCTGGCGCATCAGTGGAGCAGTGATTGCGCTACTTGCGTTGTTCTTTGTCGCGCATACAGGTTCAAAAACCACAGTGGCACTGGTGCCTTTCGCCATGCTGTTAGTCGTTGGGCCGGGCCTGTTTGGCCTTCGTGGACTTGCACCGCTGATGATTTTCGTCATTCAGTTGATGTTCGCCTTATTCACAATCGGTACGGTGCTGTTTGAACCGCTGCATCAAATGGTTTTGAAGTTCGCGGTTGATCCGACCTTTACGGGCAGAACCTCCATCTGGGCCTTTGCGATTGAAGCTTTGCATAATCGCCCTTGGACTGGGTTCGGCTTTGAAAGTTTTTGGAGCACTGGCGCCGCAAAAGAAGCTGCAAATCCCTATTATCTCGATTGGGATGTGCGCGGCATTGTCCATGCGCATAATGGCTATCTCGATATCACGCTTTCAATGGGCCTTATCGGCCTCATCTGCGCGATCATTGTCATCATCATTATGCCGCTGATTAATTATATGCGGTGCAGGCCAACACGCGAAAATCTGCTTCTTGCTGATTTCTTTCTGATGTTTGTGTTTTTCGGTACGCTGAACGCAATGCTGGAAAGCTTCTTTTTCCGTCGCATGGACCCGGTCTGGCTCATGCTCATTTTCGCAATCTTTGGCTTGCGCATGACGGCCAAAGTCACCATTCCCAAGCGGTCTTTATAATCTCGGAGTTACCATGAATATTGCGATCATAGGCACGGGCTTCGTTGCTGATTATTACATGACCACATTGCGCAATTACCCGCAGTTAAAGCTGCTTGGCGCTTTTGATCGCTCGGCAGAACGGCTGAAGGTATTTGCTGCGCATTACAAGGTGCGCGCCTATGAGAGCTTTGAGGCAGTGTTGGCCGATAACGACGTGCAGATAGTCCTCAATCTGACGACGCCGGAAAATCATTATGCGATTTCGCGTGCGGCACTTGAGGCTGGAAAACATGTCTATTCAGAAAAGCCGCTGGCAATGGATTACAATGATGCCAAGGCACTCGTTGAATTCGCAGCTTCCAAAGGTCTGACGCTTGCCGCAGCTCCCGCTAATGGCTTAAGCGACGCACAGAAGCTGGTTTCAAGCTCAATCAGCGAGATCGGCACCCCGCGTCTGGTCTATGCTGAAATGGAAGATGGTCCGGTTTTTCGCGATAAATGGGCGACATGGCGCTCACAATCAGGTGCACCATGGCCGGGTCTGCATGAGTTTGAGATTGGCTGCACGCTGGAACATGCGGGTTATGCGCTCTCATGGCTGGTGTCGCTGTTTGGCCCGGTTGAAAGCGTAACAGCGTTCTCCTCAATTACCTTCCAGAACAAGGGTCCAGGCACTGAGCATCTGCATATGGCCCCGGATTTTTCGGTGGGTTGCCTGCGTTTCAAATCTGGCCTTGTGGCGCGTCTAACGTCCGGCCTTGCAATGCCAAAGGATCGTAGTCTGACCATCGTTGCCGACAAGGGTTCTATCACGGTCGATGATCTTTGGGATAATCGTTCCGCAGTCCGGCTTGAATCAACAGAGCGAAAGCGTTCTATCCTGTCGCGCATCTTCGGACGGTTGGAAGCGAAGCTTGGCAAGACATTGCCGTGGAAACCGGCCGTTGGCAGCAAGCTGGCTTATCCAAAAGCTGATGCATTAACCCTGCCATCATTCCCGTCGCAGATCGATTTCATGCGCGGCGTGGCGGATCAGGCGCACGCGATTGAAACGGAAGCTACGGCGTTCTTCTCCGGTGCTGTGGCTTTGCACATCACAGAAGTCGCCCTTGCGCTCAACAATGCCGGAGAAAATGCAGCACCCTATAAGGTTCAGAGCACCTTCTAATTTGGCTTTTGCGCAAGCACAGTGCTGACGATGTTGGCCACTTCAGCGCTGTGTTCTAGTGGCATGATTGGGCTTGAAATCTCGTCGCGTTTGAGCGCATCACGCACGGCTTGCGCCTGAAACTGCAAGCCATTGCCAGAAAATGGATGATGCTCAACAGTTCTGCCGGGAAGGGGCAGGCGGTTAAGCACCTTTCCAATCAGTCCGCCCGGGCCTTTCGGGCCAAGAGCAGAATGCAGCACTTTTGCGGAAAAGAACGTAAGACGCTGTGCTTTGAGAAACGGTGCGTGGATGAGGATCGCGCCGTCTGTTCCTTCAATTAGCATCTGATTTTTGCCGTCGTGATCAAAACCGCATGAAAGCTGAGCTTCGGCGTTTGCATAGCTCAGCGTGATTTCGGTCCGCATATCGACGCCGCTTTTTGCTTTCGTCCAGCGTCCGCTCACAGCATCAGGCAGGCCCAGAAAACTGAGCGCGAGTGATACCGGATAGACACCGAGATCAAAAGCTGCTCCGCCACCTAGTGCCTGGTTAAAAAAACGGCTTTGCGGGTCTTCTTCACGGAAATAGGAGAGGTCGGCTTCAATGCGTTTAACTGTGCCGATCCGCCCGGCCTTGATATGCTCGCGGGTGGCGGTAATTGCCGGAAGAAACCGGCTCCACATGGCCTCCATTGCAAAGACGTTGTGCGCTTTACTGGCGGCAGCAATTGCATTGGCCCCATCTGCATCAAGCGTCAGCGGCTTTTCTGTGAGACATGCTTTGCCAGCAGCAATGGCCTGTAGCGTTTGCGGCACATGCATTGCGTTTGGCGTGGCAATATAGACGGCATCGAAATCGGGGCTTCTGAGAAATGCCGCGGCATCATCAAACGCGTGATCTGCGCCGATTTTGTTTTTGAACTCTACGGCACTCTCGAGCGAACGCGAGCAAACGGCGGTTACGCGCATTTCATAGCTTGCTCGAATATCGGCAGCGAAGGCGTGTGCAATTGTGCCTGTTCCCCAGATGCCCCAGCGAAAACTCTTGCCGTCGTATTTGCTCGTCATGGCTTGCCGCCGCCCCTTCGCGATACCCTTGTCATTTCTGTGTTGTATATCGCATGATATGCGCGATTACGACGGGCTTTGCCAGCCGCCTGCATCTTCATGGGATCAAGGTAAAAATATGAGTGGAATTGTTGTAGCTGTTGCGCGTGACGCTAAGCATCGCTTCTCAAAACAGCTCGTTTCGGAGATCAGCATTGTGGCGGGAGAGGGTGTTGAAGGTGATGCGCATAAGGGCGTTACGGTCAAGCATCGCTCGCGCGTGAGGGCTGATCCAACGCAACCCAATCTGCGTCAGGTTCATCTTATTCAGGCCGAGCTATTCGATGAATTGGTTGGCAAAGGTTTCGACATTTCACCGGCGCAATTGGGTGAAAACATCACGACTCGCGGCATTGATCTGCTGGCATTGCCAAAATCTGCGATTCTCAAAATCGGTAATGATGTGGTGCTCGAAATCACTGGGCTGCGCAATCCTTGTTCGCAGATTGAGAAATATGAGAAGGGCCTCTTAAACGCTGTGCTCGATAAAACCGAAAACGGTGAGTTGATACGAAAATCAGGCGTGATGTCGATCGTCCTTGCGGGTGGAAACGTGCAAGCCGGCAATACTATCGAGATTGAACTGCCACCGCTTCCACATGAGAAACTGGAACGTGTCTGATCATTTAAATCGGTTAGTTTTTTAGAAAAAGCCCTATCAAATTTGCGTCATATGCCCTAGATCATCCCAGAATAGGATAAAGACTGGCGCTATATAGTGCGATAGCAACAGCTACGACAGTCCAATCTGTCGGCTCTCTATTTATGTATGACGAGCCAGATGGCTGTGTTTCAAAAGGGCAGAAAATGGAAAAAGCAGATATCGGAATGGTCGGCCTTGGCGTTATGGGTTCGAACCTTGCGCTGAACATCGCCGAGAAGGGCTACACGGTAGCCGTCTATGACCGCGACGAGCCCGTCCTGAAAGCATTCATCGAAAAAGCGGGCGCGCTGCGTGACAAGATCATCCCTTGCGCCACTTTTGAAGAACTGGCCGACAATATCCGCAAGCCACGCCCGATCATTTTCCTGATCAAGGCTGGCGCGCCGGTCGATGCCGAAACCACCCGCCTTAAGGCATATCTCGAAGCTGGCGACATCATGATCGATGCCGGTAACTCCGACTATCGTGACACGATGCGTCGTCTGAAGGCGCTCGGCCCGAACGATCCAACCTTTGTTGGTATGGGTGTATCGGGTGGCGCAGAAGGCGCTCGCCATGGCCCGTCAATGATGGTTGGCGGCACAGAAGAAGCCTATGAGCGTATTGCGCCGATCCTTTTGGCTGCTGCTGCAAAGTATAAGGGTGAGTCCTGCTGTGCGCTGGTTGGCCCTGATGGTGCAGGCCATTTCGTGAAAACCGTTCACAACGGCATCGAATATGCTGATATGCAGATGATCGCCGAAATCTACGGCATCCTGCGTGACGGTCTTGGCCTTTCGGCGCCTGCAATTGGTGATGTGTTTGAAAAGTGGAATGCCGGTCCACTCAATTCATACCTCATTGAAATCACTGCGAAGGTTTTGAAAGCCACTGATCCAGAAACCGGCAAGGCGATGGTCGATATGATCCTCGATCAGGCAGGTCAGAAGGGTACAGGCCGCTGGTCGGCGATTGAAGCACAGATGCTCGGCGTTCCGGCTACTGGCATTGAAGCTGCGGTTGACGCGCGTTCAATCTCGTCGTTGAAAGCGGAACGTGAAGCTGCTGAAAAGGCTTATAAGCCTGCACCACGCACGCTGGATATTGCGGATCAGGCTCAGTTCCTTGCTGATCTTGAGCAGGGTTTGCTGGCTGGTAAGATCGTTGCTTATGCACAGGGCTTTGCCGTTCTGGCAGCAGCATCCAAGGAACACGACTGGAACATTCCGCTTGCAACCACTGCCCGTATCTGGCGCGAAGGCTGCATCATTCGTTCGCTGTTCCTTGATGATATTGCACAGGCCTTTGAAGGTCAGGAAATTGAAAACCTTCTGCTGGTTCCTGCCTTTGTTGAACGCATGGGCAAGGCATCGAAGGGGCTTCGCAAGATCGTTGCACAGTCAGCACTTGCTGGTCTGCCGCTTCCGGCATTGGGTTCGGCACTGAGCTACTTCGACAGCTTCACGCAGTCGCAGGGTACGGCCAATGTTATTCAAGGTCAGCGCGATTTCTTCGGGTCGCATGGCTTTAAGCGCATCGATAAGGAAGGCGACTTCCACGGCCCTTGGAACTGAGATATTTCGGCCCTGATTTGCTGCGAATAGCGTCTTTCTGCGAGCCGGTGCTCACGTACTTTATGTACGCTGTGCTCCGGTTCTCGAAAGCCACAATTTTCGGCTCATCAGAACCAAAATCTCGACCGTGTCTCGCTTGTATTTAATATAAAAAAAGCCGCCCAAATGGGCGGCTTTTTTGTTTTTCTTTGAGCTTAGTCGGCCAAAACGAGCAAATCATGCGCCGCGAAATGCACCGTCACTTTGTCGCCGCGTTGTGGCGGGGTGAGTGCGGGATCATTGAAGGTGTCGAATGACAATTTGTTCTTGCCAAGCGCGACGCGTGTACGAATGACCGAGCCTAAGAAATGCACGTCTTCGATGGTGGCATCGAGTGCAGTGTCGTGGCTCTTGCGTGCTTCCATGCTGACTGCTTCCGGACGCAAAGCGAGTGTGATTGCCTTGCCCTTCGGATGGTGGCCGAGTTCGTCGTTCACCTTGATCGTGCGGCCATCAAGTTCGATGCTGTTCTGGCTCGGTTCACTCACCGATGCTTCGAGCATGTTGAGTGTGCCGACGAAGGAAGCAACGAAGCGCGATGCAGGTCGGTTGTAAATATCGAATGGTGTGCCGATCTGATCAGCACGCCCTTCATGCATGACGACGATACGATCGGAGATCGACAGTGCTTCTTCCTGATCATGCGTCACGAATACGGTGGTGATTCCTAGCTTCTGCTGGATCGCACGGATTTCCTGGCGTAGCGAGATACGGATTTTTGCATCGAGCGCTGAAAGTGGTTCATCGAGCAAAAGCACTTGCGGCTTGGTTGCCAGCGCACGTGCTAGTGCCACACGCTGCTGCTGACCACCGGACATCTGATAAGGATAGCGGTCTGCAAGATGTTCGAGCCGGATCAGGCCGAGCATTTCTTTGACCGTCGCGTCGATTTCAGCTTTCGGTTTGCCCGAAACGCGAAGACCAAAAGCCACGTTTTGCGTAACGGTCATGTTTGGAAAAAGCGCATAGGCCTGAAACACCATGCCGATATTGCGCTGGTTTGGCTTGAGATCAACAACGTCTTTACCGTCGATTTCGATTGCGCCCTGATCGGCACTTTCAAAGCCAGCGATCATGCGCAGAACGGTTGTCTTGCCGCAGCCCGATGGGCCGAGGAAGGAAACGAACTCACCTTTTTCGACGGCGAGATTGAAATCGTGGACGACGGTAGTAGCGCCGAAGCTCTTTTTCAGGTGCTTGAGATTGAGAAAAGCCATGAATGTTACCCGGCGGTTGTCTTGAATTTATTGAGGCGCGAAACGAGCTGCAACATGATGATGCTAAGCCACGTAATGCCGAATGAGATAATCGCCAACGCTGATGGTTCATAAGCGCGGTTTGCGCCAACCAACTGGAGATAAGGACCAAAGGCCGGGCGATTGAGAAGTGAAGCCAGCGTAAATTCGCCAATCACGATAGCAAAGGTGATGAATGCACCGCTCATGACACCCGAAATCACATTCGGGAAAATCACTTTAAACATGATGCGTCCCCAGCCAGCGCCAAGGCTCTGCGCTGCTTCGGTGAGCGTGCGAACATCAATCGTGCGCATGGCGGTATCAACAGCACGATACATGTATGGTAGCGACAATGTCATATAGCCGAACATCAAAAGCAGATCGGTAGCGCGTGTCGATGCGGTAAACGGAAGCCATGACGACGAGTTATAAATGCGCAGATAACCGAACACGATAACAATGGCCGGAATAACCAGCGGCATCAGCGTGATGAACTCGATCAGCGGACGCAGATGCGGCAGACGCAGACGCACCCAATAAGCCGTTGGCACCACCAGCAGCACACCAAAGATGATGGTCAGAATGCCGAGTATGATCGAATAGCTGAAAGTTGCCTGAAAGTTCGGGTCACTGAACACCACCCGATAGGCATCGAAGGAATATTCGCCACGACGCATGCGCAGCGAAAATTCAAACGTCCCAATCAGCGGAACGAGGAAGTAGATCGCGCCAATCAGAAAGGCGATCCATGCCCCAATTTTTTGGGGATTAAAGGCCTTTTTCATCGTTGCCACCTTTCGGCACGCATACGCAGCCAGATGTAAAGAAGATTGGAAAGGCCTGTGATCACGATCATGCCAAGCGCCAGCGCGTAGCCAAGATTCTGGTTATGCAGAACATCGCCGCGGATCTGGGCAAAGAGCAGGATTGGAACGATGTTGAGCGAAGAGCCGGTCAGTGCATAAGCAGTCGCGATAGCGCCAAAGGAGTTTGCAAACAAAAGCAGTGTCGTTCCGAGCAGGCTGGGCCAGAGAATCGGAAACGCGATCATCCGCCAATATTGCAGATTGGTAGCGCCTAAGATCGATGAAGCTTCACGCCATTCTTTCTTTAGACCATCGAGCGCTGGCGTGAGAATCAACACCATGAGCGGAATCTGGAAGAACAAGTAGGTGATGGTCAAACCAAAGAAGCTCAACAGGTTAAAACCTGTCGAATAAAGATTGAAACCGAACCAGTCGCGCAACAGGATAGTGACGAAGCCGGTACGGCCAAGGGTCGCGAGAAACGCGAAGGCCAGCGGAACGCCAGCGAAATTTGATGCAACGCCAGAGAAAGTCAGAACTGTTGGGCGCAGCCAGCGCGGCAGATTGCCAAGCACCACGGCCCAAGCCAGAAAGAAGCCAATAAATGCGCCACCAAGCGCAGATGCGAGGCTGACTTTGATCGAAATCCAATAGGCACTCATGATCTGAGGCTGGAAAAGATCCTGAACGTTTTTGAGTGTGAAATTGCCGTCCGGGTCCTGAAATGCACCAACGATGAGATACATCGTCGGCCATAGCAGGAAGAGAATTGCGAACAGGAAAAAGGGCGCAACGCCGATATATGAAAGCGGCAGTTGGCGCTTACGCACCGGCTTGAAGGGTGCGTCTGTATCGGCTGTTGAACTCATATGCTCTTTCTTTAACCGTTCTGCAAACACTGTGACGACCATTGCTGGTCGTCACAGGTCTTAAACAGGGCGAGCCAGAGCGTAATTTCTTAAACTTGAAGCAGTTTAATATAAATTACGCCCTGTTTTTAGCGTGTTAGAGCGATCTTTGTGCGCCCAAGAGGGCGCACGGCGCTCTAAAATCGCTTACTGAACGTTTGCGCCAACAACGCTATCCCAGTTCTTGGTGATTTCTTCCTGAGCGGTTTCAATCTGTTCAAGAGTTGGGAAGATAGCCTTTTCATAGGCATCTGCTGGTGGCAGCTTGTCGAGCATTTCCTGTGGGATCTTGCCAGCCTTAGCCATCGCGTTGAAGCGGATTGGGTGGCAATAGCCCTTCAGGTAGCCAAGCTGGCCTTCGTCCGAGTAAAGATGTTCCATCCAGAGCTTAGCAGCGTTTGGATGTGGTGCGTAAGCGCTGATTGCCTGAACGTAAACGCCAGCAACAACACCAGTCTTTGGAATAACGGTTTCGATTTCCGGATTGCCCTTGAGCGTATCACGGTCGGCGAGCGCGTTATAATCCCAACGAATGACGATAGGGGTCGAGCCCTGTGCCAGCGAAGCGGCCTTGCCGATAACTGGAACGAAGTTGCCCTTGGCGCTGAGTTCCTTGAAGAATTCAAGGCCCTTCTTGCCAGCTTCGGCACCTGGTTCTGCACCACGTGCGATACCAGCAGCGTGAACGCCGAGGATTGCCTGTGCGGAAACGCGCGGATCACCAGCGAGAGCAACCGAGTTTGCATAATCGCTCTTGAGCAGGTCTTCCCAATCCTGTGGGACGTCCTTCACAATGTCCTTGTTCACTTCGAAACCAAGAACGCCGTAATAATCGCCGTACCAGTAACCTTCTGGGTCTTTCGCGCTATCTGGAATTTCGTCCCAGGTTGCGACTTTGTAAGGCTGGATCAGGCCGTCTTTCTTTGCAGTCGTGCCGAAAGCAAAGCCGACGTCGATAACGTCAGGAGCCTGTGGGCCCTTATTGTCTTTGTTTGCCTTGATGGCTTCGATTTCGTCGCCCGAACCCGCATCTGGGTTCAGTTCGTTGACCTTCAGGCCATACTTGTCTTTGAAGCTCTTGATGATGTCGCCATAGCCGCACCAGTCGTGTGGCAGCGCGATTGTGGTCAGTTCGCCTTCGGCTTTAGCAGCGGCGATAAGTTCAGCTGATGGTTCAGCGGCAGCGATCGAAACCCCACCGACAGCGATTGCGGTCGAAAGCGACAGCAGACGCGCAGTAAATGCAAGCATTGTTAAACTCCCCTGTTAAGTCGGGCGAACGCTCCCGGTCGATTCCAGTGTTCGCGCACTCCCGATAGCCGCCCTAGATGACGGTTGGATGACAGTTTGTCGATTGTCACAAATTATCAACGACCGAAAGTGAAACACGTTTTCAGGGACTTAGCAATTGACCCTAACGGATGAACTGCATTTTTATGACAATAAATGTGACAGAGGTTTCGTCATTGTCACATTTTGAAAAGAAGCTTTTCTCAAAACGACAGGCTTTAGCCTGCACGCGGCATGGCGCGGGCAGAGTGCTTTCAAACGAAAATTTATGAACGGTGAGCGAAGCGAAGCCGGTTTCGTATGAAACCGGCTTCAGTTATTTAAAAGGGGGCTAGTGACCGCCACCACCGCCACCAGCTGCCTGCTTTGGCTTGCGCAGCATGATTGCGCAAACGGCCAGCGAGCAGAACATCATCGTGAGGATGAAGAACACATCGATGAATGACATCAGCGTTGCTTGCTGGCGCACCATGCCCGACATTTTGGAAATGGCAATTGTCGCACCATCAAGACCGGCGGCGTTATATTTGGCCGTCAGATTGGCAAGCATCTGCTCTGCTTCCGCATTGCCCCAACGCACGTGTTCGGCCAGACGCTCGTAATGCATATCACTGCGGCGCGTGAGAATCGTATTGATGACCGCCAGACCAACCGCACCACCAAGGTTACGCGTCAGATTGAACAGACCGGATGCGTTTTTCATCAGGGCAGGGGGCAGGGTTCCAAGTGCGAGATTGTTGATCGGCACCATACAAAGCATCAGCGAACAGCCGCGCAGAATCTGCGGGATCAGAAGTTCATAGAAGTCCCAGTCGGCGGTCAGGCCCGTAACCATCCATGTACCAGCCGCAAATCCCAAAAAGCCGATCATCATCATCAAGCGTGGGTCCATGCGGTTTGACAAGAAACCGGCAAGGGGGGCTGTGAAGAACATGGCGAGGCCGCTGACAAACAGCGCTTCACCAATCATCAGCGCGTCGTAGCCACGTATCTGACTGAGATAGAGCGGATAGAGATAGGTGAGGCCATAAAGACCGACGCCCATCACAAAGGAAAACAGTGAGCCAAAGGCAAAATTGACGTTTTTAAACGCTCGCAAATCCACGATGGGTTCTTCGGCAGTGAATGCGCGGTAGAAGAACATGATGCCGCCGACAGTCATAACGCCGGTCAGAATGAAGATCGCTTCATCCTGAAGCCAGTCATTGCGAGGGCCTTCTTCAAGCACGTATTCCATGGAGCCAAGGAATGCGGCCATGCCAGCAAGTCCCCACCAGTCGAACTTGCTCAAAAGCGAGCGGTCGCCTTCGTCAAAGTCGATAAGGTTCCACGCGGCGATAGTCACCAGAATGCCGGGGCCAACATTGACGAGGAATAGCCAGTGCCACGAAAAAGCGTGGCTGAGATAGCCGCCAATCGTCGGTCCGATTGTCGGTGCAAGCGTTGCAACAAGGCCGATCATCGGAGAGACGATAGAGCGCTTGGATGGCGGAAAGATCGTAAAGGCTGCCGCAAACACGCTTGGAATCATACCGCCGCCGATGAAGCCCTGAATGGCGCGGTAGACGATCATCTGATCGATATTGGTCGCCGTTGCGCAGAGCATCGATGCAAGTGTAAAGCCTGCGGCTGATACGGTGAACAACACGCGCGTCGAGACAAGTCGGCCCAGGAAACCTGAGAGCGGAATCATGATGACTTCGGCAATCAGATAGGACGTTTGCACCCACGAAATTTCATCGGAACTGGCACTAAGGCCCGCCTGAATTTCAGACAGCGATGCAGAAACAATCTGGATGTCCAGAATTGCCATGAACATGCCAAACACCATCGCAAGAAAAGCAATCGCTTTCTTGGGATCAATGCGATCATCTGCCGGAGCCATTGGCCCCATCGTGGTGTTTGCAGCCATGAAGGCGCACTCCGAAAAGGAAAAAGGATGGTGGCGCGAAGCTTAAAACCGCGCCACTGCATTGTTTTTATAAAGGCTGCTCAGTGCCTTACTCGGCCTTGTCCGCTGGCGCTGTGCGTGTGTCGACTTCGACAGTAACGCTCAGACCTGCGCGAATTTTGCCTGAATCAAGCGCTTCCTGGGGAATGGTAATGCGAACTGGAACGCGCTGAACAATCTTGGTGAAGTTGCCGGTCGCGTTTTCTGGTGGAAGCAGTGAGAAGACCGCACCCGAAGCCGGTGCAACTGATGCAACCTTGCCTTCAATGTAAGGACCATCGATAGCATCGACATAGATACGCGCTGTCTCGCCGGTCTTAATGTGGCCGAGCTGCGTTTCCTTGAAGTTTGCATCAATATAGAGCGCATTCACTGGAACAAGTGCTGCAATCTTCTGGCCTGCTGAAACGAGATCGCCCTTCTTGCCCGAAAGATTACCGACGACACCGTCAAACGGTGCGCGCAATGTTGTGAAATCAAGATCACGTGCAGCCTTATCGCGTGCAAGCTCGAGCGAACGAACGCCGCTTTCTGATTCCTTATACTGTGCATTTAAAACGTCGATATTGGCATTGGCCGATGCGATCTGTGCCTTTGATCCGGCGAGCTTCGCTTTGGCTTGATCAAGCGCGGACTGCGCATTGTCGAGTTCAGACTGTGCCGAAAAGCGCGTGTCATGCAGCTTCTGGATGCGGACCATTGTGCTTTCAGCGTTCTTCAGAACCGCCTGCGATGCCTGCTCATCTGCCTGTGTCTGTTCAAGCGCTGCCTTGGATGCATCAATCTGCGCGGTGATCCGGTTCAGCGTCTGCTGCTGGGTTGCAAGCTTTGCTTCGGCTTCATCAAGCGCGATCTTGTAGTCGCCTGAATCAAGCTGGAAGATAACATCGCCCGCTTTAATCTGCTGATTGGCAACAACCGGAATGTTTTCGATATAGCCAGTGACCTTTGGTGCGATAGAAGCGATATCGCCCTGCACATATGCATCATCGGTCGAAACCATGAAGCGACCGACCGTCCACCAGTCGTAGCCATACCAAAGTCCGCCCGCGACAGCGACGATCAAAAGCCCTGGAAGCATTACACGCTTGCCAAAGCCTTTTTTGTTGCCGCCTTTTGCGGGTGCGGAAGGAGCGCTGGGCGCAGATGTGTCCGGTGTTGCCTGCGGAGCGGGACGTTCGCTCAACGGCTCGGCATTCACGCGGGCTTGCTCACCCTGCGGCACTGACGTCGGGAATGGTCGAATATCAGCTGTATCAACAGACTTGGGGGCGGACATGAGACAAACTTTCTGTATAACCGCTTCAACGAACCGCTTGGTTCGATGTTGACTTAGAGCAATAACTTGCCCATATCAAGTCTCATCGAACCGTTTGGTTCGAGAAAATTTAAGAGTCTTGTACAATGAATCGTGAATGCCGCATAGAACAGACCGCATCAATGGTTAGCGAAAGCACTACGGTGGAAACTGTCGGTAGTTCGGATGCTGAATGCGGTCGTGCGCGTCTTGGAGCGGGTCAAGACCCTGCAAAGCGTCAGCAAATTCTCGAAGGTGCGCAAGATGTGTTCCTGCGAATGGGTTTCGATGCTGCAAGCATGAACGACATTACGCGTGAAGCTGGCGTCTCAAAGGGTACAATTTACGTTTACTTTAATAGTAAAGAGGATCTGTTTGTCGCGCTTTGTGAGCATTATCGACACACAATGTTTAGTGGCTTGATCGACAAGCTGGAACGTGGGTTCTCCACACGCAGTGAACTGGTGGAATTTGGTATTGCCCTTGTTACGCTTATCACGTCATCAACGGCAGTACGGGCGCAACGCATTATCATCGGGGTGAGCGAACGCAAACCGGAACTCGCCGCACGTTTTTATGAGCGAGGCCCAAAACGCACGCTGCTCGTTATGGCCGAATATATGGAAAAAATGGTCAAGGACGGAGAACTCGAGCCTGTAGATGCTATGGAGAAAGCTTATCAGCTGACTGATTTGTTTTTGGCTGGCCTGTACAGGCCGCGCCTTTTTGGTGCGCTATCCGAACCGCCATCGCATGAGGCGATTGTTCGAAACGTTGAATCAGCCGTTGATTTTTTCTTCAAGGCTTTCGGACGTAAATCGTAAGTCCTAAATCCTCCGCTGTTTAAAAATGGAACACTGCGGTTCACGTCCAATCACAATTGGGTATTTTTTTGTAATAATTGCCAGTTTTTGGCGCAATATCCATATTTTTCCACAAAGTTAGTGCACATAGTTTCTTGCAGTAAAGATATTGCGAGTTGATTTAAGACGTATTTTTTATGTGACTGATGAGGAATTGACGTACTTGAAGCATCGATTCTCAAAATAAATGTTCAATTTTGTGCGTCCATTTTGGACATTTTATTACCAGGGATATTAGCCAATGACTTTAGACTTGATACATTTTCCTAACTTTAAAAAGACCTTCTTTGGACTATCTTTCCAGTCCGAAACGCTTACCCTTCTTCAGCGGATTCGTGATGAGATAGGTTGCCGCCACATCATTCACACCTTCCGGGGGCGTATTGGCGATAATTCAAAAGCATCGCCGGATGATTTGACTGTTGTCATGACGGTTCCGACCAATTGGTCAACACGATATTCAGCGAAGAATTATTTTCTTATCGATCCTGTTTTTCAGGAGGATGCACCGTATTTTCGCAGCGATTCAAGTGGCGTTGTTCGGAACCTTGATGATGACGCAAAACAGTGCCCGGCTGTTATGGAGTTTTTGCAGGACGCTGAAAAGCACGGCCTTGGTAATCTTTATATTGGTGTCTCAGCGCGCAGCCAAAAAGGCATAGCAGGCTGTACGGTCTTCAGCTTTGATGTGACAGACGAAAGCCACGAAAATTTCGTGGAGCGTATGCGACCACGCCTTCTGAGTGTTTCAGGCATTATTCACAATGGTTTATGCGGCGGAAAAGATGCGAACTCTGCTTCTGGCCTGCTGACACCACGTGAAGTTGATTGCTTGCGCTGGGCAGCAAGTGGAAAAACCGACGGAGAAATTGCAGAGATTCTCAGCATCGCCCGCTGGACAGTCGTAACATATCTGCAAAATGCCAAGATAAAGCTGAATTGCTCTAACAGAACGTCAGCTGTTGCAACGGCACTCTCACTTGGCATTATTGATATGCCTGAGGTTCAACACCTGTTTATGTAATGTCTAATGAGCACTTATAAAAAGGCGGATGAATATTCGCTTTTTTATAAGTTGATTAAGAGCGTGCCACGCTCATTAGCATTCACAGCGCTCGATCTAACTCTGTGCTTTTAGGTATTTCGTTATCGGAAAACCGGTTCCCACTTTTCCGCGACATGCTTCAGTGCGTGCCGCATTTCTCACACAAACCACGCAATTCCAGCGTCGTTTTCCGCGATTTGAAACCGCTCTGCACGCTCCATGCACTGACAAGGTTTTCGATCGCTGAATCGGAGAACTCTGTCACCTGTCCGCACTGCTCGCAAATTGCAAAAGCAATGAGGCCATGCTCATGGCATTGTGGATGCGCGCAGGCAACGAAAGCATTGAGGCTTTCGAGACGATGAATCATCCCGTAATCGAGTAGTTTTTCCAGTGCACGATAGACCTGCAACGGTGCGCGAAAGCCATCGTCGCGCAACTGATCAAGGATTGTATAGGCGCTGAGCGGGCCATCCGCTTTGGACAGCACATCAAAAACCAGCGACTGGTTGCGCGTCAGATCGTGCGATATGTGCGTATGGGCATGGTTATGATCGGTGTGATTGCTCATTGTCCAGCGGTCCGTTTCGGTGAAGCCTGTCTCTTATGTAGTGGTAAGAGGCTTAAAATGAAAATAGCAAGTGCAGCAACGACGATTGATGGGCCGGAAGGCGTATCAAACTCAACCGAACCATAAAGCCCACCGATCACGCCAAGCGCGCCGATGACGGATGCCATAATGGCCATTTGTTCTGGTGTCGATGCGAAGCGCCGTGCGGTGGCGGCAGGAATAATCAGAAGTGACGTTATCAGCAAGATGCCGACGATCTTCATCGAAATTGCAATAACAATTGCCAGCAAAAGCATAAAGATAATGCGTGATAAGGCCGGGTTAAGGCCCTCAGCACGCGCAATATCCTCGCTCAGTGTTGCGGCAAGCAATGGCCGCCAAAGCCATGCCAGCACTGCGAGCACCAGAATGCCGCCGCCATAGATAAAAGCAATATCCAGTCGCGATACGGCCAGCAAATCGCCAAACAAGAACGACAGTAGGTCGACACGCACCCATGTCATAAAGGCGACAATGACCAGCCCAAGCGATAGAGTTGCGTGGGATAGAATGCCCAGAAGGGAATCTGCCGAAAGCGAATGTCGCTTTTGAAGCAGAAGCAGGATTGCCGAGATTGCGACTGATACTGCAAAAACCCCTATCATCAGGTTGATGTCGAGGATCAGCGCTAAAGCCACGCCCAGCAGGGCCGAATGCGCCATCGTATCGCCGAAATAGGCCATACGCCGCCACACAATGAAACAGCCGAGCGGACCTGTGGTCAGTGCGAGGCCAATACCGGCAATGAGCGCGCGTGTGAAAAAATCGTCAAGCATGGGGCTTATCTCCCTCATGGTGGTGATGGTGCTCATCCTCATGATGATGACCGTCATCAGAGTGGCAATGATCTGTCACGCTGCCATCAGCATGCATGACGCGACCATCCGGCAGATGCGTGTGATCATGGTGATGTTCATAAACGGCCAGTGGACCAACCGCACGGCTTCCGAACAGGCGCACATATTCAGGACTTGTCGTCACATCGCGCGGTGTACCGCTGCAACAGACATGGCCATTTAAGCAGATAACGCGGTCGGTTGCAGCCATCACCAGATGCAGATCATGTGAAATCAGCAATACGCCGCAGCCGGTATCGTCGCGCAACTTTGCGATCAGCTCATAAAGTGCAGCTTCACCGGAAAAATCGACGCCCTGCACGGGCTCATCAAGCACCATAATATCTGGTTTGCGGGCGAGGGCACGCGCCATCAGCGCACGCTGAAACTCGCCGCCAGACAGGTTGGCAATTTCAGCCTTGAGAAGATGCGTGATTCCAACCGCATCAAGTGCGTGGAGAATATCGGCTTTCGAAAGCGGTCCGGTTAGCGTCATCAGCCGTTCAACCGACAACGGCATGGTCCGGTCGATATTGATCTTCTGCGGTACATAACCGATGCGCAGGCCTTTGAGATGGCGGATTTCGCCCTCATCGGGCTTTAGAATATGAAGTGCCATTTTGGCCGTCGTGCTTTTACCCGCACCATTGGGACCAATGAGCGTGACAATTTCACCACGATGAATCGTCAAGTCGACATTGCGCACCAGCCAGCGACCATCACGGAAAACGCCGGCACCTTTTAATTCTATCAGTGGCTCCCGCGTGGCATCTGCGGGGAGGGCGGTCTTATGGGCCATATAAAATGAGCTTTCGCTGCCTTTTTGAGAGCATGTGCCGGTTTATCTGCCGATAAAAAGCTGCTCCCGAAATTCTTGTCTCAAGATGTGTGAACGATATGCCGATTCGCGATCATTTGCGTCTGACGCTTTCGTGCTGTGAACAATTCTCCAAAAAGAGGTTGTGTCTCCTTATTGCAGACGTTATAGCATAACGCAAATGATGTAATAAAATAACATATCACTCACATATGTTGTTTCGCTTCAACGGACGTTCAAGAGAGATTTTGAGAAAGCTATCATGAAACACCTAAAATCCCTGCTTTTAGCATCTGCCTTTATGACTGTTTTGAGCGGTGCGGCTTTTGCCGCCGAGCGTGAAGGCGTTGTTGTGTCGATAAAGCCGCTCCATTCGCTGGTCTCTGCGGTGATGCAGGGCGTGGGCGAGCCGAAGTTGATTGTGCAGGGTGCGGGATCGGAACACTCTTATAATCTTAAGCCTTCTGATGCGAAGGCGATTGAGGGTGCAAAAGTTATCTTCTGGGCGGGGCCTTCGATGGAAACATTCCTCGATAAGCCAATCGATACATTGGGCGAAGGTGCAAAAGTGGTTGCGCTTGGTGAGGCAGATGGTCTGACGAAGCTGAAATTCCGCGAAGGTGGACCATTTGAGGCACACGATCACGGACATGAAGGCCATGATCATGGTGCTGAAGCGCATTCACATGACAGCCATGATCACAAACACGATGACGGACATGACCACAAGCATGCTCACGCTGATGAATCCGATGAAGCGGGACACGATCACCACCATGGCGAGTTTGATCTGCATTTCTGGCTAGATCCGCAGAATGGCAAAGTGCTGGTTGGCAATATTGCCAAGGTTCTAAGTGAGAACGATCCGGAACATGCCGCGCAATACGAAAAGAATGCTGCTGATTATGCCGACAAGTTGGATGCGCTGAATAAAGATATTGAAACAGAACTTCAGCCTGTCAAAGACAAGCCGTTCATTGTCTTCCACGATGCCTACCAGTATTTCGAAAACCGCTTCGGCGTTAAGGCTGCGGGATCGATTACGGTCAGCCCCGAAAAGGCACCAGGTGCAGGTCGCATTAAGGACATTCACGAGAAAATCAAATCGCTGGGCGCAGTTTGCGTTTTCTCAGAGCCACAGTTTGAGCCAAAGCTGGTTAATACAGTCATCGATGGAACAGATGCAAAGACTGGCGTTCTCGATCCGCTTGGTGCGGAATTGAAGGACGGCCCGGATCTTTACCCGCAGCTTATTCGCAATCTGGCCGACTCCCTTAAGAATTGTTTGTCGAAGTAGCACTGGTCACACCTTCATTCCGGGACCCCACCCGGAAGTGACCAGTTGTTGTGCCGGGCCGTCTTAAATGATGGTCCGGCATAATTGATCAGTGAAAGCTGATTAAACCATTAAGGAACTTATCTTGAGTTCATTCCATGGGGCGCATCGAGTTTGGTTCGATTGCTGAATATCATGCTTAAAGGTGGCTTTGCCGCCTCTTTTTAGCCCAATAAATGTAATGATATAACATTAAAATAGCCAGCAATGCTGCAAGTGCAGCTGATCTTACAAACGCCAGCGAAGGATTTGTCATGAAAAGGCTTCCCGTCACTGTTCTGTCCGGCTTTCTCGGTGCCGGTAAAACAACACTTCTCAATCATGTTCTCAATAATCGTGAGAACCGCCGCGTTGCGGTAATCGTCAACGATATGAGCGAAATCAATATTGATGCAGCATTGGTCCGTGAGGGTGGGGCCGACCTGTCGCGCACTGAAGAACAGCTTGTTGAAATGACCAATGGCTGCATTTGCTGCACTTTGCGCGATGATCTCCTCAAAGAAGTGGCGCAACTCGCTGCACAAGACCGTTTTGATTATCTTTTGATCGAATCGACCGGCATATCTGAGCCTCTGCCGGTCGCTGCGACATTTGAATTTCGCGATGAGAAGGGCGAAAGCCTGTCTGATCTCGCGCGTCTTGATACGATGGTGACCGTCGTTGATGCTGCCAATCTGTTGAAAGATTATTCTTCCAATGATTTTTTGCGTGATCGTGGGGAGTCGCTTGGCGATGAGGATGAGCGCACGCTGGTCGATCTGCTGGTCGAACAGATCGAATTTGCTGACGTTGTGATACTCAACAAGGTTTCGACGGCTTCCACAGAAGAACTCGACCTTGCGCGTAAGGTGATCCGTTCGCTTAATCCTGATGCCCGGATTGAAGAAGTCGATTTCGGTCAGGCTACGCTTGATGCGATTTTGAACACAAAACGCTTCGACTTCAATCGTGCCCATGAGCATCCCCTTTGGTATAAGGAACTCTACGGTTTCCACGATCACGTGTCGGAAACTGAAGAATATGGCGTTCGCTCATTCGTCTATCGGGCGCGACGCCCGTTTGATCCAGCACGGTTCCAGACCTTTATTGATAAGAGCTGGCCGGGTGTTGTCCGCGCTAAAGGCTTTTTCTGGCTGGCAACACGTCCTGATTATGTCGGCGAACTGAGCCAAGCGGGCGCATTGGTGCGCACAAACAAGCGCGGGCGCTGGTGGTCGGCAGTACCACGCAGTTACTGGCCTCAAGAACCCGAATGGCATCGTGCAATGCAAGACTATCTCGATTCAGAATGGGGTGATCGTCGGCAGGAAATTGTCTTCATCGGCGTTGATCCGATGGATAAGGCGTCGATTATTGCTGAGCTTGATAGCTGTTTGGTGACAGAAGAAGTGTTCAAGCCGGAAAGCTGGCTTGGGCTAAACGATCCTTTTCCGAGCTGGTCTGTCGCGGCTTAAAGCTTACTCAGCCGACAGTATGGCAAGTTCAGAAGCCCTACTGTCGGCAAGTGTGCGGTGATCGAGGACATTGGCGATTGCCTCACGCACGTCGAGCATCATGTGACGAACTTCGCATTCCGTTTCGTCGCAGTCGTCACATGGCTGATAATCAGTCTTGCTGGCACAGGCGATTGGAGCCAGTGCGCCATCCAGTGCGCGGATAATATTGCCAATGTGAATTTCATTGGCTGGACGCGCCAGACAAAACCCGCCACCTTTGCCTTTGCGACTGAGCACAAAGCCTGCATTGCGCAGTTCGGTGAATATATTATCGAGAAATTTGCGCGGAATATGATGACGCTCAGCGATCTCACTTGCTGAAACCAGATGACCATCAGACACACCGGCAAGATGCACCATGGCTTTCAGGCCGTATTTGCCTTTTTTTGTTAGCATGGCATCCCTGCTGTCATATCCGTCTGATAATTCAAACCCTGTTTCTCTCTTTTAAAAGAATTAGGCAGGAAAGCAGGGCGGGACAAGTTACCTTCGCGTCGCATGTGATGACGCAGAGAGAATTTTTGTTTCAAACCGAGCTGTCTTGCAGGGCCAATGCGAGTGCGCCTTGCAAGCTGTCGCCCTGCGCGGGAACGTAAAATTCCTTATAGGGCAGAGAATCCAGCGAGGCATATGAATGCGCCAGCCCGCCTGTGATGCTGAACCGTCTCAACTTCTCTACGCCCAAAGCACGCAGATTCCGCTCGATCATCAGGCATGCATCCGAAAGAAGCTGCGAACCCAGCAAATCGCCTTTCTTCGCAAACTGAAAGATCATTGGTGCAAAGGCAGCGTAATCTGCGGCAGTTGCCGATCTCGAAAACTGGGTGATTTTGCGCGCATCATTGCTGAACTTGTCCATTACAGCATTGGTCAAAGCTGTCCCGCTAACGATTCCGTCGTGAGCAAGCAATGTTTGTTCAAGCAGATCACGGCCAAGACGCGCGCCGCCTGCATGATCGCTGAGCATGAAGCCACGCCCACCTATAACCTCGACGCTATCTCCTGTTCTCTTCGCAAATGCTGAGCCGGTGCCAAGAATAACAATAGCGCCGTCGCCATTGCCGAGTGCGCCTTGAAGGGCCGTTACAGTATCCGAAACGATTCTGCTCCTTGCGAACGGCAGCTCTTTATAAGCGTTATCACGGCAAGCAATGGAGTTTGCTCCGGCCAGTCCGAGTACGGCGCTACTCGTTGCATATATAGAAGAGTGCAATCCCGCGTCGAGCCGGGCCTGTTCGGAGGCTTCCGTAATATTAATAATGGCATTGGGCGTATCGGCACCGATATTCGCGGGACCGGATGTGCCTTTTCCGAGGATGGCGCCATTTTTGTCAGCGAGTATTGCGCGAGATCCTGTTCCGCCGCCGTCTATTGCGAAGAAATAATTCATTGATTGTCATTTCACTGTCGTAAAAATTGGAATCAGGCGGTGATAGTGGTTGAGTTTTGGTTAAAAAGGACCATATTGCCTGTGGAAAGAAAGTTTGCGATTTTTTGTGAAAGTTCGTTGACAGTTTCGGGAAGTAGGGTCTATATGGCTTCCAACGAGGGCGGCGACGCTGCTAGCGGCAGGTTGCCTCGTCCTTGTAGTTCAGCGGAAGCGATTGACAGAGATGTTGAAAGTGGTTAGTTGGGCGGCATTGGTAAGATGGAAGTCTTGTTGATGTGTTGAGGAAGGAACGGTTTGTAAGGCTGTGAATTTCTTGAAAAAAATGGGTTGACAC
>NZ_JBBGYW010000013.1:0-106512 GCF_037479515.1 Ochrobactrum sp. MYb379
CTGACGGACTAATCCAAAAGGCAATCCCAGTTATCTCCCCGGTGGATGGCATTGATGCCACTCCGGTGCCCCGGAAGCACTGATGCCATCCAAAGGGCGATTAAAAAAGGAATAGAAAAATGAAGAAGTTTGCTCTCGCTGCCGTAGCCGTTGCTCTTAGCGCCGGTGCTGCCTTCGCTGAAAACCCAAATGTTGGCACTCCTGCCGATCTTTATGCCAATGACCGCACACCAGTTGCTTCGCAGCAGGTTGATAACACGGCTACCGCTTCTATCGGCCAGAAGGTCTATCAGGATGGCTCAGCTCATCGTTTTGGCGACGCATCGCCTTCAAGCTTTCAGAACTAATATCGGCACCAGCCGGTAGGACTGCACAAAAAGGCGAAGCCAATCAGGCTCCGCCTTTTGTTGTATTTGGAAGTGTAATGACTGGCGATAGTCGCACAGGTTTTAACTGGCGCGGCAAATCTCCAAGCTCGTCCACCCTCGAAGGCACCAGCTTGAGCGTGTCGGCCTTCACCAGCAATCCCGCGTCTAAAGAGGGCTTGCATGTAAACAGCCTTCCAAGCAGTCCGAAGCGTGCTTCATACGGCAATGTAAAGCGTGCAGCAGAATTGCTCGCTGCCAAATGGCGGCCCACCGCGTCAATCCAGTCATCCGGCAATGTTGCTCCGGGCTGTAAGATCAGCAACCAGTATGTTCGCAATGCCTGGAATGCTTGAGATAAACTTCCTTCATCATAAAGCGCGCAACCCGCGCCTTCTGCTACAAGCTTTGTATCATCTGTCGAGCCTTGATCGACGACAACAACGCGGCGCAAAAGCCCATCAACAACAGCTGGCACCAACCCGGCCAGTGTATGCGCCAAAGCTTTTTCAGAATTATTTGTGACGAGCAGAACAGAAAGCATTATTTTCTATATCACAGTTCACTGCCTACTAAAGCAGCGCAACACGAATATTCATTCTGTTCTTTAATATTAATTATAAGCCAAAAATAACATATGAAATCAGCAAGCAAAGTGATTTAGTCGATTCTGTTATGAACCCCATGTTTTGCGGAGTGAGCTGATGCGGGTAGCTCTTACATCGATTGTTCTGGCAACGGCAATGCTTGCAGCACCTGTTGCACAGGCCGCGAATGCTATAGCGACAACCAATCTGAACGTGCGCACGGGTCCGGGTACGAGCTATCCGGTCATTGGTGCGATTCCAAATGGTGCAGGCATTGACGTGCTTGGCTGCACGACTGGCTATAACTGGTGTCAGGTCGATTACGGTGGTCGCCTCGGATGGGCATCCTCCAATTATCTGGCCTTCTCACAGGGATCGGCCAGAAACTCCAATAATTTTGGAACTGCGGCAGTTGCTATCGGTATCCCCCTGATTGCAGCGGCAATTCTGAGCTCCAACAAACACGGCTGGCATCGTCCGCCACCGCCACGGCCGCCGCATTGGAACAATGGCCATCATCGTCCCGGAAAGCCTCCGGCGACACATCGCCCGGGTCGTCCTGATAGGCCGCACGCAAACCGCCCCGGTCGTCCGGGTGGCCCAAGCAAACCACATGAGGTCCGTCCGGTTGGACCCGGTGGCTCGGGCAAGCCTGGCCATAATCAGGGCCATCTACCAAAGAAGCAGCCACGCTACTAATATAAGGCCCCAGACACCGGCGTGAGCATCACGTCGGTGTTTTATTATATCGGCTCAAGATTTTGTGTTCTTGCTTTGTTCTATTCTCTGCGATAGGATGAATGTAGAAAACGAAAGAGTCGGTTATGGAAATCATCCAGCAGGCAGATCAGGCAGCATTCGGAGCAGGACGTGCAGATCACGCCAATGCGCTTGTCAGTGAAGCTGGCCTGCGCATTGATCACTCCCGCAGACGCGGGCGCGGCGCTGGTATCAATCCAACCGGACGCTTTGAACCCACCACACGCCATGAATTTGATGATGGCTGGGAAACGCTCGAAGATTTGCCCGCTTTCAAGACCGACGTGCAGGTTGAAAAGCCGCGCACGATTATAACGCGCAATGATTCACCCGACATCAGTTTCGACCGTTCGATCAATCCTTATCGCGGTTGCGAACATGGCTGTATCTATTGCTTCGCACGTCCGACACACAGCTATATGGGCTTGTCTGCTGGCCTTGATTTTGAAGCAAAGCTTTTTGCCAAGCCCGATGCTCCGCGTCTGCTTGAGCGTGAGCTGGCCAAAGCCGGTTATCAACCAAAGACGATTGCTATCGGCACCAACACAGATCCTTATCAGCCAATCGAGAAAAAATGGCGCATCATGCGCGAGATTCTTGAAGTGCTGGAAGCCGCCAATCATCCGGTTGGCATTGTTACCAAATCAGCTTTGGTCGTGCGTGACATCGATATTTTGAGCCGCATGGCTGAAAAAGGTCTGGCTAAGGTTGCCTTGTCCGTCACAACTGTGGACGCCACTCTTGCGCGCACCATGGAGCCGCGTGCTTCAACGCCGACACTGCGCCTTCAAGCTATTCGCAAACTTACAGAAGCTGGCATTCCAACCAGTGTGATGATGGGACCGATTATTCCCGGCATCAATGATCATGAGATTGAGCGCATCCTGGATGCTGCTTACGCTCAAGGTGCGCGTGAGGCAGGCTATGTATTGCTGCGTCTGCCGCTGGAAGTCGCGCCGTTATTCAAGGACTGGTTGTTGCGCAATTATCCCGACCGTTATCGCCATGTGATGTCGCTTGTACGCTCCATGCGCGACGGCAAGGATTATGATGCCGAATGGGGCAAGCGCATGCGCGGTACTGGCCCTTATGCATGGCAGATCGGGCGCCGCTTCGAAATTAGCGCGCGCAAGCTCGGCTTCAATTCCAAGCGCATTCCCTTGCGTACAGACCTGTTTGAACCTGTCGAAAAAGGTGGGAAGCAGCTTTCGCTTTTCTAAATTCTGGATATCAGAACGCGATATTTCAGCGTTCTGGTCCAGATGATACGCTAGACTTCACGTGTGCATGAGTTGTCAGTTGTGCGTTCCATCCCCGTCTGATTTTTTCGGACGGAAGGCCCCTGCTTTTACGCCAATATCCTCGGCAGGGACCTTGCGGAGAATCAGAAGCAGTGCGAACATTTCCGCCAAATGAAACGCTTAATTTCTGATTCTCCGCGCCTCTTTGAAATTCCACTTGCTCCAGACTTCTCGGAAGAGACGAAATATCTGGCGCGGGGGCTAAAGCATATTGCTGGCATTGACGAAGCTGGCCGTGGACCACTCGCAGGCCCGGTTGTTGCAGCAACCGTTGTACTTGATCCCGACGATCTTCCAGAGGGACTTGATGACTCCAAGCGGCTGAAAGCTGCTAAGCGCGATGCGCTTTATGATGTTATTTTGGCTAAAGCGGTGTGCGTTTCCGTTGCAAGCCTGAGTGCGCGCAGCATTGACGAAAGCGACATTCGCAAAGCAGCACTTGAAGCCATGCGCCGCTCGTTTATGGGACTGACGCTTAGCCCAGATTATGCATTGATCGACGGACGCGATATTCCACAGGGCCTATCCTGCCCCGGCTCGGCACTGGTGAAAGGCGATCAGCGCTCGATTTCGATTGCAGCCGCATCCATTGTGGCGAAAGTCACACGAGACCGCATGATGGACCGCGCCGGAGTGGTGCATCATGCCTACGGCTTCGAAGTTCATGCCGGTTACGGAACGCTCAAGCATCGCAATGCTATCGAGACAGCTGGCCCTGTTCCGGGCATTCATCGCTATACATTTGCCCCTATCAAAGGGCGCACATTCTCATAGCGAATTGAGGCCACGAAACTTCCGGCTCAGTCGTTTAGTAATGCCCGTACTGATGGATGCAATGTATATCCCAAGGCATCATGTCGGCGTGCGAATACGCGCATGGCATTGGGTGCTATTTGCGCCAGAATAGCGTCCTTATAAACCGTATTGAGATTGATACTGATCTTCTTGTCATCCTGCATGAATAGAAGCGTCCCGCGTAGCGCTTTCCTTCGCTCACTGTATTGATGAACGTAGTTGGCTGACGCCAGATCAATCCTCGTTTCGTATGGCCGCAATTGGAAGCAGCCCTTTTCGATGAGAAACCGCCCATCCGTCATGAGATGCGTGAGGTTCGGAGAGAGCGAAGTAATCACCGCCATCGCGGCGAAAACCAGAGCCACCACACATCCAACCGACCAATAAGCTATCTTCGAACCAATCCATATCGGTTGCGGCACAACACCTTGCTGAACCGGATATTGACGGGCCAGGAGTTTGTCCTTCAACAATGCCAAAGGGACAATGACAGCCAGTGAACCTAGGCCAAGAAGGAAGATGATGCCCGGTCGTGTCGTACACGAGAAATCGGACCAGATACGGTCGTCAAGAATAAGCAAAACAGGCCCCGCAGAAGTAAACCGCATCTTCAAACGCGTAGTGCGTCCAGAGTGCTCCCATTTTCATTGACAGCCGCAAGAAGACCACTGGCCTTCTGGACCGGATTGATAAAGACCGCACAAACTTCTCAACAGATGCTCAATGCGTATCCCGACGCATAGGGCTAAAATCTCTTATTAAAAATAGATTGCAGACACAACAAAAACGCCGCCCTTTTGAGGCGGCGTTTCCAAAATTCGATAGCAACTGAACTTAGTTCAGGTTGGTCTTAACCTGACCGAGTGCATCCTTGAACAGGGTGTTTGCAACCTTGGCATCAACCTTGTCGGCAACAATTTTGCCAGCGGCGGCGATAGCCAGATCAACAGCCGAAGCGCGGACTGCGTTGATTGCATCGGTTTCAGCGGTTGCAATCTTCTGCTCAGCAAGCTTGTTACGACGAATAACGTATTCTTCGGTCGCCTGTTTGGCGTCTTCAAGAAGAGCCTTTGCTTCGCGTTCAGCAGCGGCGACGATGTCGCCAGCTTCTTTTTCCGCTTCCTTACGCTTGCGATGATATTCAGCAAGAAGCTGCTGGGCCTCTTCGCGCAGGGTGCGGGCTTCTTCCAGTTCCTTCTTGATATTTTCGGCGCGCTCATCGAGCGAGCGACCGATCATGCCCGGAACCTTGAGGTAAACAATCAGTGCTATGAAGAGAAGAAGAGCAATAAATGCCCAAAATGTTGAATCCATTTTCGTCTCCTCAGGCGTTTGCGGTTTTAACGGCTGCGGTCACGTCAGCCTTATCGGCCTTGGTTCCCAGAAGCTGTTCAACAATCGCAGACGTGGTTTCTTCAGCGAGCGTACCGACATCGCTCATGGCCTTAGCCTTGATTGCGGCGATACGTTCTTCAGCTTCAGCAAGCTTGCCTTCGAGTGCGGCTTCAGCAACAGCACGTTCAGCATCTGCTTCGCCTTTGCCCTTTTCGCGCGCAGCTTCAGCAATCGAAGCAGCCTTTGTGCGGGCAGAAGCAAGTTCCTGCTCGTAAGCAGCAATAGCGTTGTCTGCATCCTGCTTGAGGCGTGCAGCCTGCTCGAGATCCTGTGCGATACGGTCACGACGGTTTTCGATCACGCCGCCGATACGCGGCAGAACCACGCGTGACAGGAACAGATAGAAAAGACCGAAAGTGATCGCGAGCCACAGAAGCTGCGATGCATAATGGGTGGAATCAAACGGCGGGAATACGCCGCTGCCGTGTCCGGCATCGTGCGCGACCCCGGTTTCGGTGTGCACAGCATCGGCTGCGCCGTGCTCGCCAGCAGCTGGTGCCGGTTGCGATTCGGTGGCGGTTTGGGCAAACGCCGTGGACACGAACATCCAGATTTCCCCTTTAATCCAGCATATTCTTTTCCGGGCAGAAGAGCCGGGAAAAACGGAATACGCTCACTCAGACTTCATATGCAAAGGCCAGCCGCGCTGCATTTCAAGATACAGATCGCGGCAGGCCAGTTTCTTGCGACTGTTTATTAAACAGCGAAGAGGAGCAGAAGCGCGATGAGCAGCGAGAAGATGCCCAGAGCTTCCGTCACAGCGAAACCGAATACCAGACGGCCGAACTGGCTGTCAGCAGCGGATGGGTTACGCAGAGCGCCCGAGAGATAGCTACCGAAAATGTTGCCGAGGCCGAGAGCCGTACCGGCCATACCGAAACACGCGAGACCGGCGCCGATGTACTTTGCTGCTTCCGCTTCCATGTTAAAGCTCCTTCTGGATTGTAAATTAGTGCGGATTTCTGTTCTGGCGGAAACCCGCCGGCTAGAACCTCAAAGCGCCTTACTTATAGTCTTGATGCAAAGCGCTTTAAATTTTTTCATAACGCATGTTGCTGTCGGAAAACCGGTAAACCACTTTTCCGCAACATGCTTTAGTGACCCGGATGTACTGCGTCGTTGATGTACATGCAGGTAAGGACGGTAAAGACGTAGGCCTGGAGGAATGCAACCAGGAACTCAAGCGCGGTAATCGCGACCGTCATAATGAGAGGCAGGATAGCGCCGCCAACACCCAGTGCACCAAGCGAGCTCAGCGAGACAACGAAGCCTGCGAAAACCTTGAGCGTGATGTGACCGGCCAGCATGTTCGCAAAAAGACGAACAGAAAGGCTGATTGGGCGCGAGAGGAACGAAATGATTTCAATGGCAACAACCAGTGGCACAATAATGCCTGGCACGCCGCTTGGCACGAAAAGCTTCAGGAAGCCAATGCCATGCTTGTAGAAACCGTAAATGATGACTGTTCCGATAACGAGCAGCGACAGCGCAAATGTTACGATGATCTGGCTGGTGATCGTGTAGAAATAAGGAAACAGACCGATAAAATTTGCAACCAAAATGAACATGAACAGCGAGAACACAAAGGGGAAGAATTTCATACCCTTTGAACCAGCTGAATCTCTGAGGCTGGACGCCACAAATTCATAGGCCATTTCAGAAACCGACTGAAGGCGGCTTGGGATGAGGCCACGGCTCGAAGACGTGAAATAAAGAAAGCCTGACGCAAGCACCACGGTTGCGACCATAAAGGCCGAAACATTGGTGAACGACAGGTCCAAACCACCGACGTCGATAGGAATCAACCGGGAAACCTGGAACTGATGGATCGGATCGTTGGCCAACTTAACCTCGTCTGTCGTTCCTGCCCTAAGGCGTTTCAGTCACGGACCGATGGTCCGCTTGGGGCGTTTTAGTCACGAACCAAAGGTTCGCTTGTCTTAAGGTCTATACGCGAACATTTTCGTGATGTCCGCGAAGACTTATTCCTTATCGCTCTTTTCCACGCTAGACTTAATGTTGCCTTGATCGGCGACATAACCTGCAGAACGGAGCACGTTGAGGGTGCCAGCACCGAAGCCGAGAAGGAGAAAGATGATTAACCCCCACGGCGAAGTCCCTGCGTAGCGATCAAGAGCCCAACCAATCAGCGCGCCAACGATAATTCCAGCGATAAACTCACTGGAGAGTTTCATGGCTTGCGCGACAGAACTGGATGTTTCTGACCGCTCATCCTCGGAAGCCGGCTGCTTGAACAAACCTTTTTTAGCCAATTCGGCCTCAAGGCGATTCAAACGCTGATCCAGCCCCCCGGAAACAGTTTTTGAGTCCACATTCTTGCGCTCACCGGGTGTTTTCCCCGACTCAGTGCCGCTCGTCATTGGCAGCTCCTTTTTGCAAGAAATGCGGGCGTTAAAAGCCCATTTCCAAGTTGCGCGCAACATATTGACACACCGCACGCTAGTCAAGGCAATGAAGCACTTGCTCCAAAAGGTTTTTTATCCTGAAAAGACAATAGCTTAGCTATTGGTGCGACTCATTTTCCGCTCAAAGTGGCAGATCAGTCAGCATTTCGGCCCAAAAATTGGAACCGAATTGGGCGAAGGTCGGCACATAGATTCATCATTGTGCACGCGTTTCAAGCGCGGTTTCGGACAAATAAATGTGTCTGAAAGTGATCACATTGACTCAAAGCCTTATCAGCTCCAGCCGCCGCCATAGGTACGGTAAAACACATGCAGACCGATCTTTGTCATCTTCTTCATGGTCGGCGCCCAGAACGGGCTGACATAGGTTGCGTGATAATGGGTGGAAGAACCGACTTCTGGCAACCATATCCGGCCATCGGTCACGGTCTTTGCAACCTGCTGCGCCAGACGCCATTGCGGCATCTCGGTGACGCGATGCTTCTGACCGTCACAGGCAAAGGAAAACTGGCACGCATTAAGCCAATTCTGGTTCTGATAGACAACGCCGCAAATCGTGCCCGGATAGGCCGGGTTGCGTACACGGTTCAGAACGACCTGTGCGACAGCCACCTGCCCTTTGACGTTTTCGCCGCGCGCTTCATAGTAGACTGCTTCAGCAAGGCACTTCTGCTCTTTGGTGCCAAATGATTCTGCCGGTAGCGGCGTCGCTGCCCAGGCGTGGTCCTGATCGCTGATAGGTGGCACAAAACGGCCGCTGTCAGCTTCCGGTGTCAGGATGCTCTCAAAGGGAGATGTTTTGCCGTAATCGGGCTTAGACGGCGCATAGCCCAACGCGAGAACGTCGGGCTGATCATTGTTGATGAGTTTTGCCAATTGCACCGGCATGTCGGGCTTGGGTTTGGGCGGTTTGACCGCATGAAACGCCATCGCGATTGCAACCTCCTTGCCCTCAACACTGGACTTGGAGAAAGCCATGCGCGCATCGATCTTTTCGCGCGGTGCCGTGATCATGCTGATTTTCTCAAACATGCTACCGGCATTAAACGACCGCGCTGGCGCTTTCGGCTTCACAGAGACAAGACGACCCGTCTTATCAGCGCGATTGATGCGATTCTCGTCCGGATTGGGATCATCGACGCCTAGCTTGGCAGTCTTCTGGCCACCTGAAAGCGCAACACGTCCAATGCCCGGAACTTCTATGCCCGTCGCTGAAATGCTGCCTGTTACAGTCGTCGCATCGACAAAAGGCATTTCCGCCTGATGCAGCGAACCAACCGGTGCTTTTGCAACAAAAGCTGTCCAGCGATGACCGGCAATATCTGCGGCTGGCACTAAGCTCGCCATATCCTGAAAAGCAATTGCATTGGAATTGAAGAGATAAGTGATGGCAGCCAGCACAAGCGGCACCAGACGATGGGGTTTGCGCACGACATGACGCGGCTTGGCGCGAACGGCGTAATAGCGACCATCCTCAGGGCAATAGCCCTTCACCGGATAGTGCCATACCGGTTCGGCAGCGGCCTTTGACCGGCCAAACAGCGCTCGTATGGAACCAAAACGCACCGCAAACTCCACTCGCAACGATTACTTAACTATGTGCGATAATGGCTTATTAACCTTGATGGAACGTTAACGGTATTTTGTTTACCCTTTGAAAATATTGATTAATTTTGAATTAACATCGTTTCAGGAGGTTTGTTTTTGTTTGCTTTTTTAGCCGTCACAATAGCTAATGTATAAAGGCGACACCCAATGAAGCAGATAAAATTTTTAGGGTATTTATAATGTTTAGCATAAAGATCATTAAAGCACTGGCGGCAGGGTTGATGCTCGTCCCTTTCACCTCGTCAAATCTTTACGCTGAAAACGTCCCACACACGCTCATTTTAAGGGACACGCCGAAGCTCACACGCTGGGCGGTGGTTCATCAACAACCTGACGCAGCACACAGTGATCCTTATTATCATCTGGAAGTGTTCGAGCATAAAAAGGGCGACAAGCCGTGGGTGTTCAAACGGCTTGCGCAGCATATGGTGATCACACCGGAGGCTCTTAATAAAAGCCGCAATGGGAAGAAAGCCAAAACCTATGCCTATAAGGATGTCGAATTCTGGATCACCTATAAGCATTGGCGCGACACCCCAGAGAGCCGCGCCCGGACGCCGGTATGTGAATCAAGTATTACAGACTGCCTTCAACAGGCCTCAGAGCAGAAATAAGCAGGCGATATGATCAAAAAAGTGCTTTTCACCGTCGTCGTTATCGCGGTTGCTCTGTTCGGCTATACCAAAGTCATGGCGCGGATTGGCTCTGGCGAGCCACCGCAGGCAGCGCCTGCTGAACAGCAAGCAGATAGTATCAAAGTCTATAAGGGTGAGCGCCGCATGACGCTGCTGCGCGGCGATGAGGTCATCGGCACCTATCGCATTACGCTCGGCGGCAATGGCGATGGCGGGCACAAGGCACGCGAGGGTGATCAGAAAACGCCGGAAGGCAGTTATGTCATCGACTGGCGCAATCCACGCTCAATGGCACATCTGAGCCTGCATGTTTCCTATCCAAATACGGACGACCAGAATGCCGCCGATGCCGCAGGGTACGAACCCGGCGGCAATATCATGATCCATGGCCTGCCAAATGGCTGGGGCCTGCTTGCGCCTCTGCATCATCTCTGGGACTGGACCGATGGCTGCATTGGTGTGACCAATGCTGAAATGCGCGAAATCTGGTCGAAGGTGCCAAATGGCACCCCCATTACCATTATACCTTAAGCGGCTTTAACCGCCCAGCGTTCAATGTCCGCGCTCTGACCAATCAGTGCCAGACCATTGGCAATGGAATCAAACTGGTTAGAACTTGTGACCATCGCGTCAGGGAAACGCTTTTCGAACGCGGTACGAATGGCCGGTACAAAAGACGTGCCGCCCGTCAGGAACACGCGGTCGATGCCATCAAATGTCAGTCCGGCATTTTCAACCGCCTGCTCGACCGAGCGTTCAATATTGGCCACGTCATCGGCAATCCAATTGTCGAAGTCGTTACGTGTAACCTCCGAGCGAATCTCGAAATCATCCGCCTTGAAATGCAGCTCGGATATGCGTTCCGATGATAGGCGCACCTTGAGATTTGATACGGCACGATAAACCTCATAGCCGTAATCATTCTCGATCAGATTGATAAAATGCTCCAGCGGCTCCGGGTCAACAGCATTCTTGGCAAGATCAGTCAGCGCCCGAATGGTGGCTGGTGAGTTCATCAGGAACAGCGTGTTCCAGCGTGCGAAGTTCGCATAGTAATGGCGCGGGATCGGTAGTCGCTTGCCGAAGGATTTATATTCGCCATTCTTGCCAAGCAGCGGCGACACGGCATTGTCGATGATACGATAATCGAAAGTATCGCCTGCGATGCCGAGACCCGTCTGGCTAAGCGGTGTGAAGCTCAAGCCATCTGCGCCAACCTCAAAGCGTACAATCGAAAAGTCGCTCGTACCGCCGCCAAAATCGGCCACCAGAACGGTCGATTCGCTTTTCAGTTCCTGCGCATAGAAATAAGCGGCAGCCACTGGCTCATAGACATAATGAATATCGGTGAAGCCAAAGGCGCGAAATGCCTTTTCATAGCGTTCCATTGCGAGCGCTTCATCGGGCGTGGCACCCGCAAAGATAACCGGACGCCCAATGACAACACGATTGCCCTTTGGCGGCAGTCGATCACCAAGACGTGCTGCGACCGATTGAAGGAATGTCTCAAGAATATCTTCAAACTTGAAGCGCTTGCCGAACACCGGCGTATCGGTGAAAGATTTCTGGGCTGCAAATGTCTTAAACGATTGCAGCATACGCGTTGAATGCGGGGCATTCACAAAGGCATCCATTGCCCATGGACCGCTTTCCGAGATGCGTTCGCCGGTTTCGCGATCCTGCCAGAAGCAGAGAATCGAGCGATAGCCGGTGACATCAACGCCATCTTTCGGCACGCTCAGCACTGCCGTCGAACCATCGGGGGAAGCCAGCGACAGGACAGTGTTTGTCGTGCCAAAATCGATGCCCATCGTGACACCGCTGAACTGGCTCTCGCTCACTATCGTCATAATCTGCCTCTGGTATTGGGGAATTTCAGGAGGCGGCGGAGTAGCAGACCGATTAGAGTTTCTCAAGGCAAGAAACTTGAATAAGAGACAATCAGAATTCGCATAACTCATGATTTAAAGGAACATCCCATGTCCCGCTTTGAAAACACAACCGCAGTTATAACCGGTGCAGCGCGTGGTCTGGGAGCTGCTCTTGCTTTTTCGCTCGCTGAAGCCGGATGCGATGTGGTGCTTTGCGGACGCAGCGTGGGCGCACTTGAAGCCACAGCACAGAGTATTGCGGAACAGACCGGACAGAAGGTCGAAACAGTTCAGGTGGATCTGGCGGATACCGCAAGTGTTGCGCGTGTTGTCGAAACCATCAAGGCGAAGCATTCCGCAATCGACATTCTCGTCAATAATGGTGCGATGTGGCTTGAAGACAGACAGGAAGACTATTCCGAAGCGGAAGTTGCGGGCGTGATTAATGCAGCGGTCACCGGCACATTCCTGTTCACGCAGGGACTGTTGCCGCTTCTGAATACTTCATCTCAACCGGATATTGTCACCATCGGCTCAATCAGTGGCTTGCCGAACGCGCCATTGCAGACAGTCTCGATCCCATTTTATGCGGCAAAGCGTGCGCAGGCGGCACTGGCGGACGGTTTACGGCAAAAGCTTGCCGGAACGCCGGTTCGTTCCATCGTGGTGCATCCGCCTTATCTGGAAGACGCTTCTCCACTGGAAGACAACTGGGAAGCCTCAGCCCAGCGACAAAAAGGCGAAGCTGCCACCAGCCGCGATATTGTCGAATCGGTTCTGTTTGCCCTCACCCGCCCACGCCATGTGTCGTTGTCGATTACTGTCGATGCCGATGAAGGTGGTGTTTTTGGATAAGACACGGGATATATTTCAACTCCGCCGCGATCAAGCGACTGGGCTTGAAGCTGTTGGCGCGCGGTTTCATAGCCATGCCTATGACATGCATTTTCATGATGAATGGCTGGTCGGTGTGACCCATCAAGGCGTTCAGGATTTTTTCTGTCGCGGACAAAGACGCCAAAGCACCACCGGCAAGATCATGCTGATTGAGCCGGGCGAGTTACATGACGGACAAGCAATCCGGGATGATGGCTTTACCTATTCCATGCTTTATTTGCCGCAATCGCTTCTCAAACAGGAGATGGGCGGCAGTGATGCTGCGATTGGCTTTCGCAGCACAGTGACCGACGACCCGCGTCTGGCCGGTGCAATCGCCAGAACTTCAAGTCTGATACTTGATGCTGCGCCGCGTCTTTCTATCGAAGAAGGACGCGACGAGATCATCGCATTGCTGTGTAACCATCTGGGTCGGGACGCACCTAAAGCCCGCCTGATCTCAAAAGAAATCTCCGAGCGGGCGATGGAGTATCTCCGCGCGCACTTTGAAGAAGATATCGGGCTTGATCAGTTAATCGAGGCCGTCGGAGCGACTGATCGTTTCTCACTTTCGCGCAGTTTTCGACGCCGCTATGGTACTTCGCTACATGCGTGTCTGGTGCAGTTGCGCCTTGCTGCGGCACGCCGTCTCTTGCGTGAACAGGAAACACCCGCGCAAGCCGCAATGCTCAGTGGCTTTGCCGATCAAAGCCATATGGGGCGATGGTTTCGGCGCACCTATGGGCTGACACCCGCACAATATCGCCGAGGACGCACAAACGTTCCAGATTTGGCGCGCTAGTCGCGGTATCCGCTCTTTTTTAATGAGGAACGGATCATGATTTTCGATACAAAAGTCGCCATTCTCGTACAGAGCGATTTACAGATGTGGCAAAAACTTAATGTTACCGCTTTTCTTGCGTCAGGCATTGCCGGTGCGGTTCCGGATGCGATGGGCGAACCATATGTCGATGCAAATGGCCGGGTACACGCACGTCTGCTCGGTCAGCCAATGGTTATCTTTTCGGCTAACCTCGACATTCTCCAGCGCGCATGGCAACAGTCCCTGCAACGCGACCTGACCCGCGCCGCCTATGTACGGGCAATGTTTACAACCGGACACGATGCGGCCAATCGCGAAGTTTTCCGCGCGGATAATGCCGATACGCCCGATCTGGTCGGGCTGGCGCTTTATGGCCCCAAGAAAGACATCGACAAAGCGATCAAGGGTGCTCAATTGCACCCTTGATTCGTGAGATTATTGTGGCCGCAAGAAACGCGTGATCATCGTGGTCAGCAGCTTGCGGCTTTCCTCAAAATTCGCATCCGGCACCATCAAAGGCAGCATAGGAGCGGCATCCAGCACCGCAATCAGCATCGCACTCGTATGGCCAACATCCAGCGATGGATCGACTTCGCCGCGCGCCTGTCCTGCTTTCAATGTATCGGCCAGCATTTTGCGAATACTGGCTGTGTTGTTACGCAGAATTTCCTTCACGCGCTCGCTTCGTCCGGCTTCTGATAGAAGCTCAAACAGAATGCGGCAATGATCAACCTCACCCCAACCGCTCATGCCCCAGAGCTCTGATAACAACACGGTGGCAGTGTCCTGCCCCTCCGGGTGGCTTGCAAAATCTCCATGCAGCTTACTCAAATATTCCTCTGCCATCTGCTCCACGATTTCCTCCTTGCTTGAGAAATAGTGGTAGAGATGGCCGGGGCTGATTTCCGCCTCCTTACAGATTTTTGCAATGGACGCGCCCTGCAATCCTTCGCGCAGAAAACAGCGATGGGCAGCTTCCAGAATCTCCAGCCGCTTCTCTTCGTGTTTTTCCGGATTGACGGTGCGAACCATTCAAATCTCCATAAATAGATTATTAACTCTAATTATGCTTGACACTAGATCGAACATAAATAGAGTAACCACTCGAATATAGCATTCTGTCTCGGCAGAACCATCTAAAACAGAAGTCCAGACGAAATGTCACGCCCGGAAATCTCATTTCGGGTGATGGGTTTTGTCGTGCATAATCTGAGAATTCGCATCATGACTTTCCGCTCCGTCTTCGCCACTGGCCTTGCTTTCTCGCTGTCCGCATTTTTTGTCTTTGGCGCTTATGGCAATTTTTTGCTCTCACCCCAGAATGCGGCTTCTTATGCACGCTGGAGCTATCCGGACTGGTTTCATTATATAACCGCCACGCTTGAACTGGCAGCCGCAGCTTTGTTGATCAACCCACCCACGCGGAAAACCGGTGCTGCAATTGGCGCTTTGGTGATGGGCGCGGCAAGTCTCACAACGCTTTTTCACACCGAATATGATCACGCTATTTCACCTCTGATCGTGCTCATCGTGTCGTTGCTGGTGCTATTTTTGTCTGGCCGCACGCGCACCACAAACTAACTCAAGCTTTACACTATGGAGAACTACAATGACTGGACTCTCACCCGAGGCCGGTGGCCTCGACGCGCCTTCGGCCAGCTGGGCCGATCTCTTTTCAGGCCAGCACCTCGCCGTTGTTTCTGTTATGGCGGGCGGCATTCTGCTCTATGCAATGAACCTTTATTTCACGGCAGCACTGATGCCTTCCATCGTGATGGATATTGGCGGGCAACAGTTTTATGCTTGGGTTACAACAGCCTTCGTCATTGCAGCCATTGTTGCATCGCTTTTCGTCAGCCGCGTGCTCGACTGGAAAGGTGCAGCTTCGGCCTATGTCATCGCCTTCACAATATTTACTCTTGGAGCCGTGGGCGCTGCGATCAGCCCGACAATGGAATTGCTGATAGTGGCCCGAGTTGTTCAAGGGTTGGGCGGCGGTCTTTTGGCCGGTCTCGGCTATGCGGTGATCCGATCTGCCCTGCCTGAGAAGCTCTGGGCGCGTGCGACAGGTGTTGTTTCCGCAATGTGGGGGCTTGGCACGCTGTTCGGCCCTTCACTGGGCGGCATGTTTGCAGAGTTTGGTTTGTGGCGATGGGCCTATGCTGCACTGGCAGTAACCGCACTTCTGCTGGCCGTCATTGCCCGTGGTTCCTTCAAACAGGCAAAGACAAGCGGCTATCGCGCGCCAATACCTTTTGCTTCACTTATCCCGCTACTGCTTGCAATTATTGCTATCAGCATCAGCTCTGTTCTGCCAATCGGTCTACCGACGCTGATTGCAATCGGCATTGGAGTTATGCTGCTGATCGTCTTCGTTTTGATTGAACGCAGTGCCACAAACACGATCCTGCCGCGCATAACCTACCTGCCAGGCAATTCGCTCAAATGGACTTATCTCACTGTTGCGGCATTAAGTGCTGGCGTCATGCTTGAGAATTTCATCCCCTTGTTCAGTCAGCAACTCGCAGGTCTTAGCCCGCTGCTTGCCGGACTATTGGGCGCGGTTCTGTCACTCGCATGGGTAATTGCACAGCTCTTTGCAGTATCGATCACTTCAGAAACAACCCGCCGCCGTGCCATTCGACTCGGACCATTGTTGCTGGCAGTTGGCTTGATTGCCTTTAGCCTCCTCCTTATCGATAAGGCATCGACACCGACAATTCTATTGTGGACGATAGCGCTCGGTGTTGCCGGTGTCGGCATTGGTATTTCATGGCCGCTGCTTGGCGTTGCCGCTATGAGCAGCACTAACGATCCGGCTGAGGGCGGCAAAGCGGCAGCGGCAATCACAACCACGCAGCTCATTGCTTTTTCAATCACATCAGCACTTGCCGGGACTTTGATGAGCGCAGGCGATGGCACCGCGCTTAACGCCGCGAGCAACGTATCGCTTGGAATTGCAATCATATGCGTTCTGGGGATTGCTTCCGCAGGGCTTAGCACCCGCAAGCCCAGCTAACAAAAAAGCCCGGTCTAGCGACCGGGCTTTTGTTTATCTCTTCTTCTTTGCGCGACCCGCAAACGGATTTTCCGATGTCGTTAGCGACAATCGAATCGGCACGCCCGGCATGTCGAACGTTTCACGCAGACCATTGACCAGATAGCGCACATAAGATTGCGGCATCGCATCAGGGCGCGAACAATTGACGACGAAGCCCGGAGGACGGGTCTTCACCTGCGTCATATATTTCACCTTCAGGCGGCGACCCGAAACAGCCGGTGGTGGCTGATGCGCAATCACCCCAGCAAGCCAGCGATTGAGACGGCCCGTCGAGATACGGCGGTTCCAGATCTCATGTGTCGCAACAAGATTTTCCATCAGCTTGTCGAGGCCCTGACCGCGCTCACCAGAAATTGGCACAGCACGAAGTCCACGAACTTGCGGCAGCAGGCGCGCAGTCTTTTCATGAAGATCAGCCAGAACTGCCTGACGATCTTCGATCAGATCCCACTTGTTAAACGCGATGATCGGCGCACGGCCTTCGCGGATAATCAGATCGGCAATCTGCAAATCCTGTTTTTCAAACGGGATCGTCGCATCAAGAACGATGATCACAACTTCCGCAAAGCGAATAGCCCGCAGGCCATCGGCAACCGAAAGCTTTTCAAGCTTTTCCTGAACGCGGGATTTGCGGCGCAGACCAGCAGTATCATAGAGCTTGATTTTGCGGCCACGCCATTCCCAATCAACGGAAATCGAATCGCGTGTGATGCCAGCTTCCGGACCAGTCAGGAGACGGTCTTCGCCGAGCATCGTATTGATCATCGTGGACTTGCCCGCATTCGGACGTCCAACAATGGCAATGCGCAACGGCTTGGTCGTGTCGTAAGCCGGAATTTCTTCTTCATCCGGATCTTCGATGTCGTCGCCGATCAGCTCACCAACAGCCTTCGGTGTGAAGACCTCATCGGCTTCTTCTTGTTCACGTTCATCCGCAAAGACGCGCTCTTCGCCCAAAAGCTCGACAATCGCGTCACGCAGATCAGGCATGCCCTGACCATGTTCAGCGGAAACTGCGCAAGGCTCACCGAGACCAAGCTGGAACGCATCATAAAGACCCGATTGCGCGCCGCGTGCCTCTGATTTGTTGGCCACCAGCACAACCGGACGGTTCGAGCGGCGGACAAGTTCAGCAAAGGTTGCATCGGTTGGTGTGATACCAGCCTTGGCATCGACCACAAACAGGATCGCATCGGCTTCCTGAATGGCTGCTTCTGTCTGTGCACGCATACGCGCTTCGAGACTGTCATTGGCAGCATCTTCCAGACCAGCCGTATCGATCACCTGAAACTTCAGATCATAGAGCTTTGCATCATGGATGCGCCGGTCGCGCGTAACGCCCGGCAAGTCATCGACCAGCGCCAGCTTACGGCCGACGAGGCGATTAAACAGTGTGGACTTGCCGACATTGGGACGCCCGACGATGGCGAGAGTGAAACCCATAGGTTCGTATTACTCCGAAATTAGTGTAGCTCAGCCCTGAGCTTCTGGCACAGTGATGCCAGCGCCGCGCATGAGATCAAGCATTGTGTTGGCGCGCTGGCGGATATTCGCCGGGGCCAGTGTATCATTGGCAATCTGCTGATAAAGCTTGGCAGCATCATCGAAACGTTCCGCCTTCCATGCTGCAAGACCAAGTGTCTCGCGCGCGCTGGAACGCATTGGATTGCCGTCTGCCGAAAGCGTTTCAACGCGCTTTGCGACATCATCATAAGAACCGGAATCAACCAGCAAATAGGCTGCACGCAGGCGCGCTATGTCACGCATCGGCGCTGGAATTGCATTATCGGCAGCAACCGCATCAAAGGCTGCAACAGCTGCAGTCGCGTCGCCCTTAGCGGCAAGAACCGAAGCCGAACGCAGACGCGCCAGCACCGGATAAGAACCGTAGCCGGTCTTTTCCAGATCATCGAGCGCCGCAATTGCCTCATCGTTCTTTCCGGCTGCGGCGAGATCAAGCGCTGCGAGGAACTTGTCACCAGCCGCGTTTGCCTTACCATCAGCCCAGTGCTGATAGCCAACCCAGCCAGCTGTACCGATGACGATAGCAACAGCCGCACCGATAACGATGGGACCGAAGTTTTTCCAAACCTGCTTCGCCCGTTCCGAACGGAGTTCCTCGTTTACCTCGCGGATGAAACTGTCGTCTGCCATGGACCTGCCACTCTGAGTGGAGCGCAATATGTATAAGCCGCGCTCTTAAAACCGTTGATCTTAATTTGTATGTTCTGGCGCTTTTAATCGGAATTCGCTTGAGATGTAAGACCCGAGAGCGAAATAAGCTGCACCTTACCCGAACAATCTGTATTTGTGTCCGAGCTTTGCCTTATTCAACCAGTACGAAGCAACCTTTCCCCCATACTGGCGTTCATTATCCCATGCGTGTTCTTTCTTCCATTGTCGCCCTTTCAGCGTCACTTGCCTTTGTCACAAATCCGGTTCAGGCGGAAACGTCCAAGCCGCAATATGTGCTGATTTCGTTTGATGGCGCACATGACAACAGGCTGTGGACCCGCTCGCGGGAACTGGCGAAAAACAACAATGCGCATTTCACCTATTTTCTGTCCTGCGTTTTTCTGATGGAAAAGAAAAACCGCCGCGATTACCAGCCGCCGCATAAGCGCGCCGGTGCGTCCAATGTCGGCTTTGCTTTAAGCCATGATGAAGTTGTGACCCGCCTCGACAACATCTGGCAAGCGCATCTTGAGGGCAATGAGATCGCCAGCCATGGCTGCGGCCATTTTGACGGAACCGACTGGTCAACCGCCGATTGGGACAAGGAAATCAAAGAATTTCGCCGTATTACTGCCGATGCTTACAAGAATAACGGCATTGAAGGCGAACCGGATGGCTGGCAGGAACTGGCGCGAAACGGCATCAATGGCTTTCGCGCACCCTACCTTGCGGCATCAAAGCCGGTACAAGATGCGCTGAAGTCGGAAGGGTTCCGCTATCAGGCGTCATCGATCACGCGTGGGCCAGAGGTGCCAAAGCTTGATGGTGCATTTGCTTCCTTCGGCCTGCCGCTCATTCCCGAAGGCCCATCACAGAGACTTATCGTTGGTATGGATTACAACCTCTATGTGCGCCACTCCAAAGGCAAGGAAGCGCCAGCACAGGCCGCACAGTTTGAGGATCGTACCTATAAAGCGTTCCGTGCAGCCTTTGACAAACAATATGATGGTGAACGCATTCCGCTTCAGCTTGGTTTCCATTTTGTGCTGATGAATGACGGCGCTTACTGGCGTGCAATGGAGCGGCTTGTTTCAGAGGTCTGCAAAAAGCCAGATGTCAAATGCACCACTTATAATGATTATCTCAACAGCATCGGTGCTCCGGGCGGCAATGCGCCCGAGAGCCATTCACAGGCATTATGATGTGAGACCGAGGTTTTCCTGATCCAGTGTCGGCAGAGGCTCATTATAGATCACGGCTTCAAAGCCACGCAGACGCTTATAAATCGATAGAAGTTCGATAATCGTCGTCCATGAATTGACCAGATACTGGAATGATCCACGCACCTGATCAAACACATTGAGGATCTGGTTCATCAGACCCAGTGTTAGCTTGCCTGCAACGATTGACGGCACCAAAATAAGCGTCGGGAAGATATTGTCGGCTTGTAGATAGAAGATACGGGCGACATTGAAATACACGTAATGGAAGTAAAGCCGAAAATAGTTCTGGCGAACATTGGAAAACAGTTCCCCCATGGTCAAGGGATGCGCGCGATCAGCAAAATCTTCCCCATAGACCAGTTCTTTACGGTAAGCGGCTTCCACACGCTGATTGTTGAATTCCAGCCCCGGCAATTTGATACCCACCAGTGCCAAAAAGCCTGTTCCAAACAGTGCCCAAACGATTGCCGCCCAGACTAATGCATGCGGTACCAGACCGATAATCGGCAACTCGCTCACCTTGTCGGAGAATGAAAACAGCACGGGAAGAAACGCAATCAGCGTCATGATCGCCTTGATGAGATTAACCCCAAGCTGCTCAAGTGTAGTCGAAAATCGCATTGTGTCTTCCTGCACACGCTGCGCCGCGCCTTCAACCGAACGCAGTTTTGGCCAATGCGCCATGTAAAAATCATTCATCGCCGTGCGCCAGCGGAAGATATAATGGCTAATGAAAAATGCGCTCAACACGCTGATCGTCACACCGATAAATGCAATTCCGGCAAAATCCAGCATGCTCCAGTAGAAATCGACCGCCTGAACAGCGCCTGGCTTAGCCAGTGCATTCTGCACCATGTCGTAGAACGGACCATACCAGGCGTTGACGGCCACGCTGACTTGCACGCTAAAATAAGTGGCAAAGAGAATGAGTGCCGACCCCAGAACTGACCAACGTTGCCAGCGATGCGGCTCAAACCAAGACCAGAAAGCGTAAAACGCCAGAACGACGACGGCAAAATATATATAGAACCACAAAAATGGCGCAGACCAAAAAACGCTCGCGCCAATGATCGGTGCAGCGTCGGCGGCAGCAGGTGTTAAACCGATTAATCGACCAAGATTGACACCGCCCTGATACCATCCCAGCACAGCCAGAATGCTCCAGAACAACACGGAAGAAAAAAACAGCTTGGGGCGCGGGAAGAAGGAGACGAACATTGACGCAAATCCAGAAATACTAAATTAGCGTCAATTAACTCCTGCTCCCTCATATTTGCCAGTTAAATAATTGTAAGGTTTACCGTCACTTGGCAGCTCTACCGGCCGCAAGACCGATCACGGCTGTTACAACCAGTGCAAAGGCTGCAACAAGGCTGGGAAGCGTAAACGAGCCAAAATGCTGAGCCATAAAGCCCGCTACCAATGGTCCAACAATCTGACCGATACTGAAACAGACCGTCATGCGGGCAAGAGCACGTTTTGGTGATTGCGGTGCGAGCATTCTTGCTGCCTGAAGGCCAAATGCGGTCAGCGCCATAAAGGTGATGCCCAACAGTGCGCCACCAATCAGTGGACCCCATGGTGGCGAAAGCAGCACACTTGCAGCCACACCGACCGCCTCAATTAGCGCCGTGATAGCAAAGGCTGTAAACAAACCAAATTTGCGGATTGCGGGAGACCACAACCAGATCGATGGTGCCGCACAAAGACCCGTCAGCACCCACACGCCTGCCTCCATCAATCCGCCGCCCTCATTGGCGCGGACAATCGCGATGATAAAAGTTGCAGTAATCACATAGCCAAAGCCAAAAATGCCATAGGCAAGAGCTATTGCATTGAAAGCAAAGCTATTCGGCAGCGCGGGCTCACGCTTACCGTTATTGCCGCCAATCGGGCCTTCTTTGACCAAAAAGACCACGCAAGCAGCGAGCACTGCACTTAAAATGGCTGCGCCAATCCAGTCAGCGCGCCAATCGAAGCCAAGGAAACGGACAGCTGCGACCATAATCGCAGACAGCGCGATACCAGCGCCCACGCCGCCAAAATGAAGCGCCGACAACTCTGCCTTTTCCGCCGCCGTAATGTGGCTTAACACGATTGCAGTGGCTAAAATCATCGTTACAGCGCTGATAAATCCTGCGGCAAAGCGAATGAATGAGAAAAGCCAGACCCCATCGACCATCGCCATGAGCGCACAAAGGATAGCGCTAATGATCAGGCCCGTCAGCACACTTGCGCGTTCAATTCCTGCCGACCAGCCATAGCCAGCGACAATCGCGCCTAGCAAATACCCCACATAATTGGCCGAAGCGATAAAGCCCGCATCAGCAGCATTGAAGCCTACATCTACCATCATGCCGGGCAAAATCGGCGTATAGATGAAACGTCCAATGCCCATCACCGCAATCATGGCGAAAAAGCCGCCAAGGGCATAGCGAAGGGCAGATGTATGCGGGTACGTCTGGGGGAGTGTGTTATTCATGGCGCGGAAAATACGCTTCGTTTGTCAGCATACAATTGAATTTTTCTGATCGGATCAATCACGGAAATTCAGTTCAACTTTCCGGCATTCGAGCGCTGAACCAGATCGGCGCTCTAACTCCTTTTACTTTAAGCATAATCTTATCGATCCTCGTTGAACGAAGGTCGGATTATGCTCGAGCGCGCACTGGCACGCTGTCCGGTTGGGCTGAATGCAGGAAGTGCAACAACGTTTCATTGACCGATTGCAAGCGAAAAGCCGTATCGCGCCAGCTGAAATCAATGTCTTGTGGCACAGGTAACAAACGCTCTGGCACCTCTCCTTCTTCGAGATTACAATTATGGATAACTGCTTGCAATGATTGCGCAATCCATTCTGGCGGCTGAGCTTCTTTCTTGCGCAGCGCATTGCCAAGCGCTTCGCCAAACAGCAGTGCTGATGCGTAGAGACGAATGCCTCGGCGATCATAGCGGCCTGCCATTTCGCTGACTTCGCGCGCGACAAGCCGCCCACGCAATGACCAGCGCGCATTGGAACGAGCCAATGCTATGCCGTCGCCCAGCGCATTGACCGCGCGTTGCGCCTGCGTGAACTGATTGATTGCGCTTTGCGCATGCACAACATCACGTTTTTCGAGCGCTATTGCCGACTGCTTGAGACCCTTCAGGATATTATCGACCAGCCCGCGAACGGCGCGATCAATCAGTCTGACCGGGTCAGGTGTTAGCAATATTTGGCTGAACAACAGCCCGACACCCGCACCCACCAGAACATCGATAAGCCGTGTCATTCCAGCAACTTGCGGCCCCATGGCCAACACAAGAATAGCCGAAACGCCCGATTGAATAGCGATGGCAGGGGCCAGACCAAAAGTCGTTGCAATCACCATGGCGACGCAGGTAGCAACGCTCATATGCAAGACCATAATGGTATCCGGCACGAAGAGAGACAACTCACCGACAATCACGCCGGTGGTCACACCGGCGATGACGCCAATCGCCTGTTTTCCGTGATTGGGCAGGTTCGGTGCAAGGCAAATAACGGCCGTCACCATCGCAAAAACAGGACGCGGCTGGCCGAGCATCCACTGGCAGATAAGCCATGCAACCGCACCACCAATGGAGGCGATCAGCGCATCGCGCCAACTCACCGACCATTGTTGAAAAACTCTGTTAAGTCGCTGATGCATGAATGGCCTGCCCTGTTATCCGTCATATTCAGAGATACAATTTATGGCAGGCTTTCAGATAGTTAAGCCTTAAAAAAATCTTCGTACTGATCCGGCTTAAAACCGACCGTCAACTTGCCGTCCTTATCGAGAACAGGACGTTTGACCATGGAAGGTTGCGCCAGCATCAGGGCACGCGCTTTGGCAGCATCGACATTCTGGCGCTCTTCTTCGGGCAGCTTCCGGAAGGTTGTGCCCGCACGATTGAGCAGCTTTTCCCACTCTATGTCCTTGAGAAAACGGTCGATTGTTGCAGCGTCCAGACCTTCTTTCTTATAGTCGTGAAAGCTGTATTCAATGCCATGATCCTCAAGCCAGCTACGGGCCTTCTTCATCGTGTCACAGGCCTTAATACCGTAGATGGTCACGCTCATTTTCGACTCCTTTGATCTCGTATCGCGATCAAAAGCCATCCGCAAAAACGTTGCAACCCCTTATTGTGCATCATGAAATATAATGCCCAGCGTATGACGTTTGCCTGAACGCAAACGACTAACGCCGTGCCGCATTTTAACTCTGTAATCGCCACGCGTGCCGCGGACCGGCCTGTCGTTTACTGCAAAAATCACAGCATCTCCCTGCCCTAAAGGAACGACTTCCGCCCTACTTTGCATACGTGGACGCTGCTCTGTGAGCACAAATTCCCCACCCGTAAAATCTTCCCCCGGCTGCGACAACAGCACAGCTACCTGAAGTGGGAAAGCAAGATCGCCATAAATATCTTGATGCAGGCAGTTATAATCACCCGCCACATATTGCAGGATGAGAGGCGTCGGACGCGTTTGCCGGGCAGCATGACACCTCGCGAGATACTCCTCATGATTCTCGGGGTATTCCACTCCGCTTCCGAGACGTTCACTCCAGCGATTAGCTATTGGGCTTAACTGTCCATACAATTCCTTGCGGGATTCACTGATGATCTTTGGGAGTGGATAGGCGAAATATTTGTACTCGCCGCGCCCAAATCCGTGCCTCGCCATGGAAATCGTCGAACGAAACGCATCGGAAGCGTTATAAAGGCCGCTAATCTCACTGCATTGGTCTTGAGAATAGAGCTGCTCCAGTGTTGCAGCACCGAACTGATCCAGCTCATCTGCAATTTTCTGCCAGTCGTAAGAAGCCAGTTTCTCTTTCATGACTGGCGTTCTTTTTTCAGCAATTGGCGCTTGCGTTCCACACCCCAGCGATAGCCGGAAATTCCGCCGTCATGACGCACCACGCGATGACACGGAACAGCAACAGCGATCTTGTTCGCACCGCAGGCTTGAGCGACCGCGCGCGCCGATTTTGGCAGACCAATTGTCTCAGCAAGCTCGCTATAACTCACCGTTTTACCCAATGGGATTTCACGTAAGGCTTGCCAGACGCGCTGCTGAAAAGCTGTACCTCTTAAATCGAGCGGCAGATGAAAACCGATACCGGGGTTTTCGACAAATCCGATCACCTGCGCGATATGATCCTCGAAATCGCGATCTGCACCGACAAGCTTTGCTTTGGGGAAGCGCTTCTCCAGATCGTCAATCAATTCCTGCGGATCATCGCTCATCAGAATAGCGCAAACACCCTTGCCACTTTCCGCCACCAGCACTGCACCCAGCGCAGATTGACCAATCGCAAAGCGGATAGTTTCGCTTTCGCCGCCAGACTTGAAAGCTTTTGGTTTCATACCGAGTATCTTGTCTGAGGCTTCATAGAAACGGCTGGAAGAATTATAGCCTGCCTCATAGATTGCATCGGTCACACGACTGGTCTCTTTAAGCACGGCACGCATTTTGTCGGCGCGATGCGCATCGGCATAGGCTTTGGGCGTGAGGCCGGTAAAGCTTTTGAAAATGCGATGGAAATGTGCAGGACTTGCGCCAGCGGCCCGTGCAATGTCTTCAAGCGACGGGACTTCTTCAGCATTTTCGATGAAACGACAAGCAAGCGAAACCATATCGGCATAACGCGCAGTGTTTTGTGTCTCAAGCGTTGCATCAACATGCGGTTTGCAGCGCATGCAGGGACGAAAACCTGCGTGTTCCGCATCGTCGCAAGCAGCAAAGAACTGGACATTTTCGCGTTTTGCACGTCGCGAAGGACATGACGGGCGACAATAAATGCCCGTCGTGCGGACGGCATAGACAAACTCACCGTCCGATGCCTTGTCCCGCGCAAGCACTTGTCTCCAGCGGTTGTCATCTGTGCTGTGGGTCAATGTCATCAGGTTCATGTCCGTTTCCCTTCCTACTATGAAGGAAAGCTATTCGCTTACAAGAGAAACAACACTCCGCTGCTTGCTTTCAAATTTTACGACCGCGTTAAGCCTTGCGTGCCTCTTTGATTGCATCAATCAGGTTTTGCTCTTTCATCACACCGCCATAAAGCCGCGTACCGATGACAAAAGACGGTGTACCACTGAAATTGAAAGCCTCGCCCTGTTCCATGTTGCGCTCAAGAATGCCGTCGATCCGCGCTGCATCAGCCTTATAGTCAGCTTCGAGCTTCTTCGGATCAAGGCCGGCTTTTTTCAAAGCCGCATCGGTCTGATCCTTTGTCAGACGGCCCGGCGTCAGCATCATGGCTTCCATAGCTTTGACGTAATTTTCCGACTTTTCTGCCGCTAGCACCAGACGCGCCGGATAGGAAGAATTGTCGCCAAAGATAATCCAGTCTTTCAACACCAGCCGAACATTGCCGTCTTTCTCGACAACACGCATCAGCTCTGCATGGCCCTTTTTGCAATAAGGACACTGATAATCGAAATACTCAACGATAGTCACATCGCCTTTCGGATTGCCAAGCACCGGGATTTCCGTGTCATAAAGGACTTCGGCGACGCTCGGCGCGCGCTGGGCGAAGCTTGCGCCGCCAGAAAATGCAAGTGTCGCGGCTCCGGCTACTGTTGTAGCGAGCATCTGGCGGCGGTTCATCATTAGCTTTCTCCTTGACCGGATTGAGACTTGCTCAGGACAACAACGCGGCTTCCAGCGGAAACGCGCTTGTGCAGATCGAGAATGTCCTGATTGAAAAGACGGATACAGCCCGACGAAGCAGCCTTGCCGATTGACCAGGGTTCGTTGGTGCCGTGGATGCGATAAAGCGTGTCTTTGCCATCGCGATAAAGATAGAGCGCACGCGCGCCAAGCGGGTTGCGAATACCGCCTTCCAGACCTTTCGCATGTTTTGCGTAATGGTCTGGGTTGCGCTTGATCATGTTTTGCGTTGGTGTCCAGCGTGGCCATTGTGCTTTGTAAGCAACCTGTGCGTCACCGCTGAATGTCATGCCCGCACGCCCCACGCCAACGGAATAACGCATGGCCTTACCACCGGGCTGCACGAGATAAAGATAGCGCGTATAGGGATCGACAATGATTGTGCCGACCGGGTGGCTGGTCTGATAATCCACTTGCTTGCGCAAATTGCGTTCAGCAATTTTACTGAGATCCAGCGCTGCGATGTGATTTCCACCATCGGTGACAGCGCCATACATCACTTCATATTCGCTTCTTGCCGTCTGAACTTCCGGCTCCGGCAAGAGAGGTGCAACAGCCGCAGGCTCAGGCGCCATGACCACTGGTTCGGGCATGTTAACAACCACAGGCCTGTCTTGTGTCGTGGTGCAGGCAGCAACTGCAAATGGCAGAAGGCCTATGAAAACCAGCCGCGCCAGCGAGCGTGCCGCCTTCTCTTTTTGATAATGTGTCGTCAATTTCCCCAACCCTACTTTGCCCAAGCCGTATCTAATTAAAAGCGCCGCCCTGCTTCTGCGTGGCATTCAGAAGCCCCACCGAACGCTCAATCGTTGCTGACGAAACATCGCCAACCAATCGTGTACCTTCAGGTTCTTTACTGGCATTGTTGAAGAAAATCATGGTCGGCGGACCTGCCACTCTGAGCTTTGCCATCAGATCGGCATTGCCCGCATTAAGGTCCGAGACATCGGCTTTGATAAGCTGATATCCGCCAAGCGCTTTCTTCACGCCTGCATCCGGCAGGACGCGCCGCTCCACAGCGGAGCAACTGACACACCAGTCTGCCGTAAAATAGACCAGCGTCGGCTTATCGCCGTGCGCCGCGTCCAGCTTTTCCTGAAGGGCAGAAACCGTTTCAACCGGCGCGAATCGTAACGCGGCTGAATTATGGTTAACATCTCGATTAGCTAATGCTGTCAGCGGTTGCAACGGATCGCGACCGCCAGACGCAACACCCACCATCAGAATAACGCCATAGACAAACGCAGCCGCTCCAATCGTGCGCGCAACAAGGTTGCGATGCGGGACTTTCATAAATGCGAAGCACGCCACGCCAAACAGCAGCAAAGCCCACAGAACCATATCCACGCCTGATGGCAGCAAAGGTGCAGCCATGAAAATGGCCGTGGCAAGAAAACCAAAGCCAAACACCTGTTTGACCGCTTCCATCCATGCGCCTGCACGCGGAAGCGTGCCCGCACCCAGCGTCGCAAAAGCAATCAGTGGCAGACCTTTGCCGATGCCAAGCGCGAAGAGCGCGCTGGCTCCAAGTGCAACATTAGCCGTCTGCGCAATATAAAGCAGCGCGCCAGCCAGCGGCGCAGTCACGCAAGGCCCGACAATCAAAACAGACGAGAAACCGAGGATTGCAGCAGAGCGCTTAGATCCCGTGCGCTGACCGGTTTTTGCGGAAATTGCACTGACCCATGACGATGGGAGCTGAAGCTGGAACAGGCCGAACATCGACAAAGCCAGCAATGTGAAGATGCCAGCCAGTGCCAGCGCCATCCATTTGGATTGCAGCACCATTTGTAGGTTCTGGCCCGACCAGCCTGCAATTGCACCAACGACTGCAAAGCCCAAAGCGAGGCTCACCACATAGGTGCTGGAAAGAACAAAGCCGCGTTTTGCCGTCAGTTTTTCACCTTCCCGCGCCAGCGTTCTCGCGACGATCGGATAGATTGGAAACACGCAAGGCGTAAAGGCCAGCAGCACACCGAAAGCAAGGAAAGCCGCAATCACCAGTGCCGAACCGCCCTGATCGAGAAGATTTTCGATCATGCCTTTTTCGGGGGCGAGCGCGAAAGCTTTGCTCTCAGCTATTGGAGCTGATGCGGCGGTGAACACCGAGCCGCTCGTAAACGCCTTCCCCATCTGAGAGCTGACGGCGAGCGTTACGGGATCTATCGTGCGGGTTTCAGGCCGATAGCAAATGCCGTCTTCCTGACATCCCTGATAGGTCAGCTGAATGGGTTCACTGCCTGCAGGAACACTTGCACTCGTACGTGTGTAATAGACTTCGAGGCGTCCGAAATTCGGGTCATCCTTGGCGATACCCGGTTGCGTATCAACGGTGAGTGCTGCGCCTTTCGCATCTTTTGCTTCGATATGATCGCGATAAAGATAATAGCCATCGGAAATCTGCCAGTTAAGAAGGAGCCGGTTGTCGCCATCCTTCACAACACTTAGACGAAAAGCATCATCCACCGGCAGCGGATTTGCGGCCAGCGCTGGTGAGAGAATGGCCACAACAAAGATGGCGAGTATCGCGAAGAGACGCATTTGGGTAATCTGATTCTCGAAAATGAATTAGGTTGTAAAAAGCAAATGCTGTTGCCAGCTTAAGGCAGCCTTAAGCTGGCGAAGCAAAAAGCCACATACGAATAAAACAAGGCGGAAACAGGAAAACATGCGCATTCTGGTGGTTGAAGACGATCCAATCCTGCTCGACGGGCTATCCGTGGGGCTGGGATTGGCTGGCTTTACCGTGGATGCGGTGGCGAGTTGTGGCGATGCGGATGCCGCGCTTGCTGCGCAAAACTATAATGCCGTTGTGCTTGATCTGATGCTGCCAGATGGTTCTGGTCTGGACATTCTCAAAGCCATGCGACAGGCCCGCGATGATACGCCAGTCCTGTTGCTGACCGCGCGTGATCAGGTGCCGGAGCGCATTGCAGGGCTAGATGCTGGGGCTGATGATTATGTCGGCAAACCATTCGATCTGCATGAATTGGCGGCGCGTGTGCGCGCCATTGCCCGGCGCGGTACCGGGCGCGCAAGCAGCACCCTTGAATGGCGCGGCGTGGAGCTTGATCCTGCCGAAATGTCGGTGCAATTCAACGGCGAACCGCTGCGCCTGACACGTCGTGAATTTTCAATATTGCGCGCATTGATGGAACGCCCAACCGCCACTGTTTCAAAGTCATCGCTTGAAGAAGCGCTATATGGCTGGCAAGAAGAAGTCGAAAGCAACGCAGTCGAGGTGCATATCCATCACTTGCGATCCAAGCTTGGCGCTGGCTTCATCGAAACCGTGCGCGGTGTCGGCTACAGGCTCGGCGGAGCACAGGCATGAATTCGCTCCGCAATCGTCTCACCGGCATATTGATCGGCATCACTTGTCTTGTCTGGCTTTTCGCCGTGATCTGGATACATGTCAGCACCCAATCAAAACTTGAAAAAGTGCTGGATGCGCGCCTGATGGAAGCTGCGCGCATGGTCAATTCGTTGCTCACCGAGCGGCGTGTTGAGGTTAATCCCGATGGTGACGGCGGGCAGCTTTCATTTAAACCGATGGATGATTTTCCTCATTATGACCGCCAGCTTTTCTGCCAGATTTGGGCAATCGACGGCAGGCTTGTGGGGCGGTCTGAAAGCGCTCCGGGTGAGCGGTTAACCGATGTTGCTAACGGCTTTTCCGATACCCTCGTTGCAGGTGAACGCTGGCGGGTCTTTGCGGTGGAAAACACCAAGCTCGGGCTGCGTGTGATGGTGGGTGACAGCCTATCAGTGCGTGAGCGACTGGTGCAAAATGTGGTGACGGGCGTGATTTTGCCAGCGCTGTTGATGCTGCCAATTCTGGCTCTGCTAATCTGGCTCTATGTCAGGCGCGGACTTAACCCGCTGAGCAACCTCGCTCGCACTTTATCGAAACGCGATGCGCGGGATTTGCGGCCGTTACCACAGGACAATCTGCCGTCGGAAATTACTCCCGCGGTCTCTGCGTTGAACGATCTCTTTCATCGCGTTGAGGAAGCGCGTGAACGCGAGCGCAATTTTGCGATCTTCGCCGCACATGAACTCAAGACCCCGCTTGCGGGTCTCAAGACACAGGCACAGATCGCGGAGGGTGCCAAAGACGACGCCATGCGCATCAATGCAGTCCGGCAGATTGCGGCGGGTGTTGATCGCACCAGCCGTCTCGTCAATCAGTTGCTGGATCTTGCCGCCCTTGAAACGGGCGATGAAATGGAGCCACCAGCACCGGAACCCGCCTGTCAGCTGCTGGTCTCGATCTCCACTGACATGCGTATGCTTGCAGCGCATCGTGGCGTAAAAATTGAACTGCCCAACAATCTACCGCTTGTTACAATGCAATATCCGCATCTTTTCACGCTTGCCATGCGCAACCTGATCGAGAATGCCGTCAACCATTCACCTGAAGGCGGCTCGGTGCGATGCAGCCTCGAAAAGACGGGTGATCAGGTTGTTTTCACTGTCGAGGATGACGGTCCCGGCATTCCGCCGCAAGATATGGCGCATGTAACCGAGCGTTTTTATCGCGGTGCCAACAGAAGTGAAAATGGCAGCGGCCTTGGCCTTGCTATCGTCAAGATGGCCACGACACGCATGGGTGGCGAGGTTCAACTTCGCAATCGCCCGGAAGGTGGCTTGCGCGCCCTTGTCATTATCCCCGCCCAGGCTACGGAATAAGCGGCTAGGCGCTCCAGAGCTGACAGGCCCACTCCCCCAAAACTCCCAATTCGTCGCATCCCAAACAAGCGCTATTTGATTTAGATCAATGACACGTAACCGAGAAATGTCGATAGAGGGGCTATCGACATAGCTGTCTTCATTAAGACAGTTTCTGACTTGCGCTGCGAGGGGATTACATGAACTACGCCGCTGGAACAGTCCTGTCTGGTCTGGGAGCACTTTTTGCCGTGCTTCTGGCCGGATTTTCTCATGATGAGTTGTTCAGAACCCATATGTGGATTCTGTTCGCCGTACTCGCCATTTTCACCATTCTGCTGATGCGTAATGCTGATTACAGCCTGACGCCAAAAAAGGTCGATACGTCGACCTATATTGACGGGCCGATCCGCTATGGCGTTATCGCGACCGTGTTTTGGGGTGTGGTTGGGTTTCTGGTCGGCGTGCTTATCGCAGCACAGCTCGCTTTCCCTGATCTGAACTTTGAGCCTTATCTCAACTTCGGTCGCCTGCGCCCATTGCACACATCGGGCGTTGTATTCGCATTTGGCGGCAACATCTTGATCGCATCGTCATTTTATGTCGTGCAGCGCACCTGTCGCGCACGCCTGTTCGGCGGCGATCTCGCATGGTTCGTGTTCTGGGGTTACAACCTCTTCATCGTGATGGCTGCAACAGGCTACCTGCTCGGCATTACGCAATCGCGCGAATATGCTGAACCAGAATGGTATGTCGATATCTGGCTGACCATTGTCTGGGTCGCCTATCTCGCCGTGTTCCTTGGCACCGTCTTGCGGCGCAAGGAGCCACATATCTATGTGGCAAACTGGTTCTACCTGTCATTCATCGTCACAATTGCGATGTTGCACATCATCAACAATCTGGCGATCCCAGTCTCATTCCTCGGCGTGAAAAGCTATTCAGCTTTCGCAGGCGTACAGGACGCTGTGACGCAGTGGTGGTATGGTCATAACGCGGTGGCGTTCTTCCTGACCGTACCGTTCCTCGCCATGATGTATTATTTCGTACCAAAGCAGGCGAACCGTCCGGTTTACTCCTACCGTCTATCGATCGTGCACTTCTGGTCGATCATCTTCCTCTATATCTGGGCTGGTCCTCACCACCTGCATTACACGGCTGTTCCCGATTGGGCGCAGACGCTTGGCATGGTGTTCTCGATCATGCTGTGGATGCCTTCTTGGGGTGGCATGATCAACGGTCTGATGACGCTTTCAGGTGCATGGGACAAGGTACGTACCGATCCGATCATCCGTCTGATGGTTGCTGCGATCGCCTTCTACGGCATGGCAACCTTTGAAGGTCCAATGCTGTCGATCAAAGCGGTTAACTCGCTGTCGCACTACACCGACTGGACCATTGGTCACGTTCATGCGGGTGCTCTTGGCTGGAACGGCATGATTACCTTCGCGGCTGTCTATTACCTGACACCAAAGCTGTGGAACCGCGAACGTCTCTATTCGATCCGTATGGTCAACTGGCACTTCTGGTTAGCGACACTCGGCATCGTGCTTTACGCCGCCGCCATGTGGGTTGCCGGTATCCAGCAGGGTCTGATGTGGCGCGAATACGACAGCCAGGGCTTCCTCGTTTACTCGTTCGTCGAAACCGTAGCTGCCATGTTCCCTTACTACGTCATCCGTACGCTGGGCGGCGTGCTCTACCTCGCCGGTGGACTGGTTATGGCCTGGAACGTCTATCAGACCATTCGCGGCAATCTGCGCAAAGAAGCCCCAATGGGCGGTGCGCAGCCTGTGGTTGGCGCAGCTGTTCAGCCAGCCGAATAAGGAGTGTGATTTATGTCTTTTCTGAAAAAACACTCCACACTGGAGAAAAACGCAACGCTGTTGCTGATCGCCTCGCTGGCTGTTGTGACTGTCGGCGGCATCGTGGAAATCGCCCCGCTTTTCTATCTCGAAAATACCATCGAGAAGGTGGAAGGGATGCGTCCCTATTCACCGCTGGAACTGGCGGGCCGCGACATCTATGTGCGTGAAGGCTGCTACCTCTGCCACAGCCAGATGATCCGTCCGTTCCGCGATGAAGTGGAACGTTACGGCCATTACTCTCTGGCAGCGGAATCCATGTATGACCATTCGTTCCAATGGGGATCGAAGCGCACGGGGCCAGACCTCGCGCGCGTCGGTGGCCGCTATTCCAACGAATGGCATGTGCAGCATCTGGTGCGCCCGCGTGACGTGGTGCCGGAATCGGTTATGCCGAATTACGGCTTCCTGCTGAAAAACCCGCTGAAAATCAGCGATATTTCGGCCAATCTCAAAGCCAACGTTGCTGTTGGCGTGCCTTATAGCCAAGAGATGGTCGATAACGCGCTTGCTGATCTTAAAGCGCAGGCAGAGCCGGATGCCGATACAACTGCCCTTCTCGAACGCTACCCCAAAGCGAAAGTTGGCGACTTTGACGGCAACCCGCAGGTCATCTCGGAAATGGATGCATTGATTGCCTATCTCCAGATGCTCGGCACGCTCGTCGACTTCTCGACCTACGACCAGTCCCCCAAAGCACGATAACGCGGAGAATTAGCCATGGATTACAATACCCTGCGCACTTTCGCCGATAGCTGGGGCCTGCTCGCGATGGCTCTGTTCTTCGTCTTCGTTATTCTTTTTGCTTTCCGTCCGGGAAGCAAAAAGAAAGCCGATGAAGCGAAGGAAATACCGTTCAAGGACGACAAAAATGACTGACAAACAAGTTGATGAAGTCAGTGGCGTACCCACAACCGGCCATGAATGGGACGGTATTCAGGAACTCGACAACCCAATGCCACGCTGGTGGCTGTGGACCTTTTACGCGACCATCGTTTGGGCCGCAGCCTATGTGATTGCCTATCCGGCATGGCCGCTGATCTCAAGCTCGACGGCAGGTCTTTATGAATGGTCGAGCCGGGGCGATTTCTGGAAGGAAAACGCACAGATCGCAGCTGACCGTCAGGGCATTATGGACCAGATTAATGCCAAGGACGTGCATGAGATCATCGCGGATGAAAACCTGCGCCAATATGCGATTGCTGGCGGTGCAGCAGCGTTCCGCGTGAACTGCGTACAGTGCCACGGCACTGGTGCACAGGGCGCACCGGGCTATCCAAACCTCAACGATGATGACTGGCTCTGGGGTGGTTCGGTTGACGACATTCTGACGACCATCCGTCATGGCGTGCGTTCGCCCGATGACGCGGATACCCGCGTTTCGGAAATGCCAGCCTTTGTCGATGTGCTTGAACCAGAACAGGTTCGTGACGTTGCGGCCTATGTGGTCAGCCTTTCGGGCACACCGCATAACCCGGATATGATCCCGGCTGGCAAGCAGGTCTTCGCGGAAAACTGCGCTGTCTGCCACGGCGCAGATGCGAAGGGCTTGCGCGAATTTGGCGCGCCAAACCTTACCGATGCGATCTGGTTCTACGGTTCTGGTGAAGACGCAATCGCCAAGCAGGTTGCGCGTCCAAAACATGGCGTGATGCCTGCATGGGAAGCACGTCTTGGCGACGCAACCGTCAAGCAGCTCGCAATCTTCGTCCACTCGCTCGGCGGTGGTGAATAATAGCATCCAAGCTTCAGCTGGCCCCGGCTTGACGGCAATTCGGGGCCAGCCAAACGAGAAATACATAAGAACGGACGGCGAATAATCACCCCGCTCTCAATCAAGACAAGTGCGAAACAACCGGCAAGCCAGCTTCTGTCTGTCGGCCTCGCGCTTGAGGAGCAAGGCAAATGTCAGACGATGTCGAACGGATAGACGTTCAGGCAGTCAATTCCCCCAATATCCGGCAGTCGTTGTACGCGGCACGGGTAAAGATATTTCCGAAGCGTGTGAAGGGCAATTTCCGCCGCTTCAAGTGGATCATCATGTTCATCACGTTGGGTATTTACTACCTGACGCCATTTCTGCGCTGGGATCGCGGCCCCTATGCGCCCGATCAGGCAGTGCTGATCGATCTTGCCAATCGTCGCTTCTATTTCCTCTTCGTCGAAATCTGGCCGCAAGAATTTTATTACGTCGCAGGTCTGCTCATCATGGCGGGCCTTGGTTTGTTTCTGGTGACATCGGCGGCGGGCCGCGCATGGTGCGGTTATACCTGTCCGCAAACCGTCTGGGTCGATCTTTATCTGGTTGTCGAGCGCGCTATTGAAGGCGACCGCAATGCCCGCATGAAGCTCGACAAAGCGCCTTGGTCTTTTGAAAAGGTTTGGAAGCGTGTCACCAAGCATACGGTCTGGATTATCATCGGTGTTCTGACCGGCGGCGCGTGGATTTTCTACTTTGCTGATGCGCCCACGCTGCTGGTGGATTTTGTCACCGGTCAAGCAGCCTCCGTCGCCTATATGACTGTCGCGATCCTCACCGCCACCACCTATATTTTCGGTGGACTGATGCGCGAGCAGGTCTGCACTTATATGTGCCCATGGCCACGCATTCAGGCCGCAATGCTGGATGAAAACTCGCTGACTGTGACCTATAATGACTGGCGCGGCGAACCACGCTCACGCCATTCCAAGAAGGCACTCGCAGCGGGTGAAACCGTCGGCGACTGCGTGGATTGTAATGCCTGTGTTGCTGCCTGCCCGATGGGGATTGATATTCGCGATGGCCAGCAGCTCGAGTGCATCACCTGCGCACTCTGCATTGATGCATGCGACAGCGTCATGGATAAAGTCGGCAAAGAGCGGGGATTGATTTCCTATGCAACGCTTGCCGACTATGACTGGAACATGGCGCTTGCCACCAATAATGGCACCGCGCCAATCAATCCGGCGCGGGTGTATGAAACACCGAACAAGCTGTCCCCCGCGGTTGAACATCTGTCGTGGAAGAAGGTTCTTCGTCCGCGCACTCTGTTCTATTTCATCGTCTGGGCGTTGATCGGTCTGACACTGGTTATTTCGCTCTCGATGCGTCAGCGTATCGGTATCAATGTATTGCATGATCGCGCACCGCAATATGTGCTGCTGTCGGATGGTTCGATCCGCAACGGCTACACGGTCAAGCTGCTCAACATGATCCCGGTTCCGCGCACGTTCCGCCTTTCGATTGAAGGTCTACCCGGCGCGAAACTGACTGTGCAAGATGAAAACCTGAATGCAGAGGGCGATTACGATATACCCGTTGAACCCGACCGGCTGAAAACATTGCGGGTTTTCGTAACCCTGCCGCATGATGCCATTACGGAGCAGCGCTCCGACTATGAAATCGAAGTGCGTGACGCGGACGGCGCGGAACATGCACGTTACAAAGCAACCTTCATGGCTCCGGAGAAGAAATGATGTCAGTGAAATCAAAAACCACCAATGGCTTCACCGGTTGGCACATGCTGGGTATTATGTTCGCGTTCTTCGGTGTCATCATCGCGGTCAATATGACCATGGCTTATAAGGCTGTGAGCAGTTGGAGCGGACTGGTCGTCAAGAACACCTATGTCGCCAGTCAGGAGTTCAACGACAAAGCAGAGACTGGAAAAGAGCAGGCAGCGCTTGGCTGGCAGTCTCAGCCAGCGCTCGAAGAAGGTGTGTTCTCGTGGCGCCTGAATGATCGCGACGGCAAGGCCGTTGTGATGACGGGCGGCACGGTAGAATTCAAGCGCCCTGTCGGTGATGCGCATGACACAAAAGTGGACCTCACTGTTGCAGAAGACGGTTTGCTCAGCGCTCCGCTAGCGCTCGATGAAGGTGCCTGGATCATGGAAGTCAACGCCGTCGCCAGAGACGATTACAACCTTGAAGACCCCTATCGTCACATCATCCGCGTTCTTGTGAAGGACGGGAGGATCTTATGAGTTGTTGCGTTGAAAATGCACAAATAGCGACCGTCATTCAGTCGGTTTCACCGGATGAAATGCTGGTCGCAAGCCGTGCACTCGGCGATGGTCTGCGCCAGCTTGATCTCTCAGTTCCCGGCGTTCATTGCGGGCTTTGCATCAAGACTATTGAAGACGCTCTGGGCAAGATTAGCGGAGTTGCATATGTGCGCGTCAATCTCACCGCGCGCCGCGTTACCATTCGCTGGAAGGATGGCGAAACGCCGCCCGATGTTGTCGATCCGCTACGCCGCCTTGGTTATGAAGCGCATATTTTCGATATGGTGCAGGACAAAGACCCGACCTTCACGCGGCTGCTGATTGCACTTGGTGTGGCAGCCTTTGCATCCAGTAATGTGATGTTGTTGTCGGTTGCCGTCTGGTCAGGTGCAGATGCTGCCACCCGCGATATGTTTCACTGGATTTCCGGTCTGATCGCCCTGCCGACCCTGATTTATTCGGGCCGGATTTTCTACGTTTCTGCATGGAATGCGCTGCGCGCGCGCCGCGTGAACATGGATGTGCCAATCGCGCTCGCCATTTCGCTCGCCTTTGGCATGAGCGTTTATGAAACAATGAACCACGGCCAGCATGCCTATTTCGACGCTTCTGTCTCGCTGCTGTTCTTCCTGCTGATTGGCCGCACGCTCGACTATCTCATGCGCGCACGCGCACGTTCTGCGGTGCGTGGTCTGGCGCAATTAAGCCCGCGCGGTGCGGTGGTGATTGGCGAAAATGACGAGCGCAACTATCTGCCGGTCAATGAAATCCGCCCCGGAATGCGAATCATCCTTGCCGCAGGCGAACGTGTGCCGGTAGATGCCAAGGTCGAAGACGGTCGTTCCGAACTCGATTGCGCGATTGCGTCAGGCGAAAGCGATGCGGTGCCTGTCGGCCCCGGCTCGGATATTCGCGCCGGAACCATCAACTTGTCTGCCCCGCTCGTCATTCGTGCGACCGCTGAAGCCAAGGATTCCTTCCTCGCTGAAATGGTGCGTCTGATGGATGTGGCCGAAGGTGGTCGCGCATTCTATCGCCGCCTCGCTGATCGCGCGTCGGAACTCTATGTGCCGATGGTACATACGATTGCCTTTGCGGCTTTTGTCGGCTGGATGATTTATACGGGCGGCGACTGGTATCGTTCTATTTACATTGCGATCTGCACGCTGATAATCACCTGTCCCTGTGCGCTGGCACTGGCAGTTCCCATCGTTCAGGTGGTCGCAGCGCGTCGCCTGTTTGAAAACGGCATCATGATCAAGGACGGCTCTGCCATGGAACGTATGGCCGAGATCGACACGGCCGTATTCGACAAAACCGGCACGCTGACACTTGGTCAGCCTCGCCTGATTGATCTTGATGCGGTCAATCCGAACAATTTGGAAATTGCATCTGAACTATCGCTTTATTCGCGCCATCCGCTTTCGCGCGCGCTTGCGCTGTTTTCCGGTGCAAAGCAGATGACGGCTTTCACGCGCATTGAGGAAATTCCCGGCGCTGGCATCGAGGCAGAGCTGAGCGGAACGATTTATCGTCTTGGCAAACGCGAATGGGCGGACAGAAACACGAACGCTGCGCTGTCAGATGGCCCGGAAACTTGCCTGTCCATCAATGGCATGCTTGTTGAAACCTTCCGCTTTGAAGATCAGCCACGCGAAGATGCAGCTGCCGCGATTGGTACGCTGAAGCGTAATGGTTTGAAGCTTGAAATTATCTCGGGCGACAAACTGCCTGCAGTGAAAAAGCTTGCTGCCTATCTCGGTGTTGATCAATATCGTGGTGAAGTTCTGCCTGCCGATAAATCGGAGCTTGTGCAGGGTCTGGCAGCTGATGGTCGTAAAGTCCTGATGGTCGGCGATGGGCTGAACGATGCGCCAGCGCTTGTGGCGGCGCATGTTTCGATGGCTCCAGCAACCGCGGCCGACATTGGCCGCAACGCCGCCGATTTCGTGTTCCTGCGTGAAAGCCTGTCTGCTGTTCCGCTGGCTTTTGCGGTGTCAAAAGAAGCGGGTCGGTTGATCAGCCAGAACTTTGCACTTTCCATCGGCTATAATATCATTGCTGTGCCGATTGCGATTTTCGGCTATGTCACGCCGCTGGTGGCAGCACTTTCAATGTCGTTGTCATCGATTGTGGTTGTCAGTAACGCCATGCGGCTTAGGGCCGGAAAACAAAAACAGCAGGCGCAAAACAAGGTCGCGCCGGCTGTCATTCTCAAGGAAGCGCACAAATGAGCGGACTTCTTTTCCTGATTCCAATTGCGCTTGGCCTGGGTATTCTGGGCCTTGCCGGATTTCTATGGTCATTGAAAAACGGCCAGTATGAAGATCTGGATGGAGCGGCAACGCGCATCCTGATCGACGACGAAACTAAGCCATTATCAAAATAGCGCGGAGATCGTTGACATTGGTGCCGGTTGGCCCCGGCGTGAACAGATCGCCAATCGCATCAAACGCGCTCCATGCATCATTGGTATTCAGCCGTGCAGCGCCATCCTCACCCGCATCGCGCAAACGCGAAGCGGTGGTGCCATCGGCAAAGGCACCGGCATTATCTTCCGAACCGTCAATGCCGTCCGTATCTGCGGCCAGCGCGTGAATATTCCCATAGCCATCAATATCAAGCGCGAAAGCCAGAAGAAACTCGCTGTTGCGGCCACCCTTGCCGCCTTTGGCGCGGATGGTCACAGTGGTCTCACCACCGGAAAGCAGAACAATCGGTTTTTTGAACGGGCGATCACGATCCGCCACTTCCCGCGCGATTGCCGCATGAACATGCGCGACTTCGCGCGCCTCACCCTCTATTGAATCGGACAGGATCACCGCTTCAACGCCATGCCGCTGCGCTTCTTTGACGGCTGCTTCCAGCGACACGGCTGCTGATGCGATCACCCGCACTTCGTTGTCAGCAAAGATCTTATCGTCAGGCTTCGGCGCATGCGATTTCTCGCTTTTGATATGTGCGAGCACGGCATCGGGCAGTTCAAGTCTATAGCTTTCGATAATTTTGAGCGCTTCGTCGCGGTTCGTTTCATCAGGCACAGTCGGGCCGGACGCCACAAAGGCGGGGTTGTCACCGGGAATATCGGACACTACCAGCGAGAAGACTTTGGCAGGATGCGCCGCTGCTGCCAGCCTTCCGCCTTTAATAGTCGAGAGATGCTTTCGCACGGCATTCATGGCCGATATCGGCGCACCGGACGCCAGCAATACTTTGTTGACGGCGATCTCGTCAGCAAGCGTCAGACCTTTAGGTGGCGATGGCAACAAAGCCGAGCCACCACCAGAAATCAGCGCCACAACAAGATCATCTTCAGTGAGGTTGGATACCGCATCAAACAGCCGTTTTGAGGCCCCAAGCCCGGCATCATCAGGCACCGGATGCGATGCTTCGATGATCTCAATCGTGTTGCAAGGCGCACCATAGCCATAGCGCGTGACGACAACACCTTCGATTGGCGCGTCCTCGCCCTCATGCCGCTCTGCCCATGCGCGCTCAAAAGCTGCTGCCATCTGCGCCGAACCTTTGCCCGCACCAATCACAATCGTCCGGCCTTTGGGCTTGGCAGGCAAATTGGCGCGGATCACCAGTTCAGGATCAGCAGCCGCAACCGCTGCATCGAACAGGCTGGTCAGAAACTTCTTCGGATCGTTGATGGCAGTCATGAGATTCCCGATATTATTGTTATTTCACAACACTATTTCGTGCTGCGCATATAAAAGCAATGGAGCCAGCCATCTCCCTCCAGATCGCCAGCTCCATGTTCTCCCCTCCAGAGAATTAATCTCTTGAATTAAGCCACATCATGATTGGCCATTCGCTCCAGCGCACGCACCAGTCCGGAATGATCGAGACCATCGTCGCCATGCGCTGCGCATGAGTTGAACAGTTCCTGTGCCATTGACGTATTTGGTAGCGAAACGCCCAATGCTTTCGCGCCCTGCAAAGCAAGATTCAAATCCTTCTGGTGCAGCGAAATACGGAAACCCGGATCGAATGTGCGCTTGATCATGCGTTCGCCGTGCACTTCCAAAATACGCGAAGAAGCAAAGCCACCCATCAGCGCTTCACGCACCTTTGCCGGATCGGCACCCGCCTTAGACGCAAAGACCAGCGCTTCAGCTACGGCTTCAATATTGAGCGCGACAATAATCTGATTGGCGACCTTGGTGGTTTGCCCATCACCGCAATCGCCAACCAGCGTGATGTTTTTGCCCATGAGTTTTAGGAGCGGCAGCGCCTTATCAAACGCACCCTGCGCACCGCCTGCCATAATCGAAAGGCTGGCATTCTTCGCGCCAACTTCTCCGCCCGATACCGGCGCGTCGATATATTCCGCACCCGTTGCCCGGACTTTTTTGGCAAATTCCTTGGTTTCAATCGGCGAAATTGAGCTCATATCAATGAGCGTTTTGCCTTTGCCCAAACCTTCGGCAACGCCGCCTTCGCTGAACAATACATCGGCAACCTGCGGCGTATCCGGCAGCATGAGAATGGTCATTTCGCATTCGCTTGCGACTGCCTTTGGGGTGTCGAGGACAGTCAGCCCTGCATCTAGCAAGTCCTTGTGCGGCGGTTGCGTATGCTTGGAGGTAAAAAGCTTATAGCCTGCATTTTGTAAATGCTGCGCCATTGGCTTGCCCATGATGCCAAGCCCGATAAAACCGATATTTGTCATAGCCATTCCCCCTATGCAGTCAGCCGTTCGGCTTGATCTTGTTTAAACCAACTAAGACCTTCCTCAGTGGTGGTCTTCGGCTTGTATTCGCAACCAATCCAACCCGTGTAGCCAGCATTTTTCAGCGCTTCGAACACATATGGATAGTTGATTTCGCCCGTGCCCGGCTCGTTGCGCCCCGGATTATCGGCCAGCTGAATATGTGCTATCAGCGGCTTGTAGCGCTCATAGGTGGCGATGAGTTCGCCGCGCGTGCGCTGCTGGTGATAAAGATCATATTGGATAAACAGGTTGTTGCTGCCGACTTCATCAATGATCGACACCGCCTGTTCGACCGTGTTGAGATAAAAGCCCGGCATGTCGTAATGGTTGATCGGCTCGATCAGCAAACGAATGCCATGCTTGCCAAATTCGCGCGCGGCAAGCCGCAGATTGCTCACGAACGTTGCGCGCAATGCATCGGGATCGACGCCTTGCGGCGCAAGTCCCGCGAGGCAATTGACCTGCGAACAATTGAGCGCAGTCGCATAGTCAATTGCATCGGCAATACCACGGCGAAACTCGTCAATCCGATCCGGCAGAACGGCAATACCGCGCTCGCCACCAGCCCAGTTTCCTGCGGGCAGATTGTGCAGCACCTGTGCCAGATTATGACGGTCCAGTGCTGCCTTCAGCTCGTGACGATTGAAGTCATACGGGAAGAGATATTCGACCCCTTTGAAACCCGCTTTCGCTGCCAGTGCAAAGCGCTCCATAAACGGCACTTCATTAAAAAGCATAGTCAGATTGGCTGCAAATCTTGGCATAGCCCATTCCTCCGAAATTAATCTAATAAAGCCGCAATTGCAGTTGGCGCATCTTCGCCACGCTCGGCCAGTTCCTCAAACTCGACAACCTGATCGATGTCGGCTCCCATGGAGATATTGGTGACACGTTCGAGAATGAATTCAAGCACAACCGGCACCTGATGTTCTTCCATCAACGCCTTTGCCTGTTCAAAACTCTCGGCAAACTGGTTGGGGCTTCGCACCCGGATCGCCTTGCAGCCCAGTCCTTCGGCAACCGCGATATGATCGACGCCATAGCCCTTTTCGGCATCGCCCGATGCGTTGATGTTATCAAATGCCAGGCTGACCTCGAAATCCATATTAAAGCCGCGTTGCGCCTGACGGATTAGGCCGAGATAGGAATTGTTCACGACCACATGAATGTAAGGCAGCTTGTGCTGTGCGCCGACCGCCAGCTCTTCAATCATAAACTGGAAATCATAATCGCCGGACAGTGCAACAATCGGGCGATCTGGATCAGCCGCGCGAACGCCAAGTGCTGCTGGCAATGTCCAGCCCAATGGACCAGCCTGACCGCAATTGATCCAGTTGCGCGGGCGATAAACATGCAGGAACTGCGCACCAGCAATCTGGCTCAGACCAATTGTGGTGACATAGCAAGTATCGCGGCCAAAGGCCCGGTTCATCTCTTCATAAACGCGCTGAGGCTTCAACGGCGTTTGATCAAAATGCGTCTTGCGCAGCATGGTTTTTTTGCGCTCAGCGCATTCTTGCGCCCAGCCGGACCAATCGCGCAGCTTACCTGCCGTCTTCCATTCGGTGGCAACATCCAGCAGCAGTTTTAACGCTTTGGCAGCATCCGAAACGATACCGAAGTCCGGTGCGAACACACGGCCAATCTGGGTGGGTTCAATATCGATATGGATAAATTTGCGGTCTTTCTTATAGGTTTCCACATTGCCGGTGTGACGGTTGGCCCAGCGATTGCCAATACCGATAACCATATCTGAAGCCAATAGCGTCGCGTTGCCATAGCGATGCGAGGTCTGAAGACCACACATGCCCGCCATGAGGCGGTGATCATCAGGGATAACGCCCCAGCCCATCAAGGTCGGGATAACCGGAATGCCGGTGATTTCAGCAAACTCAACCAGAAGATCGGAAGCATCGGCATTGATGATGCCGCCACCCGCTACGATCAGCGGATGTTCCGCATCATTCAACATCGCAATGGCTTTTTCAGCCTGTGCGCGGGTGGCTGATGGCTTGTAAGCCTCCATTGGCTGATAAGTATCGATGTCAAACTCGATTTCGGCGAGTTGGACATCGATCGGCAGATCGATCAGCACCGGGCCGGGGCGACCCGACTTCATGATATGAAATGCCTTTTGGAAAACAAAAGGCACCAGTGCAGGCTCCATAACCGTGACCGCCCATTTGGTGACAGGGGCCGCGATCTTGGCGATATCCACTGCCTGAAAGTCTTCCTTGTCGAGGCGCGCGCGGGGTGCTTGGCCTGTAACGCAGAGGATTGGAATTGAATCTGCTGATGCCGAGTAAAGCCCGGTGATCATATCGGTGCCAGCCGGGCCGGATGTTCCGATGCAAAGGCCAATATTGCCGTGTTTTGCTCGGGTGTAACCTTCCGCCATATGGGAAGCGCCTTCAACATGACGCGCCAGAATGTGACGGATCGAACCCCGCGCCCGCATGGCCGAATAAAACGGATTGATCGCAGCACCTGGCACACCAAATGCGCAATCGATCCCTTCTTTCTCCAGCACAAGTATGGCTGCATCCACTGCACGCATTCTGGCCATGTTGATCTCCTCCAACGGAAAAATAATCCATAACAAAAATCTATTCTATAAAAATGGAAATGCATACCATTCTATGGAAATAAGGATTTTCAACGAAATGGAGATAATCGACATGCACTTTCGGAGAGAACATGGATGCGGTAGTGATGAGAGAGCAGGGAATCGGAGGTGGCTAATGGAACAGGTAAAAGCAAAGCGGGGCCGCAAGGCTGCGGAAAACGCGGCACCTTCCTCCGTTCAGGTTCTGGATCGCAGTCTCAAGCTTCTGGCGCTGATTGCCGAAAATGATGGCTCGACGTTGACCGATCTTGCTGATGAAAGTGGGATGGCGCCTTCCACCGTGCACCGGCTTCTGACCTCGCTCGCCAATCACGGCATGGTTTCTCATGATCTGGAAAGCGGCGACTGGACCATTGGTGTCAAGGCGTTTGAAATTGGCAATGCGTTTCGCCGTTTCCGCAAGCTCGGCACACTGGCGCGGCCCTATCTCAAATCATTGATGGAAGCGAGCGGCGAGACCGCCAATATCGGCATCGAAGATGATGGTGATGTGGTGTTTATCTCGCAAGTCGAAAGCCACGCGCCGATGCGCGCTTTCTTTCGTCCAGGACGGCGTGGACCTATCCATGCATCCGGTATTGGCAAAGCAGTTCTGTCCACATGGTCGGATACCCAAATTGCGCGCACGCTTTCAGGCAAAGCGCTCGAGCAGTTTACACAACGTACGCTCGATACATTGCCTCTACTGCTGAAAGACATTCAGGCAACCCGCACACGGGGCTGGTCGATTGATGATGAAGAGCATACGCTTGGTATGTGCTGCATCGCGGCGCCTATTTTCAATGAGCATGGCGAGGCGATTGCAGGGATTTCCGTGTCCGGGCCTGCGGTTCGTTTGCCCCGGCAAAAGCTCGAAGAACTGGGGCCACTCATTCGGTCTACAGCCGATGACCTGACCCATGCAATGGGCGGCAAACGTCCGGAGGAACTTTAATCAAAAAAGAAAGACCCGCTGCAGATTTCTCCGCCGCAGGTACTCCCTCTCCCTCCTCCAGAGATTTTTTAGGCCAATTCAGCCTTTAGCGGCTTGCCCGCCACATATGTTTCAACAATTGCGCGATCATCGCCCAGCGTTTGCAGCAGGAACAATTCCTGCTCGAGTGTTGAAACGGCTGCCATGCGCAAGCGCATTGCCGAGGTGGCAGAGGAATCGAGCACCACGATGTCGGCTTCGGTGCCTTCTTCGAGCGTACCGATCTTGTCTTCCATCGATAGTGCACGAGCATTGCCGAGCGTCATCATGTAGAATGACTGGAACGGATTGAGCCGGTTGCCACGCAATTGCAGAACCTTGTAGCCCTCGTCCATCGTGCGCAGCATCGAGAAGCTGGTGCCGCCGCCAACATCGGTAGCCACTGCCATACGCACGCCCGATGCTTTGAGGCGATCACGGTCGAAAAGCCCAGAGCCGAGAAACAGGTTCGAAGTCGGGCAGAAGACTGCAATTGAGCCGGTTTCCGCCATGACGCCCACTTCACGATCTTCCAGATGAATGGAATGACCGAGCAATGTCTTTTCGCCGAGAAGCCCATAATGCTCATAGATGCCAAGATAATCCGGCGCATCGGGATAGAGCGACTTCGTAAACTCGATTTCTTCGTGGTTTTCCGACAGATGAGTCTGGATAAAGCATTCAGGATGCTCGCGGGCAAGCGCCTGACTTGCTTCCAACTGTTCTGGTGTTGAGGTAATCGCAAAACGCGGCGTAATCACATAATCAAGCCGGTCCTTGCCGTTCCAGCGGGCAATCAGCTGCTTGCTGTCATCATAACCCGATTGTGCCGTGTCGCACAGTGCTGGCGGCGCGTTGCGGTCCATCATCACCTTGCCGCCCAGCATACGCATATTGCGATGTTGCGATGCACGGAAATAGGCATCGACGCTTTGCGGATGCACCGAACAATAGGCAACGGCGGTCGTTGTGCCATGGCGGATCAGCTCATCCAGAAAGCGCTCAGCGATAAATTCCGCGTGCTGCTCATCGGCGAATTTCTGCTCTGCCACGAATGTATAGGTGTTGAGCCACTCAAGAAGATTGGCCGCATAGGACGCGATAACCTGCGTCTGTGGGTAGTGAATATGTGTATCGATGAAACCCGGCAAAATGAGATGCGGGCGATGGTCGGCAACCTGAACATCATGGCCCACTTCGGCGCTCACATCGGCATAGTCACCGAGGCGCGCGATACGGCCATTTTCGACCAGAACGGCTCCATCTTCGATATAGCGATAAGATTGCGCATCATCCAGACTTTGCGGTTCTTCACGAAAACTCAGCACACGGCCACGGATGAGAAGTTTGGTCATTATTGCTTTGCTCCAGCAGTCGCAGATTCATACCAGGAAGCGAGAAGCTTGCGCTCCTCATTGCTCACGCCGGTCACATTGGCAGGCGGCATGGCATGGGAACGACCAGCCTGCAAATAGATTTCACGGGCATGGGCCGCGATTTCCCGATCATTTTCAAGCACTACGCCCTTCGGTGGCGCGATGATGCCTTCCCAGCCGGGCTCCTTAGCATGACACATCGCACAGCGTCCGAGAACGGTATCCCGCACCTTATCAAAGTGCGGGTCCGAAATGAAACTCTGCTGTAACGATGAAATCTTTTGCTCTTCCGGTTCGCCCGTCAAGATTTTCGGCACAGTGGACAGCCACATGATCACGATGAACAGCAGCACCGTCACGAGCCATGTCCAAGTTGGATTGCCTTTGCGGGCATGGCGCGTGTTGAACCAATGGCGGATTGTAACGCCCATCAGGAACACCAGCGAAGCGATGATCCAGTTAAACTCGGTGCCAAATGCCAGCGGGTAATGGTTCGAGAGCATCAGGAACAGAACCGGCAGCGTCAGATAGTTGTTATGCGTGGAACGCTGCTTGGCGATCTTGCCGTATTTCGGATCGGGCTTGCGACCGGCAATGAGATCGGCCACCACGATTTTCTGGTTCGGAATAATGACCATGAACACGTTGGCAGACATGATTGTCGCGGTAAATGCGCCCAGATGCAGGAAGGCAGCGCGCCCCGTGAACAGATGCGTATAGCCCCATGCCATAAACACCAGAATGACGTAGAGGATCACCATCAAAAGCGTGTCGCTTTTGCCAAGCATTAGCTTGCAGATGGTGTTGTAGACAATCCAGCCAAAAGCCAGCGAGGCAATCGAAATGGCAATCGCGGTGGTTGCCGAGACATCGAGTACGTTCGGATCGACCAGATAAAGATCAGCGCCCGCATAGTAAACGATGCAGAGCAGCGTGAAGCCCGACAGCCATGTGGCATAAGATTCCCATTTGAACCACGTCAGGTGTTCAGGCATTTCGGCGGGTGCAACCAGATATTTCTGGATGTGATAGAAGCCACCACCATGCACCTGCCACTCCTCTCCATGCGCTCCAACGGGCAAGCCGGGGCGCTGGCGCAAGCCAAGGTCGAGCGCGATAAAATAGAAAGACGAGCCGATCCACGCAATTGCGGTGACGACGTGTAGCCACCGCGCAGCGAAGCCCAGCCAGTCCCAGGCCACGGCAAGATCATACATGCGGCACTCCCATTCTTGTTCTTGACGCGCATCTTATCCGAAAACCGTTTTACACTTTTCGGGACGCGCTTTCGTTCCCTGCTTTTGTATTTGCCAAAGCTTTGCGCCTGTGTGAACGTCGCATCAAGACCATCACTTTCAAAAAAAACTATACAATGGTGGAACGAACGCATGTCTTACCTTGATAATCTGCGTGTTTTTGTGCGCGTTGTCGAATTGGGAAATCTATCGGCAGCAGGTCGCGACCAGCGCGCCTCTCCAGCCGTTGCAAGCAATCGAATCAAGGAGTTGGAGAAGCATTTGGGCGTGCGGCTCTTCAACAGAACGACACGCAAACTGACCCCAACAGAGCATGGCCGCATCTTTTATGATGGTGCGATAAAGATACTCGAAGCGGTCGATGAAGCGGAAGCCGCAGTGGCCGAATTGGCCAAAAATCCGAAAGGATCGATTCGGATTACAGCGCCTTTAGGACTGGGTCGAAGACTGATTGCATCGGGAATTCCGGAGTTTCACGACAAATATCCGGACATAGAAGTGCGCCTGCGACTATCTGACCATGAGATCGACATTATGAGCGAAAGCGTTGATGTTGCTTTCAAATTAGGCGTTCTGGAAAATTCCAATCTGCGCATGCGCGGCATTTTAAACTGTGAGCGTGTGATCTGCGCTGCCCCAGAATATCTCGAAAAACACGGCACTCCACAGTCTCCTGATGAGTTGTTGGGTGATCAGCACGACTGCCTTCTGCTGCGTTTTCCTGGCTCAAAAGAGTTTTACTGGTCGCTACAAACCGCAGAGGGCCTGCGCAAGTTTGAAGTCACCGGACCATATGACTCCGACGACGGCGACGTATTGACGCAATGGGCGCTCGGCGGGCGTGGAATCATCAACAAGCCGCTGTTTGAGGTGAAGGAATATATCCGCGACGGGCGGCTGATTCCGATTCTTGAAAGCACCCCACCAGCATCAATCCAGCTTGCAGCGATCTATCCGCATAAGCGCTTTCAGGATCCGAAAGTGCGTCTGATCATCGATTTTATGACTGAGCGCTGCCAACGGCAGATCAAGGAATTGCTGGCTTAAGAGCGCGTTACGATCTGATTGAATCAGATCGGCGCTCTAAATATTTATTCTAACGCACATCTTTGTCCGCAAACCGTTTCACACTTTTCGGGATGCGCTCTAAACCAATTGCAAAACTTTGTTGGAAACCAGCACCGAGGTCAAAACCTCCGCCGCAGCCAATGCGGCAATAACTTCCGGCCGCTTGTCTTTGACAACTGCACCACCAACCGGACAGACGAGATTTTCAAACAAATCAGCGCTGCCGAATTCGTTTTTCAACCAATTCTTGAAAGTGGCTTTTTTGGTTTTTGAGCCGATCATGCCAACATAGACGGCATCACCCCGCTGCAAAGCCTCAGCCACGATCAGAAAATCAAGCGCATGGTCATGGGTCAGCACGATGAATGCGCTTGCCGGTGGAGCTGAACGGACCACCTGTTCCGGCATTGCCGCAAGACAGGTTTCAACGCCGGGCGCATCGACGGCCATAAGCTCCGCCTCACGCGTATCGACCAGAATGACGCGCACAGGGGTCAGCGACAATGCATAGGCAAGCGCGTCACCAACATGGCCAGCGCCAAAAACATAGACATGCGGACGCATGGCAATTTCGGCATCGACTTTAATGACCAATTCTTCGGCAAGGCCACGGTTCACGCGCTTGAAACCCAAAGCCACGCGACCACCGCAGCACTGTCCGATCTCGGGGCCAAGCGGCACATCCATCGGGGAATCTTTGCCGCCCGCTAAAATCTTCCGGGCATGGTCAATCGCCATATATTCGAGTTGCCCGCCGCCAATGGTGCGGAAAATCATATCGCGCGCAACAAGCATCCAAGCCCCCGCATCCCGCGGGGCAGAACCTCTGACATCAGTGACTTCGATCAGAACACTATCGGGCCGCTTATTCAGAAACGCCCTTATGTCGTCCCGCCTGCCCAGCATCGCATCAGCCTCTCTGACTTCGCAGCCGCTCGATTGCCATCAAGACACGCTCGGGCGTTGCAGGCGCATCAAGGCGCGGACTGGTCTTATGATCTGCAACACTCGCCACTGCATCCGACAGCGCATAGAGCACCGACATACCGTGTGGCAGCGGCGGCTCACCCACCGCCTTAGAGCGGTGGATCGTCGGCTCATAAGCCTCCGACCAGTCGGTCAGTGCTACATTGAAAATCTTCGGACGGTCCGAGGCCAGAGGGATCTTATAGGTCGATGGTGCATGCGTGCGCAGCCTGCCCTTATCGTCCCAGACAAGCTCTTCCGTGGTCAGCCAGCCCATGCCCTGCACAAAGCCGCCTTCCACTTGTCCAATATCAATAGCGCGGTTCAGCGAACGCCCGGTATCGTGCAGAATATCGGTGCGTTCCACCACATATTCGCCGGTCAATGTATCGACAGACACCTCGGAACAGGCAGCACCATAGGCATAATAATAGAAGGCGTGGCCTTTACCCTTGGCGCGATCCCAATGGATTTTTGGCGTCTTGTAATGACCCGATGCGGAAAGCTGCACGCGCCCGATATAGGCCTGCTTCACCAAATCGTTGAAGCTGACTTCCTGATTGCCGACGCGTATGCGGTTTGGCAGGAAAACAACCTGATTTTCCGGCACCTGATATTGCTGGGCGGCAAAATGAATAAGGCGCTTCTTGATCTGACGCGCTGCATCCTGCGCCGCCATACCATTGAGATCAGCGCCGGACGATGCCGCCGTGGGCGCTGTGTTTGGAACTTTCGCGGTCGTAGTTGCGGTGATCTTCACGCGATCAAGGTCGATCTGGAATTCTTCAGCAACCACCTGCGCCACTTTCAGATGAAGCCCCTGCCCCATCTCGGTTCCGCCATGGTTCATATGTACCGAACCGTCATTATAGACATGCACCAGCGCACCGGCCTGATTGGATTCCGTCTTGGTGAAGGAAATCCCGAATTTCACTGGCGTCAGTGACATGCCGCGTTTGACATAGCGGCTTTTGGCGTTGAATTCGCGGATTGCCTCGCGGCGCTTCGCGTAATCCGCACTTTCCTCAAGCTCGGCAACAATGCGCTGGATGATGCAGTCTTCCACCTTCTGGTGATAGGGCGTGACATTGCGTGTGCCGTCTGTTCCCATCGCGTCATAGAAATTGAGCTTGCGGATTTCGAGCGGATCTTTACCGACAGCAAAGGCCACTTCTTCGATCACGCGCTCGGCACCGACCATGCCTTGCGGACCGCCAAAACCACGAAAGGCCGTGTTGGAAACCGTATTGGTATAAAGCGGCGCGGATTGCGCATGAACGGCGGGGAAGAAATAGGCATTGTCGCAGTGAAACAGCGCGCGATCACCAACCGGACCGGACAGGTCGGCAGAGAAACCGGCATTCAACGCGAACAGATAATCGACACCGAGGATATTGCCCGCATCGTCAAAGCCCACTTCGTAGTCGACGACGAAATCATGGCGCTTGCCGGTCGAGGTCATGTCCTCATCACGGTCGAGCCGGATTTTGACGGCGCGTTTGTGCTTCTTGGCAGCGATAGCGGCAATTGCCGCCCATTGGTTTGACTGCGTTTCCTTGCCGCCAAAACCGCCACCCATGCGGCGCACTTCTACCGTCACCGAATGGCTCGGAACGCCAAGCGCATGGGCCACCAGATGCTGGGTTTCGCTTGGCCCCTGCGTGGAGCAATAGATCGTCACGTCTTCATCTTCGCCGGGGATCGCAAGCGATACCTGCCCTTCGAGATAAAAGTGATCCTGCCCTCCGATTTTCATGCGGGCTTTGACCTTGCGCGGCGCGTCGTCAATGGCCTTACGGGCGTCACCACGATTAAGCGTCAACGGCGTGAAGACCAGCTTGTCTTTGTAGCCGTCGAGACTCGAAATCGAAAACAGGCCGGGCATTTCTTCATAGTCTATCTTGGCAAGGCGAGCTGCGCGACGCGCCTGATCACGCGTGCGGGCCAAAACCGCAAAGATCGGCTGGCCGTGAAATTGCACAGTGTCTACCGCAAAAATCGGATCATCATGCATACCGGATGGCGAGACGTCGTTTTCGCCTGGCACGTCCTTATAAGTCAGTACGTCGACCACACCGGGGGCAGAGCGTACTGCCGACAAATCAATTCCGGTGATTTTGGCGTGTGCCACGGTCGAACAACCGATACCGATATGCAGCGTGCCTTCGGGTTCAGGAATATCGTCGATATAGACCGCTTCACCCGTCACATGCTTATGCGCTGAGTCATGGCGCTGATCGGTTGCGACACCGCCTTTAATGCGCGCCGCTTTGATTTCAGATGCAGGATGCTTGTTCATGTCATCCTCCTTATGCCGCAACAGTGTTTGGCTTACGCAAAGCTTCGCTCTCGCCCTGCGTTTCAGCATAGAAGCGGCGGAGCAGATTTTTCGCAACCAACAAACGGTAACCAGCACTCGCACGCATGTCGCTCAAAGGCTGATAGTCGAGGCCATAGGCTTCAAGTGCCGCCTCGACAGTTGCGTCATTCCATGGCTTGCCAAGAAGGGCTGCTTCCACATTCAACGCCCGCTTTGGCGTTGCGGCCATGCCGCCATAGGCGATGCGGATGGAGGCGACATTGCCATGTACATCGAGTGTCAGATGAAAGGCGCCAAGCGTTGCCGTGATGTCTTCCTCAAAACGCTTGGAGATTTTGTGAATAGCAAACTGACTGCGCTCGTCCGGAATTGGCACATGCACGGCTTCGACAAACTCGCCGTGCTGACGATCCTGTTTGCCGTAGGCGATGAAGAAATCTTGCACTGGAATCGTCCGGCGTTCGGCACCCTTGCGCAGTGTCAGCTTTGCATCAAGCGCGATCAATGGTGGTGGTGTGTCGCCAATAGGCGAACCATTGGCGATGTTGCCGCCGATGGTGCCCATATTACGCACCTGCTCGCCGCCAATGCGGTTGATCAGGCTTCCCAGCGCAGGAATGCGCTTCGCCAGAAATAAAAAAGCTTCGGTATAGGTGACGCCCGCGCCAATGCTGATAACACCATCTTTTTCGCTAATTGTCCGCAATTCATTGAGGTGACCAATGAATACTACCGGCGAAATATCACGCATCATTTTCGTGACCCAGAGGCCCACATCGGTTGAACCGGCAACGATTGTGGCCTTGGCTTCGGCTGCATAAATATTGGCAAAATCTTCGAGATCAGCAGGCACGACCAGACGGTCCTTGCCGCTGCCGATTTCAACCCGTGTGCCGTCGCGTAAAGCGCTGAGCTGGCTGATGACATAGGCGCGTTCGATCGCGAGCGGATCATCGGTCAAGGTGCCATAGTCAGATATTGCACGCGCGGCACGCATGATCGCCTCATAACCGGTGCAACGGCAGAGATTGCCTTGCAGTGCCTTTTCAATTTGTGCATCCGCTGGCTTTGGATTGCGCATCCAGAGACCATAAAGCGACATGACAAAGCCCGGCGTGCAGAAGCCGCATTGCGAGCCGTGAAAGTCGATCATCGCTTTTTGCACAGGATGCAGACCGCCGTCGGAGCCGCGCAGATGCTCAATGGTTACGACATGCGTAGCATCGAGAGAGCCTACAAAACGGATGCAGGCATTCACGCTTTCATAGACGAGTTCGTCATCGACAATCTTGCCAACCAGCACCGTGCAGGCACCGCAATCGCCCTCGCCGCAGCCTTCCTTGCTGCCGCGTAATTTGCACGAAAGCCGCAGATAATCGAGCAGAGTTTCTGTGGGCGAAACACGGTCTAATTCAACCGTCTCGCCATTCAGCAAAAAGCGGAGTGTATGTCTGACGGCTTGACCCATATCGCTTAACTCCCGCGATAGGTTGAATAGGAAAACGGCGAAACCAGCAACGGCACATGATAATGCGCCTTTTCGTCGGAAATGCCAAAGCGCAATGGCACCACATCCAGAAACGGAATGGTGTCAGCGCTTTTGCCGAAATATTCGCCAACGTGAAAAAGCAGCTCGTAAGAACCTTGATGCAGTGTATCGTCGGCAAGCAGCGGTGCATCACAGCGACCATCTGCATTGGTGCGGATTTCGCGCAAAGTTTCGGCTTGCTGATTCTCAATGCGGCGCAATTCGATGCGCAGATTTGCCGCTGGCTTGCCACTCACCGTATCGAGGACATGCGTCGTTAACCGGCCCTGACCGCTCGTTTCGTGACCCATTTGTACTCCTGCCGCTTGCGCGATTCGACCTATCTACCGTCGCAACCATTGCAAGCTATTGTTTTTATGTGGTTTATTTCGCACGACATTCAAGCCTTTGCGAACCACACTTGTTCCCGATTGTGAGTATTCACCGAAGCTCTGTCTTGGGAAAGATGATAATCGTTGGATGTCTTTCAAAATTTTGAGGGGGAATAGTCTGCGTAAATCTTTATTATCATAAGAAAAAACCATGAATAATCGAGGGAAGACCATATGAGTTATCCGCGCAATCTGGTTGGCTATGGCCGCAACACACCAGACCCACAATGGCCGGGCGATGCCAACATCGCCGTGCAGTTCGTCGTCAATTATGAAGAAGGTGGTGAAAGCTGCATTCTCGATGGCGATCCGGCATCCGAAAACCTGCTTTCCGAAATCGTCGGCGCGCAGGCATGGAACGGCCAGCGCAACCTCAATATGGAATCCATCTACGAATATGGCGCCCGATCCGGCTTCTGGCGTTTGTGGCGCGCTTTTACGCGACGCAACATGCCCGTCACCGTTTATGGCGTGACCCTTGCCATGGAACGCAATCCCGAAGCTGTTTCAGCCATGAAGGAAGCGGACTGGGAAATCGCCAGCCACGGCCTGCGCTGGTGGGAATATAAGGACGTTCCCGAAGAGGTTGAACGCGAACATATTCGCGAAGCGGTGCGCCTGCATACAGAAATAACCGGCTCGCGTCCGCTTGGCATTTATCAGGGCAAGCCGTCGGATAACACGCTTAATCTGGTGATGGAGGAAGGCGGCTTTCTCTATTCAGCCGATTCCTATGCCGATGAATTGCCTTATTGGGTGAAGGGGCCAAAGGGCCCGCATTTGATCGTGCCTTATACGCTCGACACCAATGATATGCGCTTCGCAACGCCACAGGGTTTTAACTCCGGCGATCAGTTCTACAGCTATCTCAAAGACACATTTGATGTGCTTTACCGCGAAGGTGCGGAAGGTGCGCCGAAAATGATGTCAATTGGCCTGCATTGCCGTCTGGTCGGGCGTCCGGGCCGTGTGGCAGCACTTGAGCGGTTCCTCGATTATGTGCAGACGCATGACAAGGTCTGGGTTGCCAAACGCGTCGATATTGCGCGGCACTGGCATGAACATCACAAGCCAAAGGCAGTCAATGTGGTGCCATCGAAAGCCAGCAAGGCAGATTTCGTTGCGCGCTATGGCGGGATTTTCGAGCATTCGCCATGGATTGCCGAGCGCGCCCATGACATGGGCCTGACGGAACTGGCAGACTCGGCTTCCGGTCTTCACACGGTTCTGGTGCGTGCTTTCCGCGCTGCATCGGATGATGAAAAGCTCGGTGTGCTGCGCGCCCATCCTGATCTTGCAGGCAAGCTTGCAGCGGCGAAGCGTCTGACACCGGAATCGACCTCTGAGCAGGCAGGGGCGGGTCTTGATGCTTTGACGGACGATGAGCGCAAGACGTTTACTGAACTTAACGACACTTACACGCAAAAATTCGGCTTTCCATTTATCATCGCGGTCAAGGGCCGCAACGCCCAAGAAATTCTGAGCGCGTTCAAACGGCGCGTCGAAAACAGCAAGCAAGCAGAGCTGGAAACCGCATCCGAACAGGTCGAGCGCATCGCGCTGCTGCGGCTGAAAGATATTCTTCCTGAGACACTTTACTAGGATAAGACCATGAGCCGTAATTATTACGCCCCGACCGGTGGCCTGCCGCCACAGACGCAAATTCTGACCGATCGCGCGATGTTCACCGAAGCCTATGCGGTCATTCCGAAAGGCACATTCAGCGATATCGTCACAAGCTTTCTGCCCTTCTGGGACAAGACGCGGCTTTGGATTATTGCGCGCCCGTTATCGGGTTTTGCCGAGACTTTCTCACAATATATTATGGAAGTGCAGCCCGGCGGCGGCAGTGATCGTGCAGAGCTTGATGATGGCGCACAGGGTGTGTTGTTTGTTGTCGAAGGCGAAGTGACCGTCACGCTTGCCGGCCAGGATCATGTGCTTACCGAAGGCGGCTATGCCTATCTGCCGCCCAAAAGCGGCTGGACGCTTCGCAACAATTCAGGTGCTGTCGCGCGCTTCCATTGGGTGCGCAAGGCTTACGAGTATGTCGATGGCCTTGATGTGCCGGAGCCGCTTTTCTTGAATGAAAAGAACATCGCACCAACACCTATGCCCGACACCAATGGCGCATGGGCCACGACGCGCTTTGTCGATCCGAACGATCTGCGCCACGACATGCATGTGACCGTGGTGACATTCGAGCCGGGCGGCGTCATTCCGTTCGCCGAAACCCATGTGATGGAACACGGGCTTTATGTTCTTGAAGGAAAAGCGGTTTATCGGCTCAATCAGGACTGGGTGGAAGTAGAGGCAGGCGACTTCATGTGGCTGCGCGCCTTCTGTCCGCAGGCTTGCTATGCCGGTGGACCCGGACAATTCCGCTATCTGCTCTACAAGGATGTCAATCGCCACATGAAGTTGTCGCGATAGAAAACCGGTAAAGCCGAAAAGAATGAATGCGGTTCAGTCTTATGTCTCCCAGATTGAACCGCAATTCAGCTATGAGCGCAAGTTCAACATCAAACTGCTTACATCACTCGGATTAACAGTCAATTCATAGAAATTAATACTTAAAATATTAGCTATTTATTTTTTTAGACCACCTGAATTTGCTTAAATAACAATAATATATTGCCTGTTGAATAGGCTCTTATTTTGTGATCAATAGTTGTTTGAGATTTGTAAACTGATTGATCGGCATTACACATCACCAATTTAGATAGAGATTGCATTTATGACAAAATATCGCTCCATCGGCCTTGCAGTTGCATTCACAACCATTTCGGGTCTGTCAGCTTTTGCTGCCCCACTTCCGGGTGGAGCAAGCACATTGCAGGAAACTTATGAGGATTGGACCGTTTCTTGCCAATCACAGAAAGATAAAACTCTCTGCGCAGTCCGTCAGGATCAGAATAGCTCTCAAACCGGCCAGCGCGTTCTGACCGCAGAACTGCGCAATGTGGATGGTGGCAAGGTAGAAGGCGTACTTCTGATGCCATTCGGTCTTGATCTCGCAAACGGTGCAGCACTCAAGATTGATGAAGCCGCGGGCCCAAATCTGACCTTCTCAACTTGTCTGCCCCAAGGATGTCTGGCGCCAGTGAGCTTTGATGCGAAACAGGTTGCGGCCCTGAAGGCAGGCGCCAATCTCAATGTGACCACGACAGCGCTCAGCCCCAGCCAGCCGGTTGCATTTAAGGTTTCGCTGAAGGGCTTTGGCTCTGCACTTGACCGCATCGTTACACTGACAAAGTAAGCAATTTTCCGGTCGAAAAGTAAGCCGCTCGCTTTTCAGCGCGCGGCTTTTGATTATACGGCTGCCGAAATATTGCTAATGCGCAAGAGCGACCGCCGCCAGCGCATCGTCATCAGCACGGATACGATTGCAAGCCCCGCCGCAAGGCCAAGCCAGACACCAGCGCCACCGAGTTTGAACTGGAATGCCAGCAAAGCGCCTAGCGGCAAGCCAACGCCCCAATAGCCAATCAATGCAAGATACATCGGAATGCGCGTATCTCGCAGGCCGCGCAGCATGCCAGCGGCAACCGCTTGTGCGCCGTCAACGATCTGGAAAAGTGCCGCAAGTGCAAGGAACGTGACAGCAAGCTCAATAACCGCAAAGTTTTCCGGATCTTTGAGATTGAGGAACACGCCGATGAACAAGCGCGGGATCAAAATCATCAGCAGACCCATGATTGCCATGAACCCTACGCCCAGTGCATAGGCGCTCCATCCTGCATAGGCGACAGCCTGCGCATCCCCGCGCCCGTAAGCACGACCGACGCGCACCGTTGCCACTTGCCCGAAGCCAAGCGGCACCATGAAGCTGAGCGACGCCACCTGTATGGCAACGGCGTGCGCTGCCATGGCAGTCGGCCCGATATAGCCCATCATAATGACGGCAGCGTAGAAGATCGACGTTTCAAATACGAAGGTCAGCGCCATTGGGAAACCAATGCGCCAAAGCTCGACCAGACGTGGCCAGTCAGCGCGCCAGAAGCGACCGAACAAACGATAGCGGCGGAAACGGCGATGGCGCATCGTGATAAATGCCATGCCGAGAAACATCATGATGCTCGACAGCGTCGTGGCTATACCCGCGCCATGCAGCTCCATACGCGGAAAGCCGAAGTGCCCGAAAATCAGGGTCCAACCAGCAAGCGCATTAAAGCCAATGGCAGCAGCAGCAATCAGCAGCGTCCACATCGGCTTTTCCATCGCAGCAAAGAACGACCGCAGCACAATATAGAAAAGATAGGGCAACAGCGCCCATTGCAACGTGTGCATAAAATCGGTGGAACGCGCCGCAATATCCGGCTGCTGGCCGAGGAAGATGAATATTTCCTCGCAATGCCACAGCACGATCCAGATCGGGATTGAAATGATAATCGCCGACCACATGCCTTGGCGCACGGTGCGGCGAACATCGCGCACCGAATGGCGGTTCTTACCGAGTGCGATGGCAATCATTGGCATAACAGCCGAGACCAGCCCCATCGAGAAGATCATCAGCGTATGATAGAAACTGGTCGCCAACAGCGCCGACGCAAGCGTGTCCTTACCGAGACGACCAATGAAGATAACGTCAGTCGCGGTGAGTGCCGCCTGCGAAAGATTAGTGAAAATCAACGGCCAGCCGAGTTTAAGCGACGTGGCCATTTCCCGGGCCCAGCGCCGAACGCTATTCACATGTGGCTCGCGAAAGCCCGCATCAACTGTATTGGTCACTCGTCACTCCCCGAACTATCCGTGGCCGTCAATCCGCCGGACAATCCATAGCTGAAACACGCGCCATGACGTCAGAGACCATGTCAATCTGAGGAATTTAGCATCGTGATACGATCATCGACTGCCCCATGCCGGCTAAGAGCGTTCATCGCTTCAAAAGCGACTACGCTCCCACTTTTCGGTTTGCTCAATTTCTTTTGGGAACGTTGTGTATGTTCCAGAAATTGATCCGGAGCCAGGCGGGTTGCACATCGATTTGCACAAAATTGGAGCACAATGGATAGCAGACTTGCATAAAGAAGCAACACATCTTGGGAAGTAAATTCTCACCTGCTGACATGCACGAAAATCAATTCCATTTACGTTGCAGAATTGTGGTTTCGCGGGTGCATTTCTGTTGACCGTTAAGCTCCTTTGCTCACCAATAGTGAAAATACCAAGTTGGGAGAAAAACCATGCGAAGCACGAAAGTCATTCACATCGTTGGCTGCCATGCAGAGGGTGAGGTTGGCGACGTTATTGTCGGTGGCGTTGCTCCTCCTCCCGGTGATAGCGTTTGGGAACAGTCGCGCTTCATTGCAAGCGACGAGACTTTGCGCAATTTCGTGCTGAACGAACCGCGCGGCGGCGTGTTTCGCCATATCAATCTTCTGGTTCCACCCAAAGACCCACGCGCTAAAATGGGCTTTATTATAATGGAACCTGCCGATACGCCGCCCATGTCGGGCTCCAATTCGATCTGCGTTTCTACCGTTTTACTCGACAGCGGCATCATCCCCATGCAGGAGCCCATCACACGCATGGTATTGGAAGCGCCCGGCGGAATCATTGAGGTGGAAGCTGAATGTCGCAACGGTAAGGCGGAGCGCATCAGCGTGCGCAACGTGCCATCCTTCGCTGACCGTCTGGATGCCGCACTGGAAGTTGAAGGGCTTGGCACCATAACAGTCGATACCGCCTATGGCGGAGACAGTTTTGTCATTGTCGATGCGGCGCATATCGGCATGAAAATCGAGCCGGAACAGGCGCGTGAACTGGCCGAAATCGGCGTGAAAATCACCAAAGCCGCCAATGAGCAATTGGGTTTCCGGCATCCTGAGAAAGACTGGAACCACATTTCATTCTGCCAGATCACTGAGCCAGTGACACGCGATGGCGATGTGCTGACAGGTGTGAATACCGTTGCCATTCGCCCCGCAAAACTTGATCGCTCACCAACCGGCACTGGCTGCTCTGCACGCATGGCAGTGTTACACGCAAAGGGCCAGATGAAAGTTGGCGAGCGGTTTATTGGAAAGTCCGTACTTGGTACGCAATTCCATTGTCGGCTTGATAAGGCTCTGGAGCTTGCTGGCAAACCCGCCATCAGCCCGATCATTTCCGGTCGCGCATGGGTGACGGGGACTTCGCAGCTTATGCTTGATCCAAGCGATCCGTTTCCAGGCGGTTATCGGCTCTCTGACACATGGCCTCGAGGCGACTGATATTTATTCGCTGACGGGCTGAACACCCGCCGCTTAATACACAAACAAAAACCCCGCCAAAGCGGGGTTTTCTTCAGTCATTTAGACGAGGCTTACGCGAAGTCGAGTGCGCGGTCGCCATCTTCATCTTTAATACGCGATGGCAGGCCGATTTGGTTCAGAATATGCAGGAATGGCTTTGGATTAAGCTCTTCCACATTGACCATCTTCTTCACGTCCCATTCGCCCGAAGCGATCAGGATTGCGGCTGCAACAGGCGGTACACCTGCAGTGTAGGAAATGCCCTGCGAACCAACTTCGTTATAGGCGTCCTTATGGTCGGCGACGTTATAGATGAAGACTTCCTTCTCTTTGCCGTCCTTCAAGCCCTTGACGAAATCGCCAATGCAGGTCTTGCCGGTGTAGTCCGGTGCCAGCGAGGATGGATCAGGCAGCACAGCCTTGACAACCTTAAGCGGGATGACTTCCAGACCTTCAGCGGTCTTAACCGGCTGTTCGGACAGAAGGCCCAGATTGTTCAGCACGGTAAAGACGTTGATATAGTGATCGCCAAAGCCCATCCAGAAACGCACATCAGCGTTTGGGTAGTTCTTTGAGAGCGAATGCACTTCATCATGGCCGGTCATATAGGCCTTGCTTGGGCCAACGACAGGCAGGTCGAAAGTCTGGCCGACTTCAAACATCTTGTTCGACTGCCACTGACCACCCTGCCATGAATAAACCGTGCCGGTAAATTCGCGGAAGTTGATTTCAGGATCGAAGTTGGTCGAGAACCAGCGGCCATGCGAACCAGCATTGATGTCAACGATGTCGATGGACTTAACCTCATCGAGATAGTCGTCGGCAGCCAGACGCGCATAGGCATTGACCACGCCCGGATCAAACCCGATGCCCAGAATGGCGGTGATGCCCTTCTCTTCGCATTCCTTCAGGTTCTTCCATTCGTAGTTGCCATACCACGGTGGGGTTTCGCAAATCTTCTTCGGATCTTCATGGATCGCAGTATCCAGATAGGCCACGCCTGTATCAATACAGGCGCGAAGAACCGACATATTAAGGAAGGACGATCCGACATTGATGACGATCTGAACGCCGATTTTCTGGATCAGAGCCTTGGTGGCTTCAATATCCAGAGCATTCAGCGCATGCGCTTCCAGCTTCACCTCAGTCTTGAGGCTCTTCTTTTCATGCACGCTATCGATAATGTTGCGGCATTTCTCAACCGTGCGGGACGCAATATGGATATCGCCCAAAATGTCAGAGTTTTGTGCACATTTATGTGCAACAACCTGTGCCACGCCCCCGGCGCCGATAATGAGAACGTTCTTCTTCATTTTCTGTCGATGCTTCCTCTTCCAGCGGTTTCCCGCCATCTGTTTACTGTCCCCGGCTCTCCTGCCTTATGGAACGTGTTGAGTTCGTGCGATTTTTAAGCCGTCACAGGTCTCAGGAGAGAGACCCTTCAAAATCCGCATAATCAAATTCGCGGACAATCTTCACCGTGCCGTCGAGTTCACGCACGGCAATGGCTGGCATTTTCACGCCATTAAACCAGTTCTTTTTGACCATCGTATAACCGGCAGCATCTTCAAATGAGAGGCGATCGCCAATAGCCAGCGGCTTGTCGAAATTGAATTCGCCGAAAATATCACCCGCTAGGCAGGATTTGCCGCAGATCATATAGCTGTGCTCGCCATTGTTCGGCACCATCTTCGCTTTTTCACGATAGATCAGCAGATCAAGCATATGCGCTTCAATCGAGCTATCGACCACGGCAAGGTTCTTGCCGTTATAAAGTGTGTCGAGAACCGTCACTTCCAGCGTCGTGGTCTTGGTGATCGAAGCTTCGCCCGGCTCCAGATAGACCTGCACGCCGAACTTTTCCGAAAACGCCTTCAGGCGCGCGCAGAAATCATCGACCGGATAATCGTCGCCCGTGAAATGGATACCGCCGCCAAGGCTGACCCATTCAACGCGATGCAACAGCGAGCCGAACTTTTCTTCAATATCGGTCAGCATCGTGTCGAAAAGACCGAAATCAGAATTTTCGCAATTGTTATGGATCATGAAGCCGGTGACGCGGTCCATAACCTTTTCAACCTTCGCGACATCCCATTCGCCAAGCCGGCTGAACGGACGCGCAGGATCAGCGAGATCGAAGGTTGAAGACGAAATGCCTGGATTAAGACGCAGACCGCGCTTGATGTGTGCTGCTTTATCGGCGAAGCGCTCAAACTGACTGATCGAATTGAAAATGATCTTGTCGGCATGGCTGACAACTTCGTCGATCTCGTGATCAGCATAGGCCACGCTATAGGCGTGTGTCTCGCCACCAAAACGCTCATGGCCAAGACGCACTTCGTTAAGCGAGGACGAGGTGGTACCGTCCATATATTCGCTCATCAGATCAAACACCGACCATGTGGCAAAGCATTTCAGCGCCAGCAGAGCTTTTGCGCCGGATTTCTCACGCACATAGGCAACTTTTTCCATGTTGCTTTTAAGCTTGGTCTTGTCGATCAAATAATATGGCGTCTGGATCATAGTCGTTCCGGGTCGTCAGCGAGGGGATATGGCCTGTCCAGTTATCTGGCCGGCACGTTATGCAGCTATATAAGGCTACTAATTAAGAGGCTTATATGAAGCTTGTGACAGAAACACAAATCCGCCACAGACATTTTGAGAAAAATTTCTCAAGAGCAGCGGCGGACTGGATATTTCTGGGCTTGATATAGGGCTTTTCATTTAAAATTGAACCCCTTTTGATTTTTATTCATGCTGTTTTACTTTCTCCCCCATTCCGAAGATCAAAAAAGCATTTTATAAGACGCACAAACGCGTGCGGACAACGGGCATCAACCCGTCTCTGAAATGCGGGATAGGACCAGGGAAAGAAATGCAGACCGAAAATCCAGCCGCCACTGTAACAGCAGGGGCTACCGCAGGCTGGGGAGAATTGTTTGCGGGCAAGAATGCGATAAGTTCGCTGACGCTCGTAGGCGGCGTAGCACTCCACGCCATCAATGTTTTTATCGCCACAACCATATTGCCAACCGTAGTCGCCGACATTGGCGGCATGGATTATTATGCATGGAACACGGCGCTGTTCGTGACCGCGTCTATTCTTGGCTCGGCGCTTGTGCCGAAACTTCTGTCACAAGCTGCACCGCGCAATGCCTATCTGGTGGCGGCAATTATCTTCGCTATTGGCACACTTGCATGCGGCTTTGCACCGTCCATGCCTGCCATGCTTGGCGGTCGCGTTGTGCAGGGGCTTGGCGGTGGCATGTTGCTGGCGCTGTCTTATGCAATGATCCGCATTGTCTTTAGCGAAAGGCTCTGGCCGCGTGCCATTGCACTTGTTTCAGGCATGTGGGGTGTGGCAACGCTGGTTGGCCCTGCTGTTGGCGGCATTTTTGCTGAGCTTGGCCAATGGCGCGCAGCCTTCTGGTCGCTGGTGCCAGTGATTGCTATCTTCGCAGTAATGGCGATGGTCGTTTTGCCAAAGCAGATCAGCAATGCTGAAAACAAAGACCGTCTTGCATGGCCGCAGCTGATTTTGCTGACCATGGCGGTACTGATTATTTCGGCTGCCAGCATTTCGCCGAGCGCGTTTTGGAATGTTGCAGGTGTTGTCATCGCATTTGCGGTGCTGATGCTGCTTGTTTTTGTCGAACATCGCTCCACAAAACGCATTTTGCCGAAGGGAACATTCAGCCTGAGCCGCCTTGGTGCGCTTTATCTCACCATGGGCTTTCTGGGCGGTTCCGTCACCAGTTCGGAAGTGTTCGTGCCGCTGTTCTTTCAAGTTCTGCATAACCAGTCACCGCTAATTGCTGGCTATCTTGCAGCGCTGATGGGCGGAAGCTGGACGCTTGGCTCCATCGGCTCATCGGGCGTGACAGGTAAAAGCGTGAACCGGGTTATCCTTGCGGCACCCATTATGGGCGTTATTGGCATGATAACACTTGCTATCCTCGTGCCTCCGGGCAGTGAAGGCAATTGGACAAGTCTGCTGCCGATCTGTCTTGCGATGATTGTCATCGGCTTTGGCGTTGGCATGACATGGCCGCATCTGCTGACACGCATTTTCAAACGCGCTGATGCAGCAGATCAGAATTTGGCTTCGGCATCGCTGACAACGGTTCAACTGTTCACCACGGCTATGGGTGCAGCACTCGCTGGCATGGTGGCCAATCTCGCAGGGCTGAGCAATCCCGGCGGGGTTGCAGGCACCGCCAATGCAGCGCTCTGGCTGTTTAGCGGTTTTGCCGTGATGTCGGGCGTCGCACTCTTTGCGGCTATCGCACTGGTGCGCAGTTCGCGTTGAAAGGCAAATCGAGCTTCCTGAGCACAACATGCTTCGGAAGCTCGCTTGATTAGAACGTGGTTTCTTGAGACTGCGTTTGGATTCGATTTAATTGCGCGACGCATATACCTGATTAACTCTTGATGTCGGGACACAGAAGCATTATTCCAACTTCCGTAATCGTCGGCCGGGCATGGTGCAGCATACCGGCAAATCACGACCTCCGCGGAAGCCACCCTGAAGGCAGCCAGACGCGATCCCCCATGATTGCGATAAATGAAGTTCGCTTGTTTTGAGCGGACACCGTGAAAAGCGAAACAGAGACAGTTCCGACATGAGCAGCAATTTTTATCAGGAAACCGTTCTTGACGTTCACCACTGGACCGACAGGTTGTTTTCCTTCCGCACCACACGCGATCAGGGCCTGCGCTTCCAGAGCGGCCAGTTCATCATGATCGGCCTTGAAGTGAACGGCAAACCGCTGCTGCGCGCTTATTCGATTGCTTCCAGTGTCTATGACGAACAGCTCGAATTTTTCTCGATTAAAGTGCAGGATGGTCCGCTGACCTCGCGCTTGCAGCACCTGAAAGAAGGTGACAAGCTGATCGTTGGCAAAAAGCCGGTTGGCACGCTGCTTTATGACAATCTCATTCCGGGCGACAATCTGTGGCTGCTTTCGACCGGCACCGGCCTTGCGCCATTCCTGTCGATCATCCGCGATCTTGAAGCCTATGAGCGTTACAAGAAAATCATCCTCGTGCATGGCGTGCGCGAAGTGAACGAGCTGGCTTATGCCGATCTCATCACCAAAGAACTGCCAGAAGACGAATTCTTGGGCGAGATGGTGCGCGAGAAGCTCATTTATTATCCGACCGTGACGCGTGAAGAGTTCCGCAACAAGGGTCGCCTCACCGATCTGATCAGCTCAGGCAAGATTTTTGAAGATCTCGGCCTGCCGAAATTCTCCGAACAGGACGACCGGATGATGCTTTGTGGTAGTCCAGAAATGCTTGCCGACATGCGCGTCATTCTTGAAGGACTTGGCCTTGAAGAAGGCAGCCAGAGCGAAGCCGGTCACTTCGTGATCGAAAAGGCTTTCGTCGAAAAGTAAGAGCTGATCTATACGACGATGAAAGGGAGGCTCATGCCTCCCTTTGTTACTTTTGCACCTTGCCTTGTTCGGGATCGCTTTGAAATGCTGTTGAGACTGTTCGCCCTGATCATTGCTCTTGTTTGCCTCGCGCCCATAGCGAGCGCAGAAAGCTTCACCAGCAGCGGCGTCAGGAAGCTGCAAGTGATCGACCCGGTTGATCATCAACCGATGGATGCTGTGGTTTTCTACCCAAGCACAGACGAGGCAAAAGTCACAAAAATCGGCCCCTATCAGGTGGCAGCATCGCCCAATGCAATGATGGCAGAGGGGCAGTTTCCGCTGATCCTGCTGTCGCATGGCACGATGGGCAGCATGTGGGGGCATCACGATCTCGGCGCATCTCTTGCCCGCGATGGCTATGTCGTGGTCAGCCTGACCCATGCAGGCGATAACTTTGCCGATACCAGCCGGTTGGGCGCTATAAGCTCCACCTATGGCCGACCGATGCAGATTTCAGCAGCACTCTCCACAGCGCTGAACGATGCAGTACTTGCTCCGCATATCGACAAGAACCGTATCAGCTTTGTAGGTTTTTCGGCGGGTGGCACGACCGGGCTGATCCTTGCAGGGGCAAAGCCAGAGCTTTCGCGCTTTGAGGATTACTGCGCAAAACGCATCGGCGATAACAGCATCTGCGAAGCAGAGGGCAAGATCAGGATCGACCGCGCAGACCTCATACCACAAGCCGATCCGCGCATCAGCGCTTATGTCCTGATGGCACCGTTAAGCGTTGTCTTTCCGCCTGAAACGCTCAAATCAGTTACAGCACCCACACTCATCTATGTGGGTGATCAGGATAGCGAGTTATCGCCTGAGGACAATGCCATGGCGCTGGCGCCTGAACTCCCCAATGCAGAGTTGAAGATAATCAAGAAGGCCGGGCACTTCACCTTCCTCGCGCCCTGCTCCGAAGACCTTACAAAACTCGTTGCCGGATTCTGCATTGATAATCCGGGTGTTGTGAGAACCACGCTTCACGAGCGGATCAACGCGGAAATCGCGGCTTTCTTTGGCAAAAAGCTGAAGAAGCGGGATTAATCGCGTCGCAGCCTGATAATGATAACCACCTTGAAATGAAAATGCGCCTCAAACTCGGCACTGGCGGACCAAGTCCAACAATCCTTGGGAACTAGGATCACCACGATGATCGTTGTTCCAATGCAATGCCTGCCATCCGCAATCTCGCGCAGCTTCCACATTCAGCATCGTGTCGTCGATAAAAATGATATCAGCCGCATCAGCACCTGCACGTTTTTCGGCAGTTTTGAAAAAAGCAGGGTCGGGCTTTTTCACACCTAAAGCTGCGGAATAAATCATCCCGTCCACATGAGCCGCAAGGCCAAGATCCGACATGATGTAGGCCGCGCGCTCATGATCCTGATTGGTGGCAAGCCAAACTACGTGTCCATCGGCACGCAGCTTTTGACATGCCTGTAACACCGATTGATCGATATGGCTGTCATGGGTAAACCAATAATCTGCAAGCTGCTCGGCACTCACATCGGAGTTGATGTTTTTCAGGGCATCATCGAGAGATGGCATGAGTTCGGCATTTCCCAACTGGATCGCAGGCCAGTATTTTGCAAAAAAATGCAGCTTTAAATCAGCAGGCAAAATGCCGAGATCCGCTTCTAACGATGTAGTCCAGTGCTTTCCATCCGAAGGACGCCCTGAAATCAAAACACCGTCCACATCAAGCATAATCGTTTTCATCACACCTCTCCCTGATCTTCATTGCGCATCGCAAGCGATCGGCCTTTAAAGGAGGCATCTTCCGTCACATCAGCGCCAAACCATTCAGGTGGTTGAAATTGTCGTGCGGCTTCCATCGATGAAAACTCCACCTCAACCAGCAAAAGCGATGCAAGATCACCCGCAAAAACGTCGAGTTCAAAAGTCTGACCTTCAGGAAGGTCCCCGACATAGCGCGTCTTTTCAAAGCGTCGCGTAGCGGTTGCAGGCCAGAGCGCCTGAAACTGCGCCTCGCTGATCGCAACTTCATATTCTAGACGCTCAATCAAACCCTTTGATTTGAGGGTGAGAAAATGATCGGTCCCTTTACTGCGTAATCGAATTTCAACAGAGTCTTCAGCACGGGTAAAATAACCTTGCTGTATTTTCACCGCCTCAAGCTGCTCCAGCGGAGGCAATGTCGCCACCAGAAACTTTCGTTCGATTTCCAAGGGCTTATTCTCAATCATTAATACTGTCCGATTTCTAATGCTCGACGAAGGTCTTGGGAGAATCGGCGCAAAATAGCGATGCTATATTGCAGTTATGTAACGGCAACTGCGCTTAACCCGCATTATGAAACGATTACCACCATTCGCAGATCACACAAATTTCAACAAAAACATGATTGCTTTATTCATATATCCATGCAAATTATAAATGACTGACTATCAGTCAGTTAATATAATGATCTGGGAGGCCGGCTAATGTGTGCGTGCTGGCCTTTCAGGTTTTCGAGCGCATCACGAAAAGCAAGAAGCGGTTTTCGGAAAAGCTGCGCGTTACTGCAAAACTTAGAGTGTCGATCTCATGCAATCAGATCGAAACGCGCTCTAAGCCTCATAACCACGAGACATCGGTGCTTGCGACCGGATTGAACTGGCTCAAAACATGCAAGCGAGACCCTTGCATGCCGGTCAGCCAACAATTTTGGCCGCAGCGAGAGCGAGAATTCATGTTTCACAATACCGAACAGTGGCCTTATGTCGTCACGCTCGCCAAAGGCCCTTCGACAATCGAAGAGCTGCGCGCATTCTGTGAAAGCTGGAATGCATGGCTTGATGAAGGAAAGCCTTTCATTGCGATAAGGCGCTTTCTTGATGAAGATGCGCTTCAGCAGCCATACGGCGGAGCGCGCGAGATCAAGCAATGGTTTCAGCAAAATGCAGAGCGTATCCGCAATCAGGTCATGGGCATGATTAGCATTGTACCTGAATCCGTGTATGAGGAAGCAAGCCGCATGGATGCGGAAAAGCTGTTTCGCGTGCCCGCAGGCACATTCTCGAATGTCGACGCCGCCCTGCACTGGCTGGATGAACGGGTTGTTCGACCCAATCAGCTTGCTTTTGACAAGGCCGCAATCCGCGCAAAACTGGAAGCAGCCTGAAAACGGGAGTGAATGATTTGCCAGCAGCCACTAAGACAAAGCCCCGCACAAAACCGGCGGAAATTCGTCGCAGCGAGCTTATGTCGGCGGCTGAAACGATCTTTCTTGAAAAAGGGTTTGTGGCCACAAGCGTCGATGAAATCGTGCGCAAAGCTGACGTTGCCAAGGGCACCTTTTATCTGCACTTCCGCAGCAAAGACGACATTCTTGTCGCCTTACGCGAGCGCTTTATTGCCTTTTATTGCGAACGGCTCGACAGCGAGTTGAGCACCGTTCCAGCCAATGACTGGAACGGTCGCCTTACAGTCTGGGCAGGCACCGGCATTGCGACCTATCTCGACAATTATCGTCTGCACGATCTAGTTTTTCATGATTTTCATCCGCCAATGCGCCATGTCATGCAGGAAAATCCAGCAATCGTGCGGCTTGATCAGCTACTGAGTGATGGTAACGATGCAAACGCCTGGTCAATAGAAAACACGCGGCTTCTGGCCACGCTTCTATTTCATGCGCTGCATGGTGCGGTTGATGATTTCATCATCCGCTCCAACATCACTGACCGCGATGAAATGGTTCGCGGCGTGCAGGATCTATTTTTGAAAGCTGTCAGGTCGTAAGCGCGCTACTTCTTCACACCAAACACGTGTTCCGGCCCCGGAAACGTACGGGCGCGCACCTCTTGCGCATAGGCTTCAGCCGCATCGGAAATCTGCGGTGCAAGCTCTGTAAAGCGCTTGACGAAACGCGGCGTAAAATCCTGAAACAGACCCAGCATATCGTCTGAAACCAGAATCTGCCCGTCACAAGCGGGTGACGCGCCAATGCCAATTGTCGGGATCGCCAGATTTTGCGTGATCTCGCGGGCAAGTGGCTCGACAGTGCCTTCAATCACCAGCGCAAACGCACCCGCATCGGCAATAGCCTGTGCATCTTGACGGATGCGATTGGCTTCAGCATCGTCGCGTCCGAGTGAGCGAAAGCCACCAACTGTATTGACCTGCTGCGGCATCAGCCCAACATGGCCAAACACCGGGATGCCACGTTTGACGAGAAATTCGACCGTCTCGGCCATTTCCTCTCCGCCCTCAAGCTTGACACCATCGCAGCCGGTTTCCTGCATGATACGGGCAGCGCTGCGGAACGCCTGTTCTTTGGATTCCTGATAAGTGCCAAAAGGCAAATCGACAGTCACACAGGCATGGTCAACGCCACGCATGACCGCTTTTCCATGCGCGATCATCATGTCGAGCGTGACACCAAGTGTGGAATCCATACCGTAAAGCACCATTCCAACGGAGTCGCCCACCAGAAGCAAATCGCAATGCGGATCAAGCAATCGGGCAATCGGCGTGGTGTAAGCCGTGAGGCTGACAACCGGGCGTTCGCCCTTCATCGCCTGAATAGCCCTAGGCGAAAGGCGCTTTTTGTTAACAGTCGCACTCATTTCAGGCGGCCTTTTCCTGCGCAGATAATTCTATGACGCGATTATCGAGAAGACGCGTTGAGCCAAATCGCACGAAAAGTGCAACCAGAACCGGTCTGCCCTGCACCGACGTCAAACGCTCCAATGTGTCAGGATCGCGGAGTACAACCACCTCCGGGCTGGCAAGCGGCTCTGCTTCTATGAAAGCACGGATGGCGGCTTCAAGCGCTTCCGGGTCGTCTATGCCAGAGCGATAAAGCCGCTCTGCCTCATCAAGCGCCTTTGGCACGATGATAGCAGCAACACGTTGTTCAGGCGTCAGATAAACATTGCGGGATGAACAGGCAAGATTGTCATCGTCGCGCACAGTTTCGACACCCACCACGCGCACAGGGATCGCCATATCTTCGACCATGCGGCGGATGATGACGAGCTGCTGGAAGTCCTTCTCACCGAAGTAAGCAGCGTCTGAACCGACGATATTGAAAAGCTTGCTCACAACCGTTGCAACACCTGCAAAATGGCCGGGGCGAGCCTCGCCTTCCATCTGATTGCCGAGCGCTGGCACATCGACAACGGTTTGCATCGGGCGCGGGTACATATCCGACACCGCAGGGGCAAACAGGAAATCGACATTCGCGTTGCGCAAGAGGTTTGCATCGCGCTCAAGATCACGCGGATATTTGTCGAGGTCTTCGTTGGCACCAAATTGCAGCGGATTGACGAAGATCGAAACGACGGTGACATCGTTTTCCGCGCGCGAGCGGCGTACAAGCTCCAGATGCCCTTTGTGGAGATAACCCATGGTCGGCACGAGGCCGATGGATTTGCCGCTCTTGCGAGCCGCACCAAGTGCTTGTCGCAAGTCTTCAATTGTATGGACGATCTGCATGAGGGGCTTCCTGCCAACTGCCAGAGTTGGCCGTAGTCCTACAGCGCGCCTTCAAATATGACAACTGCACATTTGCCAATGCATAAGATGCAGCGCGGTTTAGTTTCCGACCGTGCCGCTGACTGTACTGCCTACCGTTCTGCCAAAGCGATCAATCTGCTCGTTGTAGGTCCGGCGTGTATTCGGATCGAAAACGGCGATCGGCGCGCTGACTACGAGTGAAGCAGCAGTACCCACGCCTTGTGCCGTACCGAGAGCCACAGCACCCAGACGCTCGCCAAGACCAATGTCGGAATCGGTGATGGTTTGGCCCGTGACGAGGCGCTGGCCGATCAACTGAACCACTTCCGGGCTTGATGCGAATTTGCCGTGATTGAGGCTATCGCCCGCTTTTAGCTGCGTGAGATCGATAACAGTAATTCCGGCCTGCTCGAGCTGTGACCTGTATGGCTCAACCGATGGATCAATCTGGCCAAGGCGGTCAACATTGCCCGAAATGAAGCGCGAAGCACGAAGCGCACGATCATCGCGGGATGTGAATAGCGTGAAGCGCGGATGCTCTTTGCCCATAGCGCGGAACTGCTTGTTGAACACATCCACATCAAGATCAGGGGACGCAAGAATAACGTCTGTGATCTTCCGATCTACGCGCTTATCCCGGATTGCCATCTGGCGCAGTGCTTCCACCGTCAGCCAGCTACCCATGGAATGCGCCATGATCGTTACGTCTTTGACGCGCGGATCATTCACGAGTTTGCGCAGCACCGTTTCCAGCGCATCGCGCGAATAATTGGTGCTTTCCTTGTCGTAATTATAATCAAACACACTGCCACGTGACGGCCATGTGAAAATCACAGGTGCCACTTCTGCGCCGGAATCATGCACGATCTGTGCGAAGCGATAGACCGAATCTTCAAATGTATTATTGAAGCCATGCACGAAAACCATCACGCGCCGTGATTTTGGCAGGCTATGATCAAGCCATTGTCGCGCGCCGGTTTCGGTATTGATCGCCTTCACTTCCACCGTCGCAAATTCTTTGAGCGGGTTCGGTGGCATTTTCTTAGGCCACTGCACTTCGCCAACTTTGCGATTTTTGTCCGGCGGAATGGAAACAACAATCTCGGTGAGGCTGATGTCCTGATCGCGCTCGCCGGAATAAAGCAGGCCTGGATTATCGGACGGCTTGCGGGTCGTGGCGACCATCAGGTCCACTTTTGACGCGCCCGGAACACTTTCTGTGATGGGAATAAGCACACCGTCGGGACGGCTGGCGCAACCCGCAAGGAGAGCAAGCATAACGAGCAATGCCGGGGCGGTATGACGAAAAATGCTCCGCAAAACTCAACTCTCCCAAAAGGACAAAACCCGAAACGCGCCCAATCGGGCAGATATGAAGGCACTATTCTTCAAGGGAGAGAATAAGCCAAGCGTTAAATATCGGGAGCTGTGGAAAGCCAGAACAATTGCGGCATCTCAGTTACACAAAAAGCACGAAAAAGGCCGCTATTTGCATAGCGGCCTTTTGGTTTTATCAGAGCTGTTCGGACAGCCAGTCGCGTGTGATACGAAGATCATCCTTTACAAGCCCATGACCGACACCCGGCAAACGACGACTATCAAGGCTGGCCTTGCCTTCATCTAACGCCTGTTCCAGAGGCCCAGACAAGCCACTATAGAGATCGTCAGCCCCACTCAAAAGCAACACCGACGTATCCGACAAGTCAGCTTTGGGAGCCTGTTCAAGCACCTCAATGCCGCGCAGCAACACCGCCTTACGCACAATGTGCGGGTGAAGCCGCATAAAGGCAGCAATCAGATTGGCACCATTGGAATAGCCAAGGAATGCCATTCGATCCGGGTCAAGACCATAGGATTTCACCGCACCGTGAATGAAAGCCTCGAATGCTTCAGATTCAGAACGAATGTCAGCCTGATCGAACCGATCCATCGTGATACGGCGGAACCAGCGCTGTGTGCCTTCTTCAATGCTGCGACCACGCACACCTAACAATGTGGCACGCGGTGCTACCTCATGGGCAAGCGGCATCAGATCATTTTCATTGCCGCCCGTTCCATGCAAAAGCACCAGCGTCGTTCCATCCGGATTTTCCGGCACATGAACACGATGCACGAAAGGCAAATCGCGATAGATCACCCGCTCCTCACCCGGCGCTGAGAATTGTGGCATGCGCATACGAATTGCAGCTTCCTGCTGCTCGTTACCCGGAGGCACAAACAGCGTCTGCCCAAGCGCATCAACCGGCTCGTCAATGGTAAAACCAGGGCCGTCGGTTGCAAGCTCGAACAAAGTGCCGCCCGGTTCGCGAACATAGAGCGAAGCAAAATATTTGCGGTCATGGACATTGGTTTCGCTGGAATTGAGCGAAGCTAATTCCTTCTCCACCCGTTCCACTTCGGCCATATCTGTTGCACGGAAAGCAACATGATCAGCAATGCCCGTGCCGGGAATACCCGGCCAGAAGCCTGTTGCATCACGCACATCAATCGCATCGCCTGAATCGGACACCAGACGATCGATATTGCCTTCCTTGGCGTGCGCACGGAAACCGAAATAACGCTCAACGAAGCTGACGGTCTGCTCTGGCTTTTCGGACAGGATCGTGGCCGAACGAATGCGGCGAACCGCATGCTCTGCTGGAACATCGCCCGAAACCCATGCATCATTGGCGGCAAGATCGCTGCCAACAAGCTTGACGATCACGCCATCAGGATCACGCAGTCGCAGCACTGGCTCGCCAAATTCCTGCACCGGACCTTCCGACTGCACATGATAGCGCAAGGCGCGCTCCAACCAGAAGCCAACAGAAGTGCGATCAATGGCAAGCGCAATTTCGCTGACCTGACCGTGACCGATGCGTCCGCGTGCACCATCTTCCCAGACGAGGAAGGTGATCAGCGAACCGGGCGTCCCGGAACGGTCGCCATAAAATAGATGCAACTGTTCAGCGTCTTCGAAGCCGCCTGTCTGTTTGACAATACGCAAGCCCAGAAAGCCCGCATAGAAATCGACATTGGCCTGAACCTTGCGCGTAATCATAGTCAAATGATGAATGCCGCTGGTCATAGTTCTAACTCCCGCATTTCTTGGCGGCAATGTCCTGATGGATTGGATTGCCGCAAAACTGATGTTGCAGGAGAGATAGTTCACATTTCCGCGATTGCCTATACGGTGACGCGGCAACGCACTGTCAACAAATAAGGGATTTTTTGGGGAAGTTTAAAAAAGAAAAAGGCCGCGCGGGAGGAGGATGCGCGGCCTGATCTTGAATACGGCTGGGAGGAGGAGTGCCGTATCCGTCATCGGGTTCTGGGAGGAGGAGTGAACCCGATGGCCAATGTTTACCCTGAGCCTCTTTATTCAACAACGGCCAATAACGCATAACAGTTATGCAAATACGCCGATGCTTAAGTTTGTTGCAAAATTACGAACATAAAAAACCTGCTCACAGAATGAGCAGGTCGAGAAAATTATTCTGCAAAAACAGTGTTTCAGAGAAGATGTGCGATGAAGGGCGCAGCCAGAACATTGACTAATCCGACGAGAACCATCACGAGACCGGCGATTGAGCCTTCTTCTCTGCCGATCTGATGCGCCTTGGCGACGCCTGCGCCATGCGCACCCATGCCAAACAGTGCGCCGCGCGCAAGCGTTGATCGCAGTGGCAACCAGTTGAGCATGAGTTCACCCAGTGCTGCACCAAACACGCCGGTAATAACCACAAAGATCGCCGTTAGATCAGGAGTGCCGCCAATGTCGCCGGAAACCGTCATGGCAAAAGGCGTACTCATCGAGCGCGGCATCAGGCTAAGACTGATCGCTTCATTAAGGCCAAGCAGATGCGCTAAACCCCATGCAGAGAGCATGGCAGACGAGCTGCCCATCACCACACCAACCAGCAGAACCGGCCAATAACGGCGAATGGTTGCACGCTGCTGATAGATCGGGATGGCGAAAGCAACCGTCGCAGGGCCAAGCAGCGCCACAAGCCAATGCGTTGCGCCAAAATAGCTGCGGTAATTTTCATTCATGCCAATAAGAAGCGCCATCAACAATAATGGCGTGACGGCAAGCGGCGTCAGCCACCACATAGGAAAGCGGCGATAAACGCGCTTTGCCGCCAGATAAAGCAGGATTGTGGCTGCCGACCAAAACAGCATCGCCACATAGGGGTTACTTAGCGGCATAACGCACACTCAGGCGGTAGCACATATCAACTGTCAGCGCAGTAACGGTCATGACGGTGAGTGTGCCAACCAGAATGACGGCCATGATCTTCACGCCGAGCATTCCAAGCAGTTCCTGATGCTCAAGGACGGCAAGCACGGCAGGCACAAAGAACAACAGCATTTCTGCCAGAAACCATTCAGCACCGCGCTTCATGCTGAACAGGCTAATGCGTCCGCTCAGAAGCAAAGCCAGAACCAGTGCCATGCCGACAATACCGCCCGGCAGCGGCAGGCCGACCAGGCGGACAAACGCTTCACCTGCCAGCCAGAAACCGAACAGTGTCGCAATCTGCATCATGCGGCTGTTGTGCAGCGCATAGCGAAAACGAACTGTCAGATTATGGGTGCTCATGGTCATGTTCCAATGCAGGTGTTGTGAATTCACTATAGGCGGAGCATCGCCATTCCAGAAATGAATTGATTTCATTGCAGCTATTCCATAATAGAATAGCTTATGAACTTACGTGGCTTTCAGGCTTTCGTGGAAGTGGTGCGCCAGGGCGGCTTTTCGGCTGCTGCCCGCACCATCAATGCCACCCAATCCACCGTCAGCAAGACGGTGCGTCAGCTCGAAGAAGAACTCGGGCTGATTCTGCTTGACCGTGAAGTTACCCCTCCCCGGCTGACAAATGCAGGCGAGATCGTCTATCGCCGGGCTATTGCCATGCTGACCGAAAAGGACGACATGCTGAGCGAGCTTGGCGAATTGCGCGGCTTGAAGCGCGGCCTTCTGCGGCTGGGCCTTCCGCCAATCGGTTCCAGCGTGTTGTTCGCCCCGGTCTTTGCAGCCTTTACCAAGCTTTACCCTGACATCGATATCCAACTTGTCGAGCATGGCAGCAAGCGCCTCGAAGAATTACTGCTAGCGGGCGACGTCGAACTGGCCGCATCGCTGTTGCCTGTTGAGGAAAGCTTCGAATGGCAGGCCGTCCGCTGCGAGCCGGTGGTCGCATTGCTTCCAGCCAATCACAGCTTCACCGATGATGGCGGCATTCCCTTGTCTGATATTGCCAGCCTGCCCTTCATTCTTTTTGAAAGCGGCTTTGCGCTCAATCATATCATTCTCGATGCATGCCATCAGCGTGGATTGTTTCCGCACGTGGCCGTGCGTTCCAGCCAGATCGATTTTATTGTCGAGCTGGTGGCCGCTGGCATGGGCATTGGCTTCTTGCCGCAAATGATCGCTGAACAACGCAAAAGCCCCGGCATCCGCATCCATCGTATCAGCGATGTGGAAATGAACTGGGACATGGCACTGGTCTGGCGCAAGGGTGCGTTTCTCTCGCATGCTGCAAGAGCATGGCTTGCGCTTTGCAAAGGCGAAAACAGCAGCGCCCAGACCTGACATCAAGACTTGAAAGCAAGCGCCACACGCCTATCTCGATAGATTATACCGACGTCAGTGAGCTTTGCTCAGCACACACCATAAGGCTTTAAGAGGAGGCCATCATGGAAGGTCAGGTCATATTCTACAAAGACGACAGGATCATTTACCGGCATCATGTTGAAGTGCACGACGATGATTATTCAAAGGGCGTCAACGATGCCCTCATCGCCTTTCAGCGCAACTATGCCGGTTTCGACCTTGCAGGCGATGACATTCACATCCGCTTCAAGAAGCCAGGTGAGGTTTAACGCCTAGAAAAGATCAGACGAAAGCAGCTTCGTGGGCGACACGGCGAATATCTGCGCGTGACAGACCGAGATCGGACAATTCGCGGTCGGTGCAACCGCTCAGCTCGCGCAGATTTTCGCGATACTGCATCCAACGGGAAAACTGAGTGCGAAGGTGGTTCATAATGGTATCCCCTTATGTTGAGCATCTTTTCAGTGCTGCATTTTTACCTTCCTCCCAAGATGAAGCTTCTGCCTTTTCAATCAGTTTGAGAAGTGCATAAACTGCATGGCTGCGTTGTCAGAACCTAGGCCCTGATGGTAAACAATCTCACGAAAGCCGTATGAGGACGCGACAAAAGTGATCAGAAAAAATGACCTCAACTGCGTGAGACATAGCTTCAAACGCATAATCGACGTAATTTGATTAAATCTGATTGTCTAAATTAACAGAACAAGATTTCCTAACATATGAATAAGACACTTTTTATTGTCGGGAACGGCCCGGTTGGCCGAGATATGTCGGCAGAAATCGATTCCGCTGACCTTGTTATTCGCTTTAACGAACCACGCGTTTCTCTGGGAATGACAGGCACAAAAACCGACATGCTGATGCTTGCGACATCGAGCAAGCAAATGGAAGAATGGATCAAAAATCCAAACTTCATCAATTCGGAAATTGTTCGCAATACGCCGGAGGTTTTGTTCGCCTTTCACCCAAGCATCATCAAACGGTTTCATCATCACCCGAATTTCCTGTCGCGCCTCAAAGGTCGCCGTGCAGATTGGACGAATGAAGCCATCGATTATTTCGGCCGCGCGGGAAAAAAGATTCGCATCATGCCATCACAGGACTACTTCTCGGTTTGCGACGAATTGGGAATTGGCGCTGATCGGATGAAAGAAGTGTTTCCAAGCACCGGATTCTTTGGCATCTGGCTCGCTTTGCGCAAATATTCACTACCCGACTGGGACATAAAGATCTGCGGCTTTAGTTGGGAAGGCTGGAAGCGTCACGATTGGGCGGCTGAACGCAAATGGATCGAAGAAAAGATCGCCTCGGGAGCCTTGATTAAAGCAGACTGATAAGAGCGACTTGCGCAAATTGAGCGCATAACAGATATAGAGGGCTATTCTAGCTCGCTTTACTTTATGCGCTCAGGTTCGACATGAATATCAAGGCCTTCATCATTCACTTGGCGCGCGCGAGCGATCGCAGGCCGCAAGTCGCAAAACTTGTCCAGGAACTGCCTGTTAAAACAGAAGTCATCGATGCCGTTGATAGCCGCACTTTGCCAGACGCAGACATAAAGCGCGTCTATAAGCGCAAGCTGCATGCCCCGCGCTACCCGTTTAAACTAAGCAAAAATGAGATCGCCTGTTTCTTATCGCATCGCAAAGCGTGGCAAGCGATTGTCGATCAGGGGCTCAATGCGGGCTTTGTCATTGAAGACGACATTGAACTGACCGATGTTTTCAATGCGGCCTTTCAGGCTGTCACCAATCATTTCGAGCCGGGCAGTTTTGTGCGCTTCACGTTCCGCGACCGCGAACAGGGTCGTGAAGTTTTCCGTAATGACCAACTCCGCATCATCATCCCAAACCCGATTGGGCTTGGCATGGTGGCGCAACTTGTCAGCTTTGATGCCGCTAAGAAACTCTTGGCTGCGACAGAGCAATTTGACCGCCCCGTTGATACGACAGTGCAAATGCGCTGGGTAACCGGATTACAGCCGCTTGCTGTCATTCCGGGTGGTGTCAAAGAAATCTCAGCACAGCTTGGCGGCACGACAATCCAGCACAAGAAATCCTTCAAAGACAAGCTTGCACGCGAAATACTGCGTCCGATTTACCGGATGCGTGTGCGCAACTTCTCTGCCAGATCGAAGTGAGAAACATGGCTGTTCCTGTTCTTCTTTATCATCAGATTGCGCCGCTGCCGCACAAGAAGGTTCCGTTTCGCGGGCTTTGGGTGCATCCCGACAAGTTCCGCAGCCAGTTGGCATGGCTGAAAAGGCTTGGCTATCAAGGCCTCTCGCTGCGTGATGCTATGCCCTATATCAAAGGCGAAAAGACCGGCAAGGTTGCAGTCATCACCTTTGATGACGGTTTTCTCAACAATTATGAGAATGCCCTGCCCGTGCTTTCGGAGTTTGGCTTTACCGCAACCAATTATTTTGTCGCAAATCAGGTGGGTGGCAGCAATGTCTGGGATAATGCGGTCGGCGTTCCGCTTTCGCCCTGCATGTCAGTTGCACAGATGCGCGAATGGGCGGCTCTTGGCCATGAAGTGGGTGCGCATACGCTTGATCACGTCAATCTCGAAAAAACACCCGATGACGAAGCCCGCCGTCAGATCGCGGAATGCAAGGCCAAACTTGAAGACATGCTCGGATCAGAAGTAACCAACTTCGCCTATCCTTATGGCGGCAACCTGCCGATCCATAGGGAAATGTGCCGTGAAGCGGGATATGAAACTGCAACAACAACAGTTCATGCACGCGCAAGGGCGACTGACGATTTTTTCGGCATGCCGCGGGTCTATGTTCGCCGCCGCGATTCAGCGCCAAAATTCATTTATCGTCTGATGACGCGTTAGAGCAGGTCGCATTTTTTCGTACCCACCGCCGCGGCTCCAGCGCGTCTTTTACAACGCATTTCATTATCAAAAATTAGCTCCCACTTTTTCGCAACATGCTAAAAAACCCTGCTATTTGTTTGATTTAGATCAATGCAGCTTCACGAAAACGTGGCAAATTGCCCATCATTGCGCCATGGACGCAGAGAAACAAAAGCGGTACTAGATCAATAACAAGGAGCGTTTAATGGACTATCGCCGGTTTTTTGAAGAAGCGATCGACCAGCTGCACGCCGAGAAACGTTACCGCGTTTTTGCTAATCTTGAACGCATTGTTGGACGTTTCCCCCGCGCTACCTGGCGTACCAATGGCACAGCACGTGAGATCACCGTTTGGTGCTCGAACGATTACTTGGGCATGGGGCATCATCCCGATGTTATCAAGGCTATGTGCGACACTGCCAATTCTACAGGTTCTGGCGCAGGTGGCACCCGCAATATTTCGGGCAACAATCACCCGCTCGTTGAGCTTGAAGCCGAACTTGCCGATCTGCATGGCAAAGAGGCTGGTCTCGTGTTCACATCTGGCTTTGTTTCCAACGAAGCTTCGATTTCGACCATAGCACGATTGCTGCCAAACTGTCTGATCCTTTCTGACGAGCTGAACCACGCTTCGATGATCGAAGGTGTGCGTCGTTCCGGTGCAGAGAAAAAGATTTTCCGTCACAATGACGTTGAGCATCTCGAACAGCTTTTGAAAACTGCGGACCATTCCCGCGCCAAGCTGATCGTGTTTGAATCCGTTTATTCGATGGATGGCGATATCGCGCCAATCGAAAAGATTGCCGATCTGGCCGATAAATATAACGCCATGACCTATATTGATGAGGTCCATGCAGTTGGCATGTATGGCGCACACGGCGGTGGCATCACCGAACGCGACGGCCTTGCAGATCGCATCGACATCATCGAAGGCACACTCGCCAAGGCATTCGGCGCTCTGGGTGGTTACATCACCGGATCACGTGCGATTATCGATGCCGTGCGCTCTTATGCACCGGGCTTCATCTTCACGACATCGCTGCCGCCAGCAGTCGCTGCTTCCGCCACCGCTGCAATCCGTCACCTCAAGACTTCACAGGTCGAGCGCGATGGTCAGCAGCGTCAGGCGCAGCGCGCCAAAGACGTTCTATCCGGTGCCGGTTTCCCGGTTATGCCTTCGGAAACCCATATCGTGCCAATTCTGGTTGGGGATCCGGAACTTTGCAAGAAAGCCAGCGACCGTCTGCTCGACGTGCATGGCATCTACATTCAGCCGATCAACTATCCGACTGTGCCGCGCGGCACAGAGCGTCTGCGCATCACGCCATCGCCGTTGCATGACGACGCACTAATTGATGGCCTGAAAGATGCGCTGCTCGAAGTGTGGAATACGCTCGGCATTCCATTTGCTGAGCCAGACGCACCAAAAGCAGCGAATTCGGACCGCATCATTCCGCTGATGGTTTCCAAAGCGGGCGGCTGATCAGTTCAGCAATAAAGCATCTAAAAAGGCCGGTTTTCACCGGCCTTTTTGCTTTCAGAGACCATTGATCCAGCGAACCAATCTTGCAGCAGCCTCATCGATTTGCTGCGGATCACGACAGAAGCAAAGACGGAAATAGCCCTCGCCGCCCACGCCAAATGCACTGCCGGGTGCAAGACCAACATTGGCATTATCGACCATATCGATTGCTGCTTTAACCGAATCCGTCACGCCATCAACGCCAAAGAACAGATAGAACGCGCCCTGCGGTGGCGTCAGGCGGACTTTGCCCGTTTCCTGCAAGGTCGCACACAAGCGATCCCGCGTTGAACGTGCGCGCTCAACCTGCATCGCAATAAATTCATCACCATGATCAAGGGCGGCTACCGCACCACGCTGCATAAACTGCGCCACGCCAGAATTGGAATATTGGATCATATTCTCAATTGCTGGCCCAATGGACGGATGCACATTCATCCAGCCCACGCGCCAGCCGGTCATCGCCCAGTTTTTTGAGAACGAATTGACGAAGATAATGCGATCATCCGACTCCATGATATCCATGAAGGAAGGGGCGCGACCACCGCCATAATAGAAGTGGGTGTAGATCTCGTCTGCAATAATCCAGATGCCCTTTTCGCGCGCGAGATTGAGAATATAGCGCAGGGTTTCAATATCGGCCGTCCAGCCAGTAGGATTGGATGGCGTATTGATGAAAAGAGCACGTGTACGTGGCGTAATGGCTGCCGCGATTTTTTCAGGGTCAAGCACCCAGCCATTCGCACCGAATTCGAGCTCGACAGGCACTGGAACAGCGCCGGACAGACCTGCTGCACCAACGAAATTAGGCCATGCCGGTGAAAGATAAATCGCTTCTTCGCCTGCACCCGTGGTCGCTGTCAGCGCCATTTCAATGGCGTGCATGCCAGAGCCGGTGACGTAGAAATTTTCGGCCTTGAACGGCTGTGGGAAATGACGTTCGTGATAACGAACCAGCGCTTCGCGCAGATCGGGAATACCAGCCTGCCATGTATAGAAGGTTTCGCCATCTGCTATGGCCTTCTGTGCAGCGTCACGAATAAAATCAGGTGTCGGCAGATCACCCTCACCCACCCAGAGAGGAATTATTCCCGGCTTGCCCCGGCCATGATTGGCGACAGCAACAATACCACTATCCGGTGCTTCAGCTGCTTCACGACGGAGATCAGTAAAAAGCGTCATTTGTTCCCACATAATTCAATTTTGATTGCTCCTGCTTAGCAAGGCGCAACCATGAAATCATGTGGTATTTTGTGATGATCCGATCATTCAAATTGATGGATCAAATAAAAACGGGGCCAAAAAGACCCCGTTCTAAATTAGCTATTTGAAAGCAATTAAGCTTTGCTCTGCTTTGCCAGAAGATCGCGGATTTCTGCGAGCAGAACTTCTTCACGCGGAAGCTCAGCAACAGCTTCTGGCTTTGCTTCTTCCTTCTTCTTAAGCTTGTTCATGCCCTTAACGACAAGGAACAGAACCCAGGCAATAATCATGAAGTTGATGAGCAAGGTGACGAAATTGCCGTACGCAATGGTTGCACCGGCTTCACGAGCTGCGGCAAGTGTTGGCCGTGGATCGCCAGCAAGCTGGATATACATATTGGAGAAGTCGATACCACCCGTCACCAAACCAATGATTGGCATAATGATGTCATTGACGATCGAGTTAACAAGGCCACCAAACGCGCCACCGATGATAACACCAATGGCCAAATCAACCATATTGCCCTTGAGAGCAAATTCTCTGAATTCTTTCAACATTAGTCTGTATCCCTCTCGAACACGAGCTTAACCGGGGCCGTCCTTGCTGCGGATAAGCATCGCCAGATAAAATCTTCGCTTCGAACGCTAGAGACCGGGAGGATCACCAAAGTTCTGTCCCTAGATTGTAGACTAAAACATTCAAAGAAAAGATGAACTTTCAAAATACATCGTTTAGAGGGGGCTTTTTTCGATTTTTCTAATGTTTAGGCAACTTGCGGCTTCAAATTAGCTGCTTTTCGCATCGTTTAAGTGGCGAATCGTTTGGTTGCCTCAATCAGCTCATGCATGATGCCCGGCTCAGTAACGGAATGTCCGCTGTCTTCAACGATCTTGAGATCGGCTTCCGGCCACATCTTTTTCAATTGCCAAGCATTGATAAATGGCGTGCAGATATCATAGCGGCCATGAACGATCACGCCCGGAATCTGGCGGATACGGTCAACATTACGAAGAAGCTGATCGTCACTTTCAAGGAAACCGCGGTTTTGGAAATAGTGGCATTCAATACGCGCGAAAGCGACAGCATAGAGGTCTTCACCAAAAGCCTCAACACGCGCAGGATCGGGCTGGACGGACAGCACAGAACCTTCCCACCGCGCCCATAAACGAGCGGCTGCCAACTGCACTTGCGGATCGCGATCCGTCAGACGCTTATAATAAGCCGCAATCATATCGCCGCGTTCTTCTTCCGGGATATGGTCCTGATAGGCTTCGAAATGATCCGGGAAAATAATGCTTGCGCCATTGGAATACATCCAGTCGACTTCAAAGCGACGCACCATGAAGATGCCGCGCAGAATCATATCCGACACGCGCTCTGGGTGCGTTTGGGAATAAGCGAGACCCAGTGTTGAACCCCACGAGCCGCCAAAGACCTGCCACTTATCGATACCGAGATGGGTGCGGATAAGCTCCATATCGGCCACGAGATCCCAAGTGGTATTCTCGCGCAGTTCTGCATGGGGCGTCGAACGCCCACAGCCGCGCTGATCGAATAGGATCATGCGATACTTTTCGGGATCGTGCAGACGACGCATAGCGGGCGTGATGCCACCGCCCGGACCGCCATGGATCATGATCACGGGTTTGCCATCAGGATTGCCGCATTGCTCAACATAGATACGATGCAAAGCCGACACTTGCAGCATCTCTTCCTTGAAGGGCACAATCTCCGGATATAGCGTATTGCGTGTCATGTAAGGCCTTTTCGTTTCCACCAAGGTCGCTGTTTCAAACCCAAAATTAGCGTATAATGCGGCCATAAGGGGGCAATGCGACATAAGTTCCGGCTAATTAGTGCTATTTTTAGTTGCGAGAGACGAAAAACGGCATAAAACGAAAGCGTTGCATGTCACCATGCATCGCTCGGGGAGGACTTTCAGAATGGCGTGCGAGGCTTATGCAGTTTATCATCGCTGACGATCATCCGCTTTTCAGGGGAGCGCTGAGACAGGTTCTGTCGAGCTTGCCGGAAGAAGCAACAGTCATTGAAGTCGGCGATTTCGATGCTGCAAAAAGGCTGGTCACGGATGGCGGCGACATTGATTTGTTGTTGCTTGATCTGACCATGCCGGGCGGCACCGGCCTGTCTGGTTTGGTGACACTGAAAGCGCTTGAACCCGCGCTGCCGATTATCATTGTCTCCGCAACTGACGACGCCACCACAATCCGCCATGCTATTGAGCTTGGCGCATCGGGCTTTATTTCCAAATCTGCCAGTATGGAAACCATTGGCGAGGCCGTGCATGCCGTGCTTGCTGGCGATATCTGGACACCATCCGATATTGATATTGATGAAGCGCGCGACCCTGAAATTGAAACGCTGATTGCCAAGATCAGGACGCTCACCCCACAGCAAACCCGTGTGCTGACCATGCTTGCGGAAGGTTTGCTCAACAAACAAATCGCCTATGAACTGAATGTCTCAGAAGCCACCGTCAAAGCGCATGTATCGGCTGTTTTGCAGAAGCTCGGCGTGGATAGTCGCACGCAGGCGGTCATTCTTCTCTCACGTATCGGCAGCGATGCGCTGACTATTGAGCCAAGCTAAGAACTTTATTCAGCGGCAGCGGAGCGCTGATGCAATGCGCTCGATAGAAGCGAGCGCAGAGCTGCCGGTCGCAATGGCTTATTGAGCACAGTGACAATCTCTTCTTCAGCACGCCTACGCACTTCCTTTGAGCGATCAGCAGTCAGAAGAATTGCCGGAACCTCGCTGCCGAAATTCTCGCGTGCAAAGCCAATCAGATCCAACCCGTTTTCATGATCGAGATGATAGTCGGCCACGATAATATCCGGTGGAACTTCGCGCTCAACGCAATAAACCTTCAGGCCTGAGCCGTTACGAAGCGTTGTGAGATTGCAGCCCCAACCACCCAGCAATGTTTCCATGCCGGCCAAAATATTCGCGTCATTGTCGATACACAGCACATCAAGGCCTGCTAGGCTCGATGAACGCTTGATGCCCTTACGATTAGCCACTTCCTCAACCGGCACTGCTTCGTAACTAACCGGAATACGAATAGCAAACACGCTACCCTTCCCAGATGTAGACGTGAAGGTCAGCGGCAGTTCAAGCATGCGCGCAATACGATCAACGATGGACAGGCCAAGACCCAAACCTTCGGCCTCTCGCATGCCTTCATCCAGACGCGTGAACTCGCGGAAAACCAGTTTCAGTTTCTGCTGGGGGATGCCGATGCCCGTATCCAGCACTTGCAATTCGATGAAATCACCTCTGCGGCGAACGCCGAATAGAATCCCGCCTTTGCGGCTATATTTGATCGCATTGGAAACCAAATTCTGAATGACACGGCGCAGCATATTACGGTCGGTCTTGACCACGATGCTCGACGGCACGGCGCGAAGTTTAAGTCCTTTCTTGCGCGCCATCGGCGTGAAGTCAGTCGCAATCTGGCTCAAAAGCCGGTCAAGGCGGAATACGGTTTCCTCGGGTTTCAACGCGCCTGTATCGAGCCGCGAAATATCGAGCACCATGCCCAGAATGGCCTCGACCGATTCAAGCGAACTGTCGATATTACGCGCAAGCTGGCTTGTTTCGGCACGACCAAGCTTTTCGGCCAATGCAGTACTATAAAGCCGTGCAGCATTGAGCGGTTGCAGGATGTCATGGCCTGCTGCTGCGAGAAAGCGCGTTTTGCCAAGATTGGCTTCTTCAGCAACGCTCTGCGCCTTGGCAAGTTTCTGATTGACCAGCGTTAGTTCTGCCGTCCGATCCACCACGCGTTGTTCAAGCACTTCTGCCTCGTGCTGGCGCATTTTGTCGGCTTCGACTTCGGCGGTGATATCCGTATAGGTCGCAACAAGACCACCATCGGGCATTGGGTTGGAGTTGATTTCCAACACCTTGCCGGTTGATTTCAGCGTCAATCGCCATGGCTTGCGCAAGGTTGCCAGCGACCGGATAGCGGCATTTTCTGCACTGGCGCTCAAGTCACCACTGCGTACCAGATGCTCGCCAATTTCAGATACCGGAATGCCGACCTGCATGACTTCGTCGGGCAGTTCAAGCAGCTTTCTAAACTGACGGTTCCAGCATGTGAGGCGCAAATCCTTATCAAGAACCGTGATACCCTGATCCATCTGATCGAGCGCGATTTGCAAGAGGTCGCGGTTTTGTTGCAGGGCAACCGAAGCATCATCGAGCAATTGCCGCGCATCGCGCGCGGAAGCATCATTGCGCTTAAACAACAGCGACAAAACCAGACGGGCCGATGAAGAACCAACAGCCGTGCCAAGTAGCTGCTCGGCATAACGGATCAGCGGCGTATCGACCATCATGCCGGGATCAAGCTTGCGCTGCTCACGCCCTTCAAAGCGGATGAAGGCGCGTTCTACGCGTTCAGCACCCAGATAGCGCGACATAGTGGCTTTGAGTTCTGCGACCGTGACGGTGGTACGCAAGCGTTTGAGCGTTGGTGCCGCAATCGAATAGCGGGGCAGAAAAATACTGGCCTGAATGCGCTCCAGTGGGGTGGAAGCCCGCGACAGCGAACCAAGAATATAAAACAGCGTGTTGGCGGCCAGGCTCCAAATCACGCCATGGGTCAACGGCAGTGCATCGGTGCCAAACAGGGCTTCGGGCCGCAGGGCGGTCAGACCGAGGAAGCCTTCACGCAAGATAGCTGCATTTTCCGGCGCGACCGTCGGCAGCAAAAGCGTATAGGCCCAGATTAAAAAGCCTGCCGAAAGGCCCAGCATCGCGCCGCGACCATTGGCATTGCGCCAGAACAACCCGCCGATGAAAGACGGCACAAACTGCGCGATGGCTGCAAAGGATATGAGGCCAATAGACGCCAGATGAATATTATTCGACGCCATGCGGTAATAGACAAAGGCCAGCGCCAGAATACCAACAATCGTCAGCCGCCTTGTGTTGAGAATGATCATGGTGAGATCACGCTGCTCGGTCGGGTGCCGCACAGCCAGTGTTCGAATGATCAATGGCAAGACCAGATGGTTGGAGATCATGATCGCCAATGCCACACAGGCAACAATCACCATCGCCGTTGCTGCCGACAAGCCTCCGAGAAACGCGACCAGCGCCAGCCAGTGTGCGCCAGCCGATAGCGGCAAAGCCAGCACATAAAGATCGCCACTCACCGTATTTCCGAGCGTCATCACGCCGATCAGCGCAATCGGAAATACGAAGATGTTGATCAGGATCAGATAGATCGGAAACAACCACGATGCCGTGCGCAGTTCTTTTTCGCTGCGGCTTTCAACGACTGTGACGTGGAACTGGCGCGGCAGCATGATGATGGCGGCTGCACTCAACATCGTATGCACAATCCAAGTGCCAATCGATGTTTCATAGTGGAATGCATCAAGGGCCGCTGGCGATTGTGAAATCTTGTCGATCAACTCACCGGGTGAGCCAAACAAGAAAAACGTACAGGCCAGACCAACCGTCAGAAATGCACAAAGCTTGATGACTGATTCGAGTGCAACAGCCAGAATAAGCCCGTTCTGGTGTTCGGTCGCATCAGTGTGCCGCGTACCAAACAGGATCGCGAAGACTGCAAGCACCGCTGCGACGGGTAATGAAATATCGCCAAATACAAAGGAAGACGGGTCAAAAGCTGAGCCGTAATGCTCCATGACCAGACCGACACTGCCCGAAACGGCTTTGAGTTGCAGCGCTATATAAGGAATGGAACCGACGGCAGCAATTGCCGTGGCAAGGGATGCTACGCCAAAGCTTTTGCCATAGCGAGCCGCCAGAAAGTCGGCAATCGAAGTGATATGTTCGGCCTTTGCCAGCCGCACAATATGGCGCAGCAGGCGGTTTCCGAGCGTGAAAACCAGAATGGGCCCGATATATATACCTAGGAACTCAAGCCCGCGTTGCGCCGACAGGCCAACCGAGCCGAAGAACGTCCACGAGGTGCAATAGACTGCAAGGCTCAGCGCATAAATATAGGGGCGCGGAGCAACGCTCCAGCGCGACGCACGTCTGTCACCAATGCTTGCCACAGCAAACAGCATCAACAGATACAGAAATGCGACGCCTATAATTCCCCAGCCCTGCATTGCCGGACTTTCCTCCCGTACTATTTAACCTCTATTGGAAAAACAGTATGAGGAAAGCAAGCATTTTCAGGCCATTGGCGCAAGCACTACTAAATACCGATGCGGCTACTGTGGAAGGTTGCCCGCTGGCTTTTCTGGCTCACTGTCAAAGCTTTTCGTGACGTCTATGAAGCGGCGCATGAAGCGTTCCATATAACCAAGCGACTGTTCAAACTCAGCTTCCGACGGCAGTTTCGACGGAGAGGCTGATGCAGTTCCGGCATCAATCGCCGCAAACTTATCTTCAAGCTTCTTCACGCGATCCTGCAAATCGGAAATGTCGTTCTCATAAGCCTCACGGTCTTCAGTCGCCATTTTGCAGATAAGCTGGCCCTGCTGCTCATTACAGACCGACAGCGCACCTGTTCGTGTATCGAGCCGCACATAGCCGGTTTCGGTGCCTTCGAGGCGATAACGCCCGTTTTCCTGAGCATATGCACTGCTTGCAACAAAGCTTGCACCAAGCACTGAAGCCATTGCGACTGCACAAATTTTACCACTCATAATTCACCTCCTTTAGAATACTTTTTTAAGCGCATCTTGTCCGAAAACCGCTTCACACTTTTCGGGATGCGCTTGAGCACTCCCCATCATATGGGAGCTATGCAAGAAAAACGAACAAGTCATGCTTTGATTTTCCGATAAATTCGGGCTAGAGAGCCGCTATGACCAAAACGACCATCTACAAGATCGCCCCGCGCGATCTCTGGGCGCAGGCGGAAGCGACTGGCAATTTTACCGGGGCACCCGTTGATATTGCCGATGGCTATATCCATTTCTCCACCCATGAACAGGTGCGCGAAACAGCCGCCAAGCATTTTGCCGGGCAAGCCGATCTGCTGCTAATAAGCGTGGATGCGAGAGCTTTAGGTGTCGCGCTGAAATATGAAGCCTCGCGTGGCGGGGCATTGTTTCCGCATCTTTATGACGTGCTGCCAGTGTCGGCAGTGGTAAAAGTCGAGCCATTGACGCTCGACGACAATGGTCTCCATATCTTCCCGGAGCTTGAGGGTTAATGAGCGGATTTTTTGAAGCAATCGGTCGACGTGCATTGTTTACGCTCGACGCCGAGCAAGCGCATGGTCTGTCCATCGCCGGTCTGAAAACAGGTATTGTTACCTGTAGCCGCCCGCATGATCCTGCCCTTTCGGTCAAGATTGCAGGTTTGCAGTTTCCAAATCCGGTTGGCATGGCCGCTGGCTTCGACAAGAACGCCGAAGTGCCGGATGCGCTATTGAAAATCGGCTTTGGTTTTACCGAAGTCGGCACGCTGACACCTCGCCCGCAGAGCGGTAATCCGCGTCCGCGCATTTTCCGTCTGGTCGATGATCATGCCGTCATCAACCGTCTTGGCTTCAACAATGAAGGCCATGATGCAGCGTTTAAGCGCCTGTCACAGCGCGCTGGCAAGACCGGCATTGTTGGTGTGAATATCGGTGCCAACAAGGATGCAGAAGACCGCATTGGCGATTATGTCGCTGGCATTCGCAAGTTCTATCAGCTGGCTCGCTATTTCACCGTCAATATTTCATCGCCCAACACACCGGGTCTGCGCAATCTGCAATCAAGTGATGCACTGCGCGAACTTCTCTCGCGTGTGCTTGCTGCACGCGATGAAGAAGGCAAGATGTGCACGCTGAAGCGTCCGGTTTTCCTGAAAATCGCGCCAGATCTTTCAGACGAAGAGCTTGATGATATTGCGGCGGAAGCGCTTGAGCAGAAGCTCGACGGTATTATCGTTTCCAACACCACACTTTCGCGCGGTGGCCTGAAAAGTGCTGATAACCGCGAAGAGGCCGGTGGCCTTTCGGGTGCGCCGCTGTTTGAGCGTTCGACGATTATTCTCGCACGCATGCGTGAGCGCGTCGGCGCCGACATGCCGCTGATCGGTGTTGGTGGTATTGATAGTGCCGAAACAGCGCTTGCAAAAATCAGAGCCGGTGCTGATCTTATTCAGCTTTATACCGGTATGATCTATCGCGGTCCGGGCCTCGCATCAGACATCGTGCGCGGGCTTTCAGAAGCTGTGAAGTCCGCAGGCGTGGCCAGTATTGCTGATCTGCGCGACCGCGACACCAAGGAATGGGCCGCGCGTCGTCTTCCTGACTAAACTTCTCTTGAGCATGATCTTATTCCGAAAACCGGTTCCCACTTTTCGGGATCATGCTTTGAAGAATTCAGTTCTGTATCTACGCGGCAGTAACGCGAGAAGCGTTATGCCGCGGATTGACAAGAACAGATTAATTGCCAACCAAAGCCCGTGATTTCCCATCACGGGCTTTACTGCATAAAGCACCGCCAAAAAGAATATCAGCGAGAAGAACATCATGTTGCGCATATCGCGCGACCATGTTGCGCCGATATAGACCCCATCCATATGGAATGCGAGCAGGCCAGTAAGCCCGGTTAATGCCGCCCATGGCAAATATCTGATCGCCTCATCGCGCACGTCCTCGGCCTTGGAAAGAAGGCCGATAATCGCATCGCCAAACACCAGCAGGATCAGTGCAATCGCGCTCGCCATCACCAGTCCCCAAACGAAGGTAAGCTTGGCACCGCGCACAAAAGCCGGGCTGTAGCGCGCACCGACTGATCGACCAATGATCTGTTCGACGGCCGCTGCCATTCCATCCAGAAAGAAACCGCATACTAGGAAGAAGTTCATCAGAACAGCATTAGCCGCAAGCGTCACAGGTCCGAGTTCGGCTCCTGCGCGGGTGAAATAAGCAAAGGCTGTGAGCAGCAGGATCGAACGGATCATAATATCGCGATTAAGCGCGATCATTCGCACAATGCCCGTCTTATCCAGAATCTGCTTGATGTCAGGATGACGACCCGTCTGCTTATGGAAATGCCGCATGACGAGGAAGAGGCCGATGACTGCCGCAACAGTTTCACCCGTCACTGTTGCCCATGCAACACCGGCCACACCCCAGCCAAGTTCCAGCCCGAGAATGATGCAGAGCACAATATTGATGCCGTTGATCAGCACCTGAAGGCTGAGGCCCAGAATGCCCTGCCCGCGCCCAAGCAGCAGGCCAAGCACTGAATAATTAATCAGTGCTACTGGTGCTGAAAGCATACGGATCGACACATAAGTGACCATTGCTTCCTGCGTAGCAGGTGTCGGATGAATGAAATCCGATGCAATTTTCAATGTCAGCGGCAGGCTCAGGATCATCAGGATGCCTGCAGCAATGGCAATGACAATTGCCCGCCAGAAGATCGCCTGTTCTTCTGCCTTGTCACCCGCGCCCATCGCCTGCGCGACGAGGCCAGTGGTGCCGGAACGCAGAAAGCTGAACATGGTCAGCAGGAAGTCAAACACCAGCGCACCAATAGCCAGTCCGCCAATCAGCTCCGCCTGCCCCATCTGACCGACCACGCCCATATCCACCAGCCCCAGCAATGGGGTCGTGATAGCTGCCAGCGTCATCGGCACGGCGATCATCATCACCATGCGATTGGTCACTTCAAATGGTCTGGAAACAATGCTCTTATCGTGCAGCATATGATCCCCGGCTTTCCCAAATTTCAAACAAGATAAGGGAAAGCTCTATGCTGGAATCATTCAAAACGACAGAGAATTCGGCCACCGCATTGTCGCATCCCTGACAGCCTTATGTCAGGAGCGATGCGCATGAAATTTCTACAGGCCGAGCATCATCGCCCAGTACAGGCGGCGCGGATTATTTTCTGGCGTGGCCCATGCAAGCCCGTAATGGCTGAATGTCGGATCGAGCATGTTTTTACGATGCCCCGGTGATTTCATCCATGCATCAAACACGGCTTGCGTATTAGGCTGACCGGATGCAACATTTTCAGCCGCAGGGCCGCGAATGCCAGCCTGCTTAAGGCGCGACACAAAACCATTGCCCCACCCGACGGAGTGGCCGATCTTGCCGTGAGATGCCATACGGCGCGCCTGATAAAGCGCTGCTTTCTCAAGTTTGCTGTCAGTTGCCATTGAAGACAGGCCATTGGATTTGCGGATCTGATTAAACAGCGCCGTTGGATCAACATCGCCAGAGGCTGCTTCTGCATACCCCTTCGGCAGAGCTGCATAAGCGAGGGCGCCACCGACGAGGATCAGAAAACCGCGCCTTGAAAGAGTAAAGCCGTTATTCTGCTGCATTTTACCAGACCCTAAAATTCTAACTCACTTCCGATAGCTCAGGATTCGGAGCAAAATAAAGACGGGAATAACAACAGCTGCACCAAGGATCAGATAATCTGCAAAACCGGCAATTGCCGAGAAGCCCATATTCCACAGGCGCAGGACGAAATCGCGGATACCATAGAGAATGTCATAAGGCGTCCAGTGAAACGCACTCATAACCACGCCAACCACAAGCGAGATCAGAATAAGCTTGATCAGCGCGCGCGCAGGCGTATCGCCAAGAAAACGGTTTACACCATCAGACATGCAAATCTCCTGCATTCAGCATCTGCCAGAGCGGCAGTTTCGCTGCGGAAAATAGGTCGTCGGCACAGGATTCGCAAGTAATCTAGAGCGTGTCGCGCCCATGTGCCCTTATTGCGCTCGCTCTAGCTTCTTTTTTCCGCATGTTGTTATCGGAAAACCGGTTCCCACTTTTCCGCAACATGCGCCCGACATTCAATGTTCTTTGCGATAATCGCGCGGTGGCTTCTGCTTCTGGCGCACAAACGAACGGTTCATGCTGCGCGTATCCGTGAAACCACTTGCAACGGCCACTTCGAGCAATGACAGTCCGGTTTCAGACAGTAGCTCCCGAGCCTTCTTGACCCGCAATTCTTCGCGCACTTCAAATGCCGTACGGCCAATCGCCATGCGGAAACCGCGCTCCATCTGGCGCACGGAAATGCCGAGCTTTCGCGCCACATCAATCATCGGCACCGGCTCTTCCAGCGTTTCCTCGAAAATGCGGATTGCCTTGCGGATCATCGGCGAGCGCACCCCGTTGAAGCTTAACGCCGGTTGTTCCGAACGCACAAGCTCATAGGGGATCATCAGGATGGATGCGCTTTTGCGCGCCAGCTCCTCGGAGATTTCATTCTGGATAATCGAGAGCGACAGCGAAGCAGCACCCAGACCACCCGCGCAGGTATAGTGTCGTCCGCTGCGGTGAAACAGACTTGTCGTATCAGCTGAATAGCCATCGAAAAGATTGATAAAATCGTCATGGTGAAACCAGCTTACACAGCAATTGCGATCATCAAGCAACCCGCCTTCGGCAAGCAAAAATGCTGCCGTACAGAGCCCGACCACTGTCTTTCCACGCTTATCGGCACGCTTGATGAGATCAATCAAAGCCTGCTGGCGTGGACGATATTGCCCAAGAATACCACCAACAACGGCTACATAATCGCAGTCGTCCAGTTCACCAATGGGCGCGGTCGGTTCGATCACCATGCCGGAACTCGATGTGACCGGACCACCAGACAGGGTGCAGATTTTCCAACCGCAGCGGATTTGGCGGCTTTTATCGCGATCATCGGCTGCAAGGCGAAACGGGTCGAGAAACAGGCTCAATGCGGTCAGCGTAAAGCCCGGCAATGCGACAATGCCCACAGACAAACGACGCGCTGGCGTGTCCGTCGCGATTTCCCGCACCTCATCTTTCCCGTTTTTCACCAAAGCAATCCTCCACCTATTCCCTATTTTATAGAGACGGAACTGGGAAGAATGCAATCACCTGAAATGCTTGGAGAGCTTGAGCTGCTGCGCCTGATAGTTTGATCCAAGATCAAGGCCATAAAGCGCCTTCGGGCGATGCAGCATATGCTCATAAACAAGACGGCCGACAATCTGCCCGTGTTCGAGAATGAACGGCACTTCATGACTGCGCACTTCCAGAACCGCACGGCTTCCCGTTCCACCAGCAGCGGTGTGACCAAAGCCCGGATCAAAGAAGCCTGCATAATGCACACGGAATTCACCGACCAGCGGGTCAAAAGGCGTCATTTCAGCAGCATATAGCGGCGGCACATGTACTGCCTCACGCGAAACAAGGATGTAAAACTCATCCGGATCGAGCACCAGTTCGCGCGCGCCACGATCATAGATTGGTTCCCAGAAGTCGAGAACGTCATTGGCGGCGCGCTTATCAACATCGACAACGCCAGTGTGGTGCTTGCCACGATAACCGATCAACCTGTCTTCGCCACCAGAAAGATCAACCGAGAGCGCAATGCCGCCGCCGGAGATGTTCGGCATTTCGGCAGCCACCAGCGTTTCGGTCTGATGCAGCACCGCAAGTTCGGCTTCGGTCAGCTGTGCGCGGCCTTGACGGAAACGGATTTGCGACAGGCGCGAGCCAGTGCGCGCGACAATCGGGAATGTGCGCGGGCTGACTTCAAGATAAAGCGGGCCATTATAGCCAGCCGGAACCTTGTCGAACTCCTGCGCGCCATCGGTGATGACACGGGTGAAAATATCGAGGCGTCCAGTCGAGCTTTTTGGATTGGCGGATGCTGAAAGCTCTGGCGAAAGCGACAGACTTTCGAGCAGCGGCACGATATAGACGCAGCCCGTTTCAAGCACCGCACCTTGAGTGAGGTCAATCTCGTGGAGCTTCAAGCGTTCGAGCTTATCGATGACCGGCGTTCCCGGACCCGGCATGAAAGATGCACGCACACGATAGGCTTTCGCACCCAAACGCAGATCAAGGCTTGCAGGCTGAATCTGATCGGCATCGAGCGGACGCTGAGATTTGAGCAAACCGCTTTCAAACAGGGCGGCAATATCCGCATCTGCCAGAATTCCTGCTTCCCTCTGCGTCATGCCACTCAACTCCGTGAATTACTTAAAATAGGTTTAAGACCATTGACCGCTTGAATGCCGCAAGACCAGCATTTTGACTCTGTTTCCCCAGCTTTCACGCATCAAAACACATGTCAAACTGCTTATTTTCCAGCTTGTCGGCGTCTTCTGGCATTGACGACCCCGCTCAAGAGGCATAAGGAAAAAGTGTTCCGTGGTGATTTGGCCGGCCGGCTTGCAGCCACGTTAAAGAATTCGCTAAAATAAGGCCGCGGTTCGTAACCGGCCTTTTGTGTATTCGCAAGGCCGGTTTTTTTATTGGCCGCCGAGGCAATCCGCCCCGGCCGACCAGCTTTCGACAGGTTGGATAAAATGACGAATAAGACTACCCGTAAATTACGCCCAGCAACGCAACTCGTTCATGCAGGATCGCTCCGTTCGGGCTTTGCAGAGCTTTCCGAAGCCCTCTATCTGACGCAGGGCTTCCTCTACCCGACCGCAGAAGCTGCGGAAGCACGCTTCACTGGCGAAGACCCGGGTTTCATCTATTCGCGTTATGCCAATCCAACCACAGACATGTTTGAAAAGCGCATGTGCGCGCTCGAAGGCGCCGAAGATGCACGCGCTTTCACATCCGGTATGGCGGCGGTCGCCGCATCCATTCTCTGTCAAGTACAGGCAGGCGAGCATGTCATCTGTGCGCGCGCTGTGTTTGGCTCGTCGCGCTACATTATCGAAACACTGCTGCCACGCTATGGCGTTGAGTTCTCCATCATCGACGGCTCGAAGATTGAAAACTGGAAAGCAGCTGTTCGCCCGAACACCAAAGTCATGCTGCTCGAAAGCCCGTCGAACCCCACGCTTGAGGTTATCGACATTGCAGCTGTTGCAGAGATTGCCAATGAAATCGGCGCAAAGCTGATCGTTGACAACGTGTTTGCAACGCCGCTTTTCCAGAAGCCGCTGGAACTTGGTGCACATATCGTCGTCTATTCGACCACCAAGCATATTGATGGTCAGGGCCGTTGCCTCGGCGGCATTATCCTTTCCGATCAGGAATGGACCGAAGAAGTGCTACAGCCTTACTTCCGTCATACCGGCCCAGGCATGAGCCCGTTCAATGCATGGATTATGCTCAAAGGCCTTGAAACACTCGGCGTTCGTGTGCGTCAGCAGACGCAGTCGGCGGCAGCCGTTGCCGATGCGCTTGCTGGTCAGGCAGGTGTGAAGCAGATCATTTATCCAGGCCGTGCAGATCACCCGCAGGCAGACATCATTGCAAAACAGATGACCGGCGGCTCGACACTGATCGCACTCGAACTCGAAGGCGGCAAGGAAGCAGCATTCAAGTTTGAAAATGCGTTGCAGGTCTTCAGCATTTCCAACAATCTGGGCGATGCAAAGAGCATCATCACCCATCCGGCTACAACCACGCATCAGAGCCTCACCGATGAAGCGCGTGCAGAACTCGGCATTTCTGACGGTATGCTGCGTATTTCGGTTGGCCTCGAAGATCAGGATGATCTTGTTGAAGACGTGCTGGAAGCGCTTGCCGCTGCTCGCTGATTGATATTCCAAATAAAGCAATTGCCGGAACATTCCGGCAATTGCAGCCACAAATCGTTGACCTTACCCGCAACTTTGGCGATAGAAGACAGCGACAAGGTATGATTTGAAGGCGGGTGCGTATGTACAGAGCGGTAACACGGGATATTGAGGTAACGGCTGAACCGTTTTATCTCGAAGACCAGTCCGAGCCGGACGAAAGCCGTTATGTGTGGGGCTACCGGATTACCATCGCCAACAATTCATCGCAAACCGTGCAATTGCGTTCGCGCTATTGGCAGATCACAGACGGCAATGGCCGCATTGAAGAAGTGCGCGGCGCTGGCGTTATCGGCGAACAGCCTACGTTGAACCCCGGCGACTCTTATCAGTATTCATCGGGATGCCCGCTCAGCACAACATCCGGCGTCATGGTCGGTCGCTATCAGATGCAATCGCCCGATGGAAATTCATTTGACGTCGATATTCCAGCGTTCTCGCTGGATATTCCAGAAACTCGACGGACACTGAATTAAAAAAAGGCGCTTTGAAAAAAGCGCCTTTTTAATTTGTCGCACATCTTATCCGAAAACCGCTTCACACTTTTCGGGATGTGCTCATTTACTTCGCAAACTGCGCCGGATCGAACTCGTAGGTCGTTGAGCAGAATTCGCATGTCACCGAAATCTTGCCGTCCTTGACGCTATCCTCAACCTCTTCAGCCGAGAAATTATTGAACACGCCTTCGATCTTCTCACGCGAACATGCGCAATTATCCTCTACGCGGATCGCTTCATATACACGCACGCCGCGCTCATGGAACAGACGATAAAGCAGACGTTCCGAACCGACCTGCGGGTCGGTTAGCTCTGAGCTTTCGATTGTTCCGACCAGCGAACGCGCTTCATCCCAGCCATCATCTTCAGGACCGAGAATAGCGGTATTCTCATCGCCATCGCCACCCGGCAGATCTGGCATGCGCGCACGCATTTCGGATTCCGGCAGGTATTGGATCATCAAACCGCCAGCACGCCAGCGCTCAGCCAGTTTACCGTCGCTACCGCGTTCAACAAGCTTCGCAACGCTCAGTCGCATATCGGTTGCAATCTGCTCCGACTGGCGGAAATAAGTGCGTGCGATCTCTTCCAGTGTCGATCCATCAAGCGCAACAATGCCCTGATAGCGCTGTGTATGTGCACCCTGATCAACCGTAAAAGCAAGCGTGCCGCGACCGAGCAGTTCTTCGGGGCGGGTTTTGCCAGCGCTCACCGCTTCTGCAACGCGCTCCGCATCAAAACGTGCATAGGCACGAACAGACTTCGGCGTGCGGAAATCCACGACCAGCATATCGACCGGACCGTCAGACTGCGTCTGGAAGATAAACTTGCCTTCAAACTTCAATGAGGTGCCAAGAAGCGTGGTCAAAACCGTCGCTTCCGCCAGAAGGCGGGCAACGTGTTCCGGGTAGTCGTGGCGCTTCAAAATTGCGTCAATGCTTGCGCCCAACTGCACGGCGCGACCACGCACGTCGAGCCCTTCCACCTGGAAAGGCACAACGGCGTCATCACCTGCGAATTCAAAATTGTTCATATCGATATGAACGACTTCGGCTTCGTTATGCTCTGTGCTGATCTTGTCAGACAAAATATGCTCCCAATCAGCTGCTTTGCAGGCACCATGCCAGAATGGCCTTCTGGGCATGCAGCCTGTTTTCAGCTTCATCAAATACGACCGATTGCGGGCCGTCGATCACTTCGTTTGTCACTTCCTCGCCGCGATGCGCGGGCAGGCAGTGCATGAAAAGCGCCTTCGGGTCAGCATTAGCCATCAGACGTGCATTTACCTGATAGGGCATGAAAACATTGTGGCCACGTGCGCGATCTTCCTGCCCCATGGAAACCCACGTGTCAGTGACGATGCAATCCACACCGTCAACTGCCTTGATAGGGTCCGCAGTGGACATGATAGTCGCGCCGTTTGCCTTTGCCCAATCGATGTATTGATGCTTCGGCTCGCTGCCTTCCGGCGTTGCGATATTGACGTTGAAATCAAAACGCGCCGCGGCTTCCACAAGCGAATGAAGAACGTTGTTACCGTCCCCCATCCAGGCAAAGGTCTTGCCTTTGATCGAGCCGCGATGTTCCTCATATGTAAGAACGTCAGCCATGATCTGACAAGGGTGTGTGTCGTCGGTTAGTGCATTAATTACCGGAACGGTCGCATGTTCGGCCAATTCCAGCATGCGATCATGCGATGTTGTGCGGATCATGATCGCGTCGACATAGCGCGAAAGCACCTTTGCGGTGTCCGCAATGGTTTCGCTGCGACCGAGCTGCATTTCCGAACCCGTCAGCATAATGGTCTCGCCACCCAGCTGACGCATACCGACATCAAACGACACACGGGTACGCGTGGACGGCTTTTCAAAAATCATCGCCAGCACTTTACCAGCGAATGGCTTTTCGATCTCACCAGATTTAATGCGTGCCTTACGTGCCTTGGCGTCTTCCATGATCGCGCGCAGTTCCGTTGCCGGAACGGCTGAGAGGTCAATGAAGTGCTTTATACCATTATTCGCCATGATCTCACGCCGTCTTACTGATCGGATTTGCAACAGAAAGCCGCTCAACAGCTGCTTCAATACGCGCCAGCGCTTCACGCGCTTCTTCCGGTGTTGTCACCAGCGGAGGCAGAAGACGGATAACATTGTCGCCCGCGCCAACACTGAGCAAGTTCTCATCACGCAGAGCCTGAATGAGGCTCACGTTTGGAACTACGCATTTGATACCCATCAGCAGACCACGACCACGCACTTCCGAAATAACATTCGGGTAGCGATCAATAATCGAGGCAAGGCCCTGTTTCATGGTGAGTGCAGTTTCCTGCACGCTTTCAAGGAAACCGTCAGCCAGCACAACATCAAGCACAGCATTGCCAACAGCCATAGCAAGCGGATTGCCGCCATAGGTGGTGCCATGAACGCCAGCAGTCATGCCCTTGGCAGCTTCAGCCGTTGCAAGGCATGCGCCCATCGGGAAACCGCCGCCGATACCCTTGGCGACTGCCATGATGTCTGGCGTAATACCCGACCATTCATGCGCAAACAATTTACCAGTACGGCCAACGCCAGTCTGCACTTCATCGAGGATCAGCAGAAGGCCCTTGTCGTCGCAGATCTTACGAATAAGACGCATAAACTCTTCAGGGAAACCGCGCAGACCGCCCTCACCCTGCACAGGCTCAAGCAGAATTGCAGCCGTTTCATCGGTGATCGCAGCACGCAGTGCCGCTTCATCGCCAAAAGGAACCTGATCGAAACCATCGACCTTCGGGCCAAAGCCTTCGAGATACTTTGCCTGACCACCAGCGGCGATCGTGGCCAGTGTGCGGCCGTGGAACGCACCTTCAAAGGTGATGACGCGGAAGCGCTCAGGATTGCCATTTACATAATGATAGCGGCGTGCGGTCTTAATCGCGCATTCAATCGCTTCCGCACCGGAATTGGTGAAGAAAACTTTGTCTGCGAAAGTCGCATCGACCAGACGCTGACCCAGCTTTTCCTGACCCGGAACTTCATAGAGGTTCGACAGGTGCCAGAGCTTGTCAGCCTGATCTTTCAATGTATTGACGAGATGTGGGTGCGAATGGCCGAGCGAATTGACCGCGATGCCTGCCGCAAAGTCGAGATAACGCTCGCCGCTTTCGGTAATAAGCCAGATGCCCTCACCTCGCTCGAAGCGCAGAGCCGCACGATTGTAAGTGTCGTAAAGCGGTTGCACAGTCGTAACGTTGGTCATTGCAGTCAGGCCTCCATTAGCCTTTTTAATGCAGCGCCCCCGGCAAGGCCGGTCAGGCAGCGTTTCCCATATTTTAAACGCGCATCTTATCCGAAAACCGTTTCACACTTTTCGGGATGCGCTCTGCGGAAATAAAAAACCGCCCTCAAGGCGGCATTATTTAATCCCGCGCGTATATTGGCGTTCACAAAAAAAATGTCAATCAAAGCAATCCCGGATAATCAAGCATCTTACGCATGAAGTGATGCAAGAAACACACCTTATAGTTATTGCCGGTTATAAGATGGCACCTATGCGGTCGAAGGGGTGGCATTTTGCAGAACGGGGCGATATAGAGACGCCAGAAGTTCTCCCTGACGGGGCGCACCTCTGAAAAGCTGCTGCAAAATACGCGCAACTGACTCAGAAAAACCGTCTTTAGCACCCAAGTTGGGGAAAACCATAGAAATGGAATCCGCCTGACAAGGCTATCCCTTGTCATGGCGTCGTTCAATAATGTAGTTTATTTTTAAAGTAAAAAACCACATTTTGTACGGCGGACCTAGTCACCCGGATAGATATAGTATTTGCACCTGGAGTAATCCGGGGGCGCTGGTGGATTCCGGATAACGAAGATTGATTGGAGCCCAGGGCGATGAACTGGACAGATGAGCGCGTCGAACTGCTTAAGAAGCTATGGAATGATGGCTTGAGCGCGAGCCAGATCGCAGCGCAGCTTGGCGGCGTCAGCCGCAACGCAGTGATCGGCAAAGTGCACCGTCTGAAATTGTCAGGCCGTGGCAAAACCACGACCGCTGCTCCGCGCAGCAAAAAAGTAAACCCAGTTGCAGCGACCCCGCGTCCAACTGCGACAACAACGACCAGCAGCAGCAATGGTGCAAGCCGCCCACAGGCGACCACGACCATTCGCACTGCAACCGTAACCCAGACTGTCGGCGCAACTGCACTTCAGATGGAATATGTTGAAGATGCTGTAACGCAGCGTGTTGTGCGCCCGGCATCTGACGTGGTGGTTCCAATCTCGCGCAAGCTGACACTGTTGCAGCTTAGCGAACGCACCTGTAAATGGCCAATCGGCGATCCGCTCAATGAAGACTTCCACTTCTGCGGCAGTGAATCCGGTGAATCCAGCCCATATTGCGGCTATCATTCGAAGCTGGCTTTCCAGCCAACTGCGGAACGTCGCCGCGCACGCTAATCAATCTCTTGAGCGTTTATAATTCAAAACCCCGGCAGCATTTTTGCTCCGGGGTTTTTCTTTGCGTATCAGAATTTGTCTAGTTTATGCCCGCTTTGGCAACCGCACCACAAAAGTTGAACCTTCGCCAAGCTGCGAGCGCACGACAAGACGTCCACGATGACGGGCAAGAATGTGTTTAACAATCGCCAGCCCAAGCCCAGTGCCCTTTTGGGCGCGGCTTGTCTCCACATCGATACGATAGAAGCGCTCTGTCAGACGCGGCAGATGTTCGGCGGCAATGCCCGGTCCAAAATCCTGCACCGACACCACGACTTCAGATGCGCCTTGCGATACTTCTTCATTCAGATTCACAATAATGCGCTTGCCGCCTTGCCCGTATTTGCAGGCATTTTCAACCAGGTTCTGGAACACCTGAATTAGCTCGTCCCGCGTGCCGGTAACGTTTAGCGGATGGTCTGGCAGATGGCGTTCAATAACCACATCCAGACCTTGTGCCAGCGGGCTTAGTGTATCAGCCACATGATTAAGTACGGCTGTCATATCCACGCATTCGGTCACGGCCAAATGCGCCCGCATTTCGAGCCGGGACAGAGACAGAAGATCGTCGATCAAACGCGACATGCGCTCGGCTTGTTTTTGCATGATACCAAGGAAACGTTCGCGTGCGCTCGCATCGTTGCGCGCCGGACCTTGCAGCGTTTCAATGAATCCGAGCAGCGACGCCAGCGGTGTGCGCAATTCATGGCTTGCATTGGCGATAAAGTCCGAGCGCATACGGTCAATGCGGCGTGTTTCACTCTGATCGCGAAACAGCAGAACAAACAGTTCTGGCTTGCCGTCAGCTCCGCGAAGCGCCTTCACCATGGCTTTATACCAACGGTCAATCGGCACGCGCTCGAAATAATCAATGCTGCGCGGCTCGCCATCGGTGATCACACCCTGAATAAGCGCATGCATCTCCGGCGCACGAAAGCGCAGATAAAGCCCGGTGTCCTTTTCAAGTGACTGAAAAGCATCACGTGCCGACACATTGGCAAAAAGCACCGTTGCGCGATGATCAAAGACGATCATCGGATCGGTCAGCAAATCCGAAAGACGTTCGCCAGTGACATTGTCCATCTCGCTGACGATGCTCACGTTTTGCGGCTCTTGCACAACCACATCATCAGTCGTGGCACTGGCAACCCAGATTGCACCAACGACGATCAACAGCAACAACACAATGCGGAACCACAATGGCAGATCCAGCACCATAACGCAGATAATCACAACAAGGCTTGCAATCAGCACACCTTTAACCCGGAGAAGCGGCGCGAAAAAAGATTCATCCGCATTTAAAACGGGTGCATCCTGATTGTTATCTTCACTCATTCTGACTTCTCTCAGTTATTTAACGCGTATCTTTATCCGAAAACCGCTTCACACTTTTCGGGATGCGCTCTCAAGCGCAAGCGATTCACCATGAAGACGCAGATGCGGCAAAAACCAGCATTGCGTCCTTTACGTCCATCACAAACAGCCCATATCATGTAAACAAGAAGAATGGGCATGTTTGAAACATGCTTTGTCTATATAGCAAAGGAGCTTGCGGTGGGTGACAGTTCAAAGACAGCTAACAAAAAGAATGCCGATAAGGGCGACACAAAACCCATCAAGCTGAAAATTAATGGCAAAACGCAGAAGTTCGACATCAATGATCCGAAACTCCCGGATTGGATTGAGGACAATGCGCTGCAGTCCGGTGGCTATCCTTATCCCGATAAAATGAAGGTCAAGGATTACGAAGAAACACTGGAGCGGCTACAAATCGAGTTGGTGAAGCTGCAATACTGGCTGCAAGAGACTGGCGGTCGCGTCATCAATGTTTTTGAAGGCCGCGATGCTGCTGGTAAGGGCGGAACAATTTTCACGCTTCGCGAATTCATGAACCCACGTACCGCGCGAAATGTCGCTTTGCCAAAGCCGACCGAAACAGAGCGCGGACAATGGTATTTTCAACGTTATACGCAGCATTTTCCGACATCGGGCGAGTTCGTCACCTTCGACCGCTCCTGGTATAATCGTGCAGGCGTTGAACGTGTCATGCAGTTCTGCACGCCAGAACAGCTTGAGACATTCCTGACGGAAACCCCTGACTTCGAGCGGATGGTGGTGACTGAAGGCATTCACCTGTTCAAGTTCTGGCTCGATATTGGTCAGGAAATGCAGCTCAAGCGCTTTCATGAGCGTCGACACAGCCCACTCAAAAACTGGAAATTCTCGCCGATGGATATCGCCGGGATTTCGCGCTGGGACGATTATTCGGCGGCACTGCAAACCATGTTGGAACGCACCGACACCGGGTATGCGCCATGGACGATCATCCGCTCCAATGACAAGCGTCGCGCGAGACTGGCTGCAATCCGGCGAGTGCTTTTGACATTGCCCTATACAGGCCGTGATCTTGAGGCTATTGGCCCGGAAGATCAGTCCATTATCGGCCGAGGTGCTGAGTTTCTAGCATCGAGCATTCCGAAGCTTTCCTCTTCAGGCACATAGAACAAGCTTGGCTGGTGCGGAGTCTTCTCCCATAAATGGGGTCTCCACACCAGCTGCCACACTGCGCGCCATGCAGAGAGAGAAATCAGAACCCAATAGACCGGAATTGCCAGAATATAGGCATAGCCGCCCAGCTCTGTTGGCTCCATTGTTTTGGAACCCAACACATAGAAACTCAGATAAGCCAGCAGGATATTCACCATATCAATGCGCAGAAGCCAGATATTTTCTGCACCAAGCGGCGCAAAAAACAGGCTGCCGAAAAGCAGCAGAACCGTCATCAGCATAAATGGATGCAGAAGCGCTGAGCCGATTATCCCCAGAGTATAAATTTGATTGATGGCAAAACGCCACCAGCCAAGTTCACGTGATGCGGCATAGGGATTGCGACCATGAACCAGCCAGGTTTGCATCCAACCTTTAATCCAGCGGGTACGCTGCTTGTTCCATACGCTGAAATCTATCGGCGCATCTTCAATCGTTCCACGACTGATAACGCCAATGCCGTAGCCAAAACGTGCCAGACGCAGGCCCATATCGGCATCTTCGGTCACATTATAAGCATCCCAGCCCCCGACTTCATCCAAACAGGAACGGCGGAAATGATTGGATGTGCCACCCAATGGAATAACCAGCCCTTGTGACGCAAGCCATGGCAAAAGCCCCCGAAACAAGGCCGAATATTCAAATGCAAACATCCGCGTCAGCAGGTTTTGGCGGAAGTTTCCGATAATCAGCGGAGCCTGAACACAAGCAAGCTTTCTACCTTCACGCTGAAATGCCTGCCATGCCTCCAGCAACTGATCCGGGTGCGGACGATCCTCTGCATCAAAAACGGCCACAATTTCCCCACGCGCAAACTGCAAGGCATAATTAAGCGCTTTTGGCTTTGTCCGCGGCCCGCCTGATGGGACGAGGATGATTTCATAATTGCTCGGCAGCCTGCAACTGCGAATGGCAGCGATTGTATCGAAGTCATCCTTTTCGCAGACGAGCTTAATGTCGAGTTTACTGCGCGGCCAGTTGATCTGATCCAGCGCTGAAATCAGTTGTCCAACGACAGCTTGCTCGCGATACAGCGGAACGAGCACAGAATAGACTGGCAAGTCACGTTTCTTGAATGGAAGCATTTGTGACAAGCGCAGCCTTCGACTGGAAACGGCAGCTGATAATCGTATGAGCACACAGCCCAAAAAGAATAGTGTCAGGCTCGTATGCAATACAAATATCGTTTGCATTGGCCAACCGACAATGCAGGCGATAAAGGCGTAGAGGCCCATAGCGATGAGAAATGCCTGAGGTGTTTCGAGTACACGAGCGGCCGAGAATGGCTTAGGCGTCATCAAGTGCGCACGTTGAATCAATTCGTCTTGATGACGTTGCCGCAATATCTGCTTGAGCAAGGAGTGCGTGCATATCCGAATGCGCGTTCGCAGCTCTGGCGAACGACGAAGATGTTCCAGAAGCCGTGCAGTCCGACGCTCATTCGGCGCAAGATAGAGATAGCTTGAACCGTCTGGCCCCAAGACCAAGGCTTGCCCGACCTCAACGACGGTTGCCGCCGCCTCCCCGGAAACAAAAACCCGAGACGGCAATATCTCCAATGTAAACGGAAGCTCAAGATAGTCCGCAATAGCCTCGAAAAGCATCGTCTCCGTGACATCTTTCGCGTGCTGAATTTCTTCGCAAAAACTCGTTCCGTTAATCAGAGCCCTTTCATATGCATGTTTAAGACACGCTCGCGACACACCTCGTCGCTCCAATCTCGCAGATATGGCTGTGCATACCGCAAGATCGAACCCAATCGACCCCTTACTCATAGCGCCCCCGCACCATTAATAATTATTTTTATTTTTTCTAATATATAGTTTAGATATATGTATATATTACATATATTCATAAA
>NZ_JBBGYW010000014.1:0-101227 GCF_037479515.1 Ochrobactrum sp. MYb379
CGCCGTGCGCCCGTTAGGGCGCACAAAGGTCGCTCTAATTTTCAGATAGATGCGTCGATCTATCCAAAAATCGAAAACGATTTTTGGGCCGATGCGTCGGCCAGAGTCAGAATTTCATCAGATTTTGCAGTGCCCTTCGATTGAAGAAAATAAAGGGGCGTTTCTTGCGCCCCTTTCATGCATAGAGCTTTATTCGTGTGAAACGTAGCGCACGAAAAGATCGCCAAACGCCGATTGAATTTATGTTTTGTGCGTTGTTCAGCCAAAACAATTCAGAATATCTTTATTCCGTCTGAGCATGGAAGAAAGTGTTCTCGTTAGCAAAAAATTGCGCTATCGCTAGAACTTTATCTGGCGAGTTTGAGGAGGCTTTGCCTCCATCATATTGAGGAGATTTCCGGTGCTGGACTGGGAAACTGTATTTGCAACGCGCTCGAAGCGTATGCGCGCTTCGGAAATCCGTGAACTTCTGAAATTGCTGGAGCGTCCGGATATTATTTCTTTTGCTGGCGGTATTCCGGACCCGGCATTGTTTCCGCATGCTGAATTTCAGAGCGCTTATCAGGATATTTTTGGTGGCCCTGAAGCCAATGCAGCTCTACAATATTCGGTATCTGAAGGCTATAAGCCGTTGCGCTCATGGCTTGTAGGCGAACTTGCTAAAATCGGCATTCCCTGCACGGAAGATAATGTCTTCATTACGTCCGGTTCGCAGCAGGCGCTCGATTATCTCGGCAAGCTTTTCATTTCGCCTAATGATACGGCACTCGTGACAGCGCCTACCTATCTTGGTGCGTTGCAGGCATTTAATGCCTATGAGCCGACCTATGACATTCTCTCGCTCAATGGAAACCGCACACCGGCTTCCTATAAGCAGCATGCGGAAGATGCTGGCGGTCAGGTAAAGTTTGCTTATCTCTCGGCAGATTTCAGCAATCCAACTGGCGAAACCGTTGATCTCGCAGGCCGCAAGAAGCTTATGGCTGATGCGGATGAGCTCGATATTCCGATCATCGAAGACGCTGCTTATCAGTATCTGCGTTACAATGGCGAAGCCATTGCGCCGATCCTGTCGCTCGATATTGAGCGCAACGGCGGTGATATTGAAAAGACCCGCACGATCTATTGCGGCTCGTTCTCGAAGACCCTCGCACCAGGTCTGCGTGTTGGCTATGTGGTTGCGTCGCAGGCGGTTATCCGCAAGCTCGTTCTGATGAAACAGGCGGCTGATCTTCATTCTTCGACGATCAACCAGATTGTTGTTCATCGCGTAGCCTCAAAAGGTTTCGATGCACAAGTCGCAAAGCTGCATGGTGTTTATAAGCACCGCCGCGACAAGATGCTGGAAGCGTTGGCCAAGTATATGCCGGAAGGCACAGACTGGACCAAGCCTGAAGGCGGCATGTTCATCTGGGTTACGCTGCCAAAGGGCATGGATGGTGCATCACTGCTTGCAGCTTCTATCGAAAGCGAGAAGGTGGCTTTCGTACCAGGTAAGGCATTCTTTGCTGATGGTACGGGCGCGAATACGCTGCGCCTGAGCTATTCATGTGCCAATGATGAAATGATTGATGAAGGTATCATGCGACTTGGTCGCTTGATCCGCACGCATTCCAAATCGGAAGCTGCATAAATTCAGAAGCCGGGCATTGCCCGGCTTTTTTGTTTCATTGGAATGGCGAATTGCAGCCCGTGCGCGGCCCTGCCAAGGGTTGGTATGTGTTATCCGAAGTACGATAGCTGCGGTACTGGTTCGAGCACCATGAAATATGGTTGCTGCTTGGGCCGACTGTTTTCACTGCTCTGCGATCAGCTGGTCGCACCTGAAGCGGATCACCATTCTTGTAGATCGGTATGCCTTCGCGCGAGATGTAATTGCCGCTGTCCCGGCATCCCGCGCCATAGCATTTGGGCGATCCGGCCTTTGGCTGATAGGAGCGTGGCAATGCGCCAGCAACAGGCGGTGTGCTTGGGCGCAAAGACGGCACGTAAGGCGTATTCAAATCAACAGCCGCAGCGCTGCCGACGAGGCTTGCCGCAAACAGACCTGTGCAAATTGTAATGCGTCCTATCTTTCCAAGCATTTCGTTATCCTGATTAAAAATATTATATGGTGACGTTTTCGAACAAAGCCAATGTGGCTGTAAAATCCTGAAAAGAACCACTTGCTAATTATAGCGCAAGTCGCGAAATTGCGCAGGCATGTTTACAATAGCCACATTTAATGTCGAAAATCTGATGCGCCGGTTTGATTTTTCCGGTTTTCGCAATGAATTGCATCAGGACCGCTCGCTTAAGCTCTTTGAGATCAGCGATGAAAAGCAATACCGTCTGCTTGAGCAGGCGCGGGCGGTTGCCCATACCGACGATACGCGGCAGATGACGGCTTTGGCTATTGCTGAAACGCGCGCCGATGTGCTTTGCCTGCAAGAAGTCGATAATCTCGCTGCACTCAATGCCTTTGAATATGGCTATCTTTTCAAGATGGTCGGGCAGGGCTATCGCAACAAATATCTAATCGATGGTAACGATAGTCGTGGCATCGACGTTGCCGTCATGGCGCGGGATACGACGCGGGATGGTCAGCGGATTGAAGTGCTGGAAGTCACCAGCCATGCGCATGTAACCTATAAAGAACTCGACCTTTATCAGCCGGTGCTGGCTGAACTGGGATTAGAGCCGCATGACCGCATTTTCAAACGCGATTGTCTTTGTCTTGATATGCGTATCGACGGCAAGCCTTTGACATTGTTTGTCGTACATCTGAAATCGATGGGCGGTTCCCGCAACGGGATGGATGGTCGCACCGCGTCATTACCTGTCAGACACGCCGAAACGCGTGCAATTCGCCATATCATTGAAGAGAAGTTTGGCTCGGGCAATACAGCAGACAAGCGCTGGCTCATTTGCGGTGATTTCAATGATTATCGTGAGCGGATTATCATCGAGGGTGATGAGTGGAACGGTTATCAGTTCACGCCGGTTAAAGAAGCGGCCAGTGCGCTCGATACTTTGTTGAATGATGGCTTTACTATCAATCTCGTGGAACGTCGCCTAGAGATGGATCGTTGGACGCTTTATCATACGCGTGGGCCGCAGGAGCGCCATCTTTGCCAGCTTGATTACATCCTCGCGTCGCCAGCGCTGGCAGACAAAAACGGTGGTGCGATCCCGCAGATTATCCGCCGTGGTCAGCCATGGCGCACGGTTTTTCCGCCGGGACAGGAGGTGGATCGCTATCCACGCACTGGATGGGATCGCCCGAAAGCCAGCGACCATTGCCCTGTGGCCGTGACGCTGAACATCGTTTGAGATTGAGGTCGCGCATGCAGAATGTAAAAGAAAACACGATCTATGAAATTGACCGTGTTGATGTGCAGGTTTTGCCCGGCCCACTTGATTACACGCAGGCGAACAACCTAGCCATTGCCGAAAACTGGCAGGGTGAATGTCAGGCCAATCCGACATTGTTTGATGGTGAAATTTATCTGGCACCTCAAGCGAGACTTGAAGGGTGTTCATTCACCGCCGGTTTTCATCGCACAAGCTTTGCAACGCTCATGTATTGGCGCAAAGACAAGCAAACGGTGCGGCCATGGCACATCTTTGGCGTGGGCGTCATAGTTTCGGCAGAGGGACATCTGATGGCTGCGCGCATGAGTTCACACAATGCTGTGGCCGGCCGCGTTTATTTTCCCGCAGGCTCGATTGATGACAATGATGTTGTCGACGGACATGCGGATTATGAAACCAATATGGCTCGTGAAGTCTTTGAGGAAACGGGCATAAAGCTTGGTGATGCCAAGGTGGAAGCAAAGACGCATCTGGTGACAGCTGACGGGAGCGTTGCGCTTTTTCGTCGTTATTATTTTGATCTTTCAACCGCTGAATTGCTGAAGCAGATTGAGACCAATCTGGCGCAACAGGCGGAGCCGGAGCTGTCAGAAATCATTCCGGTCACACAGGCTGGGGCAATGGGACCGGCGACGCCGCCTTATGTGCGGGCGTTTGCTGACTGGCATTTTGATAATCAACAGTAACGATTGGTTCTTACAGATGACAGCGCCGATAAATTGGCTATGCTCGCAGCTCAAGGCTATTCGCCGACTGTGATCTGAGGGAGACGTGAACGATGACCGAAGCTGCCAGTGCCGGCCGGTATTATGAGGTTTTTGATGTTTTTGCCGATAAGGCATTGGCAGGAAACCCACTGGCTGTCGTTCATGACTGCGAAGGTCTGACCGATGCGCGCATGCAGGCAATAGCGCGCGAGTTTAACCTGTCTGAGACGGTCTTCATTTTCCCGCCTGAAAATCCCATGCACGAAGCGGCGGTCCGTATTTTTACACCTGATTACGAACTGCCTTTTGCAGGGCACCCGACTGTTGGTGCCGCTGTATCTCTGGCACGACATCGCAGGACAGGTGATGAGTCCGACCGGATTGTTACGCTGGAAGAAAAAGTCGGCGTTGTTCGTTGCGGGGTTATTCTCGGTGAGAACAGTGCCTTTGCCGAATTTGATCTGCCACGCTTGCCAGAAAAGATCGATATTAAAATCGAGAAAGAAGAAGCCGCTGCCGCTATCGGACTTGGTACGCATGAAATTGGTTTTGAAAATCATATTCCAGCGATATGGAGCGCTGGCACTCCCTATCTGCTCGTGCCGGTTCATAACCTGATTGCGGCTGCAAAAGTCTCTATTGATCCCGTTTATGTCAGCGAAAGCCTGCCGCATGTCGGCGACCGGCCCTTGCCGATCTATGTCTATTGCCGTGAGACAATCTTGTTCGATAGCAACTATCACGCACGTATGTTTGTGACAGGATCGAATGTCTATGAAGACCCAGCGACAGGGTCTGCTGCTGCTGCTTTTGCGGGCATGATCCTTGCCAAAGACAAGCCCATGGATGGCAGTTCGCAATGGTGGATTGAGCAGGGCATGGAGATGGGCCGCCCTTCGCGTATTCGTCTTGAGCTTGATGTTTCTAAACAAGTGCTGACCGGCGCGCGTATTGGTGGGACGGCTGTGAAGATTGCAGAAGGGCGCTTGTTCGTTTGATTTTCATGTTTTGATTGCAGTCAAAGCGCAATCGCTGCTCCATAGTAATCTATCGATAGGTTCGATGAATAAGGGACGCTGGATATGCTGATCAAAGAAATGTCTGAAATTGATGTCCGCGATATGATCCAGCATACCGAGATTGGTCGGCTGGGTTATGTGCTTGATAATCGGCCCTATGTCGTACCGCTTGGGTTTAAGTTCAGCGGCGGCGCGCTCTATTCTTTCACTACAGACGGTCAGAAAACTGAGGCCATGCGAAAGAACAGTGCTGTCTGTATTTTATTCGATCAGATTGTCTCAAAAACGCAATGGCGCAGCGTTGTCGTGAATGGTCATTATCGCGAAATTACGCGGGATCAGGAAAAGGCCGCCATCGTGAATATGCTCTCAAATGAGCCAACGTGGTGGGAACCAGCTTACACCAAGACGATTACCAGTGGCGGCACACAACGCAAACTGGATCCAGTTTTCTTCCGCGTTGATATTGAAAGCGCCACTGGGCATCAGACGGCCTAATTGTCTCTTTTGCGCATTATCCCGCACAAAACTGCTTCGCACTTTTGTTGGGAATGCTTTAGCGGACTACCAGCACCGGAACCTTGCTGTGCGTCACGACTTCATAAGTCTGACTGCCAAGCAACATGCCTTTGAGGCCACGGCGACCATGTGACGCCATAACAATCAGGTCGTTGCGTAGTTCTTTGGCGGTTTCGATAATCGATGTCGCAGGATGCTGTGCCACGACATGCAATGTATGAATTTCAACACCTGCTTCATTTGCTAGTTCATGGGCGCGTGCGAGAGCCGCGTCAGCAAAGTCGTTCCACTCTTCTTCATAACGTTCGATGAAGGTAGGGCTGTCGGTAAATCCACCCGGGAGGCCGGAAAGCGAATAGGGTGCAGTCACAGTGAGGACAGTCACTTTGCTGCCCATGGCTTTTGCCGTGTCAAATCCATGAACAAGACCGCGTTCCGCAAACTCTGAACCATCGGTAGTGACCAGTATATTCTTATACATCGTGCCCTCGCTTTGACTTTATGCAACTTTAAAGTAGTTACTCAGACGATCATAACAAACCGTATATGTCGTTGATATAAAATAGAATAGGGCTTCGATAATCCATGCCACTTGATTGCGATACATTTCATGCGAGCTGGGTTGCGACTGTTCTTAATCTGGATTGGCCATCGAGAGCTTCTACACAGATTGAAAATGATTCCGAACGCGTGAAGCGCCAGAAGCAAGAGCTGGTGCGCATGTTTGATGAGGCAACCGAACATGGCATCAATGCTGTTATTTTTCAGGTTTCGCCTGCTGCGGACGCCTTTTATAAATCAGATTATCTGCCGTGGTCGTCTTATCTGACAGGCACGCTTGGAAAAGATCCGGGCTTTGACCCGTTGCGCTTTGCGATTTCGGAAGCACATAAGCGCGGTATTGAGCTTCATGCATGGCTTAATCCCTACCGGGTTTCGATGGATGTGCGGCCTGCGACACGCAAAGAGCTGAAGGGCTCTTCCAATGATTCCCCGCCGAGCGTCTATAAGACCAATCCGGAATGGGTGGGTATTTCAGCGGATCGTTATGTCCTTGATCCAGGCATTCCGGCTGTGCGCCAATGGGTGAGTAATATCACTGCCGAAGTGGTTCAGAAATACGATGTCGATGGTATCCAGTTCGACGATTATTTCTATTATGAAACCCAAGGCTCGCCGCTCAAGGATGACAAAACCTATAAGCGTTTTGGGACAAAGTTCTCCAGTAAGTATGACTGGCGACGCTACAATACTTATACGCTGGTGCAGGAAATTTCAGACCGGATCAAGGCGATCAAACCGCATGTTCAGTTTGGCATTAGCCCGGGCGGTGTCTGGCGCAATCAGGCGGATGATCCGCGTGGCTCTGCGACGCGTGCGGGCAAAACTAATTATGATGGCGACTTCGCTGATACGCGCGCTTGGGTGAAGGATGGTCTCATCGACTATATAGCGCCGCAGGTTTACTGGTCGTCCGGGCGCAAAGATGTGCCCTATGGTCCGATTGTCAGATGGTGGGCGGATACTGTGCGCGGTTCGAAGACCGATCTCTATATCGGTATGGCGCTATATCGGGCTGGTAGTTCTTCGAAGTCTGAACCCGAGTGGCTTGAGGGAAATGGCGTCGATGAAATTAAGCGCCAGCTTGATCTCAACAACGCAATACCAGAGGTAAAAGGCAGCATTCTTTTCCGCCAAGGATTTCTGTCTGATCCCAAACTTAAAAGCGTTTCTGCATATTTGAAAAAAAGATGGGGCAAGTGCAGCCCGCAAAAATAGCGGGTGAGATCGCATATATTTATTATCTAATTGATTTAAATCAAAGAAAGCATCTGCCTGCTGGTGCTAGTGATTGATCGTTGTCAGGTTCCACCAGAACTGACGGCCCGGGATGTCGAGGCCCAACCTAAAGCGACATCCCGGCTAAGAATTTCTCATTCAAGGATCTGTCGAGCGCACCAGCGCGATCTTTTTTTGCAGTGTTGCCCTGATCGACAGTCAGCGGGTGCTGTCAACATTGCCCTCCATCTCTCTCAATCAGCACCCGCGAAAACTCCTTTTCAAAATACCTTGTGCTTCAATAGCTTCTGAATGTTTGCTGCCAATGTGATTCAGAGGGGCATTATGTTGCAGTTGATAATCTGCGATCCGCTTGCTATCGCTCGCCCTAGGATACGGTTCTGCCCGCAAGGGTGGATGAAAAGGGAACACGGTGAGGCTTATTTGAAGAGCTGAGACCGAGACTGCCCCCGCAACTGTGACCGGAGAGTCGTCCTCCCATGATCGTTATCGCGATCATAGCCACTGAACATTCGCGTTCGGGAAGGCGGAGGATTGATGAAGACCCGGAAGTCAGGAGACCTGCCGCATCCAGTCACCCATGGCTGACACGAGGGGTGTCCAGTCGCGGCCGTCCGTAGCGGTGACATTGTGAAATGTTGCCGTGGGACAAAGACGGGGCGTTTACGCCCTGATTTCTGACACCTGCGGTGAAGCAACGCTTGCGCGCAGGAAGTAGACTAATGCATATTCTCCGACTATCGGCCTATCTCGCATCCACTATTTTGGTGGTTATGCCGCTTGATGCCTTTTCCCAGACGAACACTAACGCTCAGGATGGCCTTGTGCTCGATACGATTGTCGTCACGCCGCTTCGTCGCGCGACGTCGTTGCAGCGCTCCACATCGTCCGTCACGGTGATTGACAGCCAAGAGATAGGTCGTTCAGCAGCGCCTGATCTGCAATCACTGCTTCAATATTACCCCGGTATCTCGATCACCACCAATGGCGGGCAGGGGTCCTCTTCCAATCTCCATATTCGCGGTATGTCGTCGAAACAGACCGTTGTTTTAGTCAATGGCGTACGAACTGCATCAGCGACGACTGGCGCAACATCGCTTGCCAATATTCCACTCAGTTCAATTGATCGTATTGAAATCGCCAAAGGTGCACATTCCTCGCAATATGGTGCGGATGCGATGGGCGGTGTGATCAATATCATCACCAAGCAGGGCGGTGCCTGCGGTGAGCGTTCTTTCTGTGGCAGCGTTACAACGGGCGTCACGCATCCATGGGGTGGCTATGCGTCTGCGTCTCTGCAAGGCCAGAGCAAAGACGGCATTGATTATGCGTTTGGTGCGGCGGTAACAGGTACGCAAGGTTATAATTTCAAACAGCCGGGAACATTCGGTTATGAACCGGATCGTGATGGATTTCTGCAAGGCTCGTTCAATTTCTCCCTTGCAAAGGATTTCGACTGGGGCCGCATTTATACGGATGGTCTGTTGAGCCGCGGGCGCAACCAATATGACGCAACAGCACCGTCTTTTAACGAAGCTTACACGACCGCTTTCAATGGAAAAATTGGCACGCGTATTGATCATACGGACGACTGGTCTTCGACGATTGAACTCAGTTCAGGGCTGGATCACAGTCGGAACTTCCGTAAGAACGTTAGTGGTTCTGATCTGTTTGAAACCAAGCGCTACGGACTCTTTGCTTCGACTGAAAAGCAATTTGAAACAGGCAGCGTCTCTCATGTGGTGACGGGTGGGGTTGAGGCCTATCGTGAGGAGGTGAATGCCACGACGGTCTATGCGGAAACCAGTCGCGATTTGGCGGCAGTGTTCGGACAATATTCGCTGGAATATGATGCGCTGCGCTTTGATGGCGGCGTGCGTTATGATCACAACGAGCAGTTTGGCGACGTTGTGACTTATAATGCCGGAGCGAGCTATGAGATATTGCCTGATTTGGTGCTGCGCTCGTCATTTGGCACAGGCTTTCGTGCGCCGACCTTCAATGAGCTTTATTATCCCGGTTATGCAAATCCTGATCTGCAACCAGAAAAATCCCGTTCTTATGAAGTGGGTCTTAACTGGCAGGCAACAGATAAAACCAGCCTCGATATGGCTTTTTACCAGACGTGGTTGCGCGATGCGATCATGAGCACAGCGCCTTCTTATCTGCCCTATAATGTTGCGCGAGCAAAGATCACCGGCTTTGAAGCCACGCTGTCTCATCGCTTTAACGAGAGGTGGGGTGTGAAAGGCTCTATTGATCTGAAGCGTCCGATTGATGAAGACAGTGATAATGATCTGGCTTATCGCGAACGGGTCAAAGCAACGGCAGAAGTTAGCTACAAGCCGGTCGACAAACTCGATCTGACTGCGCGGCTGCTTTATGGCGGTTCACGTTTCACAAATGCTGCCAACACCAATAAGCTTGATCCCTATGTAACGGCAGATTTCATTGCGCTTTATGACATCGATGCGCAGTCTCAACTTAAGCTGTCGGTCGAGAATATTTTCAACAAGGATTATCAGACAACGTCTGGCTATATTGCGCCCGGGCGCACCATAAATATTGGGCTAACGCGGAATTTCTGATTGCAGATGATGTGGGCGCGTAGACAGACAGTTATGAAGAATCTGAGGCTTTGTCTTCTGGCAGGCCTGTTTCTCGCTGGCTTTCATTCTGCATTCGCAGAAGAACGCCCTCAACGTGTCGTGTCGATGAATGTCTGCACGGATCAGCTTGCAATATTGCTGTCTGATCCCGCGCAATTGCAATCGGTGTCCTATCTCTCGCGTGATCCTCTTTTGTCAGTGATGAGTGAGAAGGCAAAGGGATTGCCCGTTAATCATGGGCAGGCGGAGGAAGTTTTTCTCATGAAGCCCGATCTGGTGTTGGCAGGTACATTCTCTTCGCGTGCAACAGTTGGGCTTTTGCGTGATTTGGGCGTGCGGGTTGAGGAGTTCGCGCCTGCACGATCATTTCAGGATATCAAAACGCATATGAAGCGGCTGGGGGAATTGTTGGGACGCCAAGAAGAAGCTGCACGTCAGATTGCTGCAATGGATGCGGATTTATTGTCGATCAGAAGGCCTGATCGCAAGCCAACTGTGGCGCTTTATTATGCCAATAGCTATACGGCGGGGCGCGGGACGTTGATTGATGAAGCGATCCGTCTGGCGGGGCTTGATAATATCGCCGACAAGGCAGGCGTTCGTGGTTCCGCGATGTTGCCATTGGAAATGCTGGTCATGGAGAAGCCTGATATTCTGGTTCGAGGGTCACGCGGGCGACCGCCGGCACTGGCTTTTGAGAATTTCGAGCATCCGGCATTGCGTGCTCTTGAAGGCCATACGCGGACGGTGGCACTCAACGATAATCTGACAGTATGTGGTGGGCCATTCAGTGTTGAGGCTGTTGCAAAGCTCGCGGAGGCCGCGCGTGACTGAAACCGGGCGTTTTTATCTCCTGCTTGTTGCTCTGGGTTTGCTGGTTCTCGCGCTCTTTGCACTTTCTCTGCTGGTTGGTCCTGCATCGATCAGTGTGGGTGAGAGTATTCGGGCACTTTTTACCGGGCAGGGCGATGTGATTGTGTTGGTCATGCGTGAGATACGTCTTCCACGTGCAATCCTTGCCTTGTTGATCGGTGCGTCGCTTGGGCTTTCAGGCGCGGCCCTTCAGGGCTATTTGCGCAATCCTTTGGCTGAACCGGGACTTCTTGGGGTGAGCTCCTCCGCATCCCTTGGTGCAGTGATCGCAATCTATACCGGGCTTTCGCAGGTTTTCCCGCTGGCTCTGCCATTGCTGGCGCTGGTCGGTGCGTTTTTGTCAGTCTTTCTGGTAAAGGCTCTCGCAGGGCGTCACGCCGGAACGCTGACGGTTATCCTCGCAGGTGTTGCCGTCACCAGTCTTGCAGGGGCCATGACGGCACTTGCGCTTAATCTGTCGCCCAATCCATTTGCGGCGATGGAAATCGTGTTCTGGATGCTGGGTTCTCTGGCTGATCGCTCAATGACGCATGTGTGGCTTGCAGCGCCATTTATCTTGATTGGCTGGGTGATGTTGTTTTCGCTCGGACGCGCGCTCGATAGTCTCACACTGGGGTCGGATGCTGCCGCCAGTATGGGCGTTAATCTTTCCCGCGTTCAGGTTTTGGCAGTTCTTGGCACTGCGGCCAGTGTCGGGGCCTCGACCGCAGTAGCTGGTGCAATCGGTTTCGTCGGCCTTGTGGTGCCGCATTTGTTGCGTCCGCTGGTTGGTGCAAGACCATCGCGGCTGCTCGTTTCCAGTGCCTTTGGTGGGGCGGCACTATTGCTGGCTGCCGATGTTCTGGTGAGAGTGATCATGCCTGGGCGCGAATTGAAGCTTGGTGTGCTGACCGCAATCATCGGCGCTCCGTTCTTCTTGTGGCTTGTGTTTAAATATCGGAGGCGGCTGGTATGACTATGCTCTCCGTTAAAAACCTTGATGTGTCGCTCGGTCACAAAGCCGTTCTTGAAACTGTCAGCTTTGAAGTGGGTGAAGGCGAATTTATCGGCCTGATCGGGCCGAACGGTGCCGGTAAGACAACGCTTTTGCGCGCAATACTTGGGCTTACGCCTTCAAATGGCAATCTTTTACTCAATCGTTCGGACTTGCGACGCATGCACGTCGCCGACCGTGCCAAGGCGATCTCTTATCTGCCGCAGGAACGCGATGTTGCATGGCCCGTCACGGTTCGTATGCTTGTGTCGCTCGGGCGTTCAGCGTTGAAGCCGGTTTTTGCCGGTTTGGACAGCGGCGATGAAGCCGCCATTGAAACAGCAATGCAGCGTATGAGTGTGGCTGAGTTTGCGTTGCGTCCTGCCAATGAATTATCGGGCGGTGAAAGAGCGCGCGCTTTGATTGCGCGTGTTTTGGCGCAGGATACACCTATCATCATGGCAGACGAACCAGTGGCCGGACTGGACCCTGCGCATCAGCTTGAACTGATGGAAGTGTTTACTGCGCTTGCAGCAGAGAAAAAGACGGTGATCGCCTCGCTGCATGATCTTGGCTTGGCTGCAAAATACTGCACGCGGCTGATTGTTCTTGATCAGGGCAAACTCGTTGCCGATGGCATGTCGGAAGAGGTTCTTACTCCTCATTTGCTCAACGAGGTTTATGGAATCGATGGGCATTTGTTAAAAATCGATGATGATTTCGTCCTGCACACGCGCAAACGACTACGGTAGATTTTTGCAGTTTCCATTGAATAAATTTGCAAAATTGCGAGCATTTTTCCACCGGATGGTCAAAAATCCCAAATTTCGGCCAATCCTGCTTGCTCTTACAATTTCTTGTGATTAACCAATCATCTATCAGATACCGTTGAAATTGCGCTGAAAGGATGAGAAATCGTGGAGCAGGCAACGAGCGGAAAACGCAAAGGCGGACGCAAGGCGCTTTGGGCAGCAGTAGCAGTCATCGCCATCGCCGCTGCAGGTGCAGTCGGATACAAGATTACACTCGAAAAGACGATCAATGCTCAGCTTGAACGGCGCGGCGGTAAAGCTGCCTCCGTTTCAGCTGACTTCCTTGGTCATATCAAGCTGACCGATGTGGTCCTGCCTCTTAAAGACGGCACGGACATTACGATTGGTTCGATTGAAGGTCGTCCAAAAATCCTGTTCCTGAATGGCATGCTGGACGCCAAGGACATCAAAACAGAAGTTGCGCAGTTCAAAATTGCGCTGCCAAGTGTTCTTATTGACGACGCCAATTTCGACATTGGCATGTTGCGCGACACTTTTGGGAATGGTGAGCTGAGCCTTGCCGAGCGCGTTGGTCGTTTTTCTGCAAAGAGCATGTCTATTCCAGAAATCAATGTCGTTCAGATGCTGAACGATAAGGAACAAAAGACGTCCTACAAGGATGTTACACTTGAAGATATCGTGCATGGTCACGTGGCGCGCTATACTTCTTCTGGAGCGACCTTTGATCTCGATCTGACATTGCCAAATGAGTCAGGCACGATTGAAGAAGAACGCATGGCCGGCACGATCGGCGTATCAGAAGGTAAAGACATTGACGGTGTTTTCATCGCGCGTCTTTACACCGAAGCTGCGGGTCCAAATGACACCGAAGCCAAGCCAGTTTATGGGCCATTCTCTGCAAAAGACATCGTGATTAAAAGCACGAAATCGAATTTCAGCTATGCTGAAATCCGCAGCAATGGTTTCACCATGCGCCTGCCAGCGGAGCCAATTACGGAAACCTTGCAAAAGCTGGAAGCAGCTCAGGATATTGATGCGCTTCCGCCGGAAGAGCGTAAAGAGTTCTTTGTTCGTCTGATCGGTCTTTTTGATACGATTGGTAAGGGCGACGTTGAACTGCTTGGCATGAAGATTCAGCCAGGCGATGCTGAAAAGGGCGAAGGCAGCATCGAGAAAATGTCGATGGCGTTCGACAATAAGAAGCTTGATATGTCGCTCAATGGCTTCAATGCTGGCAATGGCAAGGATTACGTTAAGCTGGATGAGTTCTCGCTTAAAGGCTTCAATTGGGCACCTTCAGCGGAAGCGATAACAAAGTTTGCCGCTTTGAATGAAGAGGAAATGGAAAATTTCCCATTCACGACGATGCTGCCAGAGTTTGGGACAATTGTTGTCAAAGGCATCGAAGCCGATGTTCCTTATGATAACAACGTCAATGATGATATTGATATTGAGGATGAAGACGGCAATCCAGCTCCAAAGCCGGACGGTCTGCCACATCGCATGAAAATTGGCGTTAAAAGCTATGAAGTCGCGCTGAATAAGCCTGTAAACGGCATTCCGTCTGATATTCGTATTACGTATGAAGATATGTCTTTGCCAGTGCCTGCGGATAGCGGCGAAGAGATGTATCAGCAGCTTCGTAAGCTTGGTTATGACCGCGTCACGATTTCTTCAAACGTCGAAGCAAACTGGGATGAGCCAACACAGAACCTTATCATTAAGGACATTTCTGTGAGCGGCAAGGATATGGGCAAGATTTCAATGTCCGGCTTGATGGGCGGCTTTTCCAAGGAGTTTTTCTCTGGCGATAAGGTTCTTGCTCAGGTTGCACTTCTCGGGCTTAAGGCGCGTGAAGTGAAGCTGAAGGTTGAGAATGAAGGTCTCGCTGAAAAGGGACTGAAGCTCTATGCAGACGAAAACGACATGTCTGTTGAAGAAGCACGCAGCACACTTACACTTATCGCGAGTGCAGTTCTGCAGGAACTTGCTGCCGATCAGCCACAGCTTGAGGGCGTAATCTCGGCGTTCAATACGTTTTTGGCTAAGCCGAAGACCTTTGAAGTGACTGCGAAATCGAAGTCTGAACGCGGTATCGGTGCATTGGAAATGATTGCTGTTTCGCAAGATCCGATGTCGATCCTCGACAAGATCAATATTGAAGCAACTGCCGACTAATACGAGCATTCTTTAATGGATGAACAAAAGCGCCGGCTCATGTAGCCGGCGTTTGCTTTTTCAGCCGAATTTCAGATAGGGTGCGCAAATTAAAATTCACCATTCGGAACTCATCAATGCTCAAAAATATAAACCCACTGCTGACTGGTTCTCTTCTCGAAGTGCTTGCGGATATGGGCCATGGCGACGATCTGGTTATCGTTGACGCCAATTATCCTGCACAGGCTTCTGGCGTTCAGGTTATCGATTTGCCGGGCATCAGCGCAACTGACGTTGCAGAGGCTGTTCTGTCGCTTTTGCCGCTTGATGACTTTGTCGATCTGCCTGCGGCTGTCATGGAAGCGCCGAATGATACGCCAGCGATTTTTGGTGAGTTTGAAGCGATCATCGAAAAGGCTGAAGGCCGCAAGATCGCAGTTGAGCCAATTGAACGTTTTGCTTTTTATGATCGTGCAAGCGCTGCTTATGCTGTCATCCGTTCGGGTGAAAAGCGCCTTTATGGTAATATCATTTTCAAGAAGGGCGTTATTCGCTCGTAATTGAAACGGAAAAAGCCCCGCGATGCGGGGCTTTTTTTATTGATGCAGTTTTACTGCTGAGGCTTTGGGTGATGATGTTCCATCTTGCCCTTGCCGCCATGATGCGGACCCTTTGGACCGTGGTGGAGTTTCTTGGCCGCGCGCAGTTCATGACGATCAAGCTGGCCGTCTTCGTTGCGATCAAGCGCTGCGAATTCCTTCTGGCGCTGCTTCTCAATCGCTTCGAGCGTGATTTTGCCATCGCCCTTAACGTCAAGGCGGCGTTCTAAGCGATCTGCTGCACGGCTTACCATGCGCTTAAGGGCAAGCGCTTCGATTTCATCGCGAGACAGAACACCGTCACCATTGGTATCTGCGGCTTTTAGTTCTTCCATGCGGGAGAACTTTTCCAGATCAATTGGTCCGCGCTTGCCTTTGGTTCCATCAGTTTGTGTAATGGAAGTATCCGTCGCCGATTTTCCTGTATTTTCGGTTGCTTTTTCCTGCGCAAAGGCAGCGGTAGAAAGCAATGCTGACGCGATAACTGCAACATACAAGGTCTTCGATTTCATGGTTCTATGACTCCATCACTCTATACAAGGGCGCCATTGATTGGCGTGTGAGTAATGTCGGTCATTTTAGGTGAACCTGATATGAACAAGCCAATTAATAATTGGTAATGTTATGATGCTCGTTTTGCGCGCAATCTTTCTCTGAACATTGAGAAGAGGCCAGCTGCCACAACAATGCTTGCGCCTGTCAGAACGTTCCAGGTTAGCTGTTCGTGGAAGACCAATACGGCAATCAAAGCGCCTACGACCAACTGTAGATATGTCAGCGGCTGCACTTCAACGGCTTCAAGAATGTCGTAAGCGCGAATGAGGCAATAGTGGCTGGCGATGCCTGTTACGCAGAGCGCTGCCATCCATGGCCAATCGTGCAGAGCGATAGACTCGACATGGAATAGGCCGATCATGGTGAGAACAACTGCGCCGCCAATGCCAGTATAGAAAAAGCTGGTCATTGAGGTGTCAGTTTTGCTGACTGCGCGTGTGGCAATCGCATAAAATGCAAAAATGACTGTGGCGGTAATCGGAAACATGAGCGCCCAGTCAAACTGCACATGTGTCGGGTCGATAATCAGTAGGACGCCAAATAAGCCCACGAAAATCGCGACCCAGCGACGCCAGCCGACCTTTTCGCCAAGGAGCGGCACTGAGAGCATTGTGATTAGCAGCGGGGCTGCCTGAAAGATTGACTGCGTCATGGCCATACCGACGCGGCTGAGGCCGTAAACGAGTATAACGATTTCGGCTGCGAGCAGTATTCCGCGAAGAATCTGCAAGACTGGGCGCTTTGTCGAAGCCGCGCGTGCGATTCCCCCTGAACGCGTAGCAACAAGAATCACGAAGGCTGCAAAAACCCAATAACGCACCATCGTAATAAAGATGGGCGAATAGTGTGAGCCGAGATACTTCGAAATACCGTCTTGTGTTGCGAAGATGGTGACGGCGAGAAGTGTGAAGGTGTAGCCAAGGCTTTTGGGGGTCATGTGGCACTCATAGTACCACTGTGCCAGTTTCGCCATTTCTATTTGTAAGGAATCGTTCTTTTCAGCGAACTAAAAGTTAGGCGATAGCGGTTTGGAATTTTTCGAAAGAGTTTTCCCGTTGCCCTTGCCCGGGCATTCGGTAATCAGCGGTAACTCTTTGTAAGAAAGGAGAAAATGGTGGGTGATGTAGGGATCGAACCTACGACCCGCTGATTAAGAGTCAGCTGCTCTACCAACTGAGCTAATCACCCACTCGCTACTCCGAGGCAGCGGCCCCGGTGCAGTGAGCGGTTCTATAAAGGCCACTTTTCTTTGTGTCTAGCCTCCAATTGAAAAAAAACGAAAAAAAGTGGAATGAATTTTAAAAGTCCCGGAAATACTGGGTTTTTCTAAGTTACCAATTGCGCGCATATCGTGCACATCTCTGGTATGCGTCTTTTGATTGCTGATGTGTGGTCGAATTTATGGAATCAAATCATTCATGATTCTGTTTTTGAAACATTTTTTCAGTGTGTGGTTGCAACGAAGCGCCTGAATTTCCATATGCATGAAGCTCAAATCACATGCTTTTGTGTATTGTGATAATGATTGCTTCCGGCTTTTTATGAGCGCGCCGCAAATGTCGCAGTCATGTCATCAATTTTTGATGCTTGTCTGAGATGCTTCGGCATATAAAAGACTTGATAGGCGAATATGATTTTTGCCATTGAGAAGATGCTGCAAGCGTTTGTTACGCGCAGGCAGGCGAGGGGTTCACGCACCGGATTGTCCTCGTTTAAGAAAACCCGAAGCCGCACCCAAGGTTGGGACGCGTTTTCATAATCCGGTTCGCGGCATTTTGAGGACGGAATGGAAAGCATAATCAGCGACCTCGGACAGTTCATCTCCGATCATCGGGCATGGGCCGCTCCTATCGTGGGCGTCATCGCCTTCGGCGAGTCACTCGCTATTATTGGAATGCTTATTCCCGCTACGCCGATCATGCTCGCGATTGGTGGTCTCGTCGGTGCTGGTATCGTTGAGCCATGGCCTATTATCATTGGTGCGGTCATTGGTGCCGTAATCGGTGATATCGTTTCCTATTTGCTTGGCTGGTGGCTTGGTCGCAGCATTATTCACAAATGGCCGCTCAATAAGCATCGTACTGGTATAGCGCGCGCGCGCTTGCTTTTTCGCCGTTATGGTTTTTCCGCGGTATTCCTCGGTCGCTTCTTTGGTCCGGTGCGCTGCACGGTGCCGATGGTTGCAGGCATGATGTCGATGGATCAGAAGCGGTTCCAGACGGCAAACGTTCTTTCTGCTATGGTCTGGGCACCTGTCATGTTCTTGCCGGGCTGGCTCGCGGGTCGTGGAATCGGTATTTTTGCGAAGATGGATGGCGATCACATGTTCTGGGCCGTTGTCGGGGTCACGCTCGTGACGATCGTTGCAACCTTGTTTGGTATGCGCTTTTTCAAGGGCCGTCCGCGTCGTGAGCGTAAGCGCGGCGTTCATGTTTCTCCAGCAGAATAGCATATGGTCTTGCGCGTGAGCCGCGCGTCTGCATAATGCAGCAATCTTATGCTTATTTAACAACATGGCATTTGAGGGTGAGCAAGCAGCTCCTTTCATGTCTTTTTAAAAGGTTCATCGCGCTTTATGCCCGACGACAGTTCTGACGACCCGTCTTCACGAAGTCCCGCTCCCTTTCAGGGAGCGTCGGACTTAAAAGGCTTTGAGCTTACTCACGCCGTTTGCAGTTTCTTCTCGCCGATCCGTTTTTCTACGGTTCGGGAAGAAAACGCATGCGGCGTTTTTTCTGTTTCCCCTTCTTTTTGATTTTATAGGAGCCGACACATCATGGATTGGTCCATGGACTGGATTGCCGACCCCAATGCCTGGATAGGTCTGGTAACATTGGTGGTGCTGGAGATTGTTCTCGGCATCGACAATCTCGTTTTTATCGCAATTCTCGCCGATAAACTTCCGCCGCATCAGCGTAATCGTGCGCGTATAATTGGTCTCACATTGGCCTTGGTCATGCGCCTTGCGCTTCTGGCATCGATCTCGTGGATCGTGACGCTGCGCGAACCGCTGATTACCGTGATGGAGCTTTCATTCTCCGGTCGCGACCTTATCATGCTGGTCGGTGGTCTCTTCTTGCTCGCCAAGGGTACAATGGAGTTGCATGAGCGCCTTGAAGGTGCCCATGGGCCAAAGAACTCGCGTGTCGTTCATGCAGTTTTCTGGCAGGTCATTGTTCAGATCGTTGTGCTCGATGCGGTGTTCTCGCTCGATAGCGTGATTACAGCTGTCGGCATGGTGCAGCATCTTCCTGTGATGATGATAGCGGTCGTTATCGCTGTGGGCGTTATGATGCTCGCAGCGCGTCCGCTCATGGATTTTGTGAATAAACATCCGACGGTTGTTATTCTCTGCCTTGGCTTCCTGATGATGATCGGCTTCAGTCTGGTCGTTGAAGGCTTTGGCTTCCATATTCCAAAGGGCTATCTCTATGCCGCTATCGGCTTCTCGGTATTGATTGAGGCAGCCAACCAGATGGCGCGTAAGAATCGTGAGAAGCTGGTGACAACCAACGATCTGCGCGAGCGCACCGCGGGAGCCGTCTTGCGGCTCCTCGGTGGTCAGCGCGATGACAATCCGCTCTCCGATACAGTTGATGTGATTGCGCAGCAAACGGCATCCAACGACATCTTCCTGCCGGAAGAAAAAGAGATGATCCGCGGCGTTCTCGATCTTGCAGATCGCCCTGTACGCACCATCATGTCGCCGCGTAATGAGATCGAATGGCTTGATCTGGATGAAGACGAAGCGGAATTGCATCAGGCAATTCGCGAGCTTTCGCATTCGCGGGTCGTCGTGGCCCGCCGTCAGGTCGATGAATTTGTCGGTGTGGCGCTGGTCAAAGACTTGTTGCTCGATATGAGCGACAAGAAGCCGATTGACTGGAATAATGTCGTTAAGCAGCCGCTCGTGGTTCATGAAAATGCGAATGTTTTGCGCGTTATGGAGCAGTTGCGTGTTTCACCGGTACAGCTTGCTGTAGTGATTGATGAGCACGGCTCGTTTGAAGGTGTGGTTACACCGACCGACGTGCTTGAGGCCATCGCGGGCGAATTCCCGGATGAAGACGAAGAGGCATCTGTTGCAGAATCGGATGGGCAGGGTGGTTATCTGGTCGATGGCTTCACCGACATTCGTCGTATGAGCAGCATTCTTCAACGCGATCTTGTGGATGACAGTGATCGTTACACGACACTGGCCGGTTATGTCATTTGGCACCTTGGGCATTTGCCGCTGGGTGGTGAGAGCTTCGTTTCCGACGGGTTCGAGTTTACGATCCATTCGATGAATGGTCGACATGTCGAAAAGGTTCGTATTCGGCCGGTTGACGATTACGAGGTGTAAAACGGAATAATTTTGCGAGCAGCTGCGCGGTTGCTCGCAAAATATTTCATCCTGTTAATTCCTATAGAATAAGTAGGATATTGACTTTCTCGTAGAAGCCTTCAAAATTAACACATCGTTCAATGTTGTGGCGAAAACGCGGCTTTGAAGTGTTGATGCTAACGGGAGGCTGTTATGAACCGCAAATTTTTATTGCTGATTAAAAGCCTGAAAAGTGGCGCACTGGCAGTCATGGCATCTCTGGAACAGCCGTGGCGCGGCATGAAGCTGAATGCTGATGAAATTGCCCGGCGACGCCGTAATCGCGTTGAACGCGGCGAGCAAAATTTTCTCTGGTGCTGGCAGCATCGCGGGTTCTGGTAAGCTCTAACAAGCGGATTAAGTTTCGAAAGCCGGAAGCAAAAGCTTCCGGCTTTCTGGTTTTTATTGCGTGCTTTAAAGGCTATTTAGAAAATTATTCTCCACCGGATTTTGCTGCTAGGTACGGTTTCCAATAATGGTTATGATAGTAGTTTATATATTTAAATCAATGATTTAGATTGATTCTTGTCTATCTCTCTGTAGATTTGTTTCCCAATGAAAGTCGATTTATGGGCGCTTTGCGCAAGCAAAGTGAGAAGGGTGCGATCTATGAAGAAAATTATTCTATATGCGGCGGTGGCTCTTGGTTTGGGTGCCGTCCCTGTGCAGGCTCAGCAGCCGACAGAAATCCTTAACGTTTCCTACGATATTGCGCGTGAGCTTTACGAGCAGGTCAACAAGGCATTCGTCGCTGATTGGAAAGCCAAGAACGGCGAAGATCTTACCGTTAATCAGTCTCACGCCGGTTCTTCCAAGCAGGCTCGTTCCATTCTCGAGGGCTTAGAAGCTGATGTTGTTACCTTCAATCAGGTGACTGACGTTCAGGTTCTGCATGACAAGGGCGATCTGATCCCGGCTGATTGGCAGAAGCGTCTGCCGAACAATTCATCCCCTTATTATTCGTTCCCGGCATTCCTGGTGCGTGAAGGCAATCCAAAGGGTATCAAGAACTGGGACGATCTGGCGCGTGAAGATGTAAAGGTTGTCTTCCCGAACCCTAAGACTTCCGGCAATGCGCGCTATACCTATCTTGCTGCAACTGCCTATGCGAATGAAGCCTTCAAGGGCGATCAGGACAAGGTTCACGAATTCATCGGCAAGATTTTCAAGAACGTCCCTGTGTTTGATACTGGCGGCCGTGGTGCGACAACAACTTTTGCTGAGCGCGGCATCGGCGATGTTCTTGTAACGTTTGAGGCCGAAACCCGTGGAACTGAAAAGGTTCTTGGTGCTGACAAATACGACGTCGTTGTTCCTGAAGTGAGCCTGCTTGCAGAATTCCCGGTGACGGTGGTTGATAAGGTTGTCGACAAGCGTGGATCGCGCAAGATTGCTGAAGCTTATCTCGATTATCTCTATTCCCCTGAAGGTCAGGAAATTCTCGCCCAGAATTTCAACCGCGTCCACGATAAGGATGTCATTGCCAAGCACAAAGACATTTATCCTGACGTACGTCTTGTGACTGTTGAAGATGCTTTTGGCGGCTGGGACAAGGTGCAGAAAGATCACTTCGCCGAAGGTGGCGTGCTTGATAAGCTCTTTACTGCCAAGTAAACAAAACTACCCGGCGGGGGCATTCGATCCCCGCCTTTCTTTTGGAAGAATCCAAAGCGCATTCCGAAAAGTGTGAAACGGTTTTCGGATTAAGATGCGTGTAAAACCAGATAGAGCATTTCAAATGCCTCAAACTATATTGGAAATGCTCTCGTGTCGCTTTTGAGCATGAAACGCAATTCGGTGCTGCCGGGGTTCGGGCTGACCCTCGGCTGCACTTTGCTTTATCTGGCGGTGATTGTTGCCTTGCCGCTTTTGGCGATGATCCTGAAAACTGCAAGCCTCGGCTGGAGCGATTTCTGGAGGATCGTCACTTCAGAACGCGCTTTGGCGACATTTCGCATTACAATCAGTGCGGCAGCGGTGGCCACCGTCTTCAATGGGTTGTTTGGCTTGCTGCTTGCTTGGGTTTTGTCGCGTTATCAGTTTCCGGGCAAGCGATTGATCGATGCGGCTGTTGATCTGCCATTTGCACTGCCGACAGCAATTGCGGGTCTGGCATTGGTCACGCTGTTTGCGCCCAATGGCTGGTTTGGAAGATACCTTGAGCCGATTGGCATCAAGGTTGCCTATGCGCCGATGGGCATCATGGTTGCGATGTTTTTCACGAGTATTCCCTTTGTCATCCGCACCGTGCAACCGGTGCTGGAAGACATGAGTGCTGATGTTGAAGAGGCCGCACGGAGCCTTGGTGCAAAGCCGTGGCAGATTTTTTCGCATATTATCTGGCCGACTATCTTTCCGGCCTTTCTTGCAGGTGCCTCGCTATCTTTTGCACGTAGCCTTGGCGAGTTTGGATCCATTGTTTTCATTTCCGGCAATCTGCCTTTTGAAACAGAAGTGACCTCGCTTTTGGTCTTCATCAGGCTCGATGAATATGATTATCCGGCCGCTGCTGCTTTGGCGTTCGTCATGCTGTTGATGGCTTTCTTCATGCTTCTTGTGACCAATCTTATTCAGGCAAGGCAGCTTCGCTATGCAGAGCGCTAGTGTTCAGGCGCGCAATGCGCCCGGTCCGGTCCGTAACCTGCTGATTGGCCTTGCAGCTGTTCTTTCTGCGATCTGCATTGGCGCGCCGCTGGCAATTATCTTTTCCTATGCCTTCAGCAAGGGTGTCGGTGTTTTTTTCAGTGAAATCCTGAAGCCTGATACCTTGCATGCGGTCTGGCTAACCATCCTGACGGCGATTGTCGTTGTGCCAATCAATATGGCCTTTGGCGTTTGCGTTGCATGGCTTGTCACGAAGTTTCGGTTTCCAGGGCGGAGGCTGCTGATTACCTTTGTCGAAATCCCGTTTTCCGTGTCGCCGATTGTAGCGGGTGTTACCTATCTCTTCTTATATGGCTCACAGGGACTGCTCGGCCCGTTGCTCGAGAGCTACGATATCAAGATCATGTTCACGGTTCCCGCGATCTTCCTCGTGAGCCTGTTTGTGACATCGCCCTTTGTCGCGCGTGAGCTTATTCCGCTGATGGAAGTTCAGGGCAGTGATGAAGAAGAGGCCGCTCTGACGCTTGGAGCCAACGCCTGCCAGACATTTTTCTATGTCACACTGCCCAACATCAAATGGGCGCTGCTTTACGGTGCTGTGCTTTGTAATGCGCGTGTGATGGGTGAGTTCGGAGCTGTATCTGTTGTATCGGGCGCTATTCGCGGTAAAACCAATACACTGCCTTTGCAGGTCGAACTGCTGTTTAATGATTATAACGTAGCAGGGGCATTTGCTGCCGCTTCAACATTGGCGTTGATAGCGCTTGTGACGCTGGTTTTCAAAATCTGGCTTGAGCGCAAACAACATAGCTAGAGCGCATCCCGAAAAATGTTGAGCGGTTTTCGGCGAAGATGCGCTTATGAAAAAATGGAACCGCCCGGCTTATTGAAGCGGGCGGTTCGCGGTCACGCTGCTTGGGAGAGCGTGTGTGTTATTGGTTCTCTTTGAAGAGACGACGCGAGAATTGGGCCTTCTGGCCAATGCGTGAAGCCACTGGCCACATTGATATGTCCTGCATGGCCGACATCGACGAAGCCTGAACCCCAGACATTGGCGATAGCTTCGGCTTTAGCGAAACTCATATATTCGTCATCGCGGCTGGCAACGACAATCGACGGGAATGCCAGTTCATGACGCGGTAAAGGTGCGAAGCTCGCAAAGCGGCTGTCTCGGCGCGACATGGTTTCAACGTCTGCCGGGGCGACGAGAAGTGCACCCGCAACATGTGCCGCAGCCGGGCGGCTTGCGAGATGAGAAACAAGAATACAACCAAGACTATGGGCAACCAGAACTGCGCCGGGATTTTCGGCGAGTTTGGCTTCAAGCGCGTGCATCCAGTCGGATAGCACCGGATAGTGCCAGTCGTCTTGTTCGACGAGCACTGCTGACGGATCGTCATGCAACCATTGGCGCTGCCAGTGGCCTGCTTCCGATCCCTTATAACCGGGGATGATCAATGTCGCAGGCATGCGTTAGTTCCTCTTGGAAAATGCCTTGGGAGGCTGTTTTTGCTCTGCATTGGGAGGTTATGCGAAGCAATTTCCAAGATAAGGGCTATTTCATATCATTTTAAGGAAAATAAATTCAATTAGAGGCGGGAGTGTAAAAAATAATCCCGCCTCTGCAATGCTATTTCTTTTGTTTATCGTTCCAGCGAAGCACGAATTGCGATTTCTCGAAAACGAGAACAACAATGAGCGACATTGCAAATGGAATGAGAAGATAGAGCAGACGGAACACGATCAGAGCAGCTAGAACGTCAGCGGGGTTCATATCTGGTAAGCCAGTGAGGAACACCAGTTCAAGCACACCAAGGCCGCCCGGAGCGTGTGAAATGAGCGCTGCTGAGAATGATACCAGAAAGATGCCAAGGATGATCAGGAAACCAGGATTTCCAGCTTCCGGCAGTGCGAAATAGATGATGCCAGCTGCACCAATAAGCTCCAGCGGAGCGACGATAAGCTGCTGTGTGACCACAGGCAGACGCGGATATTCCAGGCGAAACTTGCCGATCTGCAAAGGGCGAAGCTGGAGCCAGCTTCCGAAAATATAAAGCAGAACAAACGCCAGCATCACCAATGCGATAATGACGGAGATTGTCGGGGTCAGTTCCTCATTGAAGCGCATCAGAATATGCGGCTCCAGTAGCAGAACGACACTCGAAGTGATGATCACTCCGAGAATGAATGTGAAGGAGCAGAAGGCAATCAGGACAGCAATTTCACTACCCGGCATGCCTTGCGAAGAATAGGCGCGGTAACGAACCACAGCACCCGATACGACCGATGCGCCGATATTGTGCGAAAGAGCGTAGGTTGTGAACGAGCAAAGGGCGATGAAGAGCCAGGAAATTTTGCGACGCAGGTGAAGAAGCGCGATGCGATCATATCCGGCAAGCGAGCTATAGGCGAGAAGTGCAGCTGCGGCAGATAGAAGCCAGTGATGCGCGCGAATTGCGTAAAGACTATCCAGAACGTCATCGAGAGAAATACTACGCAGCTCCCGATATAGAAGCCAAACAGATATAGCGACTGCACAAAGGCCAATGATCGGCCAGATATAATCCTTGAACTTCATTAACTGGCCACCGCACGTTCAATTCGCATTAAATTCCCCTTTGTCATCCGCCCCGGACTTTGCGTGTATCGTGGAAACGCTCGTAATCCGTTCTTCCTTATTCATCGCCTTTTCCATTGCTGCGGCGATTTCTGCTTCGCCGAGAATGACAGAGTCTGCACCAAGATCGTGCAGATATTGAGCTTCGGCTTGCGAACAGGCACGCACAACAATGCGCACATCTGGATTCGCCTGCCTTGCAAGACTTGTGATGCGTCCTGCCTCAAAAGCATTCGGAATTGCAATCACAACATTTTGGGCAAAAGATGGATTCGCCGTATCCCATATTTCAGCATCCGAGCCATTGCCCGCAATAGCTTCAATGCCGATTTCTTTCAATCTGAAATAAATCTTTGGCGAATCTTCGACAACGAGGAAAGGAATATGATTTTCCTGAAGATTTGCCGCCACGCGACGGCCAATCTGACCATATCCGACAATCACCGTATGATCCCTGAGCTTGCTCTGAGGAAGTCGTGCAGGTTCAGAAATACTGATGTCAGCGTCCGCGCTACCGATATCGGACGGTTGAACGCCGAGGCGCGTTTCGATCCATGGTCGCAGACGCTCTGCGACAATGAACATCACTGGATTGAGAAAGATCGACAGGATAGCGCCTGCAAGGATTAGGTCGCGCCCCTCTGGTGGCAGAAGATTAAGCCCAACGCCGAGCCCTGCAAGAATGAACGAAAATTCGCCGATCTGCGCTAAGCTTGCGGAAATAGTGAGCGCTGTCCCAACAGGACGTTTGAATGCGCGAACGATAAAGAATGCGGCAACCGACTTGCCCACGAGAATAATGGCAAGCGTTGCAATGAGGGGCAGGGGATCACGGATGAGGCTCATCGGATCAAACAACATGCCCACGGAAATGAAGAAGAGGACTGCGAAAGCATCACGTAGCGGCAGAGATTCTTCAGCTGCGCGATGGCTGAGTTCCGATTCACTCATCACCATGCCAGCGAAGAACGCACCGAGCGCGAAGGAGACGCCAAACAAATGCGCCGCACCAAAGGCTACCCCAAGCGCAATTGCTAAAACGCCTAAGCGGAACAATTCGCGCGAGCCGGTTTGAACGATGACGTTCAAAAGCCATGGGATCACTTTGCGTCCCACAACCAGCATGAGCGCTATGAAGACAACGACTTTGGCAATCGTCAGTAGAATGATGCCGCCAATGCCAAGGCCCAGCCATTGAGCGATGGGGTCGCTTGTCGCGGCATGGCCAGCTTCGCTGCCAATGCTGGCAAGGGCTGGAAGAAGTACCAGCGCCATGACCATGGCGAGATCTTCCACAATCAGCCAGCCGATCGCAATACGACCGCGCTCCGTATCAATGAGGCGCATATCCTGCATTGCACGCAGGAGTACGACGGTACTTGCCGTTGAAAGAGCGAGACCGAAAACCAAACCGGCTTTTACATCCCAGCCGAGCGCTAAGCCAAGCGCTGTGCCGAGTGCTGCAGCTGTCGCAATCTGCGCCAGTGCGCCGGGAACGGCGATAGCTTTAACGGAGAGAAGGTCTTTGAGAGAGAAGTGCAGGCCGACGCCGAACATCAGCAGAATAACGCCGATTTCGGCTAGCTGAAGGATCAAGTCCTGATCGGCAACGAAGCCCGGTGTGTGCGGGCCAGCAATGACACCTGCGAGAAGATAGCCAACGAGGGGAGAGATTTTTAGTCGGGTGGCGATAGTGCCGAAGATGAATGCAAGACACAGACCAATGACGATTGTCGCAATCAGAGGCGTGTCATGGGGCATAGCGGGGCCTTCCCGATTTCAGTCATGCGAACATTTATGGAAGAAGCCGGGCATGGCGAAAACCATGCCCGGCAATGAGCTTACTTCTGTGTTGTCGTACCGTTTTCAAGAACAGCCTGATGCGCTTCCTGACGGTGTTGCCACCAGTTTCCAAGCAGAAGCAGGATCGGTGCTGCAATGAAGATCGACGAGGTTGTTGCGATAAAGATACCGAACAGCATTGGCACGGCAAAGTTATGAACCGCACTTCCGCCCCAGATTGCCATTGGCAGCAAGCAGAGGAACGTCGTCACAGAGGTATAGATACAGCGGATGAGCACCTGATTGATACTCATGTCCACGATCTCACGCAGCGGCTTTGATTTATAAAGGCGCATGTTTTCACGCATGCGATCATAAACCACGACCTTATCGTTTACCGAGTAACCGATAGCGGTCAGAAGCGCTGCAATGGCCGTCAGGTTGAAGTCGAGCTGTAGCAGCGCGAAGAAGCCAACCATCTTGGTTGTATCGAGAATGAGCGTGATGATCGCGCCAACCGCGAAGAACCACTCAAATCGCCACCAAAGATAGATGAGCATTCCGAGCGCTGAAAGCACGACCGCAATGAAGCCAGAGCGAGCGAGTTCGCCAGAGACTTTTGGTCCTACAACTTCAACGCGTTCGATCTTTGCGCCAGCGTCGATTGCGGCAATCGTTTCACGCATCTTGTTGACGGCAACCGTCTGCGCTTCTTCGCCGCCATCCTGACGCTGAATGCGGATCAGAACATCGTTCGGGCTACCAGCTGATTGAAGGGCAACTTCACCAAGACCAAGTTCGCTGAGCTTTTCACGCAATTGCGCGAGATCGGCTGGTTTTGATGTGCTGATTTCAGCCTGAATACCGCCCTTGAAGTCGATGCCGTAATTGAGGCCCGGCTTGAAGAACAGACCAATCGAAGCAAGCGACAACACGATGGACACGGCAATACCGACAAAGCGTGCATTCATGAAGCGGAAAGTTGGATTTTCCGGAGCAATCTTCATCAGTGGCTTGATATCAAGCACCTTGAGCTTGCGCTTGCGAACATACCAGGCCATCGCCATACGCACGAGCGTAACGTCAGTAAACATCGAAATGACGATACCGAGCATCATTGCAACAGCAAAGCCGCGTACCGGGCCTGTGCCGAACATGAACAGCAGCAAGGTCGAGATTAGCGAGGTGACGTTCGAGTCAACAATCGTTGCAAAGGCTGCATGGAAGCCCTTATCGAGCGCAGCCATAGCGCCGAGGCCTTTGCGCGTTTCTTCTCGAATACGTTCGTTGATCAGAATATTCGCGTCAACCGCGATACCGATACCCAGAATAATACCCGCAATACCCGGCAATGTCAGCGTTGCGCCAATAAGGCTCAATGCTGCGAAGGTGAGCAGCGTGTGAAGCAAAAGCGCGACGTTGGCGATCAGACCCCAGACGCCGTAAAGCAGCTGAATGAATACCGCGACAAGAATAAAGCCCGCGATACCCGTAACCAGACCCATCTTGATGGCATCGCCACCAAGGTCAGGACCGACGGTGCGTTCTTCGATTACGGTCAGCGGAGCAGGCAATGCGCCGGCGCGAAGCAGTGCAGAAAGAACAACACTGTCCTGAACCGTGAAGCTGCCGGTGATCTGACCGGAGCCGCCCGTGATCGGTTCATTGATACGTGGAGCGGTCAGAACTTTGCCGTCGAGGACGATGGCGAAGGGACGGCCAGTATTTTTGGTTGTAATATCTGCGAACTGACGCGCGCCAAGGCTATCGAAGCGGAACGAAACGATTGGCTCATTGGTGCGCTGATCAAATCCCGCACGGGCATCGGTCAGGCGTTCGCCTGAAAGAGCGATCTGATCTTCAACCGGATATTTGATGTTTGGATCTTTAGAATCCGGCAAGATGCTGATGCCCGGAGGTGGTGCGTCATTTGGATTGGCATCAGCTACCATGTGGAAGCTCATCTTCGCGGTACTGCCAAGAAGCTGGCGAAGATGTGCTGGGTCTTGAAGACCTGGAAGCTGAACAACAATGCGGTCAGAGCCAACACGCTGGATTGATGGTTCGGCAACACCGACCTGATCTACACGCTGACGGATGATTTCAAGGCTCTGCTGGAGAGCTGCATCGAGGCGGTATGTAAAGCCAGCCTGTGTCAGTGTCAGACGAATCTGATTGTCGCTGCTGGTTACATCAATGTCGTTGATCGCGGTGCCGAAGCCAGTCGTGTTAACCTGAGAGATCAGAGTCTTAAGCGCTGTATCGGCTTTCGCGCGCTGATCGGCATCCGGGATCGTCACGATGACGGAATCGCCAACTGCACGGATCGACTGTGGCTGAATGCGTTCAGCACGCAGCTTCCCACGCGCATCATCAAGCAGTGCGCGCATGCGGTCACTTTTGAGGCTTGCTGCATCCACCTCGAGAACGAGGTAGGAGCCGCCACTCAGATCAAGACCGAGTGTAACCTGTCGTTTTGGGAACCACGACGGCATCGCCTCGAGGTGCTGCTTTGTAAAGAAATTGGGCAAGGCAATAATGACACCGATCAAAACGATCAGTCCATAAAGCACAGCGACCCATTTAGAAGTACGCATGAGTTGAAATTCCGGATATTGAGTGCTTATAAGTTTGCAATAAAAACAAAGGCTTATGGCACATTTTTTCGTAATTGATTCAAGGTTAGCCGAAGCCACCTTCAAAAGAAGGATTTACACCATCGCTGGTGGTGCGCGAGCAGAAGCATAGCTGCTTTGCGAAAGCCTCAAAAAATGAGGGCTTGTCGCTGCTTCGACAGGTTGCCCGTCATAAAGGACAATGTCGCTGGAGAATGTTGCGATTCCGTCGCCATTTCCGTGAGGATAAGCTGCCTTGATTTTTGCTGCTATCGCATCTGTCAGGACAGCACGCATCGGCTGGGTTGCCGGTGTGGATTGCTGGCGTGGGGGAAGTGCAGGTGCGCTATCTATCTGCTGCGCAGCCATTTTTCCGGGAAGTGCACGGCTCGTTTCGCCGCCAAGAGCAGAAAGGTCTATTGCGAACAGAAAGGCGGCAAACGACAGAACGCACGTCACAACCAGCATGAAACCATGCTGATAATAACGATCAGTGCGCTGATCTGCGTTGTTCATGCCTTTAATCAAAACGCCCGAACTTTCTTCGACAGTCTTTCCGTAGAAATAAGCCAGTTTAAGAATGATTTTGCTTGTCGCTAAACCGTTCTGTTTATTCGATTTTATGCATTGCCCGATTCAAAAACATCGTATTCTTACCGAGGCTTAGCGATGACACCTACAGCATCGATTCAAAAAAGGGAATCGTTTTCTGTATGGGGTACTGGTGATGTCTTGAAATCACTGAATAAAATCAAAAGCCCATTTTGGTATCGAGCTTGCCATAGTATTGCTTCTGTTATCATGCGCTTTATGTTCAAAAGCAGATCGAGAAACCGGCAGAGTTGAAATTGACATATTTATCGACGTTCCGCGCAGTTGCATTCGCAATGACAACTTTGGCTTTTTCGCTGTGCGCGATTGGGCAATCAAATGCGCAAGATCCCAAGGCGTCGAAGCCGCAGGCTCCTGTAGCCGCTGAACAGTCGGTGCCGGAAGAAAAAGCTGTTGTTGAAAATAGCGCACCCGTCTCCGGCGTCGTGCAACAGCAGAAGCCGGTTATCAACGATCTTAAGCAGCAGACGAAAACGATCAGTGACCAGTTACAGAAATCTGTCACGAACGACGAATCTCTGGCGAATTTCAAGTTGCAGCTCGATGGTCTTTCCAAAAAGCTACTCGATGCTGGTGTCGCCTTTCGTCCGCGACTGACGGAAATCAATACGCGGCTCGAACAGTTGGGCGCAGCGCCTTCTGGTGATCAGGCAGCGGAACCGACAATCGTTGCCGAAGAGCGTGCGAGGTTAGTCGCTGAGAAAGCCGAGATTAATGCGGTTATCGGTGAAACTGAAGACGCTTCACTTGCTGTCAATCAGATGTCGGCAAAAATCGGCAATATGCGCCGTGATCTGTTCGCACAGACATTGTCGCAACGTGTGAACCTTGATCTCACGCTTGGTTCAGAAGTAACAGCCGCCGCTGGAAATCAGATGGTTTCCCTGTGGAGCATCGTGAAATCATGGTGGCGCTTTGTTTCTACCTTTAAGCTCAACTCATTTCTGGCTGCGGCTTTCTTTGCCGTTATTGCTGCTTTGGTTATTCAGCTTGGTGCACGACGGGTTCTGGGATCGCTTTACGAGCGTGATATAACGAACGAAGCGCCTTCTTATCTCAGCCGCTTGTCGGTCGCCTTCTGGTCAACGGCGATTCCTTCGGGTGCTGTTGCTGTTTTCTTGGCTACAACTTACTTCTGTCTCGATTACTTCAATGTGCTCAGACCCGACATTGGGACGCTGCTGCAATCGCTGTTTATCGTTCTCGGCATTGTCTTCTTTATCAGCCGGTTAGCATTTGCTTGTATCAGCCCTTACACTCCCGCTTGGCGGTTGGTGCCTATAGCACCGCGTCCGGGCAGGGCATTGGTTTGGCTCATAACTGGTATGGCACTGATTAACGGGCTGGATTCGTTTTTCAGCAAGGTTAATCAGGTTTTGTCGTCGCCATTGTCTTTGACGATGGCCAAAAGCTTGTTGTCGACGGTTGTAATCGGCGTGCTCATCCTCATCATAGCGCTGGTAAAACCAATCGAGAGAAACGTTGGAGAAGCTATTCGCCCTTGGCCAAAAGCGTTCCGTGTATTTCTGATTCTGCTTGGCCTTATTCCGATTGTTACAGCCTGCTTCGGCTTTATTGGTCTTGCGCGCTTTATGGCGCAGCAGATCGTTGTCACTGGCGCATTTCTCGTGACGATGTATCTCGGCTTTTTGACGGGACGTGCGATTTCTGAAGAACAGGCCTTTGCGTCCAGCCCAATTGGGCGGGTAATGCGTGACCGCTTCCATTTCGATGAAGCGAAACTGGACCAGCTGGGACTTGTTGTCGGCATTCTTATCAATCTTGCGGTTGCCCTGGTCGGCATACCGCTGGTGTTGATGCAGTTCGGCTTCCAATGGGTCGAACTCAAAAACACGTTCTATCATTTGATGACAGGCTTCCAGGTTGGCAGCATTTCCATATCGCTGATGGGAATTCTGACCGGCGTGGGCCTGTTTATCATCGTCTATCTGATGACGCATTGGTTCCAAAACTGGCTTGATAGCAAGGTTCTTGCGCGCGGTCGCGTCGATTCAGGTGTTCGCAATTCTATCCGCACTGTTATCGGCTATGTTGGGCTGGTGCTTGCCGGGCTGGTTGCGGTATCCGCCGCTGGCTTCAATCTATCCAGTCTGGCGCTGATCGCTGGTGGCCTGTCGCTTGGTATCGGTTTTGGTCTTCAGAATATCGTTCAGAACTTTGTTTCTGGTCTTATTTTGCTGGCAGAACGCCCGTTCAAAGTCGGTGACTGGGTGGAAGCTGGAACGGTCAGCGGCATTGTTAAAAAGATCAGTGTTCGCGCGACTGAGGTTGAAACTTTCCAAAAACAATCGATTGTCGTTCCGAACTCGACGCTGATTAACGGCAATGTCGGTAACTGGACGTTGCGGAATAAGCTGGGCCGTATCGATATCAATGTGCAGGCCGCTTATACGGATGAGCCGCGCCGTGTTCACGGCCTGCTGTTAGAAATCATTCGTGGTCATCCATCGATTTTGAAAAATCCTGAGCCATTCGTGGCACTACAAAGCATGACGGATTCATTACTGGTTTTCGATGCCTATGCGCATGTCGCAGATATTACATCGACGGGTGGTATCAAGAATGAGCTGCGCTTCCAGATTGTTGAACGGTTCCATGCTGAAGGGATCCAATTGGCCTCGTCTTCGACGGATTTGGTGCTTGGCGTGCCTGAAATCGAAAAGCTGTCAGACTTGATGAATAGGGAAGTTCCACGCGCTGCAAAGCCGCGTAAGGAAAAGCCTGTGGAAGCTGACAAACCAGAACATGATGACAAGGTATGAACGGCCTGTTCAGTTGCGGTTCAGTTTTGAAGTCTTATAAGTAATAAAGAATGAGAGCAGGGGACTGCTTAAACGAGTGGGGCCGGTTTTCGGCTTGTAGCGGGAGCGGCGGAAACGCCGAAAAAGATATGAATAAAGTTCAGGTCCATTTTGCTGGCAAAGTCGTACTCGGCGCAGTGCTTGCACTCTCTTTTTCTGTGCCAAGCCTCTATGCTGCCAGTGTTTCCAATAACGATGCAGCTGAACAGACAATCGTTGTGACCGAAGGCGCATCAAAACGCGAGATGCTGATTGCTGCGGGTGAGACCGTCGAATTCTGTGATGGTGGTTGCTTCGTGACGTTTCCGAATGGTGATCGTGAAGCGCTGAAAGGCGATGAAAAGATTGTCATTTCCGGCGGCAAGGCATCTTTTCAATAGTCACAGATTTTAAATGAAGAAAGCCGGGGTTATGCCCCGGCTTTCTTTTTGCACATATCGTTATCGGAAAACCGGTTCCCACTTTTCCGCGACATGCTTCAGCTCCGTGGTTTAAGATTTTCCGGGTCGTAAAGTGGTTTATAGCCAATGGATACGACTTCGACCGGATAGGTCTCGCCAAAGTATTCCACATTCAGCTTGCGGCCCTCCTGACAATAAGACCATGGCAGATAGGCAAGTGCGATATTCTTGCCGATGGTTGGACCATAGGCAATGGACGACGTGAATGATCTGCGTCCGAGTTCATCAACGAGTGTTTCGCCTGTTTCTGGATCGAGCACCGGCAAAATGCCGACCGGATAGCGAGCAACACCTTTTGAATCGATATTTTCGCTCATGACCAGAGTGCAAAGCATTGCTGGCTGATGGTCACGGGCTTTATATTCGAGGTGCTTTGCCTTACCGCAGAAGTCAGCTTCTTTCACCTTCGGGCGAGCGAGATCAGCTTCCAGCAGGTTATATTCGGTGAGCAGATCAGCATTTTGAAGGCGCAGACTCTTTTCCATGCGGCGTGTATTGGCGTAGGTTTCGACGCCAACGGCAATAGCACCCGTTGAGCGCAGCGCATCCCAGACGGCAAGCCCGTCTTCATATTTCATGTGCAATTCCCAGCCCTGTTCGCCGACATAGGAAATACGGAAGGCGGTTACGTCTTTGCCTGCAACGCGGATTGGCTTGATCGCTGCAAAAGCGAAGTTTTCGGCATCAAGACCATCCGGGTCTTCGACAACCTTTTTGAGATTGGCGCGGGCATTCGGTCCCCAAATGCCGATGGTTACATATTTCTCCGTCACATCGGTGATGGTAACGTCAAAGCCTTTATCTTCGGCCACACGGCGCATGTAATGGAAATCACGCGGACCGGCATCTGCACCGTTGATCATAAGAATGCGGTCGGCCATGCGGATTGCTGTGAAATCTGCACGTACCATGCCTTCATTGTCGAGAAAGTGCGTGTAAATGCCTTTGCCTATATTCGCATCGCCGCCGATTTTGGCGGCACAAAGCCACTCCATTAGCGCGACATGATCCGGGCCTTCAATGTCATACATGGCGAAATGCGAGAGATTGATAATGCCGCAATCTTCGCTCAATGCGAGATGCTCGGCATTGGAAACGCGCCAGAAATGGCGGTTATCCCATTCGTTCTCGCGGACCGGAATGCGGTCGCCATATTTTTCCAGCAGATGCTCATTGGCCGCATAGCCATGCGCACGCTCCCAGCCGCCCAGCTCCATGAAGTAGCCGCCGAGTTCTTTTTCACGCTCATAGAAAGGCGAGCGGCGAATATTGCGGCCTTTGGAGAATGGCTCACGCGGATGCACTGCTGGATTATAGACCTTCATGGCCGTTTCGGTGCAGCGATCCCAGATGAACTGCTCCGTCATCTGATGCGGATAGAAGCGCGAATAGTCGATAGCGTGATGATCAATTGATGTCCGCCCATCGGTCATCCAGTCCGCAATGAGCTTACCCATGCCGGGGCCGTCCTTGACCCATATTGCAACCGCATACCAGAGGCCGCGCACCTTTTGGCTTTCGCCCATCGAAGGGCCGCCATCGGTTGTCACCTGCAGAAAGCCGTTGAAGGAATGGCTTTCATTATAGCCAAGTTCACCCAAGATAGGGGTCAATTCAATGGCGCGTTCGAGCGGTTCGAGCACCTGTTCCATATCGAGATCGCGCTGCGAGGGCGACAGGCGTGCTTCATGCTTTTCAAGCAGATCGCGAGGGTGGCACAGGCGCGGATTGGTTTCCTCGTAATAGCCCCATTCGATCTGGCCGCCTTCGGCAGTCTTCGGGTCGCCTGTATCACGCATATAGGCAGAGTTGCCCTGATCGCGCAGAAGTGGCCAGCCGATTTCTTTGCCGGTGCCAGCAAATTCATTATAGGGACCGAAGAAGGTAAGCGGATGGTCGATCGGCATCACGGGCAGGTCTTCGCCAACCATTTCTGCAATCAGACGTCCCCAAAGTCCGGCACAAATAACAACATAATCGGCTTCAATTGTACCGCGATGGGTGACAACACCCTTGATGCGGCCGTTCTCGATAACAAGCGACTGAGCGGGTGTATTCGCAAAGCTTTGCAGCTTGCCAGCGGCTTCGGCTTGGTCGATCAGCTTGCCTGCGACGGTTTGCGAACGTGGAATAACGAGACCAGCATCCGGATCCCAAAGACCACCCTGAACAAGGCTTTCTTCAATAAGTGGGAACTTCTCTTTGACTTCGGAAGGCTCCATTAGGCGGGCACGTGTGCCGAAAGCTTTGCCGGATGCAACCTTGCGCTTTAGTTCTTCCATACGGGAATCGTCGTCGACGCGGGCAACTTCGATGCCGCCAACGCGCGCGTAATGCCCCATCTTTTCATAGAAATCGATGGAGTAAAGCGTGGTCCAACACGATAGGAAATCGTGACTGGTCGCATAGCAGAAATCGGAAGCGTGGGCTGTGGAGCCAATATCGGTCGGGATGCCGGACTTATCAATGCCGACAATGTCGTCCCAACCGCGCTCAATCAGGTGGTGGACGACCGATGCACCGACGATGCCGCCAAGTCCGACAATGACGACTTTTGCCTTCTTAGGAAACTCTGCCATTTTATGCGATCCCATTTATAATTTGATGGAATCATAGTGATTGGTGTGAGCCAACAATAGTCATTCTACGACATAATCAGAGCGTCCGGCGACCGAAGTTAAATGTGTATTTGATTGAGCCGAAATGTTGATTTTCATATGCGTGCGATATTGAGATTTTGATTCATGGTGCGTGGCTATCACACTGATTTAAAATAAGAAGCCACGCTTTGTAGCATGGCTTTTGATGTAATCAGGCTGCTATCAGCATTTTGCGATCTGCTCGTTCCTGTTGGGGTGAACGACCATAAAGTTCGCGATAACACTTGGAAAAATGCGACGCGGAAACAAAGCCACATGCAACGGCGACTTCCACCACCGGCATAGAGGATTGCAACAGAAGATGTCGCGCCCGATCAAGGCGGATTTCAAGATAATATCTCGCTGGTGAGCGGCCCATTTCCTGCCGGAAGAGCCGTTCGACCTGACGGCGCGACAGGCCAATGCTATGTGCGACATCAATGAGAGTTTCTGGCTCGGAAAGATTGGCTTCCATCATTTCGATTATGGTCAGAATTTTTGAGTTCTGAATGCCAAGCCGCGCCCGCAGTGGCAGGCGCTGACGATCATGCGGATTGCGAACGCGGTCGGTTAGTGCTTGTTCGCAGATACGGTTGACCAGATTGTCATCGAAGTCATCACCAATCAGTTTCAGCATCATATCGAGCGCTGCTGTACCGCCAGCGCAGGTGTAAATATTGCCGTCCACCTCAAAGAGATCAGCATAGACTTCCGCTTTTGGAAAAGCTTCGGAAAACCCCGGCAAGTTTTCCCAGTGGATTGCGCAGCGTTTGCCGGAGAGAAGTCCGGCGGCTGCTAGAATATGCGCGCCGGTGCAGAGGCCACCTACTGCCACCCCACGGTTATATTCCTCACGCAGCCAGGCAAAGACAGACTTGTTGCGGAACTCTTCGACATAAACGCCAGAGCAAACGAACACCATGGATGGACGTTGCTCGCGTTGAAGGAAACGACGTTCGTCTTCCAGCGAAGCATTGACGGCGCATTCCACGCCGTTCGATGCTTTGACTGGCTTGCCATCGGTCGAGGTGAGCCGCCAGCGATAGGCTTCATAGCCCAGCATTCGATTGGCAATGCGCAACGGTTCAATCGCTGTCGCAAATGCGATCATCGAAAAGTCCGGCACCAGAAAAAAAACAATAGATCGCTTAATCGATGAAGCTTCAATCATAGCCTGACCGTTCCCATTCTCAAAAGCCTTGTTGCGGTTCCCGACGCAATTCAGACCTTGTGCCTCCGTCATGACACCGGAATTTTCACCGGTCTTGTCATCCGGTCGTTTTTTGACCGGTCATCCTGTTGCTACAGCCTTGTTTTATAGGGGGTGGCTATGGCGCAAACAGGACAGGCATATTGAGACATAGAACGCTCAGATTGAATAGTGCGGCTAAATGCCTGCCGTAAATTGGTTTCTCCGTGTCGCTAAATTGAAGGCATGGAATATCCTGCCCTCAATTTGCAATATTACTTAAGTGTTCCGGTTTTTCAGGGTTTGAGCGGGTAGTCGATCATCGACGCATGGCCAGCCGATATCGTGCAGAATGTGCTCGGGCAAGGCCTCCAATGCCCTACGACTTTTTTTGATGCGTCGCTGGTATTTCCAGTTGGAATAAAATCCGCTGAATGTTGCTACGTTCGCCTTGAGCCAGCTTGGGATCAAAGACGAGCGTGACCCACATTCGTTTTGCAGTGCTTCACATTGAATGCTCATTTTCGTTCTCCAGACAAAATTGAGATCATGTGTTTGGGAGTGGCTTGATCTCTATGCCCAAAGCTTGCGACCATCTTGACGTTCAATCAAACGAAATATACAAAGCCATAAGATCAGAAAAATTGAACTAGCGAAAGCTATGGAGTTCATCATGACAGCGCCGGTTCAGCATCCAATGCCAATGCTCGATATTGATGTATTGCGCACATTCGCGGCTATCGCAGACACTGGCAGTTTTTCTGCCGCGGCCAATGTCGTGTTTCGCACGCCCTCTGCCGTCTCAATGCAAATTAAGAAGCTTGAAGAGCAAATAGGCGTTGTGGTGTTTGATCGTGACGCGCGGTCGGTGACATTGACGAGCGATGGTGAGATGCTTCTCGGCTATGCGCGGCGGTTGCTTGCCCTTAACCGCGAAGCTGTTGCGAAGTTTCTGGCGCCCACTATCACTGGCGTTGTTCGTTTGGGGTCGCCCGACGATATTGGCGAATGTGTTCTGCCGCTGGTGTTGAAGCGATTTGCCGAGACACATCCCGGCGTTACAGTCGATGTGGTGATAGATCAAAGTTCCAATCTTCGTAAGCGTTTAGACGAGCGGCGTCTGGACGTTACGCTCGTTAACCTTTCCCATACCGTACCGAGCAAGGGCGACATCGAAGTTCTGCTTGATGAGGAACTCGTTTGGGCGGGTGCGAAATGTGGAACGGCTTATCGGCGTGACCCGCTGCCACTCTCAATATGGGAAGAAGGCTGTGCATGGCGCGGCAATGCGCTGGAAGCACTCGAGAGTTCGGGGCGGCAGTATCGCATCGCCTATATGAGTTCGCACTCAACAGGTCAGCGTGCAGCAATCCAAGCGGATCTCGCGATTGCACCTTTTGGTAAGACCTTGCTTGGTGAAGGCATTGTCGCACTTGGTCCTGAGCATGGACTACCGGAATTGGGACGCTATCAGCTCGGAATGATTATTCGGCCCGATGCGCGGCAACATATTCAGGTTGTGGCGGATCATCTGCGCAATGTCTTTGAATCCTATCGCCGCAGTGGTCGCTTTGAAACGCTGCGTTCGGGTTGGGGTAGCGTTGCAGTTGCGTGCGGTTGATCTGCGCTCTTGTCGAGAATAAATCCTGCACTAAATGGCTAAAATGACAGCTGTAAGAACAGCTTCACCACCAGGATTCCGGGCAGGGCGGGCCGGTCGTTCGGGAGGTTTATTTGTTAGACTGTGACCTCAGTGGAGAGACCCTATGAAGCTATCTCGTATCGTTCCTGTTGCTATTGTCCTTTGCGCTTTCACGTTAGCTTCCTGTGCCAACACGGTTCGCGGTGTGGGGCGCGACGTAAAAGGCACTGCGCATGCTGTTCAAGAAACGGTTGAGTGAATCAAAAAGGTCCGGGTTTTCCCGGACCTTTTTTTATTTCTGCAAAAAATAGCTGACTGTCAGATGTTTGTCTGGGCGTGTTCGATAAACGACAGTTGTCGTGTTTACGCCGTTCTCTGGTATTGTGATTTTTGCTTGATTCATGAGGTTCGTTACGCGCTCATTTGGTGATGCACCCCCGAACCACATTATAAGCGCAGGCCTTTCAGCATTAAACGCTCCATTTGGTGTTTCCGGATGGATCACTTGAATGGACGGTTCAAAAATTCTGAAATTTCCGGCGATTTGCGCATTGTCGGTCAGGATTGTTTTGAAATCTCCGTCTTGACGCATTTCCTGATAAAGACTCTGGTAATCCAGCTGACCATATGGCGGATTGCCCGACCCATAGATGAGATAATACGCAAGTACCGGCGGTACGATCAGTGCGAAGACAATACTAACGGCTGAAAATTGTAATAGTGCGCGTGAGTGGCGACGGTATTCTGAAAATAGGCAGGCTATCACTGCTGGTGTGAGAAAAAGTACGGGTTGCAGCCAGCGATCTTTGATGTTGCTGACACCGGCTACTATCACTCCAAACAATACGATAATAATTCCCACAACGAGAATACGCCGCATGAATGTCTCACCCGCCGTAATCGGTTGGTTTGGTGACGTGCGTTTGGCAGAATGAATAAGTGATATGATGAAAGCTATACCGATCACCAGAACGGAAAAAAGAAATGTAGCTTCAATGAAGCTACCGACGCCGTGCAGTCGATCAAAAAATAAGTTACCGGTTGCACCAATCTGAAGCTTTTCTGAACGTGCAACAACACTTGCTTTATGCGCGATCATCCAATTAGCGGTTGGAGCAAAGCAGATAGCAAATGCACCCACCGTCAAAAAAGTTATCTTTGATAGTAGTACTTTTCTGTATTCTGCTACTGAAAGCCCGGTAACAATCAGCATTATTATAAATATAGATGCGTTAAATTTACCCAGTACAGCGGCAGCCATTGCAATGCCGAGGGCAACTGCGGCTAACATGCTTTTATCTCGCATGTACCAGGCGAAGGTGAGAAAAGCCCAGCCGCATCCTGCTGTCCCGGCAATAGAATGTGTTAGTGCTCTCTGAGATTCCCAGCCTATTTGCGGAACGAGAAATAGTCCCAGCATTGATGCCGAAGCGACAATTCGCGAGAAGCCTAAAAGTCGCATTGCGCCAAATACGCTTAAAAATAAGCTGGCGAGCATACTAAACTTGACGATTTGAAGCGTCAGCATTGATGTGCCCAGAACGGACGCGGCAATATTCGTTATCCAGGTATAGAGAGGCGGCTGTGAGCCGCCATACCCCCAATCGAGATAGCCTATATTTGCGAGTTGCTCTGCATCGTCCAAGCCTGCGCCGTTAGAGACGAATGTCACAAGGATAGCCTGAAAGGCAAAATAGCAAAGTACGAAGACAACCGCCATTGGGAAGCCAAAGAAGGATTTATCTGCGCTTTCCGCAGTTGTCGCTTTCAGGGTGGTCAAATTACTATTCCAAGATTTGATCGTACTCAAAAAAATACGATGCTTAATTCGCTTTTAACTGGCGCGTTCGTTTATTTCGCTCGGCGAAACGCTGCTCCAATAAAATATCTGTCACAGGATTATGGCTTGATTTCAATCTTATAACTAAAAACTGAAAGTATCATCACGGATAATTTATAAGCGGGAAAAAATAGCAAAAAACCGCGCTGCCTCGTCAGGTGCACGGTCTTGCCAAATACGCATGGCGCTTCCACCAAACAATACACAGGTGGAAGAGACTGAAGCTCCGGTACGCAGTACCAAATCCGGAGCCAGAGAAGAACTCAATCGTCTCTGGCCCCTTTTTAGCGCAACATCGTTACCGGACAGTTATCAGATACTTAAGCAAATCTAAACAACGGCAGTTTTTTGCTTTTTATAGAAGAATTTATCGAGTTTAGGCTTTTGCTGAACGTAAAAAATTGATGATGCCGGAAAAATCGTCTCCGCCGTGCCCTTCATTGTCAAAGCGCTTGTAAAGTTCTTCCGCATGAGCGCCCAGGGGGGTGGCCGCGCCTGCGCTTTTTGCAGCTTCTTGTGAAAGCTTGAGGTCTTTGAGCATGAGTGCTGCTGCAAATCCTGGCGTATAATCACGGTTTGCCGGGGATGTTGGCACTGGGCCGGGCACCGGGCAATAGGTGGTCAGCGACCAGCACTGACCTGATGAAGTTGAGGCCACATCAAATAGAGCCTGATGTGATAGGCCGAGTTTTTCTGCCAGCACAAAAGCTTCGCTGACGCCAATCATCGAAATGCCGAGAATCATATTGTTGCAGATTTTCGCAGCCTGTCCTGCACCATCGCCACCGCAATGCACAATCTTACCAGCCATTGGCTGAAGCAGCGGTTCAGCCTTGGCGAAAGCATTGTCGCTGCCACCTGCCATGAAAGTGAGGGTGCCAGCTGTTGCACCACCTGTGCCGCCTGAGACTGGCGCATCGACGGAGAGTTGCCCATGACTGGCTGCGATCTCGTGAGCTTTGCGTGCAGAATCCACATCAATGGTTGAGCTATCAATGAAAAGTGAGTCTTTACGAGCCTTAGGAGCGATGTCTTCATAAACAGAAAGAACATGTTTGCCCGCAGGCAACATGGTAATGATCGCATCGACATTGCTTGCTGCCTCTGCAGCGCTTGCCGCGATCTCAAGCCCATTGGCTTTAGCTTCTTCCAAATGAGCGGGCAGCAAATCAAAGCCTATGACTTTGTGCCCGGCCTTTACCAGATTGGCGGCCATCGGTCCGCCCATATTGCCGAGGCCGATAAAAGCGATAGTGGCCATGGTTTCCTCCTATTCAATAAATGTATCAGCGTCCGATCATCTGGCGCGCGATGATGACGCGCATGATCTCGTTGGTGCCTTCAAGAATCTGATGAACGCGCAGATCGCGGACCAGTTTCTCGATGCCGTAATCATGGAGATAGCCATAGCCACCCAGAAGCTGTAGCGCGTCATTGGCGACGTTAAAGCCTGTGTCGGTTACAAAGCGTTTGGCCATGGCAGACCATTTGCCGGCATCATGTGTTTTGCGGTCAAGCTTGCTCGCAGCAGTGTAAAGAAGCTGTCGTGATGCGGAGAGGTCTGTTTCCATATCGGCAAGGCGGAACTGCAAAGCCTGAAACTGATCGATTGTCTTGCCGAAAGCTTTGCGTTGTCCCGTGTAATCTATAGCTTTATTGAGTGCAGATTGTGCGCCACCGAGCGAGCAGGCGGCAATATTCAGTCGGCCACCGTCAAGACCTGCCATAGCTATTTTGAAGCCTGTGCCTTCTTCACCCAAACGATTAGCAACTGGCACGCGGCAATTGTCGAAAATTACCGTTCGTGTGGGCTGCATATTCCAGCCCATCTTGTGTTCGTTGGCGCCGAAAGATAGACCGGGCGCATCTTTTGGCACAATAAGCGTAGAAATTCCCTTGGGGCCGTCCTCGCCGGTACGTACCATTGTTACGTAAAGATCGGTCGCACCTGCACCGGAAATAAACTGCTTTGTTCCGTTGAGAATGTAATGATCGCCATCTCGCTCTGCACGCGTCCGTAGTGCAGCCGCATCCGAGCCTGAGCCAGGTTCGGTCAAGCAATAGCTTGCAAGCCAATCCATCGATGTGAGTTTGGGCAAAAATGTCTGGCGATGGTTCTCGTCGCCAAACGTATCGATCATCCATGCTGCCATATTGTGAATGGATATAAAGGCTGAAAAGGCAGGGCAAGCCTCGGCCAGTGCCTCAAATATCAGGACGGCATCAGAACGCTTAAGTGCTGATCCACCGACGTCGTCGTGAACATAAATTCCGCCCATACCAAGCGGTCCGGTTTGTTTAATCACCTCTATGGGGAAATGCTTGTCGCGATCCCATTGCAGCGCATGGGGCGCAACAAAATCAGTTGCAAAACCGCGTGCCATGTCCTGAATGGCTAATTGATCTTCATTGAGTTCAAACTGGCTCTGGTTGGCAGTATCCATGGTTTCCTCCCTATGAGCACCGCGCCTCCTGATGGGACTAGATCACAATGGCTCGTGGCTGCCAACGCTCCATTGGAATAATCTTGCTCACTTTTGTAATAAACTGATGCGCATTTTTGCATATAAGGTCGCTGGAACTGCTGGCGATTGCCAGTCGCATAAACTTGGGATAGGCAAGCGCGCATGACACGCGCAATCATGTTTCAGGGAACGGGTTCGGATGTCGGCAAAAGTGTTCTTGTTGCCGGTCTATGCCGCGTTGCCCGCAATCGCGGACTGATAGTTCGGCCATTCAAGCCGCAAAACATGTCTAATAATGCGGCCGTCAGCGATGACGGTGGCGAGATTGGACGGGCGCAATGGCTTCAAGCTCTGGCGTGTGGCGTTTCGTCATCGGTGCACATGAATCCGGTTTTGCTGAAACCACAGACCGATATGGGCAGTCAGGTCGTTGTTCAGGGAAAAGTGCGTGGTGAGGCGCGTGGCCGATATTATCAGCAGTTAAAACCGCAATTGATGGCGGCAGTTATGGAATCTTACGCCATCATTAGCGAAGGCGCTGATTTGGTGCTCATCGAAGGTGCGGGATCGCCTGCCGAAATCAATCTGCGCGCTGGCGATATTGCTAATATGGGCTTTGCTACACAGGCCAACGTGCCGGTGGTTCTGGTGGGCGATATTGACCGCGGTGGGGTAATTGCCTCGCTGGTCGGTACGCACACAATCCTGTCCGACGAGGACCGTGCAATGGTGCACGGCTTTTTGATCAATAAGTTTCGCGGCGATATTACGCTGTTTGATGACGGTCTGGAGGCGATAACGCGTTTTACCGGTTGGCGCTCCTTCGGTGTTGTGCCTTGGCTGAAAGCCGTGTCGCGCTTGCCTGCCGAAGATTCGGTTGTCTTGGAACGTGCTACGCGCGGCGATGCCAAAGCATTGAAAGTAGCGGTTCCGATGCTACCACGCATCGCAAATTTTGATGATCTCGATCCATTGAAGGCCGAAGATCAGGTGGAGGTTGTTATGGTTCCCCCTGGACAGCCTCTGCCGAACGATGCCGGTCTTGTAGTTATACCGGGAACCAAATCCACAATTGCTGACTTGATTGCCTTTCGTGAAAATGGTTGGGAGCGCGATTTGCACGCGCATGTGCGACGTGGGGGGCATGTGCTTGGGATATGCGGCGGGTTTCAGATGCTTGGAAACCGCATTAGTGATCCTCATGGCATTGAAGGGTCGGTGCGCGAGATTGATGGCTTGGGCTTACTTGATGTTGAGACAATCATGGAGCCAGAAAAAGTTGTTCGCAATGTTCAGGCTCAATCAATGCTTTATGATGTAGCCCTCGAGGGCTACGAAATACATATCGGTCGCACGCATGGCGCTGATGCGATACGCCCATTTTCAAAAATTGATGGTCATGACGACGGAGCCGTATCAATAAACGGCCGTGTCATGGGGACGTATCTGCATGGCGTTTTTTGTGCTGATGAGTTTAGGCGAAATGTCCTTTTTGCTCTCGGAGTGCGTAGCTCAGTTGAGCATTACAGAGAAAGTATAGAGGGCGCGCTGGATCAGCTCGCGAAAGGGTTGGAAGATTCTCTCGATATTGATGCAATTTTTTCAATTTGATAATTTATAATATTAAAGAATAATAAAATACAATTACTTTAAATAGATAGTAATATATAATTAAATACTTAATTATTTAAAAATGCATGAACAATATTTTGACTATATTAAATTCTAAAATTTTTTTTATTTATTTTTAGAGGTTGATCGTGCGTATTGCGTCTTATTTTGGCGCTGACTATGAACGTTATTCTCTCCGCTTGGAGAAGAATTTTTTATATTTTTTTATTCTGGTCAGCGGTTTTTTTATTGTGTTTCCTCAGGTGGATATTGATGTGTCTCGATATTTTTATCGTGCTGGCGATTTCGTTATCTCTCAACATCCCTATTGGGTCGCTTTGAGAGATTATCACAGGCTCAGTCAGTTCTATATTATTGGTCTGCTGCTGATGTTGCTTGTAGTCTATGCAATATCGCAACGCCCCTTAAACGCTATATCTCCACATAAAATTGTCTATGCTGTTTTAACTTTTGCCTTTGGTCCTGGCGTGTTGGTGCAGACACTGAAGTTTATTATTGGTCGTGCACGTCCAAGACATCTGATGGAATTTGGTGGAACGGCCGATTTTACCCCAGCTTGGCAGTTTGCGAACGCTTGTCGTCACAGTTGTTCGTTTCCATCAGGTGAGTCGGCAGCGGCAGCTGCAATGCTTTCATTGCTCATTCTCGTGCCACGGCCTTATCGTGTTTGGGCAGCAGGGGTTCTCGTCCCTTTACTTGTTTCCATTTCGCTCAACCGTGTTTTTATGGGGGCACACTTTTTGTCTGATGTCGTTATTGCATGGGTTTTGATAATTGGATTGATGATATGGCTGTGGCCTCGAGTTGCTCGCAACGCCGATACCATTGACGATTGGGTTCGACAAAAAGGCTCAGGGCTGCGTAAGCGCCTTTATAAGTAGATTGATTGACGCCGCATTGGTGAAAGCCTAGTGTCGATCTACACAACAGGTTTTGCCGGGACGAATCCCGGCGATACCAAAAGGGAATGCGACGGACGGACCCAATCCGGGCGTCTTTATCGCAGCCGACCCCGCGACTGTAGAGCGGAGAGGGATGAGGCAAGCCGGTTAACCGGCAGCCACTGGAAACACAACGTTTCTGGGAAGGCGCTCCAAACCCTACGACCCGTGAGCCAGGAGACCTGCCTGTAGTGTGAAGGGCATTTTGTCCGCACCCCATGGGAGGTTTTCCCTGCTGCCTACACGGAGGTTGTCATGGCTGCGCGTACCCAAAATTCTATTCCCAATACTATAGCTATGCCGCTTGCAACGCGTCTTGCGACAGCTGTCGTTTCGCTGCTTCTTGGCGCGTTTCTGATATACGGCGTGGGTCTCGCCCATTCGGATACGCTGCACGATTCAGCGCACGATACGCGTCATTCATACGGGTTTCCCTGCCACTAAGCCGATTAGCTTTTTGAAACAGGAAATGAGCAACGCTTGATGGTGGACGGCCATCGGCGAATAATTGCTGTTGAGGGAATAAAATGTTGATCCGTTATCTTTTGGCCACGCTTGTTGCTGGTCTTCTTGCCGGGCTCCTCGTGACGCCTGCTATGTATTTGAAAACCGTTCCGCTGATTATTCAGGCGGAAACCTATGAAGACGCTGGCGGCGGTCATAGCCATGGCGAAGCCGAAGCGTCTGCACCGCACGACCATGCCGCAGCTGCGGCGAGTGAAGGCGAAGAAGAGGAGGGCGCTGAACTTCCGTTTGGTCGCCTTGGCAACACATTGCTTGCCAACCTCGTAGCCGGTGCAGGCTTTGCTTTGCTTTTGGGTGGTATTGCTTTGCTGCTTGGTCGTCGGATCACACCGCAGAACGGTATCCTTTGGGGGATGGCAGGTTTCTTTGCGGTCGCCTTCCTGCCCGCTCTGGGACTTTCGCCGGAACTGCCTGCCATGCCTGCGGCCGACCTCGCACAGCGTCAGCTTTGGTGGATTTCGACCGTCGTCTTGAGTGGCGTCGGCATTTATCTACTGGTTTTGCGTGGCGAGATTATTTCCAAAATCCTGGGACTTGTGCTGATTATCGCACCGCATCTCTATGGCGCGCCGCACCCTGAAGATATTGCATCGCCAATCCCGTCACTGCTTGCTTCGCAATATGCCGTCGCATCGCTTGCAACAAACCTGTTCATGTGGGCTGTCATTGGGCTTGCGCTGGGCTGGTTCATTCAGGCTTATGCGAAGTCAGATATTGAAGGCTGATAGATATGGCTCTGCTCCGAAATGAAAATGCAAAAACCACGTTCGTTCTTGGCGGAGCCCGGTCTGGTAAGTCGTCTTATGCGGAAAAACTGGTTGAAGGGACAGGCCTTCAACCAGTCTATCTCGCGACGGGACGTGCATTCGACACGGAAATGGAGAGCCGCATCTCCATTCATCGCAACAGTCGCGGGGACGAATGGCAGACGGTTGAAGAACCGCTCGACCTTGTGGGGGCACTTCAAAAACACGCGGGACATGACCGTTTCGTGCTTGTCGATTGTCTGACGCTCTGGATCACCAATCTGATGATGGCAGAGCGGGATATTGCTGCTGAAACCGAGACGCTGGTTACAGCATTGCCTCAGCTTTCAGGTCAGGTTGTTTTTGTTTCCAACGAGGTCGGCTTGAGTATTGTGCCGGAAAATCGCATGGCGCGTGAATTTCGCGATCATGCCGGTTTTCTGCATCAGGCCGTGGCGTCGGTGGCGGATGAAGTTTATTTCATAGCGGCAGGATTGCCGCTCAAAATGAAGGGTTAATTTGATGCAGGGACAAAAGATTCCAGCGACCGTGATCACCGGATTTCTTGGTTCGGGTAAAACAACGCTTATTCGCAATCTGCTGGAAAACGCCAATGGCAAGCGCATTGCGCTCATTATCAATGAGTTTGGCGATCTCGGTGTCGATGGCGGAATTCTTAAAGGTTGCGGTATCGAAAGCTGCCGTGAAGAAGATATTATTGAACTGAACAATGGCTGCATCTGCTGCACCGTTGCTGATGATTTCATTCCGACCATGACCAAGCTTCTTGATCGTGCGGATCGTCCTGATCACATCGTGATTGAGACTTCGGGTCTGGCGCTGCCGCAGCCGCTGGTTGCTGCTTTCAACTGGCCCGAAATCAAAACGCAGGTGACGGTCGACGGCGTGGTGACTGTGATCGATGCTGCCGCTGTTGCTGAAGGCCGTTTTGCGGACGATCACGACAAGGTGGATGCACAGCGCGCAGCGGACGATTCTCTTGATCATGAAAGCCCTTTAGAGGAACTTTTTGAGGATCAGATACATGCGGCTGACCTCATTGTTCTCAACAAGGCCGACCTCATTGATCCGTCGAAACTTGATAGCGTGAAGGCCGATGTGGCGGAACGTTCAACACGTCGCGTCAACATGGTGCCAGCAAGCTTCGGCAAGATTGGTGCGGACGTACTGCTCGGCCTCGGCGTTGGTACGGAAGACGATATCGCCAACCGCAAATCGCATCATGAAATCCATCATGCTGATGGTCATGAGCATGATCACGACGAGTTTGAAAGCTTTGTGGTTGAAGCAGGTTCGGTTGTTGATCCAAAGGCATTTACCGAAAAGCTCAAGGGCATAATTGCGGAACATGATGTTCTGCGTCTCAAAGGCTTTGTCGATGTGCCGGGCAAGCCGATGCGTCTGGTTGTGCAGGCTGTTGGTCCGCGTATTGAGCACTATTTCGATCGCCCGTGGGGCAAGGATGAACTGCGCAATACGCGTCTTGTCGTCATTGGCCTGCATGAGATCGATGAACAGGCTATCACCAAAGCCGTGAAAGACGCTGTTACTTCGTGAGGAACAATTGTGAAGTGACTAAACATCGCGCTTGCGTCGCTTTTCTGAGCATAATCTGTTCCGAAAACCGGTTCCCACTTTTCGGGATTATGCTCTGATGCACTTATTACTTGCCCAGAAAGGAACGATCAGCGATGGCAATGAGGCTGTCGACCTCGGCCAGACGCCGGGCGATATATTGTTCCTTTCCGCTGCCGATACGGAGCTGGCAAGCCTTGCTCAAGCACATAAGCTTGGGCAAAGCGGGCCAAGTCTCCGGCTCGCTAATTTTCTAAGCCTCACACATCCCATGTCAGTCGACGCTTATATCGAGCGCACGGCACAACATTCGAAACTTATTGTTGTGCGGATTATTGGTGGCGAGACCTATTGGCCTTATGGGCTTGAGGCGCTTCATGCCTGTGCGGTTTCGCACGGCATCAAGATCGCCGTGCTGCCGGGTGATGATAAGCCAGATTACGGACTTGAACGGTTCTCAACCGTTTCATCGCAGGAGCGGGATGCTCTCTGGCAATATCTGATTGAGGGCGGGGCCGCCAATACGTCCCGATTTCTCGATTATTGTTGCGCACTGATTGATGAAAGCGAAAAGCCGGAGGAGGCTGCACCGCTTCTGAAAGCTGGGCTGTGGTGGCCAGATATGGCCACGCCTTCGCTCGATCTCATCCGCCGACAATGGAAAGACGCCGAAGCGCCTGCTGCGGCAATCATTTTTTATCGTGCGCTGGTTCAAAGCGGACAGACACAGCCGGTCGAAGCACTGATCAATGCGTTGCTGGCCAAGGGCCTCAACCCTGTTCCGATCTTTGTTTCCAGCCTTAAGGACCGGCTTTCTGCTGCAGTTGTCGATGGCCTGTTTGAAGATTGTCAGCCGGATATTGTGCTCAATGCAACCGGCTTTGCAATTTCTTCGCCGGGTGCTGAGCGTAAGCCGACCGTGCTGGATAAGCGCGGCAATATGGTTCTGCAGGTGATCTTTTCCGGTACGCCAAAAGCAACATGGCAAGCATCTCAGCAGGGTTTGCTGGCGCGTGATCTTGCAATGAATGTGGCGCTGCCGGAAATTGATGGGCGTGTGCTGTCGCGTGCGGTGTCGTTTAAATCGGCAAAGCAATTTGATAGCACTGTTGAAGCTAATATTGTCACCCATGAGCCGGATGCCGGACGTGTGGCTTTTGTCGCGCGATTGGCGGCAAATTGGGTGTGGCTCAAGCGAAAAAAGCCGGAAGAGCGACGCGTTGCGCTGATCCTTGCCAATTATCCGAATCGCGATGGCAGGCTGGGCAATGGCGTTGGGCTTGATACGCCTGCGGGAACGGTGGAAGTGCTGCGCGCTATGGCGAGCGAGGGCTATCAGGTGGGTGATGTGCCGGCCAATAGTGATGCCTTTATGCAGCTTTTAATGGCTGGTCCGACCAATGCTGCACGTGATGGACGAGTCATCCGCGAGGTCATTTCTCTGAGTCAATACAGGGCTTTCTTTGCAAAGCTTCCGAATGTGATTCAGAATGAAATTGAGACCCGCTGGGGTGGCCCAGAGAATGATCCATTCTATGATAGCGAGCTTGAAGGTTTTGCGCTGCCGCTGATGAAACTTGGCGAAACCATTGCCGGTATTCAGCCTGCACGTGGTTATAATATCGATCCAAAAGAGACCTATCACTCCCCTGATCTTGTGCCGCCGCATGGCTATATCGCGTTCTACGCTTATTTGCGCGACGTGGCGAAGATCGATGCCATCGTGCATGTGGGCAAGCATGGCAATCTGGAATGGCTGCCCGGTAAGGCGCTGGCTTTGTCGGAAAACTGTTATCCTGAAGCGGTCTTTGGCCCCACGCCGCATGTCTATCCGTTCATTGTCAATGATCCGGGTGAAGGCACGCAAGCCAAACGTCGCGCGGGTGCCGTGATCATCGATCATCTGACCCCACCGTTAACGCGCGCCGAAAGCTATGGTCCGCTTAAAGATCTGGAAGCGCTGGTTGATGAATATTACGAGGCATCGGGCGTTGATCCGCGCCGTCTGTTGCGACTGAAGGCGCAGATTCTTGATCTGGTACGCGACATTGGTCTCGACCGCGATGCGGGTATTCATGACCATGACGATGAAGATATGGCGCTGCAAAAGCTTGATGCCTATCTCTGCGATCTCAAGGAAATGCAGATCCGCGATGGGCTGCATATTTTTGGTCTCGCCCCTGAAGGGCGTTTATTGACCGATTTGCTGGTTGCTCTGGCGCGCGTGCCGCGCGGCATTCCTGTTTCGCTGGGTGGCTTGCTGGGCGAACAGAGCTTGCAGCGGGCTATCGCAAAAGACGCAGGTCTTGGCGAAGAATTTGATCCGCTCGATTGTGCTATGGCTGATCCGTGGACCGGGCCGAAGCCTGAGTTGTTGGCGGCGGCAAGTCCTGCAAGCTGGCGTATTAAAGGTGATACGGTTGAACGTATCGAATTGCTTGCCGCGCAGTTTGTGGATGGTGAAGTTGACTGCCCGGCAAATTGGGCACAGACCAATGCCGTGCTGCAGTCGATCAATGAACATTTGCGCCCGATGGTGACATCGTGTGGGCCATCAGAGATTGAAGGCTTTCTCTCCGCTATTTCAGGACGGTTCGTGCCGCCGGGACCCTCCGGTGCGCCAACGCGCGGGCGACCAGATGTTTTGCCGACCGGACGCAACTTCTATTCCACCGATAGCCGTGCCGTGCCGACGCCAGCGGCATGGGAGCTTGGTCGCAAATCAGCTGAACTGTTGATTACGCGTTATACGCAGGATCATGGCGAGTGGCCGACTTCGTTTGGTTTGACCGCATGGGGAACCTCCAACATGCGCACGGGTGGCGATGATATTGCGCAGGCCTTGGCGTTAATTGGCGTGAAGCCGGTCTGGGATATGGCGTCGCGGCGTGTCACTGGCTACGAGATCGTGCCGATTGCCAAGCTTGGTCGCCCGCGCGTTGATGTGACTTTGCGCATTTCGGGCTTTTTCCGTGATGCATTTCCTGAACAGATAGCGCTGTTTGATAAAGCAGTACGCGCTGTAGGCGCACTTGATGAAGAGGCGGAGGACAATCCGATCGCTAGCCGCATCAAGGCTGAACAAGCGCGGCTTATCGAAACGGGTGTAGATGCGAAGACTGCCGAACGCCGCGCGGGCTATCGTGTGTTTGGATCAAAGCCGGGTTCGTATGGTGCTGGCTTGCAGGCGCTGATTGATGAAAATGGCTGGGCTGATCGCAAAGATCTCGCCGAAGCCTGGCTCGTCTGGGGTGGCTATGCCTATGGCGCTGGTGAAGAGGGGCAGGCGGAACGCGGTCTTCTCGAAGAACGGCTCCGCTCTGTGCAGGCGGTTGTGCAAAATCAGGATAACCGCGAGCATGATCTGCTCGACAGTGATGATTATTATCAGTTTGAAGGTGGCATGGCCGCGACGGTTGAAAATCTGACTGGTGCGATGCCGACTGTTTACCACAATGATCATTCAAAGCCTGAGAAGCCGGTGATCCGCACGCTCGAAGAAGAACTTGCGCGCGTCGTGCGTGGACGTGCGGCGAACCCTAAGTGGATCGCGGGCGTGATGCGCCACGGCTATAAGGGTGCTGCGGAAATTGCAGCCACTGTCGATTATCTTTTCGCTTTCGCGGCTACGACCGGCAAAGTTGGCAACCATCACTTCGAGGCTGTTTATCAGGCTTATATCGCTGACAGAGCCGTGCATGATTTCATGCTTGATAAGAACCCGGCTGCTCTGAGTGAGACCGCTTCAAAGCTCAATGACGCAATAGAGCGTGGCTTCTGGGTGCCGCGTTCTAACTCAGCACGGTTTGAGCTGGAAAATCTTATGGAGTATCGCACGAAAACGGCGATGTGACGTGCCACTCTTTGTTTGCAAGCAAAGTCTGATGTGGAAGATCTGCCATCTTCACCTGACCTTGCTAAACTTAAAAAAATGATTCCGGAAAGGGCATTAAATGGCTGAGAAATCTGCGAAACTTCTTTCGATGACGGAAGAGGAATTGAATGCCCGTCATGCGGATAAGATGCGCAAGAAGAAAGCAGCGCGCGACAAAATTCAGGCGACCAAGACTGATGAAAAAGGTCTTGTGATTGTCCACACCGGCAAGGGCAAGGGTAAGTCGAGCGCAGGCTTCGGCATGGTTTTTCGCGCGCTTGGCCATGGCATGAAAATTGGTGTTGTGCAGTTTGTTAAAGGCTCGTGGGATACTGGCGAGCGCTGGGTTCTGGAGAAATTTCCGGAGCAGGTGACAATCTCCGCACTTGGCGAAGGCTTTACATGGGAAACGCAGGATCGTGCCCGCGATATCGCCATGGCACGCGATGCGTGGGAGCAGGCGAAGGCGCTTATTCTTGATGAGAGCTATGACATGGTTCTATGCGATGAACTCAACATCGTGCTGCGCTATGATTATCTGCCGGTTGAGGAAATCATCGAAGTGCTTGCAGCCAAGCCCGAGATGAAGCACGTCATCATCACTGGCCGCAATGCCAAGGATGAGCTGATTGAGTTTGCTGATCTTGTCACCGAGATGGAAATGATCAAGCATCCGTTCCGTTCTGGCGTAAAAGCACAAAAAGGTATTGAATTTTAATGGCGGATAGCTGGCAATTCTGGGCGTTGATGTCGGCGATTTTCGCAGCGCTGACCGCGGTATTCGCCAAGGTCGGAATTCAGGGCATCAATTCAGATTTTGCTACGCTGGTTCGTACGCTGGTGATTATAGGTGCTTTGTGTCTGTTTTTGACTGTAACAGGCCAATGGCAAAAGCCGGGCGAGATTTCAGGCAAGTCGTGGGTGTTTCTCGTGCTTTCCGGCCTTGCAACCGGCGCGTCATGGCTTGCCTATTTTCGGGCGCTGCAAATTGGTGACGCGTCACGCGTCGCCCCTGTCGATAAATTGTCGGTCGTATTGGTTGCGCTGTTTGGTGCAGCATTTCTTGGCGAACGCATGTCGACGATCAACTGGCTAGGCATTGCTTTGATCGGTTGCGGTGTCGTGTTGGTAGCGCTTCGGGTTTAAAATCCGAGCATCTGGCGGATAGGATTGCTCGGCTCCATGAGAAGACGCATGGCAAGTGCAAGGCTCACGACGATCAGCAATGGCTTGATGATGCGTGAGCCAACCTTCATCGCAAGGCTTGCGCCAATCTGAGCGCCGATAAACTGTGCAATACCCATGCAGATGCCGATTTTCCAGTTGATCACACCGATAAGAGCAAAGGTGGCAAAGCCACCGACGTTCGATGCGCAATTGAGCAGCTTGGTATGGGCAGTGGCTTTGAGTACGCCAAAGCCTGCAAGCGCCACGAATGCGATCATGAAAAATGATCCTGTGCCGGGTCCAAACAAGCCGTCATAAAAGCCGATCAGTGGAATAATCGTCATTCCGAAGAGGAATGGTCCAATACGACGCGTACGATCCAGATCGCCGAGGCTGGGTTTGAGCGCAAAGTAAACGGCGATTGCAATCAGCAAAATTGGAAGTGCTGCCCGCATGATGTCGACAGGAAGAACGGTTGCGAGAAATGCACCGAGAACCGACCCAACAAGTGACGCAATTGCTTCTGGCCATTGTTCACGGATGTTCACATGACCTTTGCGTGCATAGGCGATGGTTGCGGAGGATGAGCCAAACAGTCCCTGTAGCTTGTTGGTGCCCAATGCTTCGACAGGCGGAATTCCGGCTAGGAGTAGCGCGGGAATCGTGATCATGCCGCCGCCGCCCGCGATAGAATCGATAATGCCCGCAATAAAAGCGGCCATGGTTAGCAGAAGCGTCAACGTATCGAAGAATTCAAGCATGGGTGGGTCCGGAAAAAGTTGATGCAACATAGAGCAGACAATCTCGTTGCGCCAGACAAGTTATGTGCGGAACCAACTGGTACTTGCGTTGTTTTTTTGTTCAGGCATCATTACTGATAAACGTCAGGTTGGTCACAGGAGAAAGTCCCCCATGAGCGAAAGCATTTTCGAACGCATTACTGCGTTTCTCAGCAAAAAGAGTGCTGTGCAGCGCGTTGCCGAAGATCCGGCGCTCGCTTCGGAACTGCTTCTTCTGCTTCATGTCGTTTTTGCCGATGGTGATCGTCATCCGGCAGAAATCGCAGCTTTCAGACAGATCGTTTCCGAGAATTTTGGAATTTCGGCTGAAGAGTTGCCGGAAGTGACCGAATATCTCAAAGACTTCGGCTATGAAACGACAACGAAACAGGCAGCTTCCATGCTGGCTGAAATGGCGCCGGAACGCCGTGCGTCGTTGTTGCGTGATCTTGTTCGTGTTGCGCGTGCCGATAATCATGTCGATCAGTCGGAAACTGCGATGATCAAGCGTATTGCAGATATTCTTGGTGTTACATCGGAAGACATCAGAGAAGCGCAGCAACCGGCTCCACGTGCCGTCTAACGGAAATCTTATTGCTCTTGGAATGGGCTGCTCCTCAGTCGTAGGTTTTGAGGAGCTTGTTTCATTGGCAAATAGAGTTTTGCGCGGTGCCGGATTGAAGCGGCCGGATATGATCGCAACAATTGCCACTAAGCAAAGTGATCCTGTATGGGCAAAACTCGCACAACATTATGGCTGTGCGCTACGCTTCTTTGATGCTGCTCGTCTTGAGCAGGAAACACCGCGGCTTAAAAACCCATCAGAATTGGTTTTTGCGTCTGTTGGTTGCCATGGCGTTGCAGAATCTGCTGCACTTGCAGCGGCTGGAGAAAATGCTGTTTTGCTGGTCGAAAAGACTTCAGTTGAGCGTGCCACCGCAGCAATTGCGGTGGCACATTTTGATTAAAGCACCTTGCGGCGCTGCACGATGTAGGTCGCAGCAGTAGCAGTGATGAGCAACGCAGCTGTTGCGACGATCACTGCGACATAGGCATTCTCAAACGCTTGAGATGCAAGTGCGGTGAGGCTCGCTGCATCTGCTGCTTGCATTGATTGTGCAGCAAGAAGAGCTTCATCAAGGCTATCACGGACAATCGGCGGAATGCTTGAGCCTGCTGGCAGAACAAGGCTTGCAGTATAGAACGCTGACAGGATGCTACCGAAGATCGTAACACCCAGCGCGTTGCCGAGTTCAAATGATACTTCTTCGACGGATGCCGCCATGCCGGCTTTTTCAACGGGTGCATTGCCCATGATGGATGACGATGCACCAGTCATCGCGCAGCCGACGCCGAAGCCAAGAACGGCTAACCCTGCCAGATAGAAGTGCGTCGAGAGCTTGTAGGTCAGGATATAAATCACGATCCCAAGCGCTGTGATGCCGAGCGATCCCCAAAGCACTTTGCCTGCTCCAAGGCGCGGCAACATCATCCCAGCCAGTGGCCCTGCTACGAAAGCCGCAAGCGGAATAGGCAAGATCATCAGGCCAGCCTGCAATGGCGACATACCTTCGATAAGCTGCATGCGCTGGCTGAATACCAGTTCCATGCCGGTCATCGACCCTGATGCGACCAGAGCTGCAAACACGCCGGTTGAGAACAGTCTGTTGTTAAACAGCGAGAAGTCGATGAGTGGCTCCTTGCTCGCAAATTGTCTGCGCACAAAGATGGTCGTGGCGATCAGGCCGATGAGCAGTGCGCCCGCAAAGACAGTCATCGATGCATCGCGTTTGGCAAGTTCCTTGACGGCATAGGTCAACGCTATCAGGCCGATCATGATCTGGATCGAGCCGACGAGATCCCATTTGCGCTTCGAGCCAAGCGGGCGGTTTTCAAGGTTAAAGGCTGAAAGTGCCAGCGCTACGATAACGACAGGCACATTGATCAGGAATACCGATCCCCACCAGAAATATTCGAGCAATACACCACCCGCAACGGGGCCGATGGCAGCGCCACCCGAGGCAATGGCCGCCCAGATGCCAATAGCAAGCGAGCGCTCTTTTTCATCGGTGAAGGTTAGTCGAATGATCGACAGCGTGGCAGGCATCATCATCGCTGCACCGCAGGCGAGAAATGCGCGGGATGCTATCAGAACTTCCGGGTTTGGCGAATAGGCAGCACATAGCGAAGCAAGACCAAACACCACCAGGCCATTCATGAACATGCGCTTATGGCCGAGCTTGTCGCCCAGTGTGCCAAGACCCGGTAACAGACCTGCCACCACCAGCGGGTAAATGTTCATGATCCAGAGCTTCTCGGAAGCACTTGCCGCCAGATCATGGGTGAGGCGTGGCAGTGCTGTGTAAAGCACTGTCATATCCACAACGATCAGAAACAACGCGCTGGAAACAATTGCGAGAACGAGCCAGCGATTTTGCGGCAACATCGGATTATACCTTTTCAATACGGCCGTATTCAAACTTGTCAGGGTGGCTGACATAATATAAATCCGTCCGTATGGAAAGTAAGAAATTGCAAAAAACTGGCCGCCCGCGCTCAATCGATCGTGACCATGTGCTCGACATGGCTGAGAAGCTCGTTGCTGAAGGTGGTATCGTTGCGCTGACCATGGATGCAGTGGCGCAAGCCTCCGGCGTGACCAAAGGCGGTGTGCAATATTGCTTTGGGAATAAAGATGGATTGATGAAAGCCATGATCGAGCGGTGGGGCGACCGCTTCGACGATCTTGTGACGGCACGCAAGCAGCATAGGCAAGATACAATTTCGCATATCGCAGCACACATAGCTGTAACCCGTGAGAGCGATGCCGAAGATGATTCTCGATTTGCCGCAATGATGGCGAGCCTTATTCCCAACTCGCATTATTTGGATGAAACCCGGGCCTGGTATCGCAAGCAGTGGGATGGTCTTGATGTTTCGACGCCTGAAGGCAGGCGCGCGCGACTGGCGTTTATTGCAAACGAAGGTGCTTTTTTGCTCAGAAGCTTTAATTTCTTTGAGCTGACGCCGGAAGAGTGGCAGTCGATCTTCAATGATATTCAAGGACTCTTGCCTGAAAAAGATTGACTCCTCTGTCATCTGACAGGCATTCGAAATGCCTGAACAGAGGAAGAAAACGTGACAGTTCATTTCATTGGCGCTGGTCCGGGTGCGGCCGATCTTATCACTGTGCGCGGTCTGCGACTGATTGAGAGCTGCCTGGTCTGCATTTATGCGGGATCACTGGTACCGAAAGAAGTTGTCGCGTCCGCGCCCAAAGATGCGCTGCTGATTGATAGTTCCTCGCTTACTCTTGATGAAATTATTGCGGCGATTGAAGCAGCCCATGCCAAAGGGCATGATGTTGCTCGTGTCCATTCAGGCGATCCGTCGATTTATGGCGCGATGGCTGAACAGATGCGCAGGCTCGATGCGCTCGGCATCCCTTATGATGTGACACCGGGCGTTCCGGCTTTTGTGGCGGCTGCGGCTGCGATGAAGCAGGAACTGACAATTCCGGAAGTTAATCAGAGCATTATTCTCACACGCACTTCGGTCAAATCTTCTGCCATGCCGGAAGGCGAAGAGCTTTCCACCTTTGCGAAGTCGGGTGCGACGCTGGTTATCCATCTTTCCATTCGCAATCTTGCGAAGATCGAGGCAGAGCTTACGCCATTCTATGGTGCGGATTGTCCGGTGGTTGTTGCCTATCGCATTGCCTGGCCAGATGAGCAGATTTTGCGCGGAACATTGTCTGATATTGCGGAGAAAATCGAGCTTTCAGGCGTCAAGCGAACCGCAATGATCTTTGTAGGGCGTGGCCTTGATCCGAAGAATTTTCGGGATTCAGCGCTTTATCATGAGGCGCATAGCCATGTTGCACGCTCAAAATCTTAAAACTGTGCGCGCAAAATCGAGTGCTTCGTCCACTGTCGCGACAGAGGTTTTGGCTGCAACGGGCGGACGACTAATCATCAAGACCGGAATAGTGAGATTACGCGCTGCTTTGATCTTGGCGTAGGATATGCTGCCGCCGGAATTGCGGCTGACGATGAGGCTGATCTTTCGTTCGTTCAAGAATTGCAACTCAGCTTCATAATTACATGGCTTTGCCAGAACGATCTCGCAATCGTGCGGGAGGCTTACTTCTGGCGGGTCGATCATTCGCGTGATGAAGTGCACATCGTTGCGTTCTGCAAAGGGCGCAATGTGCTGTCGTCCTAATGCGAGCAAAACGCGCTCATCTGCGGGAATAAGGCTCGCGGCTTGCGCTTCACTCGCGACATCAATCCAGTTGTCGCCGCTTTCCCTTTCCCATGCTGGGCGTTCAAGCCTCAGCAGAGGGATAGTGGTGATCTCAGATGCTTGCACAGCATTTTGTGAAATGCGCGTTGCATAGGGATGTGTTGCGTCAATCAGGAGGTCGATCTTTTCATTCGCCAGATACGCCGCAAGACCTTCTGCGCCGCCAAAGCCACCTGTTCGGATTTTACCGCTGATTGCCGTCGGGTTTGCCGTCCGGCCTGCAAGTGAGGTGATAGATTCAACGGGCAGGGGCGCGAATGCAGAAGCAAGTTTTGCTGCTTCTGCCGTGCCGCCAAGAATGAGTATTTTAGAGGCGGGCAAGGATATTGCCTTTGCGATCCGTCACGATAATTTCGACGTCAACGGGCGCGCCGCGCAAGGTTGCAAGTGCAGTTTCTTTTGCTTTTTGCGCAATTGGCGTAGCCATGTCGAGGCCAAGGCTCTGAGTCAATTCAAGCACTTCGAGCGCAGTGTTCGCAAAAAGAATCCGATCCTTCATGTCAGCTGGCGCGCCAGCTTTTTCAGCAATCGCCCAGAGGAAGCTTTTGTCCACCTGTGACCGCGCTGAGTGGAGGTCTAACTCCCCCTGTGCAAGTTTCGTCAATTTAGCAAAGCCACCGGCAATGGTCAGTTTTTCAATCGGATGCTCGCGAAGATATTTAAGGACACCGCCTGCAAAATCGCCCATGTCGAGAACCGCGAATTCCGGCAAATCATAGATTGCCTGAGCTGCATCTTCGGACGTAGAGCCTGTAGGGGCCAGAACATGTTTTTGGCCTTCTGCGCGGGCCACATCGATGCCGCGATGGATCGAATGAATCCATGCTGAGCACGAGAAAGGATGCACAACACCTGTCGTGCCTAAGATGGAAATGCCGCCGACGATGCCAAGGCGCGGGTTCCATGTTTTCTGTGCGATTTCTTCGCCACCCGGAACCGAAATCGTAATCACCAGATCCGCAGGCAGGCCATATTCGGCACAAATCTGCTCGCAGATTTCTGTCATCATACGGCGAGGCGTTGGATTGATTGCCGCTTCACCCGGAGGAATTTGCAGGCCGGGCCGCGTGACAGTGCCCACACCTTCGCCAGCCTGAAACACAATGCCTGTGCCGGGAGGAGCGGGGAAGACTGTTGAGATGATTGTCGCGCCGTGGGTCACGTCCGGGTCATCGCCTGCATCTTTGACGATTCCTGCCATGGCATAGCCTTCGCCGAGGCCTTCATATTCAAGCTGGAAATAAGGGACTTCGCCTTTAGGCAGAATGATGCCGACCGGATCAGGGAACTCGCCGGTAATCAGCGCGGTGAGTGCAGCCTTGGTTGCTGCTGTGGCGCAGGCGCCCGTCGTCCAGCCACGACGCAACGGTTCTTGCCCGCCAATTTGCGTTTTTTCCTTGCGGGGCGTGGTTTCGTCGTTCATGGATGCCTGCGGATTTATCTGGTGACACATTGTAAAATGACTGAAAATATTCAACCGAACATTACCTCATCTGGCGCTGACAGGATAGCTTTGCCTGCGATAGAGCCGGGGCATGTCTGGTTGGTGGGCGCTGGTCCCGGCGATCCGGGGTTGCTGACGCTTCATGCGGCCAATGCCTTAGGTCAAGCCGATGTGATTGTCTATGATGCTCTGGTTGATGAATCCTGCCTTTCTCTGAGAAATGCCACAGCGGTTTTGGAATATGCCGGTAAGCGGGGTGGCAAGCCGTCGCCAAAACAGCGCGATATTTCGTTGCGTCTGGTGGAACTTGCAAAGCAGGGCAAAAAGGTTCTGCGCCTTAAAGGCGGCGATCCGTTTGTCTTTGGGCGCGGAGCTGAGGAAGCGCTGACGTTGGTTGAACATGGCGTGCCGTTTCGCATCGTGCCAGGGATTACAGCAGGTATTGGTGGCCTTGCTTATGCTGGAATTGCAGCCACGCATCGCGATATCAACCAATCAGTCACGTTCCTCACAGGTCATGATGCAAAGGGGCTGATGCCGGACCGTATTAATTGGGAAGGCATTGCGCAGGTCTCTCCGGTTATAGTGATGTATATGGCGATGAAGCATATTGATCTCATCACAGAGCGCCTGATGGCGGCAGGACGCTCACCGGATGAGCCGGTCGCATTTGTCTGTAATGCCAGCTTGCCTGAACAGGTGGTTCTGGAGACCTCGCTGTCACGCGCGGTTGCCGATGTCGAAGCATCGGGCCTCAAGCCACCGGCAATAGTGGTTGTAGGCGAGGTCGTGAAGCTGCGCTCCGGGCTTGATTGGCTTGGTGCGTCTCAGGGACGTAAGCTGACAAGTGATCCGCTTCATCTCAACAAGGACAAGAGCGCATGAATGGTTTCATGATTGCCGCACCTGCTTCCGGTTCGGGAAAGACGACTTTGACGCTTGGGCTGCTGCGCGCTCTAAAACGGCGTGGCGAGGCACTTGCACCGGCAAAAGCTGGTCCTGATTATATCGATCCTGCCTATCATAAGGCTGCGAGCGGTGCAGATTGCTTCAATCTTGATCCATGGGGCATGCGGCCAGAGCTTATCAGTGCCATTTCTTCCCGTATGACTGAAGGCAACAAGCTGCTGGTTGTCGAAGGCATGATGGGGCTTTTTGACGGGGCGCTCGATGGAAAGGGTTCGTCGGCAGACTTGGCTAGAATGCTTGATCTGCCACTGGTGCTGGTGGTCGATTGCGCGCGCCAATCGCATTCTATTGCGGCACTCATTTCAGGTTTCAGCCAGTTTCGCAAAGATGTGCTGATTGCTGGTGTTATTCTCAATCGGGTTGGTAGCGGCAGACATGAAGCCATGCTGCGCGAAGCGATCAAGCCGCTTGGCATGACAGTGTTGGGCGCAATTCCGCGCGATGAAGCGCTGGTTCTACCCTCCAGGCATCTTGGGCTTGTTCAAGCAGCGGAACATGCCGATCTGGAGCGTTTCCTTGAACACGCTGCAGATGTGGTCGATGCGCATATTGATTTACGCGCATTAGAGCATATCTGGTCGCGGCCAAAGCATCATGAGGCGATGGCGAATGTTCCTCGCCTTACGCCGCCTGGAAGCTGCATTGCAGTAGCGCGAGACGATGCCTTCGCCTTTGCATATGCGCATCTGCTTGCAGGCTGGCGCAGGCGTGGTGCCGAGATTTCATTCTTTTCACCGCTTGCTGATGCAGCGCCCGATGAAAGCGCTGACGCCATTTATCTGCCGGGTGGCTATCCCGAACTTTATGCCGGAAAACTGAGCCAAGCGAAGCATTTCCAGCAGGGCATGAGGCGCGCTGCGGATCGTGGTGCGCGCATTTACGGCGAGTGTGGCGGCTATATGGTGCTGGGTGAGACGCTGGAAGATTCGTCTTGCGTGAAGCATCCTATGCTTGGGCTGCTTCCGCTTGAAACAAGCTTTGCCAAACGCAAAATGCACCTTGGCTATCGCAAACTGGAACCTTTGTCGGGTTCACCATGGCCTTTGTCGCTTTCTGCGCATGAGTTTCATTATGCGAGCATTGTGCGTGAAGGGGATGCCGAACGGCTTTTCCGTGTTCGCGATGCGTTGGGCGAGGAACTGGGAGAGGCGGGTCTGCGCGTTGGTTCAGTTGCCGGTTCCTTCATGCACGTAATTGATTTTTCCGGAGAGAGTGCCTGAACATGACTATTGAGCATGGCGGAGCGCTGGATAAGGCCATTGCCCGTTTTGGCGGCAAGGCTGAAGACTGGCTTGATCTTTCAACGGGTATCAATCCCGAACATTTTCCACTGCCCGAATTGCCTGCGCCCCTGTGGAACCGTCTGCCGGATGAGGGGCTGTTGCAGCAGGTATTGACTGCCGCACGTTCCTATTACGAAGCGGGTCAGAATGCGCCAATCGTTGCCAGCCCGGGAACGCAGGCACTCATTCAACTTATACCAACATTGCTTGGGCCTGCGACGGTCGCCATTTTGGGCCCGACCTATCAGGAACATGCGGCAGCTTTTGAAGCAGCGAACTGGAATGTGATCGAATGTGCGACGCTCGACGACATCCCAGAGGATGCGCTGGTGGTTACAATCGTCAACCCGAATAACCCGGATGGCCGGATTGTTGCGCGACCTGATTTGCTGGGGCTTGCACGAAAGTTGGGCGAACGTGGTGGTTTTCTGGTTGTGGATGAGGCATTTGCCGATCCGCATCCAGAGGTGAGCATTGCAAGGCATGCTGCGAATGCGCCGCTGATCGTGCTGAAATCCTTTGGCAAGTTCTTTGGCCTTGCAGGTGTTCGGCTTGGGTTTCTGCTTGCAAATGATGCGCTTGTGAATCGCGTTGCAGACAGACTCGGTCCATGGGCGGTGGCGGGGCCAACGCTTGCCATTGCGCTTCATGCTTTCAAAAGTGGCGTTGAGCTTGAGGCATTTCATAGTCGTATCGATACAAGACGGGCAGAACTTACCGCGACGCTTGCAAAGTGTCAGCTCACTGAAATCGGCGGCACGGCTCTGTTTTCGCTGGTTGAACACGAAAATGCTCATGCAATTTACGATGCGCTTTGTGAACGGCATATTCTTGTCCGAAAGTTTGCCTATGCACCAAGCTGGCTGCGCATCGGACTGGCGCCTGATCAAGCGAGCCTTATGCGATTGGAACAGGCATTGCGGGATATTCTCCGCTTAAAAAAGTGATTCAGGAAAGCGCATCAAGTCCATGGAAATAAAGCTGATTATTCTTGCTTTAGCGCTTGTTCTGGATCGTGTGGTAGGTGACCCGCCGCAGCTTTGGCAGAAAATTCCGCATCCGGTGGTTCTGTTTGGCAAGGCAATCAGCTGGGGTGAAAAGCGTCTCAATGATCATAGCCTTTCCGTCAATGCACTGCGCAGCAATGGTATGTGGCTGATCATCGGACTGGTGATTTCCTGTGTTGTGGTAGGGTTGGCGCTAGACTATTTGCTGCCTTATCTTGGTACGGCGGGTGCGCTGGTCGAGATTGTCATCGTTGCGGTGTTTCTCGCGCAGAAAAGTCTAGCCGATCATGTGCGGGCGGTGGCCACTGGATTGCGTGAAGACGGCATTGAAGGCGGACGCAAAGCGGTTTCGATGATCGTCGGGCGTAATCCTGAACAATTGGATGAAGGTGGGGTTAGCCGTGCGGCGATTGAAAGCCTTTCCGAGAATGCTTCGGATGGCATCATAGCGCCCGCTTTTTGGTTTTTGGTAGGCGGATTGCCGGGGCTTTTTGCCTATAAGCTCATCAACACTGCCGACTCAATGATCGGTCATCTCAATGATCGCTATCGTCATTTTGGACGCTTCGCAGCTCGTCTTGATGATGTCGCAAACTATATCCCGGCTCGATTGACCGGATTACTCACAGCAATTGCTGCTGCATTCACGGTCGACAAAAAAGCCGGGAAAAGAACACTTAAGGTGATGTGGCGCGATGCGCCGCTGCATCGTTCGCCAAATGCTGGTTGGCCGGAAGCAGCCTTTGCAGGCGCGCTCAAATTAGCACTTGCTGGGCCGCGTCAGTATGGGGCTGAGAAAGTCGAAGCGCCGATGTTTTATGGTGAAGGCAAGCGCGAGGCTGATGCAACTGATATCGACGCTGCACTTTCGCTGTTCTGGTCAATGATGAGCGTGATGACAGGGCTGGTTATTGCGGCGAGTCTGATTGGTCTTATTAGTCGGCTGGTGTGAAACTCTTGCCATCATAGCGTTGCAGACGGTTCGGGTTGTCGGTCCGGTTGCCATTACCGTCAAATTTCAGTGTGCCGATCGCCGTTTCAAAGGAATTGCTTCGCACGATATCGATGACTGACTGCTGCTGTTCCTGCGCTTGTTTGATTGCCTTAGCTGCGAGTTCAACTGTAGCAAAGCCCATGACCGCATAGGCTTCCGGTAAGATGCCCGCCTTGCTGATCGCGTCTGTTGCAGGTTTGGCCGTTGAAACATCCTGTGCCTTTAGTGGAGCAACCATGAGTGTTCCATCGCTTAGCTTTTGTGGGCCGGGAGCCGCGTTCAGAACGCTGCCGCCCGCGATAGTCAGCGGATATTTAAGTGCCTGAGCACTCGCACCAATGGCGGCAATATCATCACGTTCGCCGCCGACATAAACATGGGTTGCACCGGCGCGGCGCAAACGAGAAACAAGCGCATTCTGGTTTTCTAGCCCGGGCCGGTAGGTATCGGTGAAAACTGGCTGCAATTGCTGGTCTCTGAGACTGTTCAACACATGCGCCGCACGCTCGCGACCTTCAATGGTGCCGTCATCGATAATAGCAAAGGGCTGTGCTCGCCACAGACTGCCGAGGAAACTACCTGTCGCCCGCGTTTCCTTGTCGAGCGACGTTGTCAGACGAAAAACAGCCATTGTTGGTGATGCGCGTTTTTCGGTCAGTGTGGGTTCGCTCACGCCAGAGGTGATGATAGGAATATTGTTTTGGGCGAGCAGAGGAAGTGCTGCTTCAAGCGCTTCGGAGCACAAAAAACCGGCAGCAATCTGCACTTTTTCCTGAACAAAACTTTCGGCAGCCTGCTTGCCACCTTCTGCATCACAGCGATCATCTGCGATGATAAGCCGTGCATTTACCGCTGTAGCAGCCACATTCGCGCCATCCCGAAGCTGACTGCCTAGTGCTGCGAAGTTTCCGCTTAAGGGGGCAGCAAAGCCGATACGTATATCGGTTGGATTGTCCTGTGCTTTGGCGCTTGCGCCAAGTGTTGTGAAAGCCGAAAGCGCGATCAGCAGCAGCTTTAGATGCTTGCGCCCATACAGTCCGTTGCGGAAAACCGCTGTATATTTTTCAGGAAGCTGCTTTGGCGTGATCACAGAGGCGGTCTTCTTCAAACATTTCATGACAAATTCAACGAAAAGTGGGTAGCGGTTTCCTCGCCTTTGTGCAATGCCCATAAGCAGATACAGGTAAACGGAGAGACATCTGCGTGAACCTGACAGTCAATACGGATAGTTGCTCACGTGCAAATGCAAAATAATGCTTCCCCCGATGCTGTTTCTGTTGAGCCAAAGACTTATCGTGATGCGATGAGTCATTATGCAGGCGCAGTTCAGCTTGTCACGACTGCTGGTTCAGCTGGCCGTCGTGGTCTTACACTGACCGCATCTTGTTCGGTCTCGGATAATCCGCCGACTGTGCTGGTCTGCTTGCAGAAATCGCATCCGGAAAATCATCTTTTCATTGAAAATGGTGTTTTCGCAGTCAATACGCTCGCAGGCACCCACGAGCAGCTGGCGGATGCGTTTTCCGGTCGGCTGGGGATGACGCAAGAAGAGCGTTTTGAGCTCGCAGAGTGGGATGTGCTTGCAACGGGCGCTCCGACATTAAAAAACGCACTTGCGGTTTTTGACTGCCGGGTAACCAGTGTCCAGGAACATTCAACCCATCATGTGCTGTTCGGCGAAGTGGTCGGGTTGCTTTCAAATGCTGATGAAGAAGCGCTGATTTATCTCAATCGTCGCTATCATAAGCTGGAACTCTGAACGTGTTTGGAGGAGGGAAAATGATCCGACGCGGTGGATTAATTGCAAGCTTGTTGCTGTTAACGGCTACATCCGCTTTCGCTCAAGGGCCGCTTCCTCCTTTCAAAGATGATTATTTTGCCTATCCAGGCTTGCTTAGCAGCGCCGATAATGGCGATTACAAAGTCATTGATTACAATGAAATGCGCGACATTAATGGCCGTGATGCCGTACCTGAGAAGCGCGCCAAGGATGCGTATGTTTCGCTAAAAGCGCGTGCTTATCAGAAAGATGTGGTCTTTCAGACAGCGTCAGGCCCTGTTAAGGCTATAGCTGTGGGCAAGCAGAAAGATGCTTCTTTCATCGTTATTTATCTGCACGGACGCGGTGGCAATCGTTTGCAGGGCGTGAATGATTTTACCTTCGGCGGTAACTTTAACCGCGTCAAAAATCTGGCTGCACTGAATGGCGGGCTTTATCTGACGCCGGATTTCAAAGATTTTGCTGCAACGGGCGAAGAGCAGATTGCCGGGCTCATAGAGGCTGCAAAGGCAACGTCGCCATCCGCACCGCTTGTCCTTGCTTGCGGGTCGCAGGGTGGGGCACTTTGCTGGCGCATCGCTTCCAATGAAAAAGCTGGCAATCAGCTTGCGGGTTTGATCCTGATGGGGTCATTGTGGGATGAAGGTTTCTTCAAATCTCCGGCTTTTCAGAAGCGCGTGCCTGTGTTCTTTGGCCACGGCAGTCGCGATCCAGTTTTCGCAATCGATAAGCAAGAAGGCTTTTATCGGGAAATCCGCAAGCGTTCGGCTGGCTACCCTGTTCAGTTTCGTCGCTTTGAAAGCGGCAACCATGGAACGCCCATCAGAATGAGCGACTGGCGTGAGATGTTGAACTGGATATTCACGAAACAATGATGACATCGTTGGGGATGCTCAACGAAAAACCGGCATTGTGGCCTTCCTGCCACTCGACAATCCGCCAAAAGCGAATAGTTATCTCAGTTAAAATTTTACCTAATCAGCAGATCGTAAGAGGTTGATCATGTCCGGACGCACCCGCAACGGAGCCCGTTTGTTTGTTATTGCTATGCTGGCTCCATTGGCTGCCGCTTGTACGACAACCACGCAAAATGCGACGGTTCCCGGCAAGTCGGAAGCGCCTGTTGCAGCTTCCAGCGTTTCATTTCCTCGCTTTGTTCCGACCTATTCGGTCGATTCATCGCTTGCTCAGCCTTGCATCACGGCTGCTGCCAACAAGTATTTTTTGCCAGAGCGTGCAATTACGGCGGTTAATTCGCGTCCGGGTGCTGGTGGCGGAACCGATGTTGATCTGAAGGTTGATCTGCGCACCGCTGTTTGCCAGCTTTCTGCAGGTGGTTCGGTTCGTTCAGTTATCGATACATCGCCTAAGAGCGCAGATCAGGTTGCTGCCGAAGCCGCGGCGGCTCAAACCGCTTCGGCAGCTCCAGCACCGAAAAAGTCCAAGAAGAAGTGATTCAATAACACTTCGTAACATACGAAAAAGGCAGGGATTTCCCTGCCTTTTTGTTTTTTATTTACTGGGCTTTTCGCCATACCAGCGCGGCGTATAAACCCACTCCCCGCCTTCTGCTCGCGGAAAACGCGTAGTGTGCGATGAGCCGACAATCACCACAGTGCGCATGTCTACATCATCAGGTGTAAGTTGTCCGAGCGAAACAACGCGAGTTGTTTCGGCAGGCCTGCCAATATCGCGACCAAGCACGACGGGCGTTTCAGCATCACGATACTGCCGGAGGATTTCTAAAGCTCGACTAAGTTGATGCGGACGTGCTTTGGAGATTGGATTGTAGAATGCCATGGCAAGATCGGCTTGCGCTGCCAGTGCCAGACGCTTCTCGATTACATCCCATGGCTTCAGATTGTCTGATAGCGAGATGATGCAGAAATCGTGCCCAAGCGGTGCGCCGATGCGCGACGCCGCTGCCATCGCCGCCGAAATGCCGGGCTGGATAACGAGTTCAACGCCGTGCCACGACGTATCAGATGATTCATGCAGAGCTTCGACCACGGCTGCTGCCATGGCAAAGACGCCCGGATCACCGGATGACACCATCACGACGTCACGGCCTGAAGCAGCAAGTTCAAATGCATGGCGTGCGCGCTGCATTTCTTCGCGATTGTCGGTCATGTGAATGATCTGATCGTCGCGGAAGGGGCCTGCCATGCGGACATAGGTTTCATAGCCGAGTATGTCTTCGGCCTGTTCCAGATCACGCTGCACGGCTGGCGTCATCAGATCACGGGAACCCGGGCCAAGCCCAATAACCGTGAGCTTGCCGCGCTTGCGACCGATAAAAAGAACATCGGCAGGTGCTGCTGCAACAGCCAGCGTCAGGTTTTCAGTCGCCACGTGTTGAACAGGGTTTTCGACCGAGGCGGCTGCAAGATCGGCATCGCCTGCAACAAAACGCAAGGGCGCTTTCAGTGCTTTTGCAGCCTCATGGATATGCGGTGAAGCGCAATGTGTCTCGCGAGCCAGAAGCAAAGCAAGCGAGTCTATCGATAGGCCTGTATCGTCAAAGGCTTGTCCGATCAGACCTGCAAGGTCTTCGGTTGGCTTTTCGATAGCGATGGCAATTGTTCGCGGATGATAGATCAGCTCATTTGGTTTTGCTGCGCGGTTTTCGGGCGTGATGCTGATTGTGAGTTGCCCATCGTCGGAAAGCGGTAGCTTTGATGCCGAGAGCCAGCGAGAATTGCCTCTAATTTGTAGTGTTTGACCTGCAAGAAGGTTGGACATGAAGGTCTTGGCGTTGTCCGGATTGGCGAGTGTCAGTTCCGCCGGAGGATGAAGCAGGTTAATGCCAAAGCGCAACTCGCCAGTCGTGGTGATCGCGGGCGCTACTTCCAATGCATGAGCGATTGTTCGCGCCATGTCATTGACACCCGACAGACCGCCAAGCAATGGCACAACCGCGCTGCCATCATCTGCAACGGCCAGAACGGGCGGTTCGATGCGCTTGTTTTGCAGAAGGGGTGCAAGGGCGCGGATGATGATGCCTGAAGCGCACAAGGCGATCACAGGTCGGCCCTCTTCATAAAGTGCGCGGATTATATTGCCAAAATGAGCAAAGCTTTTGTCGGCGCTGTGAACTCGGTTTTCCAGTCCGAGTACTTCCGCATTTCCAAGTGCTGATTGCACTTTCCGCGCCGTGGAAATTGCAGCTTCGCTCAAGATCAGAATTGCAGGCTTCATGCGCCATTCCATTTGCTGCCTGGAACTAGAATGATCGAGAAATATGGACAATCGCTACCACTGACCTCGGCCAATGGGGCAATACGCTGGTTCTGCATGGTCGCACGCTCGATATAGAGGGCACGATCCATCAGCCCTAACTCGTTCAGCACATCACGCACCTTGTCGAGATTTTTGCCGAGTTTCATGATGGCTGCGGCCTCAGTACCTGCTAGGCGTGTTTTGAGTTCTCCCGCACTCATGACGCCTGAAAGGATCGACAGGGTCTGGTTGCGGTAGACCAAGGGCGCGCCGAGCACGGCAGCGGCGCCCAGAACAGAGCAAACGCCAGGCACGACTTCCGTTTCATATTTTTCGGCCAGTCGGTCATGGATATACATGAACGAACCATAGAAGAACGGATCACCTTCCGCGATCACGGCCACGTCGCGGCCTGCATCAAGATGACTTGCAATCGTCGCGGTGATCTCGGCATAGAAATCGCTGACGATCTGCTCATAATCCATGTGATCGGGCAGTTTTTCCGTTGTTACCGGATAGATAAGCGGAACCAAAGTCTGTTCTGAAGACAGATAGGTTTCGACGATTGTCAGTGCGTTGCCCTTTTTGCCCTTGGCTGCGTGATAAGCGACCACAGGAGCGGATTTGAGCAGTCGAAGCGCTTTAAGTGTGATGAGTTCGGGATCGCCGGGGCCGACACCCAGACCATAAAGCTTGCCTTTGAGGGCCATTATTCGCGCTCCGAAGCAAGTGCATTGACAGCAGCTGCGGTCATAGCGCTGCCACCACGACGTCCGCGCACGATCACAAAAGGTACACCACGACTGTTTTCGGCCAGCTCGTCCTTGGATTCGGCAGCACCGACAAAACCGACCGGCATACCGATGATAAGCGCAGGTTTGGGCGCACCATTGTCCAACATTTCAAACAGGCGGAAGAGAGCGGTTGGCGCGTTGCCGATAGCAACGACGCTGCCTTCGAGGTTGGGAAGCCAGAGGTCAAGCGCTGCGGCAGAGCGTGTGTTGCCGATCTTTTTCGCCAACTCCGGAACCGATGGATCGTTCAGTGTGCAGATAACATCATTATTGGCTGGCAGTCGCAAACGGGTGATGCCTTCTGCAACCATGCGTGCATCGCAGAGGATTGGTGCACCTTTGAGCAAAGCATCACGTCCGGCCTGTCCTGCGCCTTCTGAGAAGACGATGTCTTCAACGATATCGACCATGCCAGATGCGTGAGCCACGCGCACCGCGAGCTTTTCGAGATCCGCAGGTATGCGGCTCAGATCGGCCTCAGCGCGGATGATGGCGAAGGAGCGGTCATAAATGGCCTGCCCATCGCGGATGTAATCTGTCATGGCGTCCGCTTTTGCTATTTGTTGAGCAGCTTTGCTGCCTCATCAATGGTGATGTTTGACGCCAATAGCCGCCCGAAGCGTGCTGGTCCAGCTTTGTCTTGCAAAAACAGGTCGTAATGCATTGGTGAGCGGGCCAGAAGCGTGTGTGGCAAGGGAGAAAGTGCAGCGCAGGATTTCGCGCAGCCGGTGATGTGAATCTGCTTGGTGTCGCTTTGTAGCTTACGGGCAAGCTTTTCACTGTCTGTCTGTGTGTCTGCAAGCGCTGATGCGCAGCCTTTGGAACCTGAACAGGCACGAAGGCGAGCGGCAGGTGAGGCGGGCTCGGTGGAGAGGCTCAAGGCATGAAGCGCGTTGATGGTGCTCTTGCTTTCTGTTTCCGCAACATGCGGGATCAGAATGCCCTGCCATGGGGTGAGGCGCAGTTCGCTTTGTGCAAGTCCAGCAAGTTCACGCATTTGCTGCGGTGTCAGGCGACCAAGTAACGGCATGGCACCGACATAAAAGTTGCCGTCAAGCTGGCTGTGTAAGCCAAGATGCGTATGAGCGATGGGTGCTTTGCGCTGCCAACTTGCTGCTGCATCAAATGTGAATGGAAGTGTTTGGAGAAACTCTGCGACCGGCATCACCTCGAAGAGGTGCTTCATGCGCGCAATGCCTTTTTGGCTTGACCCAAGGAAATGTTGTAGCAGAGCTTCGATAAAAGGCAGGGCGTTTTTGTTTGAAACTGTACCAAGCGCCTGTCTGTCAGGCGAGGAAGCCAATCCAAACGCATAGGCCTTGCCACCTTCAATTGCTGAGAGCCAGATATCGCCGGGATGTGAAACCATAGCGCAATCTTCGCCACCATCAATCTGGAGTGAGAATTTGGGCGACAGTGCGTGATAAGTTTCGTCGTCATGCAAAACGGAAAGCATCTTAGTGGCGAGGCCAGTCACATCTGTGACTTGTCCATTATCGATACCAGCTGTTGGGCTAACCATGACATTGCGAACATCATCAGCCGCCGCATTTTGCGCGACAAGCCCTGACTCATGAAGGGCATCGATAACATCCGGCCAGACGTCGGGATGAATGCCGCGAAGCTGAATATTGGAGCGAATCGACAATTCAATTGCGCCGATTTCAAATCGTTCGGCGATATCTGCGATGGCCTGAGCCTGTGCCACGCTGAGCCTTCCGAGCCGGAGCTTGATGCGGGCGATTGCGCCATCCTTGCTCATCACCATGCGCGAAAGCCCCGGACAGGCATTACGCCGGTCGGGTCTGATAGCAATGGTCTGGCTATTTTGCTGGCTCAACATATTGGCCTTATACGCCTTCGCGCTTGCACTTGCTACTGCACCGCCATACGAACGAAGAAAAGGAGCAATGCTTATGAGCTGCTGGCTGACGGTTATCGGTATTGGTGAGGATGGGCTAGCGGGTCTTGGAAAGATCGCCCGCGACGCGCTTGACCGTGCTGATGTGATTTTCGGCGGCAAGCGGCATCTGGCCTTTCTTGATCATTGCATCAAAGCTGAGCAGATTTCGTGGCCGTCACCGTTCGATAATGCATTTCCAATGATTGAAGCCCACCGCGGTAGGAATGTTGTGGTGCTGGCAAGCGGCGATCCGATGTTCTTTGGTATGGGCGCATCGCTGAGCCGCCATTTCTCGACACAGGATATGCAGATCATCCCGTTTCCATCGTCATTGTCGCTGGCCGCAAGCCGTATGGCGTGGCCTCTGCAAGAAGTACGCGCGGTCAGCGTGCATGGTCGTCCGTTTGAATTGTTGGCACCGCGTATCCTGCCGGGCGAGAAAATCCTCGTATTGAGCAATGATGGCACGACGCCTGCGAAAGCTGCAGCCTTACTCAGGGCCAAAGGCTTTGGTGAAAGCCGCCTGACGGTGCTTGAACACCTCGGGGGACCAAAGGAAAAGATTATCAGCGCTACTGCGCGGGATTGGTCACATGAAAACTGTGCCGATCTCAATGTTTTGGCAATTGAATGCATCGCGGCGCCAGATGCGGTTGTTTTTTCGCCTGTCAGCGGATTGCCGGATCATGCTTTTGAGAATGACGGGCAGCTGACAAAACGCGATATACGCGCAGTGACACTGTCGCGTTTGCAGCCTTTGCCAAATGAGCTTTTATGGGATGTGGGTGCAGGTTGCGGTTCAATTGGCATCGAATGGATGCGAGTTCATGCATCCTGCCGGACTATCGCTATTGAGGCTGATGAAACACGGCAAGCTATCATTGAGCGTAACGCGCGAACGCTGGGCGTGCCGGGCTTGCGGCTTGTGAAAGGCGAAGCGCCTGAAGCGTTGAGTGGCCTTGAAGCACCGGATGCAATTTTCATTGGTGGTGGTGTTACGGATGCCGGCGTGATCGACGCTTGCTGGAAAGCGCTAAAGCCCGGGGGGCGTCTCGTTGCAAATGCCGTCACATTGCAAAGCGAAATGCAGCTGTTTAACTGGCAACAGCAATATGGCGGTGAGTTGACACGCTTGCAGGTAGCTCAGGCGGGCACACTTGGTTCATTCGATGCATGGCGTCAGGCACTGCCCGTCACAATTTATTGCGGCGCCAAAACAAAATGATGACTTGAATAGTCATATTATGTTCGGTTAAGGCTTGATCGTTATTTCTGATGAGGAGACAGGCATGTCCGAATTGAGCCTGAACGCTAACGCCCGTATTGCACTCGACCACCCTGATCGTATCGTTAATCAGCTGCTGGATCATTTTGATGAGCATGGTGATGTGGAGCGGAACGAAGGTAGTGCAAAGCTGGTGCTCAGCTTCGGTCAGGCAGATGTGCGCTGGAATGACGAAGCGGTCGATGTTGATGTCCGTAGCGACGACGACACCGGCCTTGCCTATATGAAGCTGTCAATTGCTTCGCACATATTAGAGTTTTTGGACAAAGACGAAACGGCACCGAAAATACGCTGGATTGGTGATGGTGCAGCTGGAGAATTGCTGCCTTACTTCCGCGAGATGAAGGTTTTATCTGTTTCTGATGTCACGCCCCATATGCGCCGCGTGCGTTTGCAGGGCAACGATCTCAAACGTTTTTCGCAACATGGTCTGCACATCCGTCTGCTTTTCCCTCAGAAAGCCTTGGCTCAGCCGCAATGGCCGGTCATGGGCGAAGATGGTCGTCCTGTCTGGCCTGAAGGCGAAGCGCAGATTGTTGCGCGCGTTTACACTATTCGCCAATTGGATGCAGATGCCGGTTGGGTGGACATCGATATGGTTGTCCATGGCGATGATTGCGATGCGCCGGGTTCTGGCTGGGCTATGAGCGTGAAACCCGGCGATATTGTCGGAATGACCGGTCCCGGCGGCGGCGATGCGGCGCAAGATGCAAAGTGGTATTTGCTGGCTGGTGACGAAACGGCATTGCCAGCGATCGGTCGTATTTTGGAGCGTCTTCCTGAGGGAGCGAAAGCTGTTGTTCGTGTAGAGATCGACAGTGCTGCAGAAGAGCAACTTATTCAGTCCAAAGCCGATGTTGATCTGCAATGGCTACATCGTAATGGCGAAGAAGCCGGTACGACCACGCTTTTGCAGGATGCTGTTCAGGCAGTCGAGTTGCCTGAAAACGAAGAGAGCATCTATGTCTGGGCTGGATGTGAGTTCAATGCGTTCCGCGCCATCCGCAGCTATATGCGCAAAGAGCGCAATGTGCCTAAAGACAAGCAACTGATTGTTGCCTATTGGCGACGTGGTAAGGACGGGGATAATGCCCGTCGTGGATCGGATGATTAACCAGATAAGGGCCTTATGGCCCTTATTTTTTGCACTATTTTGAATTTACTCTTTAGATAAAAAACAAAGGGCCGCATATGATGCGGCCCTTTATGAGGAGTTTATTGGCAGATTTTAGAAGCGATAGTTCACGCCTGCCTTAATAGAATGGTTCTTGAGGTTGTTGGTCTGGCTAACGCCGTTCACCTTGGATTTTACGTCACCGAAGCGTTGGAAGTCATATTCTGCCTTCACGGAAATTGGGCCAGAAATTGCCTGTTCAACGCCAGCGCCGATCAGTGCGCCACCTTCCCAGCCTGGGCCGGATGTGGTTGCATCCTTGGCCTTAAACTTGGTTACGCCGTAACCGGCCGTGCCGTAAACGAGGGTCTTGTCGAAAGCATAGCCCACTTTACCCTTGGCATTTGCATTCCACGATTGCTGGAGGCTGCCGCCGCGGCCAATGCGATGTTCGGCTTCGGCAAAATTACCTTCCAGCTCACCACCGAAAACGATATTGCCGCTCTGCATGTTCTTGCCTACGACCGCGCCGCCAAGAAAGCCAGTACGGTTGGTGAACGGGCCGGGAACTTTCGACGAAGAAGCACCAATCTGTGCACCAACATAGTTGCCTGACCAGTCGTGTGGACCGGCTGCAACAGGTTCGTTATAGGTGTAATCGTTGTTGTCCATCATATCAGCGGCGATGGATGGGCCAGCAAAGGCAACGAGTGCGGCACCGAACGCCGCGGCGATGTAGGAACGCTTCAACATTTTTTACTCCAGTTTTCCCACCTAAAACGCTGGCGGAAAATATGCGTGATCTATTCTGAAGGGCCGATTCCGGTTGTCTTCAATCTGATTATGTCCTCGCTCGTGATTGTGTCTAAATTTAAGAAAATTCGAGCTAAATCGAGGGGAAAGCCCTTTGTTTCGGATGGTATGCTTAATGAAGGATGAATGCGCTACTCACGCGTTTCAGATGAGTTTCAGGCCGCGCATACTGGCATGTCCATGCTTTCCCACGATGATATGGTCGTGAACGGATATGCTCAAAGCCTTGGCAGCATCGATCAGCACTTTAGTCATTTCAATATCTGCGCGAGACGGTGCTGGATCACCGGATGGATGATTGTGGACAAGAATAATTGCTGTCGCTGAAAGCTCCAAAGCACGCCGCATAACCTCTCGAGGATACACCGGCGTGTGGTCGACTGTTCCTTGTTGCTGCACCTCGTCTGCGATGAGGCGATTTTTTTTATCAAGGAAAAGTATGCGGAATTGTTCTCGCGTCTCATAGGCCATTGCTGTGGTGCAATATTGGATAACTTGGCTCCATGAGCCCAGCACTTCGCGCTCCATCACTGTGCTGCGTGCGGAGCGCTTGGAGATTGCTTCGACGATTTTTAGTTCAAGCGCTATGGAGGGACCAATGCCGGGCGTTTCCGCTAAAAGTTTTTCAGGCGCGCCCAACACTTCCGCAACGGTCCCAAAGCGGCTTAACAGTGACTTAGCAAGGGGCTTTGTATCCGCTCGCTGAACCACTCTGAACAACAGAAGCTCAAGCAATTCGTAATCGGCGAGTGCATCCGGTGCTGTCTTAAAGCGCAGTCGTAACCGATCTCGGTGACCCAGATGATGCGGCTTTTCGAGGGAAGCCTGAACTCTTATGCCCTCGTTGAAGCCGGGAAAGTCGAAACCTCCCGGACTTTTGTCTTTTGGTGCCATTCTGTTTAAACCCCCGCAGAAACAGTCGACAATTTTTAAGCTAGTCTACCGCATGGATGGCGGACCGAAAACGTTTTTCGGCGAAAGCGTGAAGATTTCGCAGCCGTCTTTGGTAACGCCAACGGTATGCTCATATTGCGCAGTCAGTGAACGGTCGCGCGTAACGGCAGTCCAGCCATCCGAAAGAACCTTAACGCCGGGCTTGCCGAGATTAATCATCGGCTCAATCGTGAAGATCATACCTTCTTTAATCTCAACACCTTCGTTGACTGTACCGTAATGAAGAATATTTGGTGCATCATGGAAAAGTTGACCAACACCGTGACCGCAGAAATCGCGTACCACTGAGCAGCGTTCGCCTTCTGCATAGGTTTGAATTGCAGCACCAATAGCGCCGGTTTTCACACCCGGCTTTACAACTTCAATGCCACGCAGCAAGCTTTCATAGGTCACTTCAAGCAGGCGCTCGGCTGCGCGCTTGATTTCACCAACCGCATACATGCGGCTTGAATCGCCATGCCAGCCATCAAGCAAATAGGTCACGTCGATATTGACGATATCACCATCTCGCAGAGGCTTGTCGTCTGGGATGCCGTGGCAAACAACATGGTTGATCGATGTGCAAGTGGACTTGGTGTAACCGCGATAGTTGAGCGTCGCCGGGAATGCGCCATTATCCATGCCGAATTCAAACACGAAACGATCGATTTCATTGGTGGTAACGCCGGGCTTTACAATGTCATTCAACGCATCAAGGCAACGAGCGGTAAGATTGCAGACTTTGCGCATGCCCTCAAAGGCGTCTGAGCCGTAAAGCCTGATCTGCCCCGTATATTTCATTGGTGCGCTTGTTGCTTCGATATAAGTCACCATCTCGGTCCGTCTTTCTAATATTCTATAGGCACGACTGTTTCAGCACTGATGCCGTTTTCTGTTATGTGGCATCGAATGGCCCAAGCCTCAACCCCGGCTGCGCGTGCGCGATCAAATGCGCGCGCATAAGTCGGATCAAGATCGCCTGAGATGCTGAATCTGTCGCAATCGTTTCGCTGGATAATAAACACCATCACGCCCCGATAGCCAGCAGATACGACATCTACGAGTTCATCAAGGTGTTTCGCGCCACGTGCCGTCACTGTGTCGGGGAATTCGGCAAGGAAAGGGGTGCGGATGAAGTGAACGTTTTTCACTTCCACATAGGCGCGTGGTTGCTCGCCTTCATCAAGCAATATGTCGATGCGTGAGTTTTTGCCGTATTTTTGTTCGCGCTTAAGGACGGCGTAATTCTTCAAGTCTGGAATCATGCCTGCAAGAATGGCTTCTTCGGCGATTTTATTCGGTAGCCCCGTATTCACCCCGACAAGTGTGTTGTCTGCTGCAACAATTTGCAGAGTGTGCCGATATTTCCGGTGAGGGGCATCTGAAACGCTCAACCAAACGCGAGAGCCGGGCGTTGTAAGACCGAGCATTGATCCCGTGTTGGGAACGGAAGCCGTAATGAACTGCCCATCGTCGAGCGTAACATCGGCCAAAAAGCGCTTATAGCGTCGCTCAAGGCGACCTGTCACAAGAGGAGGGTTGAAAAGCATGCTCCGATTTAGGCGGATGTATGCATGGATGCAAGCGTCTGCGAATCTAGAAGAGCACCGTGAAGACATCTGCCCAACGCATATCTGCGCTGAGCACGAGCATGGCTGCGATAAGGCCAGCGCCAAGTAAGGTGAGTGTTGTTTTTGTTTCGCTGGTAATCACGGTCGCCACCAAATTGCTTTTGAACTGGTGGAAACTTCACGCTTAATTTAGCCCGCAATATGATGTGAAAATGTTTATTCGCGGCATTTTGCGGGCAAATTATGAGAGCCAATAAAGGGCTATTCTTTTACCCAGTTAAAAGCCAATTCTTCACGGAATGCGAAGCGTATGATATGACTTGCTACGACGTCTTCCATCTGTGAAAGGGCTTCTTGTGGAGCCTCAACGGTTGCGATGAGCTTTTCCGAATCTGCATCAAGAGTAACGATGCGATTCTCATCGAAGTCGATCTGTCCATGTTCTGGTGTGAATTCGATGGAGAATTTATGCGCCCAATGTTTGCAGAGCTGCTGCAAATAGCGGCTGGCGTGGGCTGTTGGTACAATAGCGGTGGTTTTAGCCATAATCTTGCTGTCCAATCTCAAGTTTTACGGACAGTGCCTAGCATTGCTATCTGAGATATGTCACTCAGCAAGATATCAATTTTTCGGGAGAATAAAAAAACCACCAAGTGGTACGCCCAAGGGGAATCGAACCCCTGTCTGCGCCGTGAAAGGGCGCTGTCCTAACCGCTAGACGATGGGCGCCTGTTGCTGGTGTGAGTGGGCTTATATGCAGGAAATATCCGACGCGCAAGTCCTTTTTAGAAAAAATCCAAGAAAAATTTACTTGATGATTTTTACGAACGTCGCTTGTGAAAACAATGAGATAGAGCGCCAAGCTGAAGTCATGCTTCGGCTACACGGGGCGCCTAAAACAAGCTGCCTTGTGTGTATCGATTGTATGTCTGGAAAAAGAAAAACCAGCAAGTGGTACGCCCAAGGGGAATCGAACCCCTGTCTGCGCCGTGAAAGGGCGCTGTCCTAACCGCTAGACGATGGGCGCCTGTTGCTGGTGTGAGTGGGCTTATATGCAGGAAGGTTCTGACTCGCAAGCCCTTAATTCGACTTTTTCATAAAAATATCATGCGAGGCTAATTTTCAGAGTGGATGCGCTGTGGATAAATTAGCTATCTGACTGAAATGCAATAAAAAAGCCGGGTGATGCGACCCGGCTTTTGTTCTTTTATCGTTTGCAACTCCAGTTCCAGTCGCGCTCTGGTCCGATGTCCACATGCACAGAAGTTGTATGGCAATAAGTGCCGACACCGCCGCGCGTGGACATATTGCGGGCGTAGCGGGCAAGTTCGTGCTTTGATACGCCGTCGATCTGAATGTCAGCCGCAGCGCAAATCATATGCAGGGATTTGCGGGCGCCATTTACTTTGCGATTGTAAGACGGGCTACGGTAGCCTGATGTTACCATGACTGGCTTGCGGAAGTGACGTTCCATAGTCTTCAGCATGGAAACAAGTTGAGGCTTCAGGCAGGCGACATCGACAGTTTCGCGCTGAACCTTCAGGCCATTGGGTGCGAGACGTGCAAGGCCGGGCGCCGATGCAAGCTGTACGGACGCGTAATCGTCATATTCGTTCGCATCAATGTCGCTGTCATCATAGATGCTTTTGCGATGCTTGATCTCAAAGCCGCCATTCGCGCGCACACCGGGAAGGGCATAATTATATTCGTGCGTTGATTTAGTTGTGGGCCGCACAACAGCAAGTTTCTTATTGACCGACTTAGTGTCGCCGTTCGCGCCATCTTCGTTGAAGAGGCGTGCAATACTTCCCTGTCCAGCTGTTGCCGGGCGCTGAGGAGCGACATAGGCATTTGCATTTTTAGCTGATCCGAAAAGCGATGTAACCTGTGTTGGTTTTTCCGGCTCGACAGGCTTAGCAACTTCTGCCGCTGGAGCCGTTTCAGGTTCAGTCTTTGCAGGTTCGGGCTTAGATTGAGGTGCTGCTGTCGTAGCCTGTTCTTCGGGCTTCTGAGTTTCTGCTGCTTGTTCTGGTGCTTCAGGAGCGGATTCGACGGGTTTTTTGCCAAACATCCCAAATAAAGAGCCGGATTTTTTCTCTGGTGTGAGGGCTGCAACCTGAACAGGGGTTTCCTGTTTTGGTGCGCCTTCTACTGATGCCGTGGCGGTGGGATTTGTTTGTGTGTTTTCAGTGGGCGCGGCTTTTTCAGCAAGCGCTGGCTTTGTTGATTCTTTAGCTGCTTCAGCGGCTACCGTTTGATCGGCTGCGCTTTGAAGAGTTTCAGCAATGACGGAACCATCTGCGTCGTTCGTCATTTGTAATGGTGACGTGCCATTGCCGGTCGATGTGCACGATGTAAGAACGAGCGCGAGCAAGGCTACGCTACCAGAAAGTAGTCTTCTTGTTGTCGTGTGCGTTGCTACTGCGAATTTCAATATCTGCTCCAGCTCGATGTCCCATACAGATGGGCTTGACCATTTTAACGAGCCGGAAAAATCCTGATCCCGTTTTGGTTTGGGGAGATCGGCTTCCCCGTGTGAGTCGCGCTCAAGCATTTTTAAGCAGCTTTACTCACAAAAACCGGCAATGAAGGCCAGCTTAGATAGTCCAAGATTTTCAGTGCTTTATTAAGAATGCATCATGTGTGCAGTCGTCCTAAAGCATGAGTAGACAATTTATCGAATGATAAGTTGTAACCAATTTTTAGGGTTTTTAACTGCCAAACGCAACTATTGAAAGCGATCAGTGCTTGAATAAATTGCATTTCAATTTTGTTTTACGTAATAATAACGCAATGTTACTAATTGTAACTTTTGGTTATACTTGCTTTTGATGGCGTCTTTGAAAGGGCAGGATTGCACCTGATCGCAACTCACTTGTTGACATGACGTAGCGAGTTGGTGCTATCCACTTTCCGATATATTATCTGCGTCGGGCGAGTTATAGATTTCGCACGAGCAGATATCAGGGCAGAACATCAGGATTGGAACCCGACATATGACCAAGAGCACGCGGACGTTTGCCAATATCATGCTGGCAGCAACAGCCGTGGCGCTTCTCGCGGGTTGTGCTGGCGGTCCGGAATTTCAGGGTACACCGCAGGCGGGTGCCAAGCGCAGCGATACCTATCCAACCTTTGGACGTATGCCGAAAGCTGCCACGGTGCAAATTACGCCGGAAGAAAAGGCGCAGATGATGTCTGGTCTTGATTCTGATCGTACGCGATTGGCGGCCACGCGCTCGTCAGCAAGCACGCTCACTCCTGCTCAGGCCGCTGCATTGCGCAAGCAAGCGCAGGACGAAGCCGCCGCTACACTTAAGCAGATCGAAGCCGGGGAATAAGACGCTTTTAGTCAATAAAAGCTTTGTCGCAGAACTGTAACAAGTCTCGACCCGATTCGATAACGAGTGTATATCTCCAAACGCGACGCATAAGCGTCATTTCATTTAACTCCATTCTGGAACAGGATCATGTCGGAAGAATTTCATAAAGTCCGTCGTTTGCCACCTTATGTCTTTGAACAGGTTAATCGCCTGAAGGCAGCGGCGCGAGCGGGCGGAGCCGACATCATTGATCTTGGAATGGGCAATCCAGATCTGCCGACGCCGAAGAACATCGTCGATAAGCTTTGCGAAGCTGTTCAGGATCCCCGCGCTCATCGTTATTCGTCGTCAAAGGGTATTCCCGGTCTTCGTCGTGCACAGGCACAATATTATGCACGTCGTTTCGGTGTGAAGCTTAACCCGGACACTCAGGTTGTAGCGACCTTGGGTTCAAAGGAAGGTTTCGCCAACATGGCGCAGGCCATCACTGCTCCGGGCGATGTCGTGCTTTGTCCCGATCCGACCTATCCGATCCACACATTTGGCTTTATCATGTCGGGCGGCGTTATCCGTTCGATCCCTGCAAAGCCGGATGAAGACTTCATTCGTGCGCTCGATCGTGCAGTAAAGCACTCGATTCCAAAGCCGCTCGCGCTGATTCTGAACTTCCCGTCGAACCCGACTGCCTATGTCGCGACCCTTGATTTCTACAAGGATGTGGTCGATTTCGCGCGCAAGAATGATCTGATCATTTTGTCCGATCTTGCCTATTCGGAAATTTACTTCGACGATAACAACCCACCGCCATCGGTTCTTGAAGTGCCGGGTGCTATGGATGTTGCTGTCGAGTTCACCTCAATGTCGAAGACATTCTCGATGCCGGGTTGGCGCATGGGCTTTGCGGTCGGCAATGAACGTCTCATTGCAGCATTGACCCGTGTAAAATCCTATCTGGATTATGGTGCGTTCACGCCAATTCAGGTTGCAGCAACCGCAGCGCTGAATGGTGACGGCACGGACATAAGCTATGTTCGCAATGTCTATAAACAGCGCCGCGATGTGCTGGTCGACAGCTTTGGCCGTGCAGGCTGGGATGTTCCACCACCAGCTGCAACCATGTTCGCATGGGTTCCGATTCCAGAGCGTTTCCGCGCGTTGGGTTCGCTGGAGTTCTCCAAGCTGCTGGTTGAAATGGCCGATGTGGCTGTTGCTCCGGGTGTAGGCTTTGGCGAGCATGGCGATGAATATGTTCGTATCGCATTGGTCGAAAACGAGCATCGCATTCGTCAGGCCGCACGCAACATCAAGCGTTTCCTGTCTGCAAAAGATGAAAATGTGCAGAACATTATTCCGCTTGAAGGTCGCCGCTAACAGCTTTTAAGATAAGACAAGGGCTGGCTTCTGGTCGGCCCTTGTTTCCCACCACATACAAACTCAACAATTCAGAAAGACAGAACAATGAGTGATGCATTGCGGATCGGCGTTGCCGGACTGGGCACCGTTGGTGCTTCGGTGTTGCGTATTCTACGTGACAAGGCCGAAATGCTCACTCGTCAGTGCGGCAAGCAGGTTGTTGTCACGGCGGTAAGCGCTCGTGACCGCTCGCGCGATCGCGGTGTCGATCTTTCTGGCATTGAATGGTTCGACGATTCTGTCGAACTCGCGAAAAGTGCCAATATCGATGTTTTTGTTGAGCTGATCGGTGGCGATGAAGGCCCAGCCAAACTGGCTGTAGAAGCAGCATTGCGGGCAAGTCATCATGTCGTGACGGCCAACAAGGCGCTTCTTGCAAAGCATGGTGTAGCTCTCGCCAAGATTGCCGAAGAAAAAGGCGTGCTTCTTAACTTTGAAGCTGCTGTTGCAGGCGGTATCCCGGTTATCAAAGCGATGCGTGAATCGCTGACTGGCAATACGGTTTCGCGCGTTTACGGCATTATGAACGGCACCTGTAACTACATCCTGACCCGGATGTGGGAAGAGGGCATTTCGTTTGAGGATTGCCTCGCGGATGCGCAGCGCCTTGGATATGCCGAAGCTGATCCAACTTTCGATATTGAAGGCAATGACACGGCGCACAAACTTGCGTTGCTGACGAGCCTAGCATTCGGCACGCAGATTGCTGCCGATGATATTTACCTTGAAGGCATTAGTAATATTTCTCTGGCCGATATCCGTGCTGCTGATGAGCTTGGTTATCGTATCAAGTTGCTGGGCGTTGCACAAAAGACTGATACCGGCATTGAACAGCGCGTGCATCCAACCATGGTGCCGACATCATCGGTTATCGCGCAGGTGCATGGCGTGACCAACGCGGTTGCGATTGAAACCGATCTTCTGGGTGAATTGCTGCTTTCTGGCCCTGGTGCTGGCGGTAATGCTACTGCTTCGGCGGTGATTGGCGATATTGCGGATATTGCGAAGAGCCGTCCCGGCTTCCAGCATGGCCCGGTTTTCGGCACACCTGCGAAAGCCTTGCAGCCATATAAGCGCGCCAAAATGCGCAAGCATGCTGGCGGCTACTTCATTCGATTGACGGTTTATGACCGCATCGGTGCTTTTGCAGCTATCGCTAAGCGCATGGCCGAAAATGATATTTCACTTGAGTCGATTGTTCAGCGTCCGCTGATGGATAGTGATGTAAGCGATGGTATTAAGACGGTTATTCTTGTCACGCATGAAACGACTGAATCTGCGGTGAAGAAGTCTCTTGAAGCCATTCTCAAGGACGATCATCTGGTCAGTAAACCGCAGATGATCCGCATTGAGCGCGCTGGCTAATTGCCGGTTTAAGTTGCCGCTCTTGAAGGGCGGCAACGTTTTTGCTAAGAAATAGCTATCGGAATAATCCGACTAAGAGACAAATATGGAAAAGGAGGGCTGTAATATGGATGTGACGCGTCACGACCGCCATCGTCAGTACGGCCCTGATTTTGCCCTGCAACAGTAATTTGTGCAGGGCCGATTAAGACTTACAGAACAGTCTTTCTCTGCCTTTTCTGAAGGCGCAGCTTGAATAGCTGTAGCCGAAAATTTGCAAGCATTTTGATTGAAGCTGTTTGAGAACTGCTCGTCAGTGCTTGGCCAAATTGGGCCTATCGCCATGTCTCTTATATCTATTCAGAATCTTTCGCTTACCCTTCATCAGACCTTGTTCGCTAACCTCGATTTTGTTGTGGGCGAGGGAGAGCGTTTGGGTATTGTCGCCGCTAATGGTCGTGGAAAGACCAGCCTTTTGCGCCTTATTGTTGGGGAGGGTGAGCCGACCAGCGGTGTCATTACCCGCTCACGAGGGCTGAAAATTGGTTACGTCAGCCAATATGTTTCCGCTGATCTGATGGACCTCTCTTTTTACGATCTGGTCCTCAGCGGACTGGATGAAGATGCGCGCGACTATGAAAGCTGGCGCGTAGACATAGTGCTTGATGATCTGAATGTTCCCGCAGAACAGCGCGGTCTTGCTGTTCGACAACTGAGCGGCGGCTGGCAACGGCTTGCGCTACTGGCGCGCACATGGGTTTCTGAACCTGATGTGCTTTTGCTCGACGAGCCGACCAATCACCTTGATCTTGAAAAGGTGCATTTGCTGGAAAACTGGCTAGATGCGCTCCCGCGTTCAGTAGCCGTCATTGTTTGCAGTCATGATCGCGCCTTTCTTGACGTGGTGACGAAACGCACGCTTTTCCTGCGTGCAGAAAACTCGTTCGTCTTTGCGTTGCCTTATAGCCAAGCGCGTGTGGCGCTTGACGAGATTGACGCGGCTGACGCTCGCCAGTTTGAAAAGGACATGAAAACTGTCCAACAATTGCGCAGACAGGCTGCGAAGCTCAACAATATCGGCATCAATTCGGGCAGTGATTTGCTGGTCGTGAAAACCAAGCAATTGCGTGCGAGAGCCGAAAAAATTGAGGAAAGCGCCAAAGCGGCGCATGTCGAACGCTCTGCTGGCAAGATTAAACTCAATGGGCGAGGCAGCCATGCCAAAGCGCTGATTGTGATTGATAAGGCCGAGATTGCGACGCCTGACGGTCGGGCTCTCTACAAAACCGGTCAGTTGTGGATCAATCCCGGTGATCGAATCGTACTGCTTGGCGCGAACGGAACCGGCAAGACACGAGTTCTGACACTGGTTCGCGAGGCAATCCTAAAGCCGGAACAATCACTCGCTGGCATAAAAGCGACGCCGTCGCTTGTGTTGGGCTATAGCGATCAGGCTTTGTCTGAGCTGAATGGTGACTGGACGCCGTTTGAAACGATTATGAAGCGTTTCGATGTGGGCGACCAGCGCGCACGGTCGTTGCTGGCTGGCGCAGGCATGACGCTGGATATGCAGACGAAATCTTTGTCGCGGCTTTCGGGCGGGCAGAAGGCACGCCTTGCCATGCTGGTTTTGCGACTGACCAAGCCAAACTTCTACATTCTCGATGAACCGACCAATCACCTTGATATTGATGGGCAAGAAGCGCTCGAAGCCGAACTGCTAAGCGATGAAACCGCGAGCCTGATTGTTTCGCATGATCGCAGTTTTGTGCGCAACATTGGCAATCGGTTCTGGGTGATAGATCGAAAAAGGCTGATCGAAGTGGAAAGCCCTGAGGTTTTCTTTGACTATGCTAAAGGCTGAAATATTGGGCCTTTTACGCTAAATCGATTAAGAGTTAGAGCGGAAAATGTTTTTACCGCTCTTTCCCTTGCAGGTCGGCGGGGACTTTGACAAAACATTTGCACAATGTCGCTATAGATGGCGAAACACACATTTCATATGAATTCAGGACTTTGTTCACATGGCCAAGACTTCAGAACAGCAACCGCAACGACCAGCGCAGGGACTTGACCGTATTCTGACGCTTGAGCTGGTTCGCGTTGCCGAGCGCGCGGCAGTTGCGGCGGCGCGTCTGCGTGGACGTGGCGATGAAATGGCTGCCGATCAGGCAGCCGTTGATGCCATGCGCCAGGAACTCAATCGTCTGCCGATTGCCGGAACAGTCGTGATTGGTGAAGGTGAGCGCGATGAAGCGCCGATGCTTTATATCGGCGAAGAAGTCGGCACCAAGCAGGGTCCTGATGTTGATATCGCGCTTGATCCGCTGGAAGGCACCACGATTTGCGCCAAGAACCTGCCAAACTCGTTGGCGGTGATCGCCATTGCCGAGAAGGGCAATCTGCTCTACGCGCCTGACGTTTACATGGAAAAGATTGCGGTCGGACCGGGTTATCCGAAAGGCGTTGTCGATCTTGACGCGACAGCCACTGATAATATTCACGCGATTGCTAAGGCAAAAGGAGTGCAGCCGCACGAAATTACGGCCTGCATCATGGATCGTCCACGTCATGCGCGCCTGATCGAAGAAGTGCGCGCAACTGGAGCGTCCATTCGGCTGATCGGTGATGGTGATGTTGCCGGTGTGATGCACACGACGAACCCGGATGAAACCGGTATCGATATTTATATCGGTATTGGTGGTGCGCCGGAAGGTGTACTTGCCGCTGCTGCACTGCGCTGCATTGGTGGTCAGATGCAGGGACGCTTGCAGCTCAACTCTGATGAAAAGATCGCACGCGCCGCCAAGATGGGTATTTCTGATCCCAAAAAGATTTACACGATGGAAGAAATGGCCAAAGGCGACGTGCTGTTCGCTGCAACTGGCGTGACCGATGGCAACATGCTTTCAGGCGTTAAGTTTGCCCGCGATTATATCCAGACCCATACAATCGTCATGCGCTCAAGCTCGCAAACGGTTCGCGAAATTAAGGCGAGACACCAAGATCTGTCTAAATTCTAACAGAACCATCGATATTTAGGCTCTGGCTGCCTGCAAATGGCGTTGTTCTACGCTTCCGGTGCTCATGTACCCATAAGTACATTCCGCTCCGGTTCTCGAACTCCACCATTTTCGGTACGCCATAACCGAAATCTCTTCTGGTTCCCGGCTTATGATCGAACGGCGGCATTGCAAAAATGCCGCCTTTTGTGTCTTTAAGACCTCATGACAACAGAACGCTATTTTCTCGGTATCCGCAAATCTGTCACTGGCCAGAAATGGATGGACCGGCTCGGACCGCGTGAAGCCAATACGGCGCTTGCGATCGCGCAGCATCACGGCATTTCTGATCTTGTTTCGCGCGTGCTGGCAGGGCGTGGCGTGAGCGTTGAAGGCGCGCCGGAGTTTATTGATCCTAGTCTTCGCAATCTTATGCCCGATCCGGCGATGCTGACCGATATGGATAAGGCTGCAAACCGCATCGCGGACGCTATTATGCGTCGCGAAACGGTTGCGATTTTCGGCGACTATGATGTGGATGGCGCATGTTCATCTGCATTGATGGCGCGATTTTTGAAACACTATGGCATTACCCATTCGATTTATATTCCAGATCGTATTTTCGAAGGTTACGGCCCGAACCCTGATGCCATGCGTGAGCTGGTGGCAAAGGGCGCATCGCTTATCGTGACGGTGGATTGCGGCACCAACAGCGCCCCATCAATCACCGCTGCAAAAGAAGCGGGTGCTGATGTTGTCGTGCTTGATCACCATCAGGTAGGCGGCGATCTGCCAGACGATGCGGTGGCAATCGTCAATCCGAATCGTGAAGATGATATCTCACAGCAAGAGCATCTTTGTGCGGCGGGCGTTGTTTTTCTGACGCTTGTTCAGGTGACGAAAGTTCTGCGTGAGCGGGGCAAAGGGGCAGGGCCTGACCTGCTTTCGCTGCTCGATCTGGTCGCACTTGCAACTGTTTGCGACGTGGTGCCGCTGAAAGGTGTGAACCGCGCATTTGTGGTCAAGGGGCTGCTGGTTGCGCGTAGTCAGAGCAATGCCGGACTTGCAGCACTGGGTCGTGTTTCGCGGATTGGCGAACCGCTTAATGTTTTCCACCTCGGTTATCTGATTGGTCCGCGCATCAATGCCGGTGGGCGTATTGGTGATGCGGGCTTAGGTGCTCGCTTGCTGACACTGGATGATTCCACTGCTGCTGATCCGATTGCCGTTGAGCTTGATCGACTCAATCAGGAACGGCAGGCGATGGAAGCCGAGATGCTGATTGAAGCAGAAGCAGAAGCCTCGCTAGAGCTTTCAGGTGGTGCCGGCGCATCTGTGATTGTGACGGCAAGTGACCGATGGCATCCGGGTATCGTCGGACTGCTTGCTTCGCGGCTCAAAGAAAAGGCACGTCGCCCAGCTTTTGCTATTTCATTTAATGTGAATGGCGTTGGCTCCGGCTCGGGACGTTCGATTACGGGACTTGATCTTGGCAAGCTGGTGCGCGGAGCTGTAGAAAAAGGCTTGCTCGTTAAGGGCGGTGGCCACGCCATGGCGGCTGGCATCACCATTGAGCGAGCCAAACTCGGAGCGCTTCGGGCCTTTCTTGAGGAGGAGTCTGCCGATACTGTCGCAAGACTTCGCGAAAACCAGAGCCTTTCGATTGATGGTGCGGTGGCTGCATCGGGTGCCACCGTTTCGCTTTACGAATCTTTGCAGAAGGCAGGGCCTTTCGGTTCCGCGCACCCGCAGCCGGTGCTGGCACTTCCGCATCACGTTTTGGCCGATGTACGCACTGTCGGGCGTGACCATGTCCGCGTTGTGCTGCGTGGAGCCGATGGAAAGCGTGTGAATGCGATTGCGTTTCGCGTCGCTGAAGGCGATCTGGGGCGGTTTTTGTTCAATAATATCGGCCAGAGCGTACACATCGTTGGCAATCTGTCGCTCAATCACTGGAATGGCTCTGTCACACCTCAGATACAGATTCTGGATGCGGCTGTGCCTGTTTGAATTTTCTGAACTTTTTTGTCTTCACGCTCTTGTGAAAATGGGGGGTGAATTCCCATATGATCACAGAATAAAATAATCTGTGATTACTCTATATGGGAGATACTTATGCCGGGTTCCGGAAACCGCCTGACCAAACTGACCGCTGCAATGGTCCTTGGGCTTATCGCCTCTTTTGCCGCTGTCGATTTCGCCGAGGCTCGCCGTGCAGGCGGGGGCGGTTTTGGTAGCCGTGGTGCGCGTACTTATCAGGCGCCTGCACCAACAAGGACTGCACCAAACAATGCTGCGCCTGTTGAGCGTTCAATGACGCCGAATACAGGTGCAACACAGACTAACCGTCCGGGTGCTGCTGCTGGCACGCAAAGCGCTGCAGCCGCACGTTCGGGCGGAATGTTCGGCAATTTTGGTCGTTCGATGCTTGGTGGCCTTCTTGTTGGTGGTCTGATTGGCATGCTGCTGGGTAACGGCCTTGGCGGTATGGCTGGCATGTTGGGCCTTCTTTTGCAGGTTGCGGTCATCGCTCTGATTGCAATGTTCGTTATGCGCATGATTGCAAATCGTCGTCAGACGGCAGCAGCGGGTGCAGGAAATGCTGGTGCTCAGCCTTTTAATGCTGCACAGGTCTTTGGTTCTGCAAAGACTGCTGCTCCGCAGGCAAATACTGCAAGCCGCACGCCTTCCGTTAATCCATTTGCCAACAAGCAGGCAGAAGCTCCGGCTGCGCCCGTTGTTGAAGACGAGCCGATGGATGTGGGTCAGGAAGAGCTTGATCGTTTTGAGCAGATGCTTGCAGAAATCCAGACCGCTTACGGTCGTGAGGATTATGCAGCGCTGCGCAAGCTCGCAACACCGGAAGCCATGTCGTATCTCGCAGAAGAACTTGGCGAAATCGCCTCAAGCGGTATGCGTAATGAAGTGAAGGACGTGAAGCTCCTCCAAGGTGACGTTTCCGAAGCATGGCGCGAAGGCAATGTCGATTATGCAACGGTTGCTATCCGCTACTCGGCAATCGACGTTATGCTTGATCGCAATACGGGTGTAGTTGTTGAAGGCAACCCAGATGAGCCAGTTGAAAGCGTTGAAGTCTGGACGTTTACCCGCGTTGACGGCGGTGACTGGTTGCTTGCAGCCATTCAGGGCACTGAATAAATAAAAAAGCCCGGTCTCGCGACCGGGCTTTATTTTTACCAGCTGCCGATGTTTTCAGCCGACGCCCAAGGCTCTTGCGGAGCCAGACGTTCACCCTTCTGGATCAGTTCAATCGAAATGCCATCTGGCGATTTGATAAATGCCATGTGACCATCGCGCGGTGGACGGTTGATGGTAACGCCTGCATCTTTCAGCTTCTGGCAGGTTTCGTAGATATTATCGACCGCATAGGCGAGATGACCGAAATTGCGTCCACCAGTATAGGTTTCCGGATCCCAGTTATAGGTTAGTTCCAGCTCTGGAGCGCGTTCTGCCTTGGCTTTATCCTTGTCCGCTGGGGCGGCAAGGAAAATCAGTGTGAAGCGGCCTTTTTCATTTTCAGTGCGGCGAATTTCTTCAAGACCGAACTTGTTCACATAAAAATCCAGCGATTCATCAATATCGCGAACTCGAACCATGGTGTGCAGATAGCGCATCTTCTTCTCCTGTTTTGCAGATATGCGGGTCACAAACTCAACGCTTTCCCGAAAGAATGGTTCAGTGCGTTTCGCGTGACCGCTTGAAAGAGCTGTTAACGTGGATAAGTGGCCCGCATAAAAACGCAAGTAACAAGTTGTCGAACGCCGACGCTGCCTTATGTTTTCGGCAGATCGTTTTTGATTGAGAAATTTAGGAATTAACGATGAGCGCATAAAGCCTGTGGTCATCTTCAATTGAACAAAAGATAGGGCTTGCCGCCTACGGTTAAGGAAGTGTTATTCTTTGGGCAAGAATCACGTCAGAATCGCAACGGAACAAAAGAGGAGGGACGAGCGCATGGCAGACAAATCTGTGTCAAATGACCAGTTTCGCAGTCAGGCCTCCTCAGAAGAGATTGGCGAACTCGTTGAACTCTCGGGCCATATCAAATGGTTCGACGTTGCAAAAGGCTATGGCTTCATCGTTCCTGATCAGCCGGGCTTTACTGATATTCTCCTTCACGTGACAACATTGCGCCGCGACGGCTTCCAGACAGCGCTTGAAGGCGCCCGGATCGTGTGTGAAGTGCGCAATGGTGATCGTGGTATGCAATGCTTCCGCGTTCTTTCGATGGATACATCAACGGCTGTGCATCCTGCACAGATGCCGCCACAGCGCACGCATGTGACTGTGACGCCATCAAGTGGTCTGGAACGCGTGATCGTTAAGTGGTTCAACCGCACCAAAGGCTTTGGCTTCTTAACGCGCGGCGAGGGGACCGAAGATATTTTTATCCATATGGAAACGCTGCGTCGTTTCGGAATGATGGAACTGCGTCCCGGTCAGGTTGTCCTGATCCGTTTTGGCGACGGCGACAAGGGCCTGATGGCTGCTGAAATCCATCCAGATATTGGAACGGCGATTCCTTTCTCGCACTGATTTTACAGCATCTCTTGATGTAACAAGGCTGTGAGTGGCTCTTGTGATGCCACCACCTCATTGATATTGTCCCGAGCTCAATTCCATCATTGTTCATTTCCTGACATTCGGGGATGGGCATCCAAGATGCAGGGCAAGAGCACTTCATGGGCCGCATTCTTTTCGCATTCGTTTTTCTGTTTTTTGCGGTTTCTGCGCAGGCGCAGGAAACCAAGCCCATGCTGCTGCCTTTAGATAAAGAGCCACTGACTTTCGTCACCTCAGGCGGTAAAGCCTCTTTTGCATTGGAAATTGCTGACACTGATGAAGCGCGTATGCGTGGATTGATGTGGCGCACTGATTTCCCAAAAGATCGGGCAATGCTTTTTGTTTTTGGCCAGATGCGCGATGTGATGATGTGGATGCAGAACACGCCATCACCCTTGGATATGGTATTTCTTGACGCTACTGGTCATGTGTCTGCGATCCACGAAAACGCAGTTCCTTTTTCGGAAGATATTATTTCTTCTCAGGGGCCGGCGGCCTATGTGGTTGAACTTCTGGCGGGGACTGTTAAACGGACCGGTATCAAGCGTGGTGACAAGGCTATTCACAAAGCAATCTGCGGCGAATGCCGCAGCTAAATCTGGCAAAAGTCCCACCGTCTAAAATTCAAAAGGAATGCAAAATTGAGCGCGCTCGACATCGAATATTTCGAACATGATGGTCTGCGTCTTGCGTATCGTCAGGACGGAGAGGGCGATCCGATTCTGCTCATTCACGGTTTTGCATCATCAAGCCTCGTTAACTGGGTGTCGCCCGGCTGGTTTCGCACGTTGACCGAGGCTGGTTATCGCGTGATAGCCATTGATGATCGTGGTCATGGATTTTCTTCAAAAAGCCATGACGCGGCTGATTATACGCCTAGCGCCATGGCTGGTGATGCTGCCGCTCTGCTTGATCATCTTGGCATCGAGAAAGCGCATATCATGGGCTATTCGATGGGTGCGCGTATCACCGCGTTTTTAGCCGTTGAACATCCTGAGCGCGTGCATAGTGCTATTTTTGGCGGTCTTGGCATCGGCATGGTTACAGGCGCGGGCGATTGGGAGCCGATTGGTGAAGCGCTTCTTGCGGAAGATCCATCGACCATTACGCATCCGCGTGGATTGATGTTCCGCAAATTTGCCGATCAGACTAAGAGTGATCGAATTGCGCTTGCAGCCTGTGTGATTACGTCCAAAGAACTGGTTTCGCCCGAGGCAATTGCGCGCATCATGCAGCCTGTTCTTGTCGCCGTTGGTACGACTGACGATATAGCGGGCAGTGCACAGGAACTTGCCGATATGCTGCCAAATGGACAGGCGCTTGACATACCTGACCGTGATCACATGTTGGCGGTGGGCGATAAGGTCTATAAGAAAGGCGTTCTGGCGTTTCTCGAAGAGAACCCTCTATAAGTTTCGACCAAAGCATCAACGAGATTTACGCAGTGTCAACGCGCAGCATTTTGAGATATGTTATCGGCTGAACGCGCATTGCGGTGCAGGCATAGAGCAACGGGAGTGCTCATTGCCTGCGATAAGCAAAATTGGAGTATGCATAATGTCCGTTCGTTCGAACGCAAAATTGTCCCCGTCGCTGGGACAGGTAGATCCGATCTGGCATTCCATCCGCGCCGAAGCGGAGGACGCTGCCAAGAACGATCCCGTGCTTGGAACGTTTCTTTACGCGACGATACTCAACCAGACGACGTTGGAAGATGCGGTTATGCATCGCATCGCGGAACGTCTTGGACATGCTGATTTAAGCGCTGATATTTTGCGTCAGACATTTGATGCGATGTTCGAGGCCAATCCCGAGTGGTCTCATATCGTGCGCGTCGATATTCAGGCCTTTTATGATCGCGATCCGGCGTATAGCCGTTTCATGGATTCTATTCTTTATTTGAAGGGATTCCACGCCATCCAGACGCATCGTTTGGCGCATTGGCTTTATAAGGAAGGCCGAAAAGACTTCGCTTATTATCTGCAAAGCCGCTCATCATCGATCTTCCAGACCGATATTCATCCTGCCGCCCAATTTGGTAGTGGTCTTTTTCTTGATCATGCGACCGGGCTTGTGGTTGGCGAAACAGCTGTCATCGAAGACAATGTGTCGATTCTACACGGAGTAACACTCGGCGGTACAGGTAAGGCCAGTGGAGATCGCCATCCAAAGATCCGCCATGGCGTGCTGATTGGTGCTGGCGCGAAGATTCTCGGCAATATCGAAGTTGGTCATTGCTCTAAGATCGCCGCCGGTTCTGTAGTACTTAAGCCAGTGCCGAACAATGCGACGGTCGCTGGTGTTCCTGCAAAGGTTGTCGGCGAGAGTGGGTGTTCTGAGCCATCTCGCGTTATGGACCAGATGCTCGGTGAGGCTGCGTTTGGCGAACATATGTATGGCGAAGGCATATAGCTCTATTCGTTCAGCAAAACCATAAAACTGACTGCTGCTGGCTTTTTAACCAGAGCGGACTATATGTCTGAAAAGCTATTCCAACTAACGGTGCATGTGTTCATTCGCGCGTGCGTTAGTGCTTTACATCAAACAATGCCGGGTGCATTACACCGGCCTTAATTCAATATCAGGAGAAGCCGGTTGAAACCCGAAGAACTCAAGAAACTCGACGCATATTTCAAGCGGACTTTTAACAATCCTGGCCTTCAGATTAAGGCGCGTCCACGCAAGGACGATTCCGCTGAAGTCTATCTGGATGATGAGTTCCTGGGGCTTGTCTATAAGGATGAAGACGAAGGCGAACTCTCCTATAATTTCTCGATGGCTATTCTCGACGTCGATCTCTGAGATTTTTTGCAGTTAAATAAGACGCCCTTTCTGCCTTGCAGAGGGGGCGTTTTTTATTGAGTTGATGCTTCCGCGTGAGCGCCTTAAAAAGTATTCTTAATCAACGTGCGTGCTGGGAGAAGCTATGAGGCCGTTAATTTTGAGTGCTGTAGCGTGTGGTGCAGCAATATTTTTGAGTTTTGCTGTTTCTCCATCGGTTGCTCAAGCCATTGATGATGATGGTACATGTCCTGAACTGGCTCAGAAAATGAGTCAGATTTATTTTGGGTTTCCCGAAATTGTTGATGGATCTATTGAGCGTTTTGCGAGCTGGAAGGCATCTTGTGCGGCGAAGGCGCCTGCCGGTCTGGGCAATATTGTTGCTTTATGCCAAGGAAAACTTCAGGGAGATGGAAACGTTTTTTTCTGGATTAAGGCAGCTGTTGAAGCTGAGAGCAGTGGCTATGAAATCTGTGATGACTAATCATGGAAAAGAACGATGATGATAAGCAGCTTCCGCCATGGCTAGACATTCGTAAGCGGAAGACGCGCGAAATCAAGCCCTGTCTTGCCAATCAGACGAAATCGGAAATGTCGAAGTTTTCGACTGGGTCACTTTGGGCGAGTACGGTTTTGGGTGGGTGCGTGTCATTCTTCTCGTTTCGCAGCGCCTACGAAAATGTAACCGCTGGCAAAATGGTGATTTCTTCCCAGATGGGAAGGCTGCGCAGCATCTTTCGCTGGCCGGATGATTGGGGGATTTTTTCCACTATCGTTGGACTAAAATTGTCGGCTGGCATCATCTTTCTGATTGCAACGCTTTATTGTCTGCAAGCCGCATTTCGCTCCCATGATAAATAACGCATCATGTTTCGAGATTCTTTGATGGAGGAAAGCCGATGCCAATCTACGTCTATAACGGACATAAGCCGGAGTTTGCTGACCGTGCGAGTAATTGGATTGCGCCGGACGCGACGCTGATTGGTAAAGTTCTCGTTGGCGAGAATGCTGGCTTCTGGTTCGGTTCCGTTCTGCGCGGCGACAATGAACCGATTACGGTGGGCGCGAATACCAATGTGCAGGAACACACCATCATGCACACCGATATTGGATTTCCTCTGAGCATTGGCGAGGGCTGCACAATTGGCCACCGTGCGATTCTGCACGGCTGTACGATTGGCAATAATACGCTGATTGGTATGGGGGCGATTATTCTGAACGGTGCGAAGATCGGTAATAATTGCCTTATCGGTGCGGGTGCGCTTGTGACTGAAGGCAAAGAATTTCCAGATAACTCGCTGATTGTTGGCTCGCCAGCGCGCGTTATCCGGGAACTTGATTTTGCCGCGGCTGAAAAACTGAAGCTGTCAGCAAAGCATTATGTTGAAAAAGGCCAGTCTTTTATGCGCGGTCTGGAACCAGCATAAAAAAAGGAAGGGGAATGACGCCCTTCCATTTTTAACAGGGGTATTTCAGCAGGATCAGTTGCGAATGCTGCTGACGAAAGTGTCGCGACCATCTTTAATGGAAACCCATACGCCGGTGTTCGTTGTGGACTGGCGTTTGAGGTAGGTGTAGTCGGTGTCATTCCAGAGCCGCACGCGCTGATCCATATTGTCGAGAATGAAATCGCCGCGGTCTGTGCGCACGGTCAGAACTGCGTGACCCTCACCATTCGGTTGGCGCACGACAGTCATGAGCAGTGTGTTGGCTGGAATGCCGAGCGCAATCAGTTCGCGGCGCTTGAGCAGCATATAGTCATCGCAATCACCGGCAGTCGTTGGGTATTCCCAATATTCTTCGTGGCCCCAGACTTCCATGTCAGTGCGCGGAGCGATTCGTTCGTTGATGCTGGCGTTGATCGTGACGATTTCCTGCCAGACTTTCTGGTTGAGCGTCAGCGGCGCGCTATTCTTATTCAATATGCTGCATTCAGCAGGATGACGCTCACAAAATTCATAGTGACCAATCGGCTGCGACGTGCGTTCGCCAGTCGGCATCCAATGCGATTTTGAAGCAGGGCTTGCGGCTTGCGCAAAGGCGGTTCCCAGCATCAGCATCAGGACTGCGATGATTGTCTGCTTTGTCATTCTTTTGTCTCCCTGTTGGAAACAAGAATGCGTGCAAGACTTTGAGAGTGGGGAAATTCAGACGCGAAAATGCTAATCTAATTTGAATAAAACTGAACTGAATGCTGCAAGGTTTTGTTCAGAAATAGCGTATTTCAGCTAATATTAGCGTCATTTATGGCCTTTTGATGCCCAATAGAGCCCGAAGTGCAATTTGCAAATCCGTAACCTTAGTGCGCGTTTACCTTTTGGTTTGCACTGGTTCAGGCTTTGCCGCCAGTGATCACGCGTAGTTGCGGAATATCACGGCTGGGCACAGGCGCTGCCCAGCGTTGCCGTCCGCTGGTTGCATTCATTGTAATGGCAGAAGACTTGCGCTCTTCTTGTGCAACAATCAGATCAGGCGCTAGCGGTTCGATTCGGTTGAGATTGCCCAGTACGATTGGATCCGCACCGGCCCATGCAATGTCATCAAGTACGGAAATGCTACCGAGCAAGTTCAATCTGCCATCATCGCTGATTGAAAGCGGTGCGAGCAGCATTTCAAATGAGAGACTACGCCCCGAAAGACTAATGCCGTCATTGTGGCTCAAGGCTGGAACCAGAAATTCATTGATGCTTCGCGTCAGCTCATGAAGGGCAGGGCGATTACGCTCCGGCCAGAGAGCCAAAAAACGGGTCGTTTTAAGTTCACGCCCGAACAGGGTGCAGATTCGGGTTCCGGCGAGACGAAAGATCATCTGTCCTGAATTATCTTCTTCCAGAAAGAACAGATCCGACAAATGCCGTCCAAGTTTGCGTGGCTGAATAGATTCGCGCGAAGGCGCATAAAGGCTACCGCTCTGGCTCAGTGCCAGTCGCTGCCATTCGCTGAAAATTGCGATCGTGCTGCGGTTTTTCATCTTGCGCTGCTTATTGCTCGTCTGTGTTTGCGGGCTTTGCCCATCGCTCAGCGCATTAAAATAGTATTAACGGCGGGGACGCCAGCTTAACCCTTTGTTCATCCACGGAGGATGTCTGTTAAGGTTAACAGGAAGTAATAGTTGCAAAAAATCTATTATAGCGCTTTGATGGCTTATCAGAAGAAGTCATTGTCTTGGTTGACTTTTTTCTGATCTCCAGATTCCGTCTCGCAATGTTCAGATATTTGCGACAAGGCCGTACGGTACAATCCGGCGGCCTTTATTTTTAACGAATTGTCACTTATCTAGAATCATTATTTTGAAGACAGTTAGCTGGAAAGCGGCGGTTCATGAGCATTCCTCAGCCTGATATGCGCGAAAACACGAACTCCTCTCGTGGAGGAGAGCCGATATTCAATATACCGGGTGTTGTGCTGGCATTGATGGCCATTTGCGCCGGCGTTTATATTTATCAGAACTACATTATCAGCGAGCAGCAGAACTATGCCTTCATGCTGAATTTCGCGCTGATTCCGGCGCGGTTCTCATTGGCGGGTGGTTTCACTGATCCGGCAGCCCTGTTCACGCTCATCAGTTACTCGTTTATGCATGGCGGTTTGGCGCATATCGCGGTCAATATGATCTGGTTTGCGGCTTTCGGTTCTCCGCTTGCGGGTCGTATTGGCACCGGACGAATGATTATCTTCTGGGTTCTCACATCGGTCGTTGCCGGACTGACACATTACGCGATCTATCCTGAGAGCGTGACGCCACTTGTCGGGGCTTCGGGTGCTATTTCGGGCATGATGGGTGCTGCTGCGCGTTATGGCTTTCGCCGAGTAGGGCATGGACGCAAATCTGAATTTGCAGGGCCCGTTTTGCCGATTGGTCTTACATTGACGTTGAAGCCTGTGCTGACATTCGTTGGCGTTTGGTTCTTAATCAATATTGTGACGGGCCTTTATTCGACGGGCGGCGCGGACCTCTCGGGAATCGCATGGGAAGCGCATATTGGTGGATTTGTTGCGGGCTTTTTCGGTATTGCCTTGCTGGATAAGCCACGCAATTACGATGCCGTGATCCGGCGCAGAGGTTAACTCTCCCTATTTCGCACGCTTGCAAAGCGGCGCATCAAAGCGCACCATTATAGGAACACAGCTGGAGGAGCTGCGTTAGAATCATGGGACATGTTCCCTTGATAGATTGCTGAACCTTGGGAGGGACTTTGGCATGACTGTTAGATCGATTCTTGAAACCAAGGGCAGGGAAGTCGTTATCATCAAGCCGGATGATACGCTTGCACACGCCATTGCCATTCTTGCCCAATATAAAATCGGCGCAATTGTTGCCTGCGACGCCGAAGGCCATATCAAAGGCATTCTTTCTGAGCGTGACGTTGTTCGTGCAATGGCGACGATGGATGTGGAAATATGGAAGCGGCCGGTTTCGGACTTCATGACGGCACAAGTGCAGGTATGCCGCGAGCATCACACCATCAATCAGGTGATGGAAATTATGACGCATAACCGTTTCCGCCATATGCCGGTTGAAGAAAACGGCAAGCTTGCGGGAATCATTTCAATCGGTGACGTCGTGAAGCGGCGCATTGAGGATGTCGAGCAAGAAGCGGAAGATATTCGTAGCTATATTGCAACCGCGTAAATCTTTATCTGGAGCGTGAAAAACGCTCCAGATATTAAATTAAGCCGATTCGTCAGGCTGAGCGACGGGCGCGCAAATAGCGCTCGGCGGCATAGAGCGAAATTGCAGCGGCGTTGGAGACGTTCAGCGATTTGATTTCACCGGGCATGTCGAGACGTGCCAGTGCGGTGACTGTTTCGCGGGTCTTTTGGCGAAGGCCTTTGCCTTCTGCGCCGAGGACGAGCGCAACGCGATCACTGTTGAGCGTCGTTTCCATTTCATTTGCTCCTTCAGAATCAAGACCAATGGTCATGAAGCCAAGGGAATGAAGCTCTTCGATTGCATCTGCGAGATTACGCACTTCGATATGCGGGATAATTTCCAGTGCACCGGAGGCCGCTTTCGCCAAAACACCGCTTTCTTGCGGGCTGTGTCGGCTTGTCGTGATGATCGCGCCTGCGCCAAATGCCACAGCAGAACGAATGATCGCGCCAACATTGTGCGGATCAGTGACCTGATCAAGCACCAGAAGCAGTGGGCTGTCTTTCAGTTCCGAGAGCTTTTTATGACGAAGCGGTTCCGCTTCGATCATAACGCCCTGATGCACGGCATCAGAACCTGTTTCCTTGTCGATTTCTTTTGGTTCGACGATTTCAACAGGGAAGGGCAGGTTTTCAGCTTCGCCAATTTCGAGGCGAGCGAAGCCATTGCGTGTGGCGCGCATACGCAAAATCTTACGCGCGGGATTCTCTACTGCTGCACGTACGGTATGCAGGCCGTAAAGACGGACTGTACCATCGCTCACGCGACCAGCAGGGATTGGTGCGCGTTGCGGTCTGTGCGGCGCTTTGCCTTCAGACGATGCTTTCTGGTCGCGATGTTCGCGACGCAGGCGTGCATAGTGAGAATCTTTTGGGGTGTGGGAAGAGTTTTTATCGTTCATGAGGCGCTTATATCCTGTCCACAACAGGGAAGATAGCATGTGCGATTTTATTTAAGACAAGAAATAACTGGCCGCTATAGCCGTCAAATCCCGGTTTCACGCGGTTCTGGGGCGTCTCGCATCTGTTGATATGTGCAAGCTGTGGAAAGTTCTGCATTCTTTTCACTTTTACCCTGTTGACAGGAGCGACGCATATCGGCATAAGCCCCCTCGCAGAACGACGGTACGGCCCAAACGGGCAGCCAGACATTCTGCACAAAATGCCTAGTTACTCGACTCTGCTGATAGTGATATTAGGAGGAATGCCCGAGCGGTTAAAGGGGACGGACTGTAAATCCGTTGGCTAAGCCTACGTTGGTTCAAATCCAACTTCCTCCACCACTGTCGGATTAGAGTTTAGAGTATGCGGGTATAGCTCAATGGTAGAGCAGCAGCCTTCCAAGCTGAATACACGGGTTCGATTCCCGTTACCCGCTCCAGTTTTTGTGAGCGGATAGGCGTAAGGTATCATCGACGGGCGGTTCGCCGTTCCGTTTTGGCATAAATGTCGGCGCGAATGTCTTTCAGGCTTTTGTGCGGGCGCTCGAGCGGTTCTAGAACAAAGAGAACAACGGCGATGGCAAAAAGCAAGTTTGAACGTAATAAACCACACGTAAACATCGGCACCATTGGTCACGTCGACCATGGCAAGACCTCGCTGACCGCAGCGATCACCAAGTTCTTTGGTGAATTCAAGGCATACGACCAGATCGATGCTGCGCCAGAAGAACGCGCTCGTGGTATCACCATTTCGACGGCACACGTTGAATATGAAACCCCTGCACGTCACTACGCACACGTCGACTGCCCAGGCCACGCTGACTATGTTAAGAACATGATCACCGGTGCTGCTCAGATGGACGGCGCGATCCTCGTTGTTTCGGCAGCTGACGGCCCAATGCCACAGACCCGTGAGCACA
>NZ_JBBGYW010000015.1:0-89348 GCF_037479515.1 Ochrobactrum sp. MYb379
CCGCAATGGTTCGCACTTAATAACGCGGGGTGGAGCAGCCCGGTAGCTCGTCAGGCTCATAACCTGAAGGCCGCAGGTTCAAATCCTGCCCCCGCAACCAAATAAAACGAATAATTCTTAATCAATTCAAATAGTTGGCTGATTTTTTTGTCTTCTAAAAAAATCCCAAAATCCATAAAATCTTATTTTATAAGTTATAACAGTGCCTTAGCTAAAATAGGTTCAAATCGAGGGTAATGAACCACGCAACCACATACAACCCTTAATGACCGTGATGCGCGGGCAGGGGCAATCCAAAAAGTGCAAACCTACGACATTCCCGCCAAATTTGCTCCTGATCCATATATTCTCCTAAGCGTCCGCCTACTTAGTCCTCTTTCATCAAGACAGCGCCGGTTACGGATGAATACGATAAATACGTATTGCATTTCGCGCTACAATTCATTATCTTCGGGATAAGGAGATCATCATGGCCACCACCGTCGAACGTAAGGAATACCCGATCTCGATGCGCCTGCCGGAGGCTGACGTCGCGATGATTGATCGCGCGGCCACATTGCGCGGCCGCTCACGCACTGATTTCGTGCGGGATGCTGCCGTGCGCGCCGCCGAGGAGGTCGTGATGGAGCAAGGGTTGATACGCATGAGTCCCGAAGGGTTCGCCGATTTCATGGATGTGCTGTCCCGCCCTGCGGTGCCGGTTCCGGAAATCGTGGAGTTGTCCAAGCGGACCGCGCCTTGGGAACCCGAATACGTCGCAAAGCGGTGAGTTGTGTCAGTATCGGCTCCTGAACCGCTTACTGAAGCACACGACGTATCGCAGTTCTCTTGTGGCAAGCCCACGCTCGACCATTGGCTTAGGACCCGTGCGCTCTCAAATCAGCAAAAGGGCTTCACGGCGGTTCTCGTGGTTCACGAAGCTGGGCGTGTTGTCGGCTATTATGGTCTGGCGCCAACGGCCGTGGTCCCTGCGATCCTGCCGCGCTCAGTTCGAACCGGGCAGCCACCCAATCCAGTTCCTTGCCTGCTTCTCGGTCAACTGGCTACTGATACGGGCTGGGCTGGGCACGGGATTGGCACTGGTCTCGTGAAGCATGCCCTTCAACGCTGCGTACAGGCGTCCACTCTGATCGGCGGTCGTGCTCTGATGGTCAACGCAGTCGATGAAGAGGCAATGCAGTTCTGGCAGCGCCGCGGTTTTGTCCCCAGCAAAGATGATCCCCTTGTGCTGTTTCGCTCGATCGCCGACATCACGGCCTCGCTCAGTGACCAAGGGCTTTCGAGTACGTAGGAAGGCACGCCATTGCACCGACACGTCCATGCCGACTACGCCCCAACCCGATCTTGGGAACAGTTCGAAGAATTGTGTGCCAACATATTCCAGTCGGCATGGCGGGATCCAGCTCTCGTCCGTCATGGACGGGTCGGCCAGCGCCAGAGCGGGGTCGATATCGTCGCTCGGAACGGCGCGCTCTATCCCATCGGCCTGCAGTGCAAAAAGCGCAAGCGCTGGCCCGTCAGCAGGATCACAACCGCCCAAATAGACACGGAAGTCGCTGGAGCTTTAGCCCTCTCGCCTGCACTCAAGGCTTTCTACATTCTGACAACCGCACCAGATGGACTTGCCCTGATTTAGTGGAGAGTTTCTGTCACTAATTTCCGGTTCATGGCCTCGAACTGGATCGGGGATTTATATCCAAGGGCAGAATGTCTGCGCACAGGATTATAGAAGCCGTCAATGTATTCGCCAATGGCTTTGATTGCATCCTTACGTGTGTAGAACACAGTTCGCCATATCAGTTTTGACTTGATCGTTTTTAAGACGGTTTCCACCATCGAATTATCGTAACAATTTCCTTTGCCGCTCATGGATGGAAGCATGCTGTGCGCTTCGAGAATTCTGCGATACTCATAACTGGCATATTGGCTTCCCCTGTCCGAATGCTGGATCAAGCCCGGCCTTGGTTGCCGGATTGCAATGGCCTTCTTCAAAGCACAGATGGCAAGGACCTTTTTCATCCGGTCCCGTGCTTCCCAGCCAATGATGCGACGAGAATAAAGATCGGCAACAATTACCAGACACATCCATCCTTTTGCGGTCCATATGTAACTGATATCGACACCCCATTTCTGATCCGGTCCATCACAGTTAAAGTCCTGATCCAGCAGATTGGGAGCGACAGGCTCACCATGATTGCCGTCGGTCGTGCGTTTGAAGCGCGTTTTCTGCCGGGCTTTCAAATCATTTTCACGCATCAGTCTCGCCGTGTGGTGACGTCCTACTCGAATACCTTCTTCATTCAGTTCAACACGCATTCGAGGGCTGCCATAGGTTTCACGTGATAGCGCAAACTGATTGCGAATATAGGCCAGGATAATCATGTCATCAAGCTGACGGCGACTGGGGCGCCGATGCTTCCATGCATAATAACCGCTGATGCTGACGCCTGCAAAAGTACACAGCCGCGACAGAGACATGTGGACCTTCTCCGTATCGATGAAAGCAAACTTCATCGACTTGTCTCCCGAGCGAAGAAGGCCGTCGCATATTTTTTTTAGTAGATCGCGTTGCTGGCGCAGGAGTTCGTTTTCTTTGCGAAGGCGAGCAAGTTCCTGGCTCATGTCCTCATGCGGACCAGAGAGCAAATCTTGCTCAGCAAAAATGCGACGCCAGCGGTCAAGCGTTGACTTGCCAATGCCTAGGTCGGCCGCGACCGATGAAATGCTGCGACCACTCGTCGTTAAAATACGAACAGCTTCGCGCTTGAAATCTTCTGTAAATTCTCGCTGCTTCAATTCTAAGTCTCCTGTCAATCTTGTCTAACAGAAGCCCTCCACTTTTGAAGGGGAAGTCCATTGAGCAATTGGTTGATTCCGTTGTTCTTTCGCTGAAGAAAGATCCAGTTTAAGTTTGAAATTGCTCAGACCTTTTCACAGTTTTTCCAGCGCTTGCTGAACGCGCAGACAATCACCTTATCAAAATGCTTGCAAGTTGACTTTGCATGAGATTAAACATGACTATGAGAGTCTTGTTTATTTGGAAAATGTGTCGTGATTGTTCTAGCCAGGCTGATGAGCATTTGGAGCGTATGCGCCCAATTACAGGCAACTTTGGCCAGTAAATGTCAATTTTCCCTGCTGGTATCAGGAAGGTTTTCTGATTGAGTTGGGATATTCAGGAGCTGTTTCGGCGCCACGCAAAGGGAATTGCGCACTCGTTGCGCCGAAAAGGCGTGGACTCGGAAACCGCAGCCGATCTTACACAAGACACATTCGTAAAAGTACTTGCGTCGCAGCCTTTTGACGGAGCGCCAAGGCATAATCCGAAGGCTTACCTGTATCGCATTGCGGCAAACTTGAGTGTCGATCAGGTGCGCCATGAGCGTGTGCTGGTTCGCGTGCATCTGTCAGATGACGATTTCATGGCAATCGCTGATCCTACGCCTTCAGCGGAAACCATTGTCTATGATCGCCAGAAGCTCCGGCTTGTCGATGAGGCGCTTGCGGAGTTGCCGCGCAGGGTAAGAGAAGCCTTCGAACTCCACCGTATGGGTGGTTTGACGGTTACAGAAGTTGCCAAACGGCTTGAAATGTCAACGACACGAACGTGGGTTTTGATCAGGGATGCTTACGAGCATCTGGAAGATCGGCTCAACGGGTTTTAACCAGATCGCAAAAACATCTTCTCGAACCAATTGGCTCCGTATAGGGATGTATTTGCATGGGTGATTGTAAATAGGCCCCATTTTGGATGATGAATGAACGAAGTATCGGAAGAGCGCAGATTGTTTCGTGAGGCAGCGGATTTGGCTATCCGTCTGCAAAACGATGCTGCCAATCCTGTTTCCGTTGATATCGTCCGCAGCTGGATCAGCCGTAGCCCAGCGCATGAAGATGCCTGGCGACGGGTAGCAACCCTACACGGCATGACTGGAAAGATACTAACGGATCGTCAGCGCGCGAAAACTGGCCCTAATCGGCGTAGTTTTATGGCGGGTGGCCTCGCAGCGCTGACTGTGGGCGGGATAGGATCATTAACTTTGCCGGGCCTGATCTTAAAAGCGCAGGCTGATCATCTGACTTCAGTTGGTGAAATAAAGACCGTTCCACTTTCAGATGGAAGCGTCGTAACACTCGGACCCGACAGTGCAATCGGGGTTGATTATACAGAAAAGTTGCGTCGCATCAGTCTTTTGGCCGGCATGGCTTATTTTGAGGTGGTGCCGGATAATGCGCGACCATTCATGGTGGAAAGCGCCTCTTTTAAGGCCAAAACACAAGCTGCGGCATTCGATTTTTCCAATGATGCGGATGTCATCTCAGTGTCCGTTGATCAGGGACTTATTGATATTACAGCCCCCGGCTTTCCTGCTGATGGAATAAAGCAGCTCGGCGCTGGCGAATGGCTTCAATTTGATCCGAACAATTCCACTCTGAACAGAGGAAATCTGGAGAATGCGCAGGTCGCTGCCTGGCGCAAAGGGATGATTGTCGCGGAGAAAGAAACAGTAGCCGCGCTCGTTGCTAAAATCGCGCGCTGGCAGTCCGGTAAAGTTATTATCGCAGATCGTTCTCTTGGATCGAAAATCGTCAGCGGCGTTTTTGACCTTAATGATCCAGTTCGGGCACTGGAGGCGGTCGTGCGTCCTTTCGGTGCGAAACTACGTCAAGTTGCCCCATTTTTGACGGTGATCTCCTCCGTTTAAAAAACTTGAGAAAAATTGGAAAATTTTCTGTCGCTATCCGTAATACACATTGAGGGCCGCGGAATACCCGCGATTTAACCCATGATATGTGAATAGCGGAGCGGTTTGGCGATGGGGCAAAAGTCTCGGATCAGAAATTTTAGCAATACGAGCCATAGACTGCTCGTTCTTGGACTTTTAGCGACAACGACACCAATCATTGTCGTTCCGACCAGCATAAATGCCTATGCTCAAACGACATATTCGGTTCAGGCTGGATCGTTAAGCCGTGCATTATCAAATTTTGGCAGCCAGTCCGGCACACAGATTTCCTATGAAGCGTCTATCGTTCAGGGAAAGAAATCGCCCGGCGTCCAGAAGGCCGCGACCAGAGAGCAGGCGATTGCGCAATTGCTGCGGGGAACTGGTCTTACCTATTCGTTCACAGATGCGTCATCCGTTGTTATCTCGCAGCCGTCATCATCCAGCACCGGCGCGGTGCCAGAGGGCACGACTGTTCTCAATACGATTACGGTTGCGGGCGGCAATGGGTCGACGACCGAAGGCACAAATTCTTATACGACCGGCTCAATGTCGACGGCAACGAAACTGCCAATGTCGATACGCGAGACGCCGCAGTCAGTTTCTGTTGTCACGCGCAAAATGATTGATGACAAAGACTATCAGACACTCGATCAAGCCATGGCCGACACGCCCGGCGTCACCACAAAAATCGGTGCGTCCAGTGTGCGCCATGAATACTGGTCGCGCGGTCTGGAAATCGATAATATCCAATATGATGGCGTTTCAAACAATGTTCACTATTTTGCCCGCGACAGCGATGGCCAGGACGATCTGGATATGTATGACCGGGTTGAGGTCATTAAGGGTGCGGCTGGTCTGACGACTGGTGCTGGTAATCCTGCCGGTGCGATCAATCTCGTGCGCAAGCGTCCTCTCGATGAGGAGAAGCTGACAGTCACAACACGCGCCTCTTCATGGGGCAATGGACGTGCAGTGGTTGACTACTCCAAACCGCTTAATGAAGCAAAAACCGTCCGTGCCCGTATCGTCGGAGCATTCGGAGGTGGTGATAGCTACAAAGATTATTACTCCAACCGTGACGGCATGTTTTACGCGACTATTGATGCCGATCTGACAGAAGATACCACGTTAAATATCGGCTACAGTTATCAGAACCAAAAAATCGACGGGTTTGACTGGGGCGGTTTGCCAGCGCGTCCAGACGGTTCTTTTTATGATGAGTTCAGCCCGTCGACATTCCTTGGCAATGACTGGGACTATTTGTATCGTCGTCAGAATACCTTGTTTCTTGATCTGGAACATCGCTTTGACAACGGCTGGAAGCTAAGTTTCGACGGGCGCGGTGCGTGGTCAAGAGCTGACATGCGCGGTGGTTATACCTGGTGGATCGGTGACGATCTCTGGTTCTATCCAGGTCGCTTCCCTTACGCGAATGATGTTTATTCGTTCGACGTCAATGCGTCAGGACCGATCGAAATCTTCGGCAGAGATCACGACTTTGTCTTTGGTGTCAATGGCTCAAGAACAAACCTCTGGGTTGGTGTCTCAAACTATGCGTCATCTATCATGGATCCGACCACCTGGGATCCGGGTGCAGAACCTGCACCTGAAGATATTGCTTTGACCAGTGGGAGTGATGAAAAGACAGACCAGATTGGCGGATATGCTTCGGCACGATTTAGCCTTACAGACGATCTTAAGCTGATTGCCGGCGGCCGCATATCATGGTGGAAGTGGGACAAGGAACAGACCTCTTACACAAATGGCGCGACAAGCAGCTCTGATTACAGTGCGAACGCAAACTTCGTTCCTTATGTCGGTCTTGTTTATGATGTCACATCTGACCTTACTGCCTACGCAAGTTACACCGGCATTTTCAAGCCGCAGAACTATTATGGGCGCAACGGTGACCTGCTGAAGCCAATTGAGGGAACGAACCTCGAAGCTGGCGTCAAGGCGGACCTCTTCAACGGACAGCTTTCTGCTACTGCCGCAGTGTTCCGCACGATGCGCGACAATGTGGGGCAAAGGATTATCGGGATTTCCTATTGTAATCCGCTATCGAGCAGTTGCTATGAAGGTGTTGACGGTGTCGAGAGCAAGGGCATTGAGCTTGAGCTGCGCGGTGCAATTACTCAACACTGGAATATCATGGCCGGTTACACCTATGCGGTTTCCAAATATACGGAAGGAAGCATGGATGGTCAGCGCTTCAACACGACCCAGTCTCCTGAAAACGTATTCAAGCTCTATACGTCCTATTCTTTGCTTGAAGACAAGCTGACGCTCGGCGGTGGTGTGCGCGCGCAGAGCAAGATTTATTCCAAGACTGCAACTGTCGATCTGGAGCAGGGCGCATTCGCAGTCGCCGATGTGATGGCCAAATATAATATTAGTGACAAAACGGCTATCCAGTTCAACGTCAACAATCTCTTTGACAAGCGTTACTATACGTCAATCGATCCGACGGTGGGGCTGAACAACTGGATGGGCGCACCGCGCGAGTTCAGGCTGAACCTCAAGCATACGTTCTGATTTGGTGCCTGATGCAGCTTGCTGCATCACCCACAACCTGACTTTGGCATGATGAAGCTCATACGACTGATATGTCTGATACTGATGGGATGCGGAGCTTATAGCTCCGCTTTCGCGGATGGTGTTTTTCCAGTTGTGGTCAAACATGCGCTCGGATCGACGGTGATCGAGAAATCTCCGAAACGCATTATCACTATCGGCTGGAGCGGAGAAGACTCTGTTCTGGCCCTTGGTGTGACTCCAATCGCGATGCCACGATATACGACGTTCCCGAGCGGTATTTTCCCGTGGAACGAGGGAAAGTTGTCAGCAACACCAACGCTCCTTAACTTCGGCATGGATTATGAAGCCATTGCCGCGCTCAAGCCGGATCTTATCCTCGGCGTGTATTCCGGTATCAATGCAATATCCTACCAACGGCTTTCGTCTATCGCACCCACGGTAGCTTACCGTTCCGGCCCATGGCGCGCGGACTGGCGTGAACAGACGACGATCATTGGTGAGGCGCTCGGTAAACAAGGTGAAGCGGAAAAGCTTGTTAAGGGTGCGAATGATTATCTTGTCGCTCTCGGAAAGTCCCACCCGGAGCTTGCAGGCAAGACATTCACTTTTGGCACCTTTTTTCCGGGCTCTGGCAATCTCGTCGTTTATCTTCCATCTGATCCACGTGTCGCGGCCCTCCGTCTCATGGGGTTAGAGCTTTCATCAGGGGTGGAAGCACTTGGCAAAGAATATCCGGACGAGTTTTCAACTGGCGTCAGTCTCGAAACTCTCGACAGCATCGACGCGGATATTCTCATCTTATGGTTTGGCGACACCGCACGCGCTTCGCTGGAAACTCAACCGCTGTTTCAAGCGCTCAGCTCTGTTCAGCGCGGTTCTTATGTAGCGCTGGAAGACCCGATCGAAGTGTGGGCGACATCGGCACTGAGTGTTTCATCCATACCCTATGGTTTTCAACGGTTTGCAACGCGGCTGGCTAGTGCTGCAAGAATAACAAAGGATTAGATCATTGAACGCGCGCGCTGCAATTCAAACCACAACAGAAACCGAGACTGATCCCGTACCTTACGCCTATGATTGTTTCTGGGCGGATGTTGTCTCTTTGCAAGAGATCACGCCATCAATGACAAGGTTTGTTTTCAAGATACATGACGGGGATCGCTTTGTTCCAAGCCGATGTCCTGACGAATGGGTCAGGCTGAGTTTTAAGCCAAATGCCGAAACGCCTCTGTCGCTGCAAGTTCGTGACGGGAACGGTAAATGGCGATGGCCTGAGGGAGCAGAGCCATGCCCGGATCGGCCTTATACGGTTCGTCGCTGGGATGGTTCTCGTCACGAGATGACAGTTGATATTGTGGCACATGCCAGCGGCTTGGCAACAGAATGGGCCAAGTCAGCCCGTCCGGGCGATCGTGTCGGTATTTGTAACCCTGCAGGTCGCTTTCGCTTGCCGAAACAGACAGACTGGGTGCTGATGGTCACCGATATTACCGGGTTGCCCGCTGTTGCACGCGTAGCAGAGGAATTACCGCAAGGGATTAAGGCATATTTTCATGTTGAGTTACTGTCGGATGCCGACAAGCAATCGCTCCAGACACAGGCTGACCTTGACCTTACGTGGCACATTCTGGATGTTGAAAAGACAGGGAAAGCACACACGAAATTGGCGACTATTGCTGCCGAAATTACGACATTACCAGCGGGAAACGGCTATATTTATATCGCCGGTGAAGCGCAGATGGTGTCACAGAGCCGCAAGCATTTTCGAGACGCACTTGGCTTTGATAAAAACCGCATCGAGGCGATTGGCTATTGGATAGAGGGTCAGTCGCGCGGATGACGCGAAACAGCATAAGGTCGGTGCGGATGATACAATTTGGTTCTATTGTTTCCATTTTGGAAGAAGTAAGCTTCGTCACCCCCCGCTAATCAAGGCGACGATTTTTAGACATAGTGCACCTCAACTTCACATTCTGAAATGAGGCTATCGTGATCGACAATCGTACCGCTCCTTATGCAATCTTCCTTCTGCGTCTTGCACTTGGCATTCTCTTTCTGGCCCATGCCGGACTGAAAATTTTCGTTTTCACGCCTGCTGGCACTGCTGCTTTCTTCGGATCACTCGGTCTTCCTGGCTGGTTTGCTTATGTCACCATTCTCTGGGAACTGGTCGGCGCAGTCGCGCTGATCCTGGGCATTTTCCCACGTATTGCAGCTGTAGCCCTTATCCCAATCCTTCTCGGCGCTATCTATACCGTTCATGGTGCAGCAGGCTTCTTCTTCACCAATCCAAATGGCGGCTGGGAATTCATCGCACTCTGGATTGCTGGCCTTGCAGCCGTCGCACTCGGTGGAAATGGCGCATATGCTCTTAAACCGGGCAAATAAGTGACATCACCACGGGGCACCGCCCCGTGGTTCCAAACGGTTTTTAGGGATGGATACCATGCTGGTAGACGGAAAATGGACAGAAGACTGGCAGCCAGTTCAGGCCAAAGATGAAAAAGGCGGATTTGTTCGTCAGATTTCTGGCTTTCGCAATTGGGTTACACCCGATGGCAGCGCCGGTCCGACTGGCGAAGCAGGCTTTAAGGCCGAAGCGGGCCGTTACCATTTATATGTCGCCTATATCTGTCCATGGGCTTCTCGCACGCTGATCGGCCGCAAGCTCAAAGGTCTGGAAGACGTCATCTCCCTTTCCGTTGTCGAGCCTGCGCTGACTGATCAGGGCTGGCGATTTGGCGACTATCCCGGTTCCGACCGCGACAGCCTGAACCATGCCACCTTCATGCATGAGATCTACACAAAAGCCGATCCACATTATACCGGTCGCGCGACGGTTCCCGTGTTGTGGGACAAGCAGAAGAACACCATCGTCAACAATGAATCCGCCGATATTCTGCGTATGCTCAATTCCGGCTTTGGCGATCTCGCACGCAACACAATCGACCTTTATCCGGAAGCTCTGCGCGCTGATATCGATGCTCTGAATGAATATATCTATCCGCGTCTCAACAACGGTGTTTATCGGGCAGGCTTTGCCACCACGCAAATCGCCTATGACGAAGCCTTTCACGATGTGTTCACAACGCTCAATGAATTGGAAGTAAAGCTCGCAGACAAAGGCCCGTTTCTGTTTGGTAATCAACTGACTGAGACCGATATTAGGCTGTTTGTAACACTCGTGCGGTTTGATGCGGCCTATTTCAGCCTGTTCAAGTGTAACTTACGCCGTATCGCTGACTATCCGGCGCTGCAAGCATGGCTGATGCGCGTTCTGGAAATTCCCGGCATCCGTGAGACGGTCAATATCGACCATATCAAGCGTGGCTATTATTCCATCAAGGCACTCAACCCAACAGGCATCGTGCCCGTTGGGCCTGATCTGCCAGGCCTCGCTCCTGTCAAAATTTGAAAGATAACGTCATGGATTCGCTGATTATCTTTCTGCATGGTGTCGGAAGCCGCGGTGCCGATATGGCGCCGCTCGGAGAATATTGGTCACAGGCATTGCCGGGTGCCTCTTTTGCTGCACCAGATGCGCCCTATCCCTTTGATCAGGGTGGTGCAGGCCGACAATGGTTTAGCGTAAGTGGTGTAACGCAAGAAAACCGCGCGCGGCGGATTGTGGACGCCCGTCAGGCTTTTGACGAAACATTGCAGACGATCATGACGGCAAAGGGCTTTGTTGATAAGCCGCAACGTGTAGCACTTGTGGGCTTTTCCCAAGGATCGATTATGGCGCTCGATACACTGGTGACAGGCCGCTGGCCATTGGGTGCTGTTGTCGCATTTTCCGGGCGGCTCGCATCGCCTAAGCCTTTTAAGCCGTCACTTTCAACAGCTACGCTGCTTATACATGGTGGTGCTGATCCCGTCATTCCGCCAAGTGAATCTCAACACGCCCATGAGCAACTCAGCGAAATCGGCGTTAACTCGACGTGCCATATTCTGCCGGGCATTGGGCACACAATCTCTGCCGAGGGCGCCACTCTTGCAGTCAGTTTTCTAAAGCAAATTCTGCATCTTGGATAATTTCCAAATTCAGCTATTTTCACGCTTACAAGCTCGAATAATAGCTGAATTGGAAGTAATTATGGATCGGCTCGATTGTGAGCGCATGTTCGTCGCGGTGCTTGATACGGGCAGCTTTTCCGCAGCCGCCCAACGATTAGAAACAAGCAGCGGTCAGGCATCCAAACTTGTATCGAAGCTTGAGGTTGATCTTGGTGTTCAGTTAATCAGACGGACGACGCGTGCATTGTCACCGACAGAAGTAGGCTTTGCCTATTACGAGCGAATGAAAGGCTTACTACAGGATTTCGATGCGCTCGATGCCTCCGTTCGCAATGCTTCCGGCGCTCCTACTGGCCGCATCAGGCTAACCGCTCCCATGTCCTTTGGCACATTGCGTCTGACGCCGGTTCTTCTCGATTTCGCGCAGTCTTTCCCCGATATTCAGATCGACGTCAGCTTTTCAGACAGGATCGCCAGCCTCGTCGATGAAAATTTTGACATTGGCGTTCGGATCGGCAAGCCACTCGATAGCAGCCTGATAGCGCGACGAATTTGCGATACGCGTTTGGTTCTGGTGGCGTCAGAGTCCTACATCGACAAGCACGGATCGCCACAGGAGCCCCGTGATCTGATTTCGCATAATTGCATCATTGATACCAATTTTCGCGAACCATTTGTGTGGAGATTTGCACCTTCTCCCGAAGGCGAACCACGTGCAGTGAATATTGCTGGAAAGTTGCAATTTTCAAATGGCGAAGCCTGCCTTCAAGCAGCAATAGCCGGGCTTGGAATTGCCCATGTTCCAAGCTTTATTGCTGGCCCGTTCATTCGCGAGGGCCGCGTGCGGCAGCTTTTAAAGACATATGAAGATAAGCCGCTTGGGATTCACGCGGTTTACCCTCCGGCGAGGCATCTCGCGCTTAAAGTGCGTGCGCTTGTCGATTATCTCGCAGACCGCTTTCGCGGCCTACCGAATTGGGATCAGGGTTGGTAGTTTTGTTGAACAGCAAGGATGTATCTGTGACTAACTTCTCTTTGGTTCAGAAATAGTTTGGGCTGCGTTCTGAATCAGTGGTCCAAAGCTTTCGCTAAATTTTTCAGGTGTCCATTCCTGTAAGCTCCCGGCCACGTGAATAGCTCCGACCGGCGCTCCCTTCCAATCCATGATGGGCGCGCCAATAACAACCTCATGGCTGAGCAACTGCCTGCACAGAAGAGAGTGTCCCCGTTCGCGTGTGGCGCGAACATAGTTCATCACACCTTCCAAATCCCTTACAGTATGCGGTGTAAATGGGGTCATGTCAGAGCGGCTGACAATATCTGCAATGTTGTCGTCTGACAGTCGCGAGAGAATTGCTACCCCGCCAGCCGTGCAATAGGTCGGGACAGCATTACCAACAATGGTTGCACTAAAGACCTCATGTTTTGAGGGCATACGCAACGCGTAGATAACGCGAACATCGTCAAAAAGAGAGAGATCAACACGCTCGCTTACGCGGCGACGCAGCTCCAGCATGACTGGATTAGCTCGCTGTAACATCGGGTTGAGGCGCAAAAGATCATGAGTCATGTCAAGCACACGCAGCCCCGGCAAATAACCGCGATCATCGGGGTCACGAGCCAGCATGTTCAGTGCAAGAAGTGTGTGAATAATGCGCTGTGCTGCACTTCTATCGATGCCCGCAGCAGTTGCAACCTGACTAAGAGACAATGGATGTCGCGCAGTTTGAAAAGCAGACATGACCGCAACTGTCCTTGCGACGGAGCGCAGAAATAGCGGGTCGTCCTGAAACGCTTCCGCTTCGTCCGGATCAAAAGTTGAAATGCCGCGCAAGTCCCGAAATGTGTTCATAAGAAAAAGCTTTAATCCAGATTCAATGATTGACAAGCGTCAAAGTTGGTCCCTATCATAAAAAATCAATATAGATGTATCGCTGACAGATACACGTAATGGCCCGAGGGGGCAAACCAGGAAAATGGGAGTACGCTCGTGTCAAAACGCGTGGCTGTAGCTGGCTTTTTGCATGAAACAAACACTTTTGCGGCCAGTCCCGCAACGTTAGAAGCGTTTGTTCAGGGCGGCGGATATATCCCGCTTTCGCGTGGCGACGCGATTTTCAAAAATGCGCAGAATGTCAATCTTGGTATCGCCGGGGCGCTGAAATTTGCGCGGGAAGCGAACTGGGAAGTCGTGCCGATCTTATGGGCCGGCGCTATTCCTTCCGCACCTGTTACCAAAGAAGCCTATGAGACAATTGTTTCTGAAATCGTTGCTGGGTTGACAGACTGTGGCCCGCTTGACGGTATATTCATTGATCTGCATGGCGCTATGGTTGCTGAGCACATTGATGATGGCGAAGGCGAACTGCTTGAGCGCGTTCGTGCGGTGCGCCCAAGTGAGCCGCTATCCGTAGCGCTTGATCTGCATGGCAATATCACAAGGCGCATGTTCGACCACGCGGATGTCATGGTTGGCTTCCGCACCTATCCGCATATTGATATGGCCGAAACCGGTTATCGTGCAGCAGAAGCATTACAGGCGCTGATGATCAAGCCTGAGGGCTGGCAAAAAGCAATGCGTCAGGGCGATTACCTTATTCCGATCGCCTGGCAATGCACGGACGAACAGCCCGCCAAAGGCCTTTACGGCATGACCATTGATCTGCCGGAAGGCGTTGAAACGGCTTCATTGTTTATGGGTTTCCCGGCGGCTGATTTTGCCGAATGTGGCCCATCGGTGTTTACGTATGGCTGGGACAAACAAGCTGTTGAAGCCTATGCCGATCAGATACTGGAAGCATTGGCTGCGGCAGAACCTGCATTCGCAGGGACAGCATATTTGCCAAAAGAAGGCGTTGAGAAGGCGATAGAGCTTTCCCGCGATGCAAGCCGCCCAATCGTCATTGCTGATACGCAGGATAATCCCGGTGCCGGTGGCAGTTCCGACACGACTGGCATGCTACGTGCGCTTGTTGCCAGTGGTGCAAAGCGAGCCTCAATCGGCTGTATGCATGACGCGGAAGCAGCGATGATTGCACATCAGGCAGGCGAGGGTGCGGAAGTTGAAATCGCACTCGGCGGCAAGTCGGGCATTGCAGGTGACGAACCATATAAGGCTAAATTTACGGTCGAAAAGCTGTCTAACGGTAAGGCGCACGCAACGGGCCCTTATTATGGCGGAACATGGCTCGACATGGGACCATCCGCTTGTTTGCGGCTCGGCGGAACGAGAGTTGTCGTGACCACAAATCTCGCACAAATGGCGGATCGTGCGCTCTATCGCATGGTCGGCATCGAGCCTGAACAGGAAGCCATTCTGGTCAATAAGAGCTCGGTGCATTTCAGGGCAGACTTCGCGCCGATTGCCGAAAAGCTGCTGGTTTGCACTGCTCCCGGTGCGATGCCGCTTAGTCCAGCAAAACTATCATGGAAGAATTTGCGTTCCGGCATTCGGCTGGAGCCACTCGGAGAACCATTCAAATAAAACAATAATAACAACCTTCAGAGGAACCAAGTATATGACGTTTTTTAAACCACCACAGACTAGGACTATCCTCCGCAAGTTTAAATATGGCATTGCCGGTTCGCTGATTGCGTTAAGTGCCGGACATGCCGCAGCAGAAACAACACTCACTGCTGTTATGCATTCGGATCTGCGTATGCTTGATCCGGTGATCACCACCGCGCACATTACGCGCGATCATGCCTATATGATTTATGACGTGCTGATTGCCGTTGATGAAAACTTCAAGCCTCAGCCGCAAATGGCAGAGTGGACCGTCTCCGACGATGGCAAGACCTATACTTTCACGTTGCGCGATGGTCTCAAATTCCATGATGGCGCGCCGGTAACGGCTGCGGACGTTGTCGCTTCGCTTGAACGCTGGGCTAAGCGCGATACGGGCGGCCAGCTGATCATGGACATCACAGATTCGCTCAAAGCAAATGACGATAAAACAATCGTCTGGACGCTAAAGGAACCTTTTGCACCGTTCCTCGATACGATTGCCAAGCAGTCCGCATTACCTCCATTCATTATGCCAGCGCGTATCGCAGCAACGCCTGCTGACACAGCGATTACCGAACATATTGGTTCGGGGCCGTTCAAGTTCGTACCCGCCGAGTTCCAGCCCGGCGTTGGCGTGACGTACATAAAGAACGAAGATTACGTACCTCGCAGCGAGCCAGCCAGCTGGATGGCAGGCGGTAAGGTCGTCAACGTCGATAAGGTGCGTTGGGTCACGATGACCGATGCTCAGACGGCCGCGAATGCGCTGACAAGTGGTGAAATCGACTATATCGAGCAGGTTCCTGTTGATCTTGTGCCGCTTTTTGAAGGCGATGATACAGTCGTTCTGGAACAGCGCGATCCGCTCGGCTATCAGACCATGGGCCGCCTCAATTTCAAGCATGCGCCTTTTGATAATCCGGATATTCGTCGAGCGGCGTTCCTTGCCATGTCGCAGGAGCCAGTGCTGGCAGCCCTGATGGCTGATCCAAACTACTACAAGGTTTGCGGTGCGATTTTTGGTTGCGGCACCCCCAACGCCACAGATGTCGGCTCTGAAAGCCTCGTAGCAAAGGGCAATATCGAAGAAGCAAAAGAGCTTCTCAAGAAGGCTGGCTATGATGGCAAGCCGGTTGTCCTGATGCAGCCAACCGACGTTTCCAGTCTGTCACCACAGCCCGTTGTTGCAGCCCAACAATTGCGTGCAGCCGGTTTCACCGTCGATATGCAGCCCATGGACTGGCAAACACTTGTTGGCCGTCGCGCATCGAAAGATGAGCCTGCAAAGGGCGGCTGGAATATGTTCTTTACAAACTGGCAGATTCCGGAAATTGCGACACCATTGAACTCAGTCATGCTCAATGGCCGTGGTGAGCAAGCCTGGTTTGGCTGGCCCGAAGATGAAAAGATCGAGGCTCTCAAGAAGGAATATATCTCGGCCAAGACACCTGAAGAGCAGAAAGCTGCGGTAGAGAAGATACAGGCGCAGACACTGGAAAATGTTCTCTACATTCCACTGGGTGAGTATAACCCGCCGCAGGGCCGCAGAACCAATGTCGTCGATATGCTTGGTTCGCCTGTTCCGGTCTTCTGGAATGTGAAAAAGACTGAAGAATAATCCGCCCGCAGCTATCGCGCTTCGTGCGATAGCTCCCAGTTCAATGTGGGGCCGGCTTAGTACCGGCCCCACCTCAAGCGGGACGCGCATATGGCTGTCTATCTGTTAAAACGTATCTTCGCACTTGTGCCGGTGTTGTTGCTGGTATCGGTGTTTGTATTCCTCCTCCTGAGACTGACGCCGGGTGATCCGGCGGCAATTCTGGCTGGCGACGCCGCCACCACCGAACAGCTTGAACGCATCCGCGAAGCAATGGGCCTTAATGAGCCAATCCTCACCCAGTATTTCACCTGGATGGGTAAGATTATGCAGGGTGATCTCGGCGTTTCGCTGATTTCAGGCGTGCCGGTTATTGATATGGTTTCGCAACGTATTGGCCCCACAATCTCTATCGCTGTGCTGACCATTATCATTGCAGTGCTCGTCGCTATTCCAATGGGTGTGGTTGCTGCATGGCGCCACCGGTCATGGGCCGACTATCTGGTGATGAGCTTTTCAGTTCTTGGCTTTTCCGTTCCGGTCTTTCTGGTCGGCTATGTGCTGCTGTTGATTTTCTCGGTCAATCTTGGCTGGCTTCCGGTACAGGGTTTCAAGCCGATTTCATCAGGCTTGGGTGGCTTTCTGGAGCGCGCAATTCTGCCAGCTCTTACACTTGCTTCGATCTACATCGCGCTGATTGCCCGTATGACCCGTGCGGCAATGCTTGATGTGCTTGGCGAAGATTATATTCGCACCGCGCGCGCCAAAGGCGTGAGTGATCGCCGTCTGCTGTTTGTCCATGCATTGAAAAATGCGGCCGTGCCGGTTGTGACAATCATTGGCACCGGCTTTGCTTTGCTGATTTCCGGCGTGGTCGTAACGGAGAGCATCTTCAATATTCCGGGCATCGGGCGCCTGACGGTCGATGCAGTTCTTGCGCGCGATTATCCGGTTATTCAGGCGATGATCCTGCTGACGAGTGCGCTTTATGTGTTCGTCAATCTGCTGATCGACCTTTCCTATACACTGTTCGACCCAAGGATTCGTTATTGATGCGCTCAGAAAAAACATCAGCGGGTATGCACTGGATGCTCCGCATGTTCTCGCTGCCGCACGTTGCACGCGTTGGTATCGGGCCGATGATTGCCGCCATTCTTCTTGGTGCAATCCTTCTTCTCACCCTCATTTCCCCGTGGATTGCTCCCCACGATCCGCTCGCCATGAACCCCATGATGCGGCTTAAGCCGCCATCGGATGAATATCTGCTTGGAACGGACAATTATGGTCGTGATCTGTTTTCGCGCATGATCCTCGGTGGGCGTATTTCGCTGCTGATCGGACTTCTGGCAGCCGCCGCATCTATTGGTGTTGGCGTGATCATCGGCCTTATTGCCGGTTTCTTCCGTACTGCAGATGCCATCATCATGCGTATGATGGATGCTTTGATGGCGATGCCATCGATCCTGATCGCGATTGCTCTGGTCGCTCTCAACGGCCCATCGATTGGTTCTGTCATCATTGCGATCACCATTCCGGAAATTCCCCGCGTCGTGCGTCTGGTCCGCTCTGTCATTCTGACCGCGCGTGAGGAACCGTATGTTGAAGCAGCCTTAGCACTTGGTTCTAGTACGCCGAAAATTCTTTTCCGGCATCTGCTACCCAACACCATGGCACCGCTGATTGTGCAGGGAACATACATCATCGCGTCGGCAATCCTGACCGAAGCAATCCTGTCGTTTCTCGGTGCTGGTATCAGCACGGAAATCCCGACCTGGGGCAACATCATGGCCGAAGGCCGTCAGTTCTTCCGCATCAAGCCATCGATTGTTCTCTGGCCGGGTCTGTTGCTAACACTCTGCGTTTTGTCGATCAATCTATTGGGTGACGCAGCGCGCGATACACTCGACCCACGTCTGAAAAAGCGGGAGGGCTGATATGGAACTGTGCAATCGTGATTTCACAAATGAGCCTGTTGTTTTAGAAGTTGAGAACCTTATCGTTGCACTCCCGGGTGGCACGCCAGTTCTTCGCAGCGTCAGCTTTGACATTCGCAAGGGCGAAACCGTTTGTCTCGTGGGCGAATCCGGTTCAGGCAAGTCGGTAACGTCGCTCACCGCGATGGGACTCTTGCCAAAAGATGCACTTCTGGTCAAAGAAGGGGCGATCAGGCTCGACGGCACCGATTTGCTCAAGCTGTCGGCAGCGGACATGAAAAAGATGCGTGCAACACGTATCTCCATGATCTTTCAGGAACCGATGACGGCGCTTAATCCTGTTATGCGGGTGGGTGAGCAGATCACTGAAGTGCTGGATGTCCATACCAGCCTATCGTCAGAGGCCAAGCGTGCCAAAGTCATCAACATCATGGAGCAGGTACATCTGCCCGATGTAGAGCGGATTTATCAGAGCTATCCGCACCAGCTTTCAGGCGGACAGCGTCAACGCATCATGATTGCTATGGCGCTCATTCTGGAGCCGGTGGTTCTGATTGCCGATGAGCCAACCACTGCTCTCGATGTCACCACACAAAAACAAATCCTGTCACTTATTGCGGAATTGCAGGAAAAGCATGGAACAGCGGTGCTGTTCATCACACATGATATGGGCGTAGTTGCCGAAATTGCTGATCGCGTCTGTGTCATGCGCAGCGGTGAGATCGTGGAACGCGGGACCATCCGTGACGTTCTGACATCGCCACAGCAGCAATATACCAAAGACCTGCTTGGCTCGGTGCCAAGCCTCATTCCGCGACTGGCGCGTGAACCACAGGGACATGCATCGGTCATCCGCGTTCGTGACCTTGGTATGACCTATAAAACCGGCGGGCTGTTCAGCACCAAGCCCGGCGTTAAAGCCTCGTATGAAGTGAATTTCGAGCTTCAGCCCGGAAGAACACTTGGAATTGTCGGCGAATCTGGTTCCGGAAAAACCACTGTTGCGCGCTCGATCATGCGTCTGATCGAACCGACTGAGGGTGAAATCGTCGTAGATGGGCGGGACATTGCGCATCTTGGAAAACGTGAAATGAAGCCGTTCCGTAAGAAGCTTCAGGTTGTGTTTCAGGACCCGTTTCGCTCATTGAACCCGCGTTGGACAATTGAGCAGAGCCTAACGGAAGGCCCGGTCAATTATGGTGTTCCCTATGACGAAGCTGTCGCTGAAGCAAAGCGTCTTCTGAAGATCGTTTCGCTGCCCGAAGATTCACTCAAGCGTTATCCGCACCAATTTTCCGGTGGCCAGCGGCAGCGTATTGCTATTGCGCGTGCGGTGGCGCTTCGACCAGATATTCTGGTGGCCGACGAGGCTGTGTCGGCGCTTGATGTTTCGGTACAGGCGCAGGTTCTCGAACTTCTCGCCGAATTGCAGCGCGATACTGGCATCGCCATCATTTTTATCACCCACGATCTGCGCGTGGCCGCGCAGATTTGCGACGAGGTACTGGTGATGAAACGCGGACAGGTTGTCGAGCAGGGCAATGCTTCCGACGTGCTTGGCAAGCCTTCGCATGAATATACGCGCTCTTTGATAGAGGCGGCGCCTGGTCGCTTCTGGGATTTTGCGGCGGGACGTCCGGCCGCTTGAATTATGTTTAGTATTTCAGACAGGAATGAAATCATGCCCATCATACCGTTTATTGAGGAGAAAGCCGGCGAGATGCGCGCGGTTTTCGAAGATCTGCATCGTCATCCGCAAATTGGTTTTGAGGAGCAACATGCTTCAGGCGTTGTAGCAGAACTCTTAGAAAAATGGGGTTTTGATGAGGTGCATACCGGCATCGCCAAAACTGGTGTCGTTGGCATTCTGAAAGGACGAAACCCGGGCAATCGCCGTGTGGGTCTGCGTGCAGATATGGATGCGCTGCCAATCGATGAGATTTCGGGTGTGTCTTACACGTCGCAAAATCCCGGCCGGATGCATGCTTGCGGGCATGATGGTCATACAACCATGCTGCTTGGTGCGGCTCAATATCTTGCTGAGACGCGCAATTTCGAAGGGACTGCAGTCTTTGTTTTCCAGCCCGCCGAAGAAGGTCTTGGTGGAGCACGCGGCATGATCGCCGAAGGACTGTTCGAACGTTTCCCTTGTGACGAAATCTATGGAATGCACAACCAGCCCATGGGCACACTTGGCAAAGCACTTATCCGCAAGGGTGCGGCTATGGCTGGCGCAAGCTTCTTCGACATCAAACTGACCGGCAAGGGAAGCCATGCAGCCCAGCCGCACAATGCCCGCGATGTACTGGTCATTGGTGCGGATCTGGTTGGACAGTTGCAGACCATCGTGTCGCGCAACATCCCGGCAACCGATGCCTGCGTAGTGTCCTGCACGCAGTTTCATACCGGAAGCGCCTATAACATCATCCCTGAAGTGGCAACCATCACCGGCACCATCCGCTATTTTGAGCAGCGTGTCTGCGATCTTGCGGAAAGCCGTATCCGTGAAATTTGTGCAGGTGTTGCTGCAGGTTACGGCATCACGGTCGATGTTGATCTTCGCAACGTCTTTGACGTCCTGCGCAATGACCATGATCTTTCCGACGCTTATATGGCTGCAGCGCGCGATGTGCTGGGTGAAGACAACGTCAGCGATGACTGTCCGGCCTTTATGGGCAGTGAAGATTTTGCCGACATGTTGGCGCGTGTGCCGGGTGCGTACATTAATGTGATGCATGGCGGTAAAGCTGCGCTGCATAATCCGGCTTTCGTGCTTGAGCCTGAAACGCTGCCAATCGGAGCGTCGATCTATGCCCGGATCGTGGAAACCCGCCTGCCAGTAAACAAGGACTTAGCAGCATGAGCATGCATGAATTGCCATTTAACCTCGATGACATGATCGGGCGTCTGCGCTCCTGGATTGAAACGGAAAGCCCGACTTTCGATGCAAGCGCCGTGAACCGCATGGTTGAGGTTGCCGCCTATGATTTTGCCGCGGCAGGTGCCGCAATTGAATTCATTCCGGGTCGCATGGGGTTCGGCGGCTCCCTGCGCGCTCGTTTCCCGCACAAGGATCAGGGCAAGCCGGGTATTCTGGTGTCAGGTCATCTTGATACGGTTCATCCGCTTGGTGTGATCAACATCAATCCCTATCGCCGCGAGGACGGTAAGCTTTACGGCCCCGGTATTCAGGATATGAAGGGTGGCAACTTCGTGGCCCTTGAAGCCATGCGTGAGATCGCCCGCAGCGGGCTTGCAACAAAGCTTCCCGTTACGTTTCTTTTGACACCGGATGAAGAAGTCGGCACACCTTCGACCCGTGATCTTATTGAGCAGGAAGCACTCAAGAACAAATATGTTCTGGTGCCGGAGCCAGCATTGCGTGATGGCGGTGCGGTTGTCGGTCGTTATGCAATCGCGCGATACAAACTTGAGACTGTCGGCAAGCCAAGCCATGCCGGTTGGTTGCTCAAAGAAGGCCGCTCGGCAATCCGTCGTATGGCCGAAAAAATTATCGAGATCGAAGCACTCACCACAGAAGATTGCACCTTTTCGGTTGGTGTTATTCATGCGGGCCAATGGGTTAATTGTGTTTCTTCAAGTTGTAATGCTGAAGCGCTGAGCATGGCGAAGACCCAGAAAGATCTGGAAGACGGCGTTGCGCGTATCATGGCGCTGGGTGGAGACAAAGACGGAGTTGAATTGATTGTCACCCGCGGCGTCACGCGTCCTGTTTGGGAGCCAGGTCAGCCACAGGATATGAAGCTTTTCAACTTCGCGAATAATATTGCAAAAGAGATCGGCTTCACCATGTCGGTCCAGAGTTCGGGCGGCGGCTCAGACGGCAATTTTACCGGCGCGCTTGGTGTCCCGACAATCGATTCCATCGGGGTGCGTGGCGAAGGCCTGCATACGTTGGGCGAGCATATTTTCGAAGACAGTCTGGTCGAACGGGCCCGCCTTCATGCGGGTCTGTTTCTCTCACTGGAATAACAGCCAGAGGTGCGGCCATGGCCGATGCTACAAGATCAACAGCAACCCGCATTTCGGGTTTGCTAAGCGATGTCACGATCAATGTGGATCAATGGGGCGTCGCCCATATCAGGGCGGAGAACCTGCATGATCTGTTTTTCGCACAGGGTTTTAACGCCGCGCGCGATCGGCTCTGGCAGATCGATATAGCGCGCAAGCGCGGGCTTGGTCTGCTGGCGCGCGATTTTGGCCCCGGCTATCTTGAGCAGGACAGGGCCGCGCGCCTGCTGCTATATCGCGGAGATATGGCACCGGAATGGAAGGCTTACGGACCGGATTCTGAACAGATATGCACGGCTTTTGCTGAAGGTATCAATGCATATATTGATGCCTGTGAAGCAGGCGAGCAGCCACTTCCGCCGGAGTTTGCGCTGCTCGGACACAAGCCCGATCGGTGGTGTGCTGAAGATGTCGTTCGCGTACGCACTCATTCGCTGACACGTAATGCATCATCCGAGCTTCTCCGCTCAAAGGTTATGGCAAAGGCGGGTGTGGAGCTTGGTGGTAAGCTTGATCAGCTGCGCAAGGAATTGTCGCATGACGTGGTGCCAAAGCCGGTCGATGGCTTTGATCCGAACATCATGACCGACAGGGTTTTACGCGACTTCCAGCTTGCTGTCAGTCCTGCCACCTTCTCTAAAGAACGCTTGGCTGCAACACTTGATGAAGCAGGTCTCTGGACGGTTGTTTCGGCGTCCGGCGACATCGCGCGCGCCTCTTTTGAAGAGGGTTCTAATAATTGGGCAATCGCAGCTGAAAAGACCTCGACTGGGCGACCGATACTGGCACTCGATCCCCATCGCACCCATGGCTTGCCATCCATCCGCTACGTCGTTCATCTGATCATGCCTGGCCTTGATGTGATCGGCGCAGGCGAGCCTATGGTTCCTGGAATTTCCATGGGGCATAACGGCACCGCAGCTTTTGGCCTCACGATTTTTGGTGCCGATCAGGAAGACATTTACGTTTATCAAACTGATGAAAACAACCACGACCAATATGCCTATCAAGGCAATTGGGAGAGGTTCACGACGATTACTGAAGCCATCCCCGTTAAAGGGCATCCTGATCAAACCGTCGAACTCAAATTCACGCGGCATGGTCCTGTGCTCTATGAGGATAAAGCGAACAACCGCGCCTTTGGTCTGCGTACAGTCTGGATGGATGCGGGCATGGCACCTTATATGGCGAGCCTTGCCGTCATGCGGGCTGAAAACTATACTGACTACGCCAGTGCCCTGGATGGTTGGGGATGCCCGTCGGTCAATCACATCTATGCAGATACAACAAACACCATTGCATGGAAGCCTTCAGGTGCGACACCTGTTCGCGAGAACTGGGACGGACTTTTACCTGTCCCCGGCGATGGGCGTTATGAGTGGAATGGCTATCTGGCTCCGCAGTCTGGCCCTGTTGAAATTAATCCAGAACGCGGCTTTATCGCGACCGCCAACGCCATGAATGTGCCTGATGCGTGGACAGCCACCAATCCGGCCATTGGTTATGAATGGCTGGATAGCAGTCGTCACGACACCTTGCATCAAGCCCTGTCGCGCAAAGCGCCAATATCGCTTGAAGACTGCGCGCGCCTGCAAGCCTCCACTTTTTCACCCATTGCCGCGCGGGCACTAAAAAGCCTCAAGCGACTGTTTCCGCATAGTGATGATCCGGCTCAACTGCTTCTTCGCGATTGGGATGCGGACCTGTCGGCAAAATCTGCACCGGCGGCGCTTTTTGAAATCTGGTTGAACAAGTATCTGGGACCGCTTGTTGCAAAAGCCGAGGGCGCTGTCGCAGATGTGATACCGCTGCTTATGCCATTTGATTCACCGAGCATTGTGTCATGGCTGGAAAATACGGCAGCATCGTCCAAGCATACCGCGGCCATTCAGCAAAGCCTCACCGATGCCTGGGCTGAGTGCGGCTCGTTGATGGGGGCGGATGCTACGCAATGGGCATGGGGTACCATTCATAAGCTTGAACTCCGCCATCCCTTGCAGCCGTTGACAGACAATGATTGGTCACTGAAGCCCGTAGCGCTTGGCGGCAGTAGTTCAACACTCAACTATGCAACATACCGATTGCACGACTTCTCGGTTGTTGCAGGTCCATCTGTCCGAATGGTCATCGATGTTGGCGACTGGGACAATAGTCTCTTCGTCAATAATCCCGGCCAGTCTGGTGTGCCGCTTAATCAGCATTATGCTAATTTATCAGAGAATTGGCGTAATGCTAAGCCTTTACCACTTCTATATTCATGGGAACGAATTCAACATAACACTGAGGAAAGAATTATATTGAAGGCGCCTCTTTGAGGCTGCAAAGGTCACGCGACGATGTAGAACATGTATAATGATGCAGAGCGCCTCCAATCACCGATTGGGAGCGCCTGCTAATTTTACCGTCATGATGCAGAACAAGAGGCACGTTACCGCTATTAAAACCATGCATAGAAGCCACCAGATCGAGCTTTGCTGAACCAAATATGCAGCGAGTGGCGTAGCGGCGGCACCGAGCATAAGCGGCAGCGCGCCCAATATAGCTGCACTTGAACCCAACGCTTTATTTCGCGTAGCGAGGGCTATGGACATCAAAGTGCTCTCGGCTATTCCTAAGCCCGCCAACGATACGAACATTCCAATGACAATCCCATAAAAACCCATGGGTGTCATGGATGCGGTGAGGGCGATACTTGTTCCAATGAAAATTGCCAATGAACCAATTAGCGCCAGTTTTTGAACAGCCATGTGAATAGCGAAACGTGCACTGAGCATGGCACCGAGCAGAACAGCGAAACCAGTTCCGCCAAATACTAACCCGAAATGAGATGGCGATAAGCCGTAGTGTTCCTGATAAGCAAACGCAGAGCCCCCAATATATACAAACAGAAAGACGAAAGTCAGAGTCAATGCAGTCGCTGGAACCAGAAATTTCGGGTCGGACAGGATTTCGGTATATGTACGAAAAATCTCGCCGAACTCTAGTTTTGTTCGTTTTTCAGCTGGAAGCGATTCAGGCAACATTATCAAACTACTGATTAATACCAGAATGCCAAGTGCGGCTAAGGTTAGAAAAATAGCGCGCCAGCCAAACGCTTCGCCAATAAGTCCACCAATTGCTGGCGCAAAAACTGGACCAAGGCCCTGAACGGTCATTAGAAGTGCGAAAATCTGTGTCGCACGAGCGCCCTCTGCGACATCCCGAACACTGCTCATGGCCGTTACGATTGCCAAGGATGCAGCCAGCCCCTGAAAAAAGCGCGCGATTATCAAGCTTTCATGTGTTGATGCCCAAGCAGACCATACAGATGTGAAAACAAATATTATGATTGCGGTGAGCAGGGGGGCTCTGCGCCCGAGGGCATCTATAATGGGCCCAAATATGAGCTGCCCACCACCCATAGCCAATAAGAACACGGTCAAAGTGAATTGCATGGTCGTATAGTTAGTGCCTAACTCGTTTGCCATTACGGGCAACGAAGGCAGATACATATCGATTGATGTTGGCCCAAGTAACGTTAGAAAGCCCAAAGCAATGGCGACACCAAAGGGCGCCGTGCCTGGATGAGTTACGGTTTTCATTAAATCCTCTTAAGGCCGCCAGAGCGGTTTTTGGGATGAGTTATGGCCGACTAAGTCGGGTCAGTTTTAGCATTCGACTTCCGCAACGTCGCCTCAGCATGATTGACAACAGAGAGCCATTCTTCGTGGTCAGGATCAATCAGACCCAGACCACGCAAGAAAAATAAGCCTTCGATTGCCAGAATTGCCTGACGAATATCGCGGCCTCTTTGCGTTGATCCATCAAAATGAGCGAAAACTGAGCGGTAGAATTTCCGTGCAGGCTCCGATACTTCGGGCGCATTAGAAAGTGCTGTCATCAGCAATGACGCCGTTCTTAAATGTGTTTCTTCCTGACTTTGGATCTCGGCTACATAAGCATTGAGCATTGCAAGCGGGGACGTATCAACTGGGTCTGCTTTCGCATTCCAGCAAACAGTGAAACGGTGCAATTCCCGTGCTAGTGCTGCGGCAATCAACTCATCCTTGCTTGCGAAGGCATAGACCAACCCACCTTTGCTGACGCCAGCACGTTCTGCAACCGCATCAAGTGTAAAACCACGCCCTTCACTTTCAACCATAACGGCTTCGGCAGCATCGAGAACGCGATCGTGGTCTATCTCTCTTGGGCGGGCCATTTTTATCCCTCATGAAATTGGTTTGCTACAGCCTGGTGTAGTTGATTTGAAGTGCCTATCATGTGTGTGTTTTCACTTTTCGGAACTCCATATCCCTAAACCATACTAGTGACGGAACACATACTCAGAACCATCCGTAAACCGATTCAGGCGATAGATCGATGAATCCGCAGTCGTTTTCTGCCCGGCAATCATTTGTGCGATCATTTCACCAGATGCGGGCGCTGTGGTAAGTCCATTTCCGGAGAATCCGGTTATGATGAATAGACCTGGCACTTCGGGTACTTCGCCAATATACTGGGTAGAGTCAGGCGTAGCGTCAATCATGCCTGCCCATCTTTGTCGAACGATAGCCTTCTCATACTGCGGATAAGCTCTGCGAAGGCTTGTTAAAGCTCGATCAGCTTCTTGTGTGTCAACATTTGCGGAAAGCATCCGTACTTCCTCAAACGGCGATATTTCATCTGCTTTCCAGTTCGATTTAACCTGCAACGATGAAAAGAAGTCGCTTGAAGTGCGAACGTTAATTAGCCCGCTCGAGTGTTTCAAAGCTGGCAGGAAGTCGAATACATACCGGAAGCTATCATCGGTAATCGGTGAATTGTTGCTGGAAACTCCAATGGCCGTTTCACCATTTGCCATGTGTCGCCAAGCAAAATCTGGCCCATATCCTGCACCGGGCAGGGCGTCTTCGATTTTGCTAACTCTTTGCATTGAAGAGTTAATAGCGAGTTGAGGCAGGCTAATTCCGGCATTGCGAGCGAACAGAGATGACCATGCGCCACCTGCAATAACAACCGCTTTTGCTTTGATGTAGCCGAGTTCGGTGTGAACGCCTGCTACTTTTCCAGCTTCTCGCTCTATAGTCCTTGCTGCTACAGGTGCGTAAATTTTTACACCTTCGCGGAGTGCTCCTCGTGCTATGCGGGACACAGACCAGGTTGGCTCAGCAGTACCGTCACTGGCCTGATAAAGGGCAGCGAGAAACTTCTCCGACGCTCCCGGAATAAGCGCGTCAAGATCGCTCCCCATGATAATGCGTGCATCCATTTGCGGCTGTACTTCGAGAGCGCTTTTCAGCCATGCATTGCTCGCTTCAACCTCTTCATCGCTGCTTAAAAGCGAGAAGTTTCCCGATTGTCGAAAACCAATATCTTCTCCAAAGCGGGCCGCAAAACCCCGCCATATAGCTTTTGATCTGTTGCTAAGCTCAAGCTTCCCCAAATCCCAGCCGTTTGAATAAATCCATCCAAAAGCCCGGCTCGATTGCTCTCCTGCTACGACACCTTTTTCGAGGATAACAGTGCTTAAACCGCGCTCATTGAGGAAAAGCGCGGTCGATATGCCGGCAATTCCACCACCAATAACGACGACATCAGCACTTGCCGGTATGGTTTGCGTTGTTTCTACGGGTTCGGCCAACGGCACATGAGATGGCGCGCGCCAACCGGGTGCCGAAGCGAACATTGCCCCACCTGTCGCACCAACAAGTGCACTACCCAAGATCACACTGCTGTTCTTGAGAAATCTTCTTCTCGATATTGTCACGAGCAACTCCCTGATTGCGCGAACGGAGTCTCCGAGACGCAATAATTTTGATGGGATGCGATATATGACTGATCAGTCGAAAATGCAAACACAGATGAGTTCACATAATTGCGAGGAATATTAGATCACTGTTTTTATTGTCTTTTAAGTTGAATAATTGCTGTTAAAAGCGATCTTTCCCAGCTTCCGCTTATATGCAGGTTGGAAGAAAGATAGTCGGAATATGGACCTATAATATCGTGAGGCCCACCATCAATGTCAGTCAAGGAAGCTCCTTAACGGCAATGATAGCAGGCCCCAAAATATGACCTTTGAACAACTGTATGAGCGGCTATTTTAATTGAATTGTTGCAGCTTCAATATCCGGCTTCTGAGGGATGATAGCACTTTTCACATACCACTCAGCAATCTTGTTAAGTTGTTCTGTATCATTAGCAGTAACAGGGGTTGTTGGAACTGCATTGCTATTACCGATAGCATCTCCCAGTTCTAAAGGAATATTCATTTCCTTTGCCCATATCGATCCTGCTTCCGTCTTGTTGGCAACCGCCCAGGCATTATCATTTTTCAACACGTCAAAAATTGCCTGCAAGTCATCGGTTTTATCGTTTGCATATTGGCGGCTAGAAACCAGAACGACTGCATTGTCAGAGCCTATAGCAGCGCCATCTGCAATGACTTTTCCGTCATAGGACTTCTCTGCGATCGCGACAAATGGGTCCCATGTTGCCCATGCATCTACGTGCCCTTGTAAAAAGCTTGGACCACTATCACTTGGGCTCAGATAAACACGTTCGACGCTGCCAGCGTCTACGCCATTTTTTTCCAGTCCCTGCATCAGCAGATATTCACCAGTACCGCCCCGATTGACCGCAACTTTTTTGCCGACCAGATCTTTGATTGACTGAATTTCTGACTCTTTTTTCGCAACAATACCCTCAGAAGTTGGCGACATCTTCTGATAGCCAAAGATAGTGAGGGGGATGTTTGCAGCCAAAGCGGCAATTGCAGAAGTTGAGCTTCCGGCAGTGATATCAATGCTGCCAGCATTCAATGCTTCAAAAGCCGGCGCTGCGGCAGGGAATGGACCTGCCCATTCCACTTTCACGCCGCGTTCAGCCAATGCTTTTTCCAATGTGCCACGCGATTTAGCCAGTGTAATGTCGTTTGGTCCGCGAAGCCAGCCAATCCGAACGACCTGATCGGCAGCGAAGCTGGTTGTGCTGGTAATCAACATAGCCGCACCAGTAAGCGCCGCCAGAACGTAACGTTTTTTCATGAAGATCTCCGCTTAGTGCGCACCCCGAAAAGTATGAGATGGTTTTCGGATAAAGATGCGTGTTAAAATAAATGATTAGAGCATTGGTCTGATTCAGTCAGCTCAATGCTCTAATGGGGCAGGGGTATGTGCCGGACGCCAAGCGCTTCCAGCAGTTCAGCTTCTATGACGGCTGCGCGTTTGTCGGTTCGCTGCCGTGGGTGATCAATGTTAACTCTCAAGTCGTGCGTAAAGCGCCCCTGATCCAGAACCAAAATACGGTCTGCCAAGGCTACCGCCTCCCATATGTCGTGCGTTACCAGAAGCATTGAAGGTTTGTGCTTTCGCCAAAGGTCGAGCACCAGAGCGTGCATGTGCATGCGCGTGAGGGCGTCTAGTGCCGCAAATGGTTCATCAAGCAGCAGCAGTTCTGGCTCACGCACCAAGGCTCTCGCCAAGGCCGCACGCTGTGCTTCACCGCCAGAAAGTGTGAGCGGCCATGCGTCCAGCCGATGTAGCAAACCTACATCGGTCAGTACCTGCTTCGCTTTTCCGGTGCTGTGTGATATTGGAGCGCCGAGTGTCACATTGTCGATGACTGTCTTCCACGGCATCAGGCGCGGTTCCTGAAAAACAACGGCTCGACGCTGTGGTATGGTCAATTCATTTGCAGGCGCACTATCAAGGCCAGCCAAAACGCGGAGCAAGGTTGATTTCCCGGAACCACTTCTTCCAAGGAGTGCTACAAACTCGCCGGCTTTGATGGTGAGGTCTATACCATTGAGAACCTGCGGGCCGCCGAAGGAGCGTGACAGGTCACGAATTTTGACGACTTCACTCATGATACCACCGCAGGACGCCAGCGCAGGCTATAAGTCTCAATGGCACGAACCAGACCATCTGTTAGAAGCCCCATAAGCGCGTAGACCAGCAGGCAAACCACAATCACGTCCGTCTGTAAAAAATCACGCGCGTAAGTGAGTATATAGCCGATGCCGCTCGACGCATTGATTTGCTCGGCGACGACCAGACTTAGCCACGCAATGCTTAATCCATAACGGATACCAACAAGCAGAGACGGCATAGCTCCGGGGATAATTATATGACGAATGATGTCTATTGTACTCAAGTCAAGAGTGCGCCCTGCTTCAATGAGCTTGCGGTCAACGCTGCGTATGCCGCCATAAAGTGTTAAATAGATCGGGAATACAGAACCGAACGCCACCATCCCGATTTTGGGAGCCTCTCCAATACCATACCAAAGAATGAACAGTGGCAGCAGGCCCAGAAAAGGCATTGCTTTGAGCATTTGTACGGGGGGATCAATGATGGCCTCCCCAATACGGGAAAGGCCAGCTAAAAGCGCAAGTACAATGCCAATCACAAGCGCAATTGAAAACCCGGCAAGTACACGCAGAAACGAGACCGCGAGGCTGGTCGCAAGTTCACCAGACATCAAAAGGCGCAATGCCGTTGCCGCGATTTCGAGTGGTGACGCCAGCGTGCGTGGCGATAGGAGACCTGACATGCTTGCCAATTGCCACAATATCAAAATGATAATGGGCGACAACAGTCTGAGCAGCCATTGTGGTGTAATGGCTTTTAGTTTGCCCTGGTCGTTTTTGCTGGATTGAAACTTTCCTGTTTTTTCCAGAGCTTGCGCGTCAGCCATTGGCGCCCTTTCCAGTCAGATCTCTGTCAAATAGAGTCGACCAGGTGAACTGTTTTCGTTCATTCACAGGACGTTCAACGGGGAGGCGTGGAAGAACAAGCTCTCCAAAACGATAGGCTTCTTCCAGTAGGGGCATGCCAGATAAGATAAACGTGTCAACGCCGACAGCCTGATAAGCCTCAAGCGTTCGGATAACCGTATCAGGCGAACCGACAATTGCCGTTCCAGGGCCGGGGCGCACCAAGCCGATGCCTGCCCACAGGTTTGGAGAAATTTCAAGATCACGCAGATTGTCGGGTTTCACCCCACCATGCATGGCCGTCATTCTCTGCTGTCCAACTGAATCGCTATTGGATACAAAGCGCTTGTTGCCAGCCATAGCTGCTTCGTCCATTTGATCGTAGAGATCAGCGGCGGCTTCCCATGCTTTCGTATCTGTTGAGCGAACAATTACGTAAAGACGAATGCCATATTTCAGCTCACGTCCATATGATGCAGCCCGCGCTTTGACTTGCTTTACCTTTTCACCCATTTGCTCCGGCGTTTCGCCCCATGAGAGATAAGTATCGACGTGTTTTGCTGCGACATCGATAGCACTATCAGATGAACCACCAAACCAAAGTGGGGGTGGTGCGATGGAAGAGCCAGCAGGCAGCGCAAGCTTTGCGCCTTCAGTCTGAAAATACTTTCCCTTATGAGTTACGCTTTCGCCAGCCATCAAGCGATGCCATAGAGACAAATATTCGTCTGCCATCACATAACGTTCGTCATGAGGAAGCATCATGCCATAAGCACCGAGCATTTTGGCATCGCCGGAAACCACATTCAGCATTAAACGGCCGTTGGAAAACTCCTGAAAAGTGGCTGCCATTTTTGCCAGAAGCGTGGGGGCGACAAGGCCTGGGTGAAAGGCAAGCAAAAACTTCATGCGCTCAGTGTAAGGCAATAATGCACTTGCCAGTGGCCAGACGTCATGTGCACCTGTTGCAAACAACGCACCCGTATAACCCAGATGATCATAGGCTTGCGCTAACTGTTTATAATAGCCGTAATCGACAACGCGTGAGCCTTCTGGTTTCCAGGGATAAGCACCATCGGGTGCGCACATGTACCACAGCACATTCATGCTTCTACTGCCTTGCTATTCTCTGTCATAATGTCGATTTTTCTGCTGATCGCATCGTGTCGGAGCAAGATGTCCGCTTCCGCCTGCTGTTCTTGCAGAAGGGTTGAGCCAGAAGCCAGAATTCCCCAGTTCCGTTCCGAAATAACTCGCGTCCAGGCACGACGCTCATTGTCATCTGAACCTTTGGAAAGTAATGCCGCTGCCTGAGCGGGATTTGCAATGATCTCGCCGCTAATCCTCGTGAGTTCTTGAGTAAAAGCCTGAAAGACATCATGCGGCAGCTTCCGCTGCGCAATTGTCCAGAACACCGAACGATTGGGAATGGTGGTTCCACAATGTAATATTGGATGAAACTCGCCACTGGCTAACGCTTGTTCCAGATGCGGAGCCATAGCTATCCAGGCACTAACTTCGTCTGAACGCAGGAGATCGCGCGATGGGCTGGCTAAAAGGTCGTGGCGCTTCACATCATCAAGACGAAGCCCAACCTGTTCGAGACTTTTTGCCAAAAAATAAGTGTGAAATGATCCATCAACCAGCGCAATATCTAGCCCTTTGAGATCAGAAAGTGTCTTGATGGGACTATCTTTGCGGACTAAAATTGCGCCGTTGGCCGGGCGTTGTGCTGAAGCCGCGACATAGATTACGGGCAAACCACTTTCTGCAGCCAGAATGGGGGGAGTTGAGCCTGTGCCGCCTATATCGATTGTGCCAGACTCCAGCATTTTTGCTGTGTCCCGACCTTCAGCATATGGAATAAATTCAGAGTTTAATTCCGCAAAAGCACCCGGCCAGCGTGATGCCAGCGTCAGATGAAGATTGTTGGGATGGACCCCAATTTTAAACGCCATGAAAATTCGATCCGGTTGCAAAGTCGTTATATAAAATTATATAATGAGAACGAAGCGGCGATCCTAGAAAGGCGCGATTAAACATCGGCACAAACGTGGAAAATTATTCTTAAAACGACACGATCTTTAGATGAGATGATGGGGCACAATGTAAATGGATCAAAAAACTGGTGTAAAAAACACTGTTCCAAAAGTGAAATGCCAGGCGATTGGTGAGGCTTCAGAATTCTTAAAAGCGCTCTCAAACCCTGTTAGACTATCAATTCTCTGCGTATTGTTAGAGGGAGAATCTACGGTCAGCGATATAGAAGAATTGCTCGACGTTCATCAGCCAACCTTATCCCAGCAATTGGGTGAGTTGCGGGAAGCCGGAATGATTGAAGGTAAACGGGTTGCACGTGCAGTGGTTTACCGAATTGCTGATGCACGTGCGGGTCAGCTCATCGGTCATCTGCGTTTATTATTTTCTTCACCCGGCGCATCACCAGTTTGGAGAGGCGCGCAATTGAATGATGATGGTCATGTCAAAATGTCAGACATGTCGTAAGCACAATTCGGGCGAACAGCACGATTATAATTTGTCACTGGTATTGCGCACATTTTAACGAGGTATAGCGGCTTGGAAGTATGCCTTTTTCTTCGCGAAAAACCTTGCTGAAATGGCTGAGATTATCAAAACCAACAGCATAGGCAGCTTCAGTCACGCTCACACCTGATTGAAGGAGGGCTGCGGCTGCATCAAGCCGCGTTGTGCGCAGACAATCATGAACCGATCTGCCAATTTCAAGACGAAACGCTTGCTTGAGACGACGTTCATTGAGGCCAACTTCGCGGGCAAGTCTCGGTATTGTCCAATCGGCGCTATATTGTTTCTCAATAATTTCGACTGCCTTATGCAATTTGAGCATTTCTTCTGAGGTAATCGGTTTGACGGGCTTGCCCGTCTGACCACGCGAAACCGTATCAAGGCCAATACTCAGTGCTTCAATAGACTTGCTGTAAAGATGCAGCTGTCTGGCGAGCCCCGGTTCATAACGGCATTGAAAAAGGCTGTTTGCAGCGGCAAGCAATTCTGGCGGAGCCTTGAAGCCTACCAAAAAGACATCCTGCTCTGGCAGACTGTGTTCGGTCATCACAGAGCCGCCGAGTTTTGAAAGCGAAACGCCCCCCAGTTTTTCGAGCAATGCGGCCTCGAAACGAATATCAACAACGCGCAATCTCTGGTTTGCCTGAACGAAATTCTCGCCGCGCGTCGTTCTGTTGCAAGCAAACAGCACAGCAGAACCGGACTTCAATGCAAAGGGTGCTGCTCCATCGACGGATAAGGTTCCAAGACCATCGAGGAATACGGAGAGGGAAAACGTTGCTGGTCCTTCAGGGTGGAAAACCGTATCTGCAACCGGCGTCACATCGATCATGAAAACGGTGATGTCACTATCCGGCTGCTCGACTTTTGTGAATGCACGCCAGCCCAGTTGATCAATTTTTCCATCAACAGCTTCCCGCCAATGATCGTCTTCTTGCTCATGGTGCAATGGATCGTTTGAAAATGTCATCTGCGATGCAGCTTTCCGGCAATTAGTCCCGTTTCCGTTAATCGACGTTCAAAAAACGTTAGCTCATAAATCCATAAAGTGGAATAGAGACGTCAAGTTTAACTTGGCGGTTCTGGTGGATCAATATGCTCGACGTGAGAAAGATTGTTTTGGCAAGTTCGGTGTGCTTCACAGGCATAACGGGCAATGTAGCGCTCGCTCAGGAGAGTGGCGGCATCGTTCTCGATACAATCACCGTTACGGCATCCAAACGCGAACAGACATTAAATACGATTGATGCGTCAGTCTCGGTTGTGTCCGCCGCGCAACTGGAAGAGCGCGGTATCCGCACCGTCGACGATCTCCAGAAAGTCTTTCCAGGCTTGAGTATCGCCAATCGCGGCAATCGCATCTATTCGAATTTTACAATTCGTGGTCTCTCATCACCAGACTATTTTAACCCAACCGTTCAGATCTATGTCGATGGTGCACCGCAGACGCCTTCGACCTTTTCACAGATGCTGGTCGATGTAGATCGGGTTGAACTCTTGCGCGGCCCGCAAGGCACCCTGTACGGCGCCAACGCCTATGGTGGCGTGATCAACATCATCACCAGGAAGGGTGATAAAAACCGATTCTACATTCAGTCTACCATTTCTGCACAGGAACCATCTGTTCAGATTGGCGGCACTGCTGTTCTCACGCCTGATACGCTGTTCCTTGATTACGCTGGCACGTTCGCGCATTTTTCCGGTGATTTTGATGATCGCACCACAGGCGACGACAACATCAATACGTCGGATAACGGCTTTGGACGCGCAACCTTGCGTTATGCGCCAACCGGTGGTGATTTCGATGCTTCAATCACCTATTCACATGAGTGGTTGCGCTCACATGAAGAGGTGTACGCTTTTCAGCAGGACGTCGATGATCGTATCTATGACAGCGGTCTGTATGGTGAACTTCCACTTCTCAAGCGCAAAGTCACAAATATCTCTGGCCAGTTCAATTATCGTTTTGGCGATTTCACGCTTTCCAGCATTTCAGCCTATCAGGAAAGCGACGTGATGCGTAATTTCTCGTCCGGTGCTGGCTCAAGATATTTCTGGCCACAAAATGATAAGCTGTTCACGCAAGAAGTACGACTGGCTTATGACAGCGAGATGTTTAGCGGCGTGGGGGGTCTTTGGTACAGCCATGATGACTTCACTGGAACCAAAAACGGCTATACTGGCTACTATGGTGACTCCAGCAACAATGTCGTCAATGACAGCATTGCAGCCTTTGGTGAAGTCACATGGCATGCGACCGACAAACTGGATCTGACCGGCGGCTTACGTGCTACCTATGACCGCTCCAGTATCGATGCCTATCGTGAAGATACATATGCAACTGGCTATGGCTTTGATTTTGATAACAAAGCCCATTTCACGAGCATTCAGCCAAAAGTCGCGATTGGTTACGAAATTGCGCCTGATACCCGATTGTTTGGCGTGATCTCTCGCGGTTATAAACCGGGTGGTTTCAATCACAGTATTTCGTCGACCATTGATGCTTCACCCTATGAAGCTGAATCAGCATGGAATTTTGAGACTGGCGTAAAATCGACGCTGTTAGGCGGCGCCGTGGATGTATCGGCGTCGGTTTATTATATCCGCTCGACTGACAAGCAGATCTATATCGGAATGATTGGCCAGCAGTTTATCCGAAATGCAGGTGAAGCCACCAGCGCAGGCATTGAGCTGGAAGGCACATGGCGGGCTACAAACCGTCTGACACTGACTGGAAACGCTGCTTTTGGACGATCAGAGTTTACTGATTTTACGGACCCTTACACGGGCGTAAGCTATGACGGAAATCATGTGCCCTATGCACCCGACGTCACCACACATATCAATATTGCCTACATACTCAGTGAAGATATCCTCAACGGTACGCTAACGGCAAATGCCGGTGTCAATTACAACTCGAAGGTCTATTTCGACGAAGCCAACAGCACGGGGCAGGATGGATTTTCGACCTTCGATGCAAGTCTCGATTTCGGCAATACATCTGGTTTTAAGGCACAGCTTTATGTGCAGAACATGGCCGATAAGAGCTACAAAACCTCTGGCTTCGTAAACGGCCCTTATGAGTTGGGTACATTGGGTAAAGGCCGCACCTTTGGCTTGACCCTGCGCAAGGATTTCTAAGCGGATGCCCAATGCTAAATCCTCCAGCCTGCCGCGCATTCTTATCGCGGCAGGTGGTATCTACACAGCGCAAAGTCTGATCGGCGGTCTCACTTTTATGGGGATTCCCGCCGTTCTGCGCGCCAATAATGTCGCCCTCGACAAAATTGGTCTGATCTCGCTGGTTATGCTTGTTTGGGCCGTTAAGTTTCTTTGGGCTCCGCCGCTCGAACGTTTGCGTATCAGGCCCAATGGCAATCGCAGATCGCGAAAAATTATACTCATTGGGGAAGTGATAACTGCAAGCTTGCTCGTTGCGCTGGGCTTAACTGGGTCTGCAAGCTTCACCATCGTTATTGCGTTGCTCCTGCTTATGGCTGTTGCATCAGCAACCATCGACATTGCCTGTGATGCCTTCATTATCGAGCAATTGACACAGAATAAACGCGGAGCAGGCAACGTTGCTCAGGTTGGCGGAGGATATCTCGGCCTGATTTTCGGCAGCGGCCTGTTTGTTACGACCCTGGCCGTCTATGGTTGGTTTGCCGCCTGTATTCTACTTGCTTGTCTCGTTCTCCTGATGAGTGTGCCAATGGCTTTGGCGCGTGAGGCTAATGTGCCGCCCGTTGAAGCTTCTAAAAGTCCCAGTCTTCGCGATGCATTCCAACGCTTCGACATTCGGACTGGCCTTATAATGGCCGTCGTATTTGAAATGGGGGGAAGACTAACGCAGTCGTTAACAGGTCCGTTCCTTGTTGATGCGGGCGTTCCCCTTTCGCTGCTTGGCATCTTAAACGGAGTGGGTGGTGTGATCGCTGGCATCTTTGGTGCTGCTGTTGGCGGCTTGTTGGTCCATCGCTCAGGCTCAATCAAAGCCGTCCTTTACATTGCCACTGTCCACGTTATCGCACTTTGCGGTGTCGCTTTGATTGTTGTGTTTGGGGTTCGGGATATTCCTGTTCTTGTCACCATATTCATTCTTGAAAGTGCCGTGATGGCCGCGGGCTTTGTCGCCATTTACTCACGTCTGATGGGCCTCGTATCTCCATCACAACCGGGCGTCGATTTCACACTATTCCAAAGCGCCAGCGCCGTTGCAGCCGCCTTATTCGGAACTGCCGGTGGCATTCTTGCGCATCAGGCTGGCTATGCCGCGAGCTTCGTCATGTCGGCGGGCTTAGCAATCGTTACGCCACCACTTCTTATGCTTCTTGAACGTCGCCTTACGAAGGGAACATCCTAGTGAATAAGCCACTTGCCATCATCAATGGAGCCGGAGTAGCGGGTCTTGCCGCCGCTTGGTGGCTGGATAAAGCTGGCTGGCAGTCCGTCATTATCGAACGTGCAGAAAGCCTGCGCGAAAATGGCTACATGCTCGGCCTATCCGGGCTTGGCTACGAGACAGTCGATCGCATGGGGTTGCTGAAAACATTGCGTTCAGCTTCTTACACGATCAATGAGAATGTCTATAAGGACAGCAAGGGTAAGGAGTTGTTGCGGCTACGCTATCGCGACTTTATTCGCGACCTTCCCTATCTCGCACTGCGTCGTAACGATCTTGTGCGTGCGCTTGCCGATACGCTTCCTGATACAGTTTCAATTCGCTTTAACAATCAAATCGAGAGTTTCATCGATAAGGGTAACGGTGTTGAAGCAAGACTTGCGAGCGGCGAGGTTATTGAAGCCGATTTGCTGATTGGCGCGGACGGCTTTCGCTCTTCGACACGACAAAAGCTCTTCGGAGCCGACACCTCCGACAATGGTTGTTTACAACCCCTTGGCTATTATTTTGCAGTTTACGATGTTGATGCACCGCGCAGTTTTGACACGGATTTTCTATCCTATGCTGAACCCGGCCATCTCGCAGAATATTATTCGCTGCATGGCGGCCGACTAGCGGCAATGCATGTCTGGCGCGACGCGCGGGCGGGACTGGAACAAAGCGAAGATCGCTATGACTTGTTAAAGAAAGTCAGTGGTGGAAGTCATCCGGAAGTGCGGCATTTGCTTGATCAGGCCAAACAGGAAAGGTCAAACATTCTCATCGACAGCCTTACTATGATTGATCTGCCGAATTGGTCAAAGGGTCGGGTGCTGTTGTTAGGCGACAGCGCACATTGTCTGACACTGGTTTCTGGTCAAGGGGCAGGAATGGCGCTGGCCTCTGCGGAAATATTAGGAAAGGCGTTGCTAGCAGAGCCGGATATCAACAAGGCATTAGCTTCGCATGAACAGAAGTTGCGGCCAGTCATTGAACGGTTGCAGGCACGCAGCCGCAAAATGGCGGCAGTCTTCATTCCGCAAAGCGCCTTTGCATTTCACTTACGCAATTTCATCATGCGCAAAATGCCCCGCGCTTGGCTCGGTCGCTATTTTACAAGTGCAATCAAATCAGAGATTGCATTGGCAAAATCAACTGAAATTTGAGCCATATCCCGACGCCATCGACACGAAGTATGTTTATGCTTGCATTGATGCTTTTGTCTTACAAATAATTATGGCTCAGTTTCGATGAGATAACTGAACCATAATATATGAGCTAAATCATGGGCTTTTGTTAATTGAGTGCTTTACCGTGCCGCCCAATTTGCTCCACGTCGAAAGATCGTCTGCATTTGAGGTACGGAAAACTCTTTCGCCTGATGGCCAAGCGCGGAATAGAAAACGCGGCCCTTGCCGTATTTACGCTTCCAAACAACCGGCATCACAACGCCGTCGATCCACCAGGCATGATCTCCCGTAAAGGTCGTGGTAGCCAGGACTTCGTTTGAAGGGTCTACATGCATATAATATTGCTCGGATCTATATGGAAAGTCGGAGATTCCCTCCATAAGTGGATCATCCGGACGTGTTATGTTGACATGGTAATCGATAATGTCGCCTGGATGGGCAACCCATTGCCCGCCGATCATGAATTGATAGTCAACACATTCGCGGAAACTATCACCGGCACCGCCATGGAAGCCTGCGATGCCAACACCATTCTCAACGGCTTTGGTAAGGTTTTTGATTTCTTCCTTTTCGATTTTCGACATTGTTACAATGGGAACAACAAGGCTCAAATCGTGTACCGAGGGATCAGCAAAAGCCTCGGTACTGTGCTCAACATAGACCTTAAAGCCCTCTTCTTCGAGAATGTCTTTGACGATTACGGAGCATTCTTGTGGCTCATGACCGCTCCAGCCACCCCAGACAATAAGCGCTTCTTTCATCATTTCCTCCTCAGGATTACTTTGCAATCTGGTTATTAACCAGAGACTCTTCTAGCGGTGCTGGCCGTTCGACCCCGGTTGTAATCGTTATGGTTCTTTCCGTATCAGATGCGATTTGGAATGCTTCCATCACTTCCAACACGTGAAGTGCGAGAGAACCATTTGCACGATGCGGTCGGTTGCTTCTGATGGCATGCGCCATATCGGCTATACCGAGCGAACGGTAGTTGTCGTCGGCGTAAGGCTGCGAAACGGTTTGCTGCTCGAACTCGCCCCCCTTTTTCAAAAGCAATACATCGCCACCAAAATAATTGGGATCCGGGACAATGAGCGTCCCTTCTGTGCCATAAATTTCGAGTGGAACGTGTTTGTGGCCAGCAACATCGAAGCTCATTGCTACTTGAACAATGGCCCCGTTTTTAAATGCAAGAACGCCGGCGACATGTGTGGATACATGCACTGGAATATGCTCGCCATTGCGCTCAGCACTTGTAATAACGCGCTCTTTGCGTGGTGCTGTTGCAAAGCTTGCGACCTTATCAACTGGGCCCAGTAAGTTAACAAGGTTAGTAATATAATAAGGTCCCATATCGAGCATTGGCCCGCCGCCGACTTCATAATAAAAAGCGGGGTTAGGATGCCAGCGCTCATGGCCCGGGCACATAAATGTTGCAGTTCCACCTACGGGCGCACCAAGCACACCCTTATCAATCAAAATACGCGCAGCCTGGTGGCTTCCACCGAGAAATGTGTCTGGTGCAGAGCCTATACGCAGGTTCTTTGCTTTAGCGGTGTCAAACAGATGCTTTCCTTCAGCAAAATTGATACCCAGCGGCTTTTCAGAATAGACGTGTTTTCCGGCGTTCAGTGCTCTCAATCCAACTTCCACATGCGCTTTGGGAATGGTGAGATTGACAATAATCTCGACTTTTGGATCGTTGAGCAGTTCTTCCACCGTCCGGGCTTGCACGCCAAATTCATCGGCACGTTTTTGCGCGGTTTCCGCATTCATATCCGCAATGCCGAGGATGTCGAGAATGGGGAATCTCGCCATAGCCTTGAGATATGCGCTGGAAATATTCCCGCAACCAATGATGCCGATGCCGACCTTATCCATGATGTTTCCTCCCAGAAATGTATGTCGAGATGTGTTTAAGCTGCTGGACCTGTTGTGCTCCATGGAGATTCATAGAGTTCGTGCAGCGCAACAGCCGCTGCCCCCTGCGCCCATAACTCGTCGCTCGCAATGTCAAAAATCAGCTCTGCGACGCCTTTCAGAGATTGAGGCACGGCGATATGGTAGTTTTCGCGAATGCTCTGAATGAACGGTTCGCCCAATTCAAGACTGGTGCCGGTGATGATGACGCGTGGTGGCGCAAATAGCGTGACAATGTTCGCCAAGGTCAGGCCAACTGCTGCACCTGCACGTTGGGTCGCCGATATAAGCTCCTCATCCGCTCCCTCTATGAGTGCACGCGCATGTTGCACACCGCGTCCGAGGCGCATGGCTTCTGCAAAGCGCCCGTCTGTTGGACGAATTCCCAGAATAGCGCTTTCTCCCGCATGATTTGCCAATCGAATAGTGGTGTTGTTTTCGTATCCCAGAACAAGGTCGCCGAGGTTCTGGCTCAATCCATCCGCGCCACGAAACAGCTCATTTCGATGCAGCACCCCAAGCCCCAGTGTTTGTTCAAGGGAAATGAGAACCATATCTTCAAATTCGCGCGCATGACCGAACCAATGATGTCCCAGCGTTATTGCATGAGCATCGCTTTCAATGATTGTGGGTGCGTTTAGGCGTGAAGTCATTTCGGCCGCAAAATCAATGTTTTGCTCACGCAAAATCGGCGTGCTGCGGATGATACCAGTTCGATGTTCAATAACCCCCGGAATGCCGAGACAAATCATATCTATGTCTTCAAGCGACAAGCCAGCGTCAAGCACACATCTGCGCACACCGTCTTCAATGAGATCAGCGATTACACCTATCGGCTGTCTATCAACGCGGATAGGCAGAGAGAGATTGGAGAGAATGTCACCGCGAAAATCGGTGACAACGAAAATCATTCGGTTGGTTGCTATTTTGGCGCCAACCACGCGCGCAGCTTCCGGGTTAAGCTCCAGCATAACGCGCGGTCTGCCGCGTGTGGTTTCATTGCGAATATCACCTTCGTGACGTGTCAATATAAGGCCGTCATCGAGCAGAGATGCTGTAATTGCAGACACCGTTGTCGTTGACAATTCTGTTCGTTCGCTAATCTCGACACGGGAAATAGGACCGTGACGACGGATCGTATCTAATACGCTCAATCTGTTGATTGCACGCATGAGTTCGGGGTCTGCGGTCTTCATGGGATCCTGTTGCGATCAATGTTGATCAAATCTTATTTAAATCGGAATGCGGATTAAATAAGATTGTTTTGACCCCCCATGTCAAGTGCAATACCCAATAAATTGGAAAATTGCCTTGACATCGATGAATATGTCAGCTGAATTAATCCGTATTGGGGAATAAATTGTGAGGATGACCCCAAGGGAGGATCACAAAAATGACCTATTGGCACGCAGGCGCAAGCCTGAGCGGCAAGTTGATTTCTTATGCCGCAAAGACCAGCATAGCACTGATGCTCGGCACCGCAAGCGCTTCTGCGACCACAGTCGTTAAATGGATGCATGTGGAGCTGGATCCCAAGGCGGTGGCCGTATGGGAAGAAATTGCAAGGGACTACGAAAGTCAGCATCCTGACGTAAAGATACAATTACAGTTTCTTGAGAATGAAGCTTTTAAAGCTAAGCTTCCCACGCTTCTTCAGTCTAATGACGTGCCTGACTTTTTCTATAGCTGGGGCGGCGGCGTTTTGGATGAACAATCAAAGACTGGCGTTCTTAAAGATCTGACAGAAGATTTTGATGCCGATGGTGGCAAACTAAGACAAGCATATAACGCTTCTGCTATCGATGGCTTGTCGTTTGATGGCAAGCTGTGGGCTATTCCTTATAAGGTTAATCTCGTTAGTTTTTTCTATAATAAAGAACTTTTTTCGAAAGCTGGCGTTGATGCCAATGGTATTCAGACCTGGGATGATCTGAGCGCAGCGGTGCGTAAACTCAAAGATGCAGGCATTGTGCCAATTGCCGGCGGCGGTGGTGAGAAATGGCCTATTCATTTCTACTGGAGCTACCTTGTCATGCGCAATGGTGGTCAGGCTGTATTTGAAGCTGCAAGCAAGGGAGAAGGCGAGGGTTTTATGGACCCCGCAATTCTTAAAGCGGGAGAACAACTGGCTGAGTTTGGCAAGTTAGAGCCATTTCAGCCAGGTTATCTTGGTGCATCCTGGCCGCAAGCACTTGGTGTTTTCGGTGACGGAAAGGCAGCAATGATTTTGGGCTTCGATAATACTGAAGCCAATCAGATCAAAAATGCGGGAGATGGAAAAGGTCTTGCGTCTGATAATATAGGCCGGTTTGCATTTCCTGTTGTTGAAGGCGGCGTCGGCAAGGCAACAGACACTTTAGGCGGCTTGAACGGCTGGGCTGTTACGAAAAATGCATCGAAGGAAGCAATCGATTTCGCGCTTTTCCTGACAAACAAAGCCAATGAAGAAAAGATGGCCGCGGCTGGAATGATCCTACCAGTGGCGAGCGGTGCTGATAGTGCAGTAACAAATCCGCTACTCGCCGATTCAGCCAAACAACTGGCCAGTTCGACATGGCATCAGAACTTTTTTGATCAGACTCTGGGCGCCGCTGTCGGGCGCGTTGTGAATGATGTGTCAGTTGAAATCGTCTCCGGGCAGATGAGTTCGGAGGAAGCTGCGCAGCAAATTCAGGATGCATTTGAGTTGCGCTAAGCACAGATTGAGTGCGCTTCGACGAGATAAGGCGCACTCTGCATCTTCATAGTCTTATAAAGAAAGCGGAAAGATGGCTGATATGTCCATGACTTCGGCATCCTCGCCCCGACGCAGAGTGTCATCAGTTAAGAAGAAACACAGTTCAGTTGCTCATGACCGAACTCTCACGCTATTGGTTTTTTTGCCTCCCGCGTTATTGCTTTTCACGCTGTTTGTCATCCTGCCTATGGGAGAGGCGGCATGGTATAGTCTGTATCGCTGGAACGGGTATGGTACTCCAACCGAATTTGTGGGCCTAAAGAACTTTCAAGTCCTCTTTAACAATGCAGCGTTCTCGCAGGCTTTGTTCAATAATGGTCTGATCATCTTTATTTCCGTTTTGATTCAAATTCCGCTCGCTATCTGGCTTGCTATGATGCTGGCGCATCGTATTCCGGGCGTCGTTGCATTCAGGCTGATTTTCTTTTTACCCTATGTCCTGGCGGATGTTGCAGCGGGTTTGATTTGGCGCTTCGTTTATGATGGCGACTATGGCCTGTTTGCAGCAGCTTCAAACTTCTTTGGCTTTGCCAATCCCTATGTCCTCGCCGATAAGGATGTGGCGATTTATGCTGTACTTGCGGTCATTGTCTGGAAATATTTCGGCTTTCATATGATGTTGTTTATTGCCGGCCTTCAATCTGTCGATAAGGCCGTTCTGGAAGCCGCAGAAATTGATGGTGCCACCGGGTGGCAGAAATTTCGCTATGTCACATTACCCATGTTGGGCTCCACAGTTCGACTATCGGTATTCTTCGCTGTGATCGGTTCACTGCAACTTTTCGATATGATCATGCCGTTAACCGGTGGCGGGCCGTCCAACTCCACCCAAACTATGGTGACCTTCCTCTACACATATGGCGTTATGCGTATGCAGGTAGGCCTTGGCAGTGCCGTTGGTGTGGTCCTGTTCGTAATCTGTGTGACGCTCGCGTTCGGTTATAAAAGGATTTTCATGCGCCATGACTGATACATCAAATGCCGTCCGCATGACGATACAAACCAGGCTCTACCTTTATGTTTCGCTGGGGTTCATAGCTGCAATTGTGCTGGTTCCACTTTTGACCACAGCCCTTGGTGGTTTCAAAACACTCGGTGATCTTCGCGTTAATCCGTTTGGTCTTCCGGATGAGTGGCAATGGGCGAACTATGGCGACATTCTGCTGGGCCACCGTTATTGGCTGCAAATATTTAACTCACTTGTTATCGCAGTATTGACGGTCTTTCTGACACTAGTTGTTTCAGCTATGGCTGCCTTCACTTTCGCGCATGTGAAGTTTTTCGGGTCGTCATTCTTGCTGAATTACTTCCTTCTTGGTTTGATGTTTCCGGCTGCAACGGCAATCTTGCCGCTATTCATTCGCATACGTGACCTTGGCTTGCTGGATACATATTGGGGTGTAGTGCTGCCACAAGTCGCTTTCGGTCTTGGTATGAGTATCCTGCTTTTCCGGAACTATTTCCGAAATTTGCCCGAAGAGTTGTTTCACGCAGCATTTGTCGATGGTTGCGGGTATCTGCGCTTTTTCTGGCATATTTCACTTCCACTCTCGCGACCAATTCTGGCAACGGTTGGCATTGTTTCATTCGTTGGCAGCTGGAACAGCTATCTTTTGCCTTTGATCATGCTCAATTCGGAATCGAAATATCCATGGCCTCTGGGAATTATGGTCTATAGAGGTGAATTTGGCACTGAATGGCAGCTCGTTCTTGCTTTCATAACACTGACAATTTTGCCAACTGTCATCGTGTTCTTCCTCGCACAAAAACACATCATCGCTGGCTTGACAGCCGGTGCAGTCAAATCCTGATCGGGAGACACAATTATGGCTTCAGTAGAGCTTATCAACATCCATAAGTCTTATGCATCTCTCGATGTCATTCACGATATTTCTTTATCGATCAATGATGGGGAGTTTGTTGCACTCGTTGGCCCATCAGGCTGCGGTAAGTCTACACTTTTGCGTATGGTTGCAGGGCTTGAAGAAATAACCGACGGTGAAATTGCAATCGGCGGACAGGTGGTCAATGGTATGACGCCGCGCGAGCGCAATATTGCTATGGTGTTCCAGTCTTACGCCTTATATCCTCATATGACTGTAGCTCAGAATATGGGATTTAACCTGAAACTTGCAGGGCAGCCCAAAAATATTATTGACGAACGGGTTGCCGAGGCGGCGCGTATGCTTGATCTTGGGAACCTGCTTGATCGAAAGCCATCACAACTTTCAGGTGGCCAGCGCCAGCGCGTAGCGATGGGTCGTGCTGTGGTGCGTAATCCCTCGGTGTTTCTATTCGACGAGCCTTTATCCAACCTCGATGCAAAGCTCCGCGTGCAAATGCGAAGTGAAATCAAGAGCCTGCACCAGAAGGTAGCCACCACTTCTATTTATGTCACTCATGATCAAATAGAAGCGATGACATTGGCTGATCGTGTTGTGGTTCTCAATCAAGGGCGCATTGAGCAACAGGGCACGCCGCTTGAACTCTATAAGACGCCTGCAAATGTGTTCGTCGCCGCCTTTATTGGTTCTCCTGCAATGAATCTCCTTCATTGTGTCATTGATGCTGATGCAAATGCGCCAGTAGCGCGTCTCAACGATGGAACGGCAATCCGGATTTCTGCTGAAAAGAGCGTAAAACGCGGGCAGGAGGTTACCATTGGTCTAAGGCCAGAACACATTGGGTCGGCCACAGCTGGGGACATCCGTTTGGAGGGCAAGGCTGTTTTGGTCGAGCCGACAGGTGCTCAAACACATGTGGTTTTTGAACTCGGCGGGGATCAGATAACTGCTGTTGTGGACGGTGAGCAACATGTGCGCGTTCATGCACCATTCGCAGCGACGCTTAATCACGAGCGTGTGCATGTTTTTGACCGTTCAAGCGGCCTCGCACTGTAACTGCTGTGCAATGAGGAGTTTCTTCTGATGAATGAAAAAGCTCAAGTTGCGGTTTTGGTTTGAGAAAATTATCGAAGCTATTGATGATACTGAATTTTCTAAATCTGGAAGATAGTAATTCAGACAATCATAGTGGTTTAAAAGTGTCTCGCATTCCTACGATATCTTTTGGAATGCTTAACTGAATTTGCGTTATCTTTGGAGGATTTTTGATGAAGACGATCAAAGGGCCTGGGATTTTTCTCGGGCAGTTTGCGGGCGATGCAGCTCCATTTAATAGTTGGGATAGCATCACCAAATGGGCCGCTGAAAAAGGCTATGCGGGTGTGCAGGTCCCAACATGGGCAAGCCAATTGATCGATCTCAAAAAGGCTTCTGAATCCAAAGACTATTGCGATGAATTTGCCGGTGTTGCGCGTGAGAATGGCGTTGAAGTCACCGAGCTCTCGACGCATTTGCAGGGCCAGCTTGTTGCAGTTCATCCGGCCTATGATGAGGCTTTTGATGGCTTTGCTGTGCCGGAAGTGCGCGGCAATCCGAAAGCGCGGCAGGCATGGGCTGTTGAGCAGGTGAAGATGGCAATCCGCGCTTCCCGTAATCTTGGCATTGGCGCACATGCTACCTTCTCAGGTGCTTTGGCTTGGCCGTTTGTCTATCCGTGGCCACAGCGTCCGGCTGGTCTGGTTGAGACCGCTTTTGATGAACTGGCGCGTCGCTGGCTGCCGATCCTTGATCATGCGGATGAGCATGGGGTTGATATTTGCTACGAAATCCATCCCGGCGAAGACCTGCATGATGGTGTGACGTTTGAGATGTTCCTTGAGCGCGTTAAAAATCATTCGCGTGCAAACATGCTTTATGATCCATCGCATTATGTGCTGCAATGTCTGGATTACCTCGATAACATCGATATTTACAAAGACCGCATCAGGATGTTCCACGTCAAGGATGCGGAATTTAATCCGACCGGACGTCAGGGCGTTTATGGTGGCTATCAGGGCTGGGTCAATCGCGCCGGTCGCTTCCGTTCGCTCGGCGATGGTCAGGTCGATTTTGGTGCTGTATTCTCCAAGATGGCAGCCAATGACTTTGACGGCTGGGCAGTTGTTGAGTGGGAATGCGCACTCAAGCATCCTGAAGATGGTGCGCGCGAGGGTGCGGAGTTTGTCAAACACCACATCATTCGTGTGACGGAAAAGGCATTCGACGATTTTGCCGCAGGCGGAACGGACGATGCCGCCAATCGCCGTATGCTGGGATTGTAAAGCGTATCCCGAAAAGTGCGTAGCGGTTTTCGGACAAGATACACGAAAAAATATTAAGTAAGAGCGCCGATCTGATGAAGTCAGATCGAGTGCGCTCGGAGGAATAGCTATGACCATTGAAGCAAAGACCAAGGAAACAGCCAATCCGCGCATCCGGCTTGGCATGGTTGGTGGCGGCGCAGGTGCTTTTATTGGCGGTGTGCATCGCATGGCGTCGCGCCTTGATAACCGCTTTGAGTTCGTGGCAGGCGCACTCTCGTCCTCAGCCGAAAAAGCGCAAGCGTCGGGCCGTGAATTAGGACTTGCGGAAGATCGCATTTATTCAAGCTATAAGGACATGGCGATCCGCGAAGCGCGCCTTAAGAATGGCATTGAAGCCGTGGCAATCGTTACGCCAAACCATGTGCATTATGATGCTGCGAAAGAGTTTTTGCGCCGTGGCATTCATGTGATCTGCGACAAGCCACTGACCTCGACTTTGGCTGATGCAAAGAAGCTTAAGAAAGTCGCTGATGAAAGCGGGGCATTGTTTGTCCTGACTCATAATTACACCGGCTATCCGATGGTGCGGCAGGCGCGCGAAATGATCGCCAATGGCGAGCTTGGTGATCTGCGTGTGGTGCAGGTGGAATATGCGCAAGACTGGCTGACCGAAGCGGTTGAAGAAACCGGCGCTAAAGGTGCTGTCTGGCGCACAGATCCAGCACAGTCTGGGCTTGGTGGAGCAACGGGTGATATTGGCACGCATGCCTTCAACCTTGCATCCTTTGTGACTGGTTTGACGCTTGAAAGCTTAGCAGCCGATCTCGACAGCTTTGTTCCGGGGCGCCGTCTTGATGATAATGCGCATGTCATGCTGCGATTTGCGGGTGGCGCCAAGGGTATGCTTTGGTGCAGCCAGGTTGCGCCGGGCAATGAAAACACCCTGCGTCTACGGGTCTATGGCACAAAAGGCGGCATTGAATGGGCGCAGGAAGATCCGAACCGTCTGTGGTTCACACCACTTGGTGAGCCAAAGCGCCAGATCACGCGTGGCGGTGCAGGCGCTGGAGAGGCTGCGACGCGTGTAACCCGCATTCCGGGTGGCCATCCTGAAGGTTATCTTGAAGCCTTTGCAACGATCTACACAGAAGCCGCAAATGCAATTCAGGCCCGACGTGATAATGCCACGGTTGATAGTGCGGTTATCTATCCAACCGTTGATGACGGGGTAAGAGGTGTATCGTTCATCGATGCCTGTGTTCGATCATCCAATAAAAATGGCGGATGGGTTCATATGGCATGATTTGTTGCAATCTGCTGATAGCTCACTGCATCGAGAAATGGCTGCAATAAATACGGCAATGCTCCCGGATTTGATCCGGGAGCATTGTTTTTGGATTATGCGTTGTTCCTTACCAGTTCACTTTGAATCCGACATTGCCTTTGATTGCATAGCTGTCAGAGAAATGGTTGAGCGCTGTGTTGATGGAGCCTTCGCCATACAGAGCATATTTGTTGTTTGCCCATGCATAGGTGCCACCTGCACCGATACCACCCCATGTGTTGTCTCTATCGGTTGCCATATGGGTTCCTGCGTAATTCATACGGGCGTCACCCATCAGTTCCTGATAGAGATTGGCAATGCCATAGAGTGAGGTATTGACCATCAGGCCGTCCTTGCCTTTCCAGCTATTGGCATAGTTGGCAGCAAGGCCGATACGGGCATTCAGACTGTCACCGTTTCGATTGGAGATACGCGCACCATAGGTATCGGTAAATGTATCGAAATCAACGGATGACCATGTAAGCTGTGCTTGTGGTGTCAGCGACCAATACGGGTCGAGATCAAAGCGCTGCCCTGCTTCAAGGCTGAGTGCATAGCCAAAGCCTTTGTTGCCATTGGCAAGCGTTGGGTTGGTTGCATCGACACCAAGGTCACTGTCATACCAGTTGGCTTGTGCCTGTGTGTCGAGATAGAAGCCGGAGGTGCCATACCAGGTGGCGTTCGCACCAAGTCCCCAACCCTGTGTGGTAATGCTGCCCGATCCATCGCCAGTGCAACGCTGACTGGAACGAAACTATCTGTCATAAGATGGTAAATTGCGATTTGCGGACGGAATCGTTCAGCAAAATCTAAAACACTTGAGGCGTACGAATGGCTGAGCAGATTAAAAAACAAGGCCCACGATTTACTCGTGAATTACCAGCTGTACGTAAGCGTATGTTAGTCGAAGCTGCTACTCGTTGCCTTGCTCGCGGCGGGATTACCGCATTAACGACGGATAATATACGCAAGGAAGCAAAAGTATCTATTGGTCTCGTTTCACATCACTTCTCGGGCAAAGATGAAATTCTTTCTGAAGTGTACCAGGTTTCGCTTTATGATGATGTTCACCACCAGATAATAGAAGCCCAGAAAAGCCGTGACGATGATTCCAGCAGTCCAGAGCAGCGGTTAAGCACACTCATTCAGGCACAATTTTCAGAGAAGCATTTTTCAAAGGATAACCTTCACATATGGTTATCGCTTTGGGGTGAGATCGATAAGAATGAAGCACTGAAAACCCAACACAGAAAGCTTTGGCAGGCGTATCGCGAAGCGCTTCAGTTGGATATAGCTGCACTCGCTGCACAACGTAATTACGAGATTAACACGAAACGGCTGGCCATAAATTTTATTGCGCTATTTGATGGGCTTTGGCTGGAGTGGTGCCTCGACCCAACAGCTGTCTCAAGAGAGGATGCTATCGAGGGGTGCTATTCTCTTCTCGAGGCTCAGCTTGGCCCCCTTAGCCGCCTTCATCCAACGCCCGGAAATGTGTCAGAGTAAGAAACTGGCTGACGAACAAAATCTTGATAAGTTATGCGACGCCTTTGGCTGCTGATTACGCCTTTATGGGGCAATGTCGCCAGGATAAACCCTAGCAACCTGATGTGGCGGATTAAATCTGAAAATCGTATGGACGGATTCATACATGCGTTTGTGCGTTAATGTTATCTCATTGAGAATGACCTAAATTGAACACTTAAAATATTTGTTTAAATAATTGTTTTAAAATAGACAATTTCTCTTTCTTTACATTTTGTATTGCATCAGCTTATCGAAAAATAGAACGATAAATTCTTATTGAAAGTATTTTCAATAAGCGTTACATCTCATTACAGACCCGTTAAAATGATGGGGGCGCACAAAAACAATTACCGGAGACGGATGGGGGTGACTTGGTGCTTGTGCACCTAAATTGTGACACGCGACCCAATCCAAGTTCTATGAAACACCAACTGAACCCGGTGTTTTGTTACCCATGTTCGCTATCTGTCGGTGGAGGATGGAGAAAGCTATGCAAATGGCCCCTAAATATAAGTCAAGATCGGGGTGGGATGCACTCTTGCCGCCAAGAGTAACAAAAACAGATCTTCCAACCTCCAGACGATATAGAAGCATTGTTGTAGGCGCCGGTTACACTGGCCTTGCCGCTGCGAGACGTTTGGCTGAATTATATCCCGATGAGCCGGTACTACTTCTGGAAGCTTCAACAATCGGGGAGGGGGCATCAGGTCGAAACTCGGGCTATTTGCTAATTAATCCGGGCGAACCCAGCGCCAACGCTGAAGAGTTTACAGCCGGCTGGGCCACAAGGCAGATGAACATTGTTCAGGCCGGTTTGGATGAGCTGAAAACACACGTCAACCGTTATGCGATTGAATGCGATTGGGATGAAAACCCCTTGGCGATCACCGCCGCGGCGACCCGGCGTGTTGAGGAAAGTGCCAGAGCGACAGTTGCCACCTACCGCAAATGGGGTATGGATCCACGGGAATATTCTCAAGCTGAATTGTCTGCTATCATCGGAAGTGACTACTATCGATATGGGTTCGGGTCACTGACCAAAGTTTTGGTTCAGCCAGCATCCCTGCATAGAGGGCTTGCGGATAACCTTCCGCTATCGGTGCATTTGGTTGAGAATATTGTTGTTCTGTCGGTATCTAAGAGTTCGCCTTTTCACATTCAGACGAGCCGGGGTGATTTTGTTGCCGATCGTGTGTTTATCACAAACAACCTTCACGCACGCGAACTTGGGATTGTGCGCAATCGAATGATCGGTATTCTAACCTATGGTGCGTTTACGCCTGAACTTGATGACAATGAACTGGCACGTTTGGGTGCGCAAGCTAAATGGGGGATATTGCCCGCGCATCGAATGGGCACAACGATGCGGAAGACGAACCGCAGACTGCTTATTCGGAGCGGAGATTCTTATGAGCAAGAGCTTGCGCCAGAAAAAGCGCGGGCCATGTTGACAGCTTTATATCGAAACCGGTTCCCGCATATTCAAAACCATGAATTTGAATTCGTATGGGGTGGATTTACTGCAGTTACACATAATGGCGGCTTCTATTTTGGTGAGGCCTATCCAGGGATGTTCGTATCGGTAGGGTGCGGTGGCGCAGGTGTGCTTCGTGGGACAAGTCAGGGCAAACTCCTTGCGGATCTTGCTGCAGGCGTTGGTTCACAGCTACTAACGGATCGACTGAATATGACTGGCCCCAACTGGATCCCACCAGACCCCCTCGCGAGGATCGGTGCGAAACTGCAAATTGCGTTTGAGCAATTCCAGGCCGGAAGAGAGCGTTGAAAGACGCATAAGTGACTTTACGCTGTGCGGAGAGGTATTACCAGTTTGTTTGAGCCTGGCGTTTCCGGTATCGATATCGCATGAAATCACCCAGGTCCATTCCCCGGGCGAAGGAGGTTCGTTTTCCGGTTTAATTATTGCCTACGTTGTCTGGACCTATCACCGATTTGCTTTAAGCACGGGCGATGTGGAAGATCTTAATGCTGAGCGTGGTGTGCTTGGCAGCCGGGAGACCGTTTGCGTATGGATTAATCGCTTCGGCCGCCATTTGGACGACTGTATCCGCAAGGGTCGACTACAGCCAAATGACAAAGCGCACATCGATGAGGTCGTCATCATGATCAGCGGAAAGAAGTTCTGGCTTTGGCGGACAATTGATGCAGACGTCGATGTTCTTGGTATTCTGGTTCAAAACTTGTCGTAACACTAAGGCTGCCAAACGGTTTTTCCCCATACTGGTGAAGCAATTCGGTCGACCATGTGTGGTTGTGACGGATAAGCTGCACAGTTACATTAAGCCGATACAGAACCTTTCACCAGTTGCGGATCACCGGGCCCATAAAGGCCTGAATAACGCCATCGAAGTTTCGCATAGGCCAACACGAAAACGGGAAAAGATATTTGGGCGGTCCAAGGCAGCGCGACATGCACAAAGGTTCCTTGCTGCTCACGATCCGATTAACCTGATTTACCGTTCGCGTCGCCATAAACACACAGCTCGTGCCCACCGCCATGCACGTAATGATGCATTTGCATTTGACATAACTACACCGCTGAAATGACCGCATGAGCGAAAGCTCAAAGCGTTCCTGCGGCCTGCCTCAAACAATTTGGCAATACCGTCTCACTACTGGAACCGGAGAGCGAACTCTACAACACAAGAATTGTAGACGTTTCGCATCGTTACCCAAAGATGTAGGTGGTGGGGCCGCAATTTATTATCCCAATCATTATGCTTTTACGAAATGCGGCAATGAACTCAGGGAGGTACAAAACTGAACTAGCATTGGTGAAAGTACAAAACGTCGACATTCCCAATTTCGAAAGCAAGCTTGACGATTTCAAATCAGCGTTCGGGAGAAACTGTCTTCTGGCCTCAGACGGTTTTGAAGAAGCAATGAAGCGTATTGATGAAGCGATCTGAGGACCTGACTGTTAAGCGACTGACGCGTGATAATCCGACTATGGCTACGAAATTTGCTGAACTCCAGTCCGGTGTCACGGACGGTGCTTGAGAGAACTGCCGGTTCTTGACCGGCTATCTAGGTCAGAGACTCGCGAACAAATATGCCTAGGTTGCGCTCTAGGCTTTTTCTAAAGGACAGGTTTTGCAGATTGACAATGAAGGGATGAAATATCGTAAGCAGCAGATGCGGCGCCTACGTTGTACTTTACCATCGTTATCAACGTATCGAACGGGTTCAAATAATGGATTGAGCGAACCGTCCTCAAAGCGGCGTGTTGCAAGATAGTTTTGTCCGTCGCGGACGCCCTGATGCTCTGGTCTCAGCAACGCAGCGCTGCGCTCAACCACATTTTCAAGTATGTTTCCAGCATTGCTCCAAAGCACCTTGCGTGGCAGCCCACTGACATCAGACAGAACTGAAATGACTGGTCTCAGATGATCGTCGGCAAGAAATGAAAAGCGTTCTCTGGAGTTATTCGCCGCGTTTTGAATGCCCTTGGACGGCAAACCAAAGCGCATATTGCCGCCTTCGTCATCCAGAGCGATGCAGATATTTGAAAGATCGAGCCTTAGTTGCCAGTCAAATAAAATGGCGGCCGCAGCTGCTGGCAGAATAAGCCGGGAGAAATAGAGTTTAGACCATTGCGAAGCCACAGCGCGGGGCTCAGGCTCTTCATAGCGTTTAGCGAAACTTTTCAGAATTTTGTCTAAGCGATCCTGATTAAAGATCTGAAGTGCGGGTTCAAAATCCGTTGTCGCTTCGCTGATCAGGAAGAAATTGGCAGCCAGTTCTTCGAGTGGCCCTGTAAAGTGATCTCCGAAAATTCTGATCATCGCCGCGCTACCGCCACGCAGAAAAATAAGCCGCCAATAAAGGTAGCGATCAACCCGGCCGGTATTTCCCATGGAAACGCGATATATCTGCCGATCCAGTCAGCGAGTACGAGAATTAACGCCCCGATCAGCGATGAACCGATCAGAAATGGTATGGGGCGCTGATTTCCGGTTAGTCGAGCGAGATGAGGTGCCAGCAAACCGATGAAACTGACTGGCCCGACAATGAGAACGGAAGTCCCTGTCAGTAGCCCGGTCAGAAGAATGACGAGCAGGCGGGCCCGCCTTAAACTCAACCCGAGCGAGCGGGAAACTTGCTGCCCTAATGGTAAAATCGCCATCCATCGCTGGAGCAACAATGCAACGCACAGGCCAGTGACACAGATTACTGATGCGATTACAGCATCGGACATGCGAACGGAATAAAGCGACCCGGACATCCACCCCATTAGCCGGGTTAGCCTCATATCGCCCAGAAAAATGACAATCGACATAAAAGAACCTGATAGTGCGGTGACCGCAATACCAGTCATCAACAGTCTTTCCGGCGCAAAGCCTGACCGTGCTGTCAAGCGCAATGAGAGAGAGAGGAAAAAAATGCTACCCAAGGCTGCAATCAAAATGCTCTGCGTTCGTCCAAGCGGAGGCAGAAAGAGAACAATTGGGATCATAAGAAGGGCGGCTCCGGATGATATGCCCAGCAATTCTGGGCTTGCCATCGGATTGCCGGTCATCCTTTGCATAAGACATCCCGCTATTGCGAGCATCGCTCCTGTCGCCGCGGCAGCTATTATACGCGCAGCCCGCCATTCAAAATAACTTGCCCATTCGCTGGCGATAAGAAGATGCCAGCCCCCCTCAGAACGCGTCATCACAAGGACAAAGAGCGTCAAAGCCATCAATGCAAACAGGAGCAAGAGGAGAAAGAACGGCGTCTGGCGTTTGTAGGATGCTCCGTCAGTTAGCGAGGCGGTCTGCGTCCCCAGCGACCGGGCTTTTCGCAGGATAATCAGGAGAAGTGGCGCACCAAGAATAGCCGTTAGGCTTCCGGCCGGAACATCCAAAGCTGGCAGGAGAAACAGTAACAATTGATCGGTTGTCAGCAATAAGCCCCCCGCAATCAGCGGAGCTGCAATCAACTGGTCTTTCAATCGCCTTGCTCCAGCAAAGCGGGCTATTGCAGCGCCCCCAAGGCCGATAAAGGCAATGACGCCGCAGGTAGATATGACAATCGCAGCACCTGTTACGGCAGCGACCAGCGTCACAGTGCGCACGAGTACAGGTTTTGAGCCGAGACTGGTTGCCACGGTCTCGTTGACGCCCATTGCTGTCAGAGGTCGCAATAACATAAATGCGACTAAACTAAGCGCCAGAGTTGCAATAAGAAGCAACTGCGTTCCGTTCCAGTTGTTCTGAGATAGTGACCCTGATTGCCAGACGATGAGTTCACCCAGATCTTCAAAATGCGCAATCAACAGCATCGTAGTCACGGCTTCAAAACAGAGCGAAAGCACCATGCCGTAAAGCACGATTCTGAGCGGAGCGAATTGCTGGGTTTTCGCGAGGAATAAAATGACTGTCAGCGCAATGCCGCTGCCAATAAGCGAGGGAAGAATAAAGCCGGAATTCGCTGCCGCAGGGAACCAGAGAACAGTGACAGCAACAGCAACGCGTGATGCAGAAAAGATACCCAAAGTGCCGGGCTCGGCAAGCGGGTTGGAAAGTACCTGCTGCAAAAGCGTTGTGCAGAGACCTAATAAAATTCCTGCCAGAACTGCTACGCTCACGCGTGGGAGATAGCTATAATAAACGAGCATATCCGTAAGACTGGTTGTATCAGGCGCAAATATCGCTCCGGTACTGGCAGGCCATATATCGCTTTGGTGTAGGTTAAGCATAAAAAGACACAGCCCCAGGCCAATCAGAGCAGCTCCAAGGGCAACGCTTATATTGCGGGGCTGATCTTTTTGGATCATCGCGGGTGTTGTGGCGTCAGACATTGGAAAGCCCTTCGCACATTTGCTCCGCCAGTCGTTCAGCGGAACGCACGCCTCCATTGGGATAAATGACCGGCATACGCACAATGCGGCCCGCTTGCACCGCCGGAAACGCGTTCCAGATAGGATTATGAGTGAGCCTGTCTAAAGCCGCGTCGGTTTCTGCACCTCTGTCAAAGTGGATAATGACTGCGTCAGAGTTCTCTGCAAGGCGGTTAAGCGCAACAGATGTAACGCCCGATGCATTCACACGACCCTCAAATGCATTCCGCAACGAAAGGCGCTTTAACATGTCACCGATCAGGCCATTGCCACCGAACATCGCCACATTCCGCCCATCGCGATTGAACCGGCACACATAGACAGCGCGATCAAAACCCGAAAGCGCGCGCGACGCTGTTTCAATCCCACGTTCGCAATTGTTGATCATGGTGTCTGCAACAGCGAGGCGATCTGTTTGCATGGCGAGACGGCGGAGAAGTATCTGAACATGTTCAACCGCAGGCGTTTTGCCTGCGAAGACCGGATAGGCTGTTACCGGAGCAATTTTCCTCAGCACTTCAAGCGATGAGGCCTGCCAGTCGGCCATCAAAATATGATCGGGTTTAAGTGAGAGCATGTATTCAATATTAGGCTCATTTAACGGCCCAAGATCGGCAACAGTGATATCAAGCGCAGGGTCACCGACGAGGCGCTGATAAAGAGGCACGTTGGCCGTCGCGATTGGCTGCAGACCAAGCGTTACGAGTAATTCAGTAAGCAGCAGATCCATGCTGACGATGCGTGACATAGGCGGCATGCCGCCTGTTTGACCAGCTTGCCCGGACGGGATCGTAAACGCCAAAGGAGCGGCAAGAGCCGCCCCCAGTATGCCTCGACGCGTGATGCTTCTGTTGGTTACCATTTATATCCGACGGTAGCGGTCACGGTAAGAGGTTCGCCATAGCGGCATCCATCCTGAGCAACGCAGGTGTAATATTTTTTATCAAAAAGATTACGTGCATTGATCGTCAGAGAAGTTCCCTCAAGCTCGTTCTTGAAAGCGCCCAGATCGAAACGAAGCATCGCATCGACCATCGTGTAGGCTGGAACGTCCTGTTCCATGTCTGGCAGGTTGGTCTTTCCGACATAACGAAGACCCGCTCCGACATTGACGCCCTTAACACCGACCTTGTCGAGATCGTAATCGGCCCAGATCGAGAAACTATGGCGTGGAACCAGCGCAACCTGTTCGCCGATTTCGTAAGGCTTGGCGCTTTGTTCGATCGTTGCATCGGTAAATGTATAGGCGGCAATCAGACCAAGATCGCCAACCTGTCCCCGCGCTTCCAGTTCAAGGCCACGCGATTGGACTTTACCCTGCTGAAATGCGTCGCCAAATGCATTGTAGGTCACGACATTCTTTTGCGTGAGATCGAACACTGCCGCGCTTAGCATAAGGTCAGTTCCATCGGGCTGATAACGAAAACCAGCCTCGTATTGCAGTCCCTTGTTTGGCTCCAGCGCATCGCCATTCACATCCGCACCAATCTGCGGATCAAACGACTGACTGACACTGACATAAGGTGCGATGCCATTGTCAAACACATAGACGAGGCCAGCGCGCCCGGTGAACGCGCTGTTCTTCTGGTCTGTAACCTTGCCATTCTGATATGTTGTTGTTGTGCTTTCTGACCAGTCATGACGGCCGCCAAGCAACAAGGTCCAATGCTCATCGAATTTGATCTGATCCTGCAGATAAAGTCCGTATTGGTTGCCGATCGCTTTCTGACCACGATTAACCGCATAGCTCACGGCAGGGCTGCCGGTATATTGGCCGGTTTCAAGATCAAGTACGCTATAACCAGTGCCTCTGTAGCGGTTTGAATCGTAGGACCTGCGATAATAATCAAAACCACCGATAATCCTGTGTTCAATCGCACCTGTATTGAAAGCATATTCGAGTGAAGTATCCGAGGTGGCACCATAGGATGTTTCATAGCGTTCACTGGCAAGCCGTGTAAGCTTCCCGTTACTCGATGGTGCCAGATTGCCAAACATGTAGTTCCACTCAACATCAGAGTGGAAATAGCGATTGTTGCTGCGCAGCTTCACGCCGTTTTCAAACTGGTGTTCGAACAATCCGCCAACCGTATACATATCGACATTATATTTATCGAAGCCTTCAATCCCCAAAAAGCGGTCACGCGGGATTGTCCCCTGGCTGACATCTTCATAGCGTAGCGGCGTAGCGAAACCCGTTTTGATACGCTGATAGCTTCCGAGCACAGTGAATGACGTTGCCTCATCCGGTTTCCAGGTAAGAGCTGGTGCGATGTAAAACTTATCATCAGGCGTATTATCAACCCAGTTGTCCGCGTCGCGGAAAAGTCCCGTCAGACGATAGGTCAGACTGCTATCACCGGTAACTGGGCCGCCAAAATCAGCAGAGACCTGCTTGCGGTTATAGCTGCCATATTCGACATTCACTTCGTGCAATGGTTTATCAGTCGGGCGCTTAGAAACGCCATTGACCACCCCGCCCGGCGAAAGCTGACCATAAAGCACGGAAGACGCGCCGCGCAGAACTTCCACACGTTCCAGGCCATAGGGCTCCTGTCCACCGTCATAAACATTTGATTGCAGTTTCATACCGTCGCGCAAAGTTCCGCTATTACCAGATGCAACATTGAAACCGCGAATAGTCAGATCATCCACCAAGCGGCTGAATGAGCCTGATTGGGCGGATACACCCGGGGTGTAGCTCAGCGTCTGAGCGATCGATGTTGCTTTCTGATCACGTACCTGGTCAGCTGTTACTACAGTGACTGATTGTGGTGTTTCAATCAGCGGTGTGTCCATCTTTGTTGCAGATGAGGAACCGACTGCGAGATAACCATCAATGGGACCAAATGCACTTTGCCCCGCGCTTCCTTCAACCGTAATTGTATTAAGCAACACGGAGCCATCGGGTGCAACTCCGACCGCATTGGCAGATTGCTGCGCTGATATCGTAACGGTATTGCCACGCAGACTATATGTGAGACCAGAGCCGGAAAGAATGTGGTTCAGTGCTTCTGGACGTGTCAGCGAACCTTGCGCACCGCCAGAGTTTTTGCCACGTACAATGCTTGCATCAAAGAACAGTTGAACACCGGTTTGGTTGGAATATTGAACCAGCGCTTTGGACAATGGCTGTGCCGCAATATCAAATGATGTGCGCTGGACCTGACCATTTGGAGTGGTTTGCGCCCACACGACGTCCGGCGCAAATACCGTAATGCCAACCAATGCGCTGGCCGCAAGCAAATGCAGAGAGAACCCGGTTCTAAGACGAGCCTTAGAACTCTGGTGATGACGGCTCCGCATTCCGCTCCTAATATCGACGTGCATAAGGCTGATTTCCCGATGTCTGACGCCCTGCCAATGCAGGATTTTCCGATTACTTCTTGGCTGCAACGCAGCCCCTTACAGAACCAGACACCTCGGAAAGGCGATCTAATGATCGCAATTGTAAAAATTTTGATTTTTTTCGCTTATTATCGCCGCGTAATCACCGTGACCCAGCCGGCGGCGTTCAGAACCCTGATAGGCAGGGTTTCAGCGATGGTTGTAAGCGCCGCTTCAGCGTCACGCGTATCGAAAATAGCCGTTACAGGTATATTGCCGATTTCTGTGTCAGTGAGGAAGATACTGCCCCGACGATAGCGTTCAAGCTCTTTGAGTACCCGCTCAAGCGGAACATCTTCAAAGATAACCCTGTCGTTGCGCCACGCTTCCACTATCTGCCGATCGGCGCGCTGAGGAAGGGGTGCTTCCTCAGCCCCATAAGTCATTTGCCAGCCCTCATTTAGCCGCAGCGGGTCAATCTGGCCGAAAGCTACTGAAACAGCATGCTCGAGAACAGACACAGTCACTGCCTGATCTGTCAGTTTGACGTCAAAAGCAGTTCCGAGCGCGGTTATAGTGCCGCCACCCGCACTGACCACAAAGGCACGCGAGTGGTCAGAGGCGACCTGAAAGAATGCCTGTCCTTCATGAAGCACGAGATTACGGCGATCATCCGCAAAATCGACCGACAAAGCGGAATAGCTGCCGAGTTCGACTGTGCTTCCATCGGCAAGTTTGAAACTTTGGCGTTCACCAACATCTGTTCGATAGGTCGCAAACAAGCCACGGCGCGACATGATAAAAGCACCGGGAAGGAGAACAAGTGCTGCGAGGCCGCCCAGCACAACGCCACGCCGATCAACGCGTTTCGGATGGCGAAGGCGATCATACTCAGGTTTAACAGTATCAAAGCGTTGCCACAGTTTTTGTGCGCGCTCATAGGCCAATCGATGCGCGGGATCAGACGCGATCCAGACTGAAAACGCATGCCGATCATCCGCGTTGACGGTTTTATCCTGCAAAAGGACAAACCATTCCAGCGCTTTCATGTAAACCGGATCGGTTTCAAACTCCTTCATGCGCGTCCTGATGTTTCCGCTGATAACTATTCCGAAAGCTGTCTGTCGAGTTCAGCTAAGGCTGACACGATCTGGGTTATAACCGTATTTCGGGAAATGCCCATACGCTCGGCGACTTCATCGTAGCTCAAGCCTTCGATCCGGTTGAGAATAAAGGCTTCGCGCCTGCGGGGCGGAAGCTGCGCAATCGAGTGTAAAAGACGATGCAGCTCACTGCGGTAAAGCACAGTCATTTCGGGGGATGGACTGGTATCGGCGAGGTGCTCTGGCTCATCGACAGCAATCTCGACATCTGACCTACGCCGGGTATTGCGCAAATGATTAAGTGCCAGATTACGCGCTGTTCGTTTTAAATAAGCTGGCCCGGGCGCCTTCTCTGTATCGTCATATCTCGAGAGCAGGTTCAGGAACGCTTGTTGAACGACATCTTCGGCTGTGGCGGTGTTTCCGACAATACGGCGCACAAAAGCTCGCAGATTAATCTGCTCACTTTCATAGAGTTCTGTCAGATCCCACAATCGGGAAGTCATTCTTAAGCGCACTCCGGATAAGATACTTTGGGCATCTGCGAACAGACAGAACCCTGCTCACGCCTTAAAGGTTTAAAAAATATCGCGCAATCGCAGTGATTTAGAAGAATTCCAGGCTGACAGATAAAATATGTCTAAATTACTCATCTTTTTCTTGTCAAAACAGGGGCTTCGACGGGTAAGATCGCTTCTTTGCTTGTTTGAAACTGAAAGACATCTCAAATCTTTATCCTAAAGATGTGCCTGAAATGTCACATTTACACTCGTTAGTATTACCGTGAATTACTATTAAATCGAACCAAAAAGACCGGGTCGAAATCGTCATCGATAAGTAATAATGACGAACAGATACCGACCGAGGTCTATGGCCAATGACTTTTTAGACGGCCATTCAGGGTCACACAGAATTTGATCTTCAGTGAAGTTGCATATTCGCGTTTAAGACAACGAAGCTCGGTTATTTGTAGTCTTGATCAGCACCAGGAATCTTGACTGGTCATCAATGTTTTCACCCAGTTGAGTAACTAAACAATAGAGTTCAAAATCCGTGAAACGCCATATCGAGCGCGGATACGATCTCGTCATGTGAAACAGAAAGGTTTGTGACTGGGTTCTTTAATATGGACACCGGAATTGCGGACATAAACTGTGTAACCAACACATGCTCGTCTCCCTCAATCTCGAAGCTCGGATTGAGCCGTTTCGCCGGGATGGGCGCCATCTCTTCAATAATGAGGGGGACGACAATACGTGTTTTCAGTTCATCTAGTAGATCAGCCTGTACGTCGAGCACATAGCCGCCACCCGGATTTGCGTAAACGTCATATCTCGCCATTAGAATTGACGATAGCGTTCAAGAGGTAAGCCATTTGCTTCGACGTAAGCATTAGAACTTTGTATCGCTGAACGATTATCTTCTTTCCAAAGTAATGACTTCGCAGCAGCGAGTGCCTGTGCAATTCCACTTTCGGCTGCACGTGAAATATTTATCTTATGTCGGCGCGCTTCGGAAAGAAGCTCACTATCGATTGAAAGATTGGTTGCGCGCTTGAATGTCCGGGCAGGTTCCGGTTGTGGCATAAGACGTGCTCCTTTGAGCTATAATTATATGCGCATATTTATGTGCATTCAACCGATATCTCTGTAACGCGTAAGCAGAGAATGTATGCGAATTAGCCGTATTTATATGTATGGTCACTGTCTCACATCGTATCAACCCGCACACGATATAGGAACAACCAACGGATTCGGTCGGGAGCGAGATACGCGAAACTCCGACTGGTTATCAAATAATGGGTTTGGTTTTGACTGGCTTTGTTTGTAAGAAGCTTAGCTCAGTCGACCTCTAAAATTTTCCATTAATGAATTTTACTTTTTATCATGTCGGCTATTTTCTCAGCGATCATGATGGTGGGCATGTTTGTGTTGGCACAAGGTATTGCAGGCATGAGGGACGCATCACAAACACGAAGTCCATCAATGCCGTGAACTTTGCCGCTCGCGTTGGTGACGGAAAGTGAATCATCTGCCGTGCCCATGCGGCATGTGCCTGAAGGGTGCCATGTACCGCCAACATGCTGACGCACAAAGCTGGTGAGTTCTGAATCATCTTCCAAGAGCGATTTAATACTCACACCGGATGTAATAGCAGTATGAATGAGTGCTGTTCGTAACGGCCCTGCCGCATCAAGCATGGCTGAGAGAGTGCCACGTTGAAATGCATTCCATGTTCCGGGCGTGGCAACTTTTGCCACCCGAGGCGTATAGCTTGAGGGGAAAACCGTACCAGCAAACTCGCGCATATTTTGATCAGATAAGACTGTGGCGCCTTTTCGGACAGCATCCTTCAAACGCGTCAGATCGCGTTCATCGCTCAACATACGGAAATCGACATCTGGTTCTGCGTATTCATCAGGTGATGAGAGCGAAACGGCTCCACGCGAATAGGATTTGTTGACCCAGAAGAACAAACTGCCGATACGATTGCCGACCGAATGCCAGCCAGAGCGTGCAAGAATTGCAGCATGCATATCACCGGATGGCGCGCCGGGGAGGTCAGATGAGTAGCGCCAGATCGCTTGCTCATGGTGTTCAAGTGCATCCCGGTTGCGTGCCGCTGGTGGCAAATAAGCTGCGACCGCGATGGAAGGATGCTCCATCAGATTTTGGCCTAGGCCTGCAAGGGCATGGATAACAGGAATTTCAAGGCTTTGAAGGTGCTGACCGGGGCCGATACCAGAGCGCATCAACAGCGCTGGTGAATGTATTGCACCTGACGAAACGATGACTTCATGCGCGTAAAGTTTAATATCATCAGTGTTTTGGGTATTGCTTCTGATAATAGCGCCGGTAGCTTTTTTTCCGTCAAACGTGATCTTTACGGCTGTAAAGCCGGTCATGATTTTAAGATTGGGGCGCTTGCGAACCTCGTCGGTGAGATAGGCGACAGAAGTGGGCAGCCGCTGCCCCTTATCACTGACGGCGATAGCCCCGCGATAGGTCCCATCGCGCCATTGGCCATTCTGATCCTCACCAATCGGCCAGCCATTTTTATCTATTGTGTGCATCACCCGATCAACGAATGGCGATATGCTTTTATTGTCGATACGACGGATCGAAATCGGTCCATCAAGCCCATGCAGAGGCCCAGAAAAATCTCGATCTGCTTCAATTTCACGAAAATAGGGAAGACAGTTTTCCCATTTCCACCCTTGCGCGCCGAGCGTCTCCCATTCGTCATAATCGGTGGGTGCACCGCGATTGGCCATCAACGCATTGATGGCTGAACCACCGCCGAGAATTTTTGCCTGTTCATAGCGGCGTGAGGCTCGCTTATCGCCATTATGACCAAAGCCACCCATACGGGCTTTTAGTTTCGCCCAGATATTGTTTGTGTCAAGATAGGCTCGCCCTGGATAACGGCTGCGAATGGCATCGGGCATGTCGGATGCGCTGATGTCGCGGCCTGCCTCAACAAGTATCACGCGGCGATTGGGATCTTCCGACAGACGAGCAGCCAGAACGCAACCCGCCGAACCGCCGCCAAGTATGAGATGATCGGCAATCATGCGGCGGCATGCTCCTTACGCTGTCGACCGCTACTCAGGGCCGCGAGCATGACGACGATAAAGGACACGGCGGTCAGGAGAGAACTGATCGACGCAATGGTTGGATCAATTTCGTCACGAAGTGCTGTGAACATGCGCTTTGTCAGTGTCTGATATTGTCCACCGGAAATAAACAGCGACACTACTGTCTCATCAATTGCGGAAATGAATGCGAACAAAAGACCAGAGATAACGCTCGGTTTGATTTGTGGCAACGTGACCGCAAAGAAGGCCCGAAAACGGTTCATACCGAGGCTACGTGCAACCATCTCCTGTGTTGGATCGAATTTGCGCAAGCCGACCAAAACTGACGTGACTACATAAGGAAGGCCGAGCATCACATTGGCGAGGATGAGGCCTGAAAGTGTTGCCAGCAATCCGACCTTCGCAAAGACAAAGAACACGCCGACAGCAGTGATAACGATGGGCACAACAAGCGGCAGTAACAAGACCACCTGCATGCTGCGGACAAGCCGGGAGGATGTCAGATTGAGCGCGTAAGCGGCGGCAGTGCCGATGATCGTGGAAAGAATCGCACTCGCTATTGCAACAATCAGGCTAACTTTGGTTGCCTGCATCCATGCACTGCTGGCCAGATAAGCTTCATACCAGCGGAATGACCAGCTTGGCGGAGGAAACGTCAAAAAACGTGCGCCGGAAAAAGACATCGGTACGATGATGAGGATCGGAATGATCAGCCAGATCAGGATGAGCGATACGACAGTGATGAGGATTGCGCGGGAAACTGACATGATCTTACTTCGTCCCCATAATGCGTTCAAACGGGATCACCATGCTGGTCAAACGGAAGATCATGAACACACAAATCAGCAGAACAACACTGATTGATGATGCAGCCCCCCACTCGTGATAGACCTCGATGTTGCGCGAAACGAGCATGGAAACCATATAGGTCCGCCCGCCGCCAAGCAGTTCCGGTGTGATGTAAAAACCCAGTGTAAGCACGAACACCAGCACCATGCCCGCAATCATTCCCGGCAGGGATAGAGGCAGAAAAACACGCGTGAAAACATAAAACGGTGTGCCGCCGAGGCTTGATCCTGCCATTGAAAGCTCACGCGGGATTTTCTGCATGGTTGCGTAAAGCGGTAACACCATGAACGGCAACAGAATATGGATTGTAGCGATAACAGTACCGAACTCATTATTCACCAATGGTAGCGGCGCATCGATCAAGCCCATTGATTTGAGTGCCGAGTTGACCAGCCCTGTTCGTTGCAACAGGATCAGCCATGCATAAGCACGCACGAGCACGCTGGTCCAGAACGGTAGGATGACCATCGCCAGAATGACGATGCTCCATTTATGCGGGACGGTTGCAGCGAGATAAGCAATCGGATAGCCAAGCAAAAGGGCCGCTATTGTGACGATAAATGCAATCTTGAAGGTTTGCAGAAATGTCATCCAATAGACGTTGTCGGTCAGAAAACGCTGATAGTGAACAGCGGTAAAGCCACCATCTTGCCAGATGGATTGCCAGGCAAGCCAGCCAAGCGGCACAATCAGCAGAGCGGTGACGACTGCCAATGCGGGCGCCAGAAGAAACAGCATCAGCCGCATTTCTTTGCGTCGGTAGAGTTCACTCGGATTTAGGGCCAGACTGCTCATTAAGATCACCGTGACATGCTGTATCGCTCAACTGCGAAAAACGCGCACACCAGAACTGCATGCGCGCTTGCTGATGTTATTTCTGGATAAATTCAGCCCAACGCTTCTGAGCTTCTTCACCTGCTGGCGAACTCCACCATTCATCGGAAACGAGAACCTGTTTGGCTGCATTATCTGGTGAACTTGGCATTTCGGTTGCGCGTTCAGGTGAGATCTTACCTGTCTTATAAGCAGCAGGGTTTGCCGGGCCATAATCGATATAGGCTGGGAAGTTCGCCTGAATTTCAGGGTCCAGCGCTGCGTTGATGAACTTCACGCCAGTTTCAAGATTGGGAGCGCCTTTCAGAATGCAAAGCGACGTATATTGCAGGAAACCCTGATTGAAGGTGTAACCAATCGGCAGACCTTCTTTCACCACAGCGGAAACGCGACCGTTCCACGCCATTGTCATATCCACTTCGCCATCGGCCAGAAGCTGCGCCGATTGTGCGCCGGACGTCCACCAGACGGTAACAAACGGCTTTATTTCCTCAAGCTTTTTAAAAGCGCGATCGACATCAAGCGGGTAAAGCTTATCCATTGGAACGCCATCTGCAATCAGAGCGGCTTCAAGTGTTGCCAGCGGGTGATTGCGCAAGGCGCGGGTGCCGGGGAATTTCTTAACGTCCCAGAAGTCTACCCATGTCTTTGGTGCATTATCGCCAAACTTGTCTTTATTATAAGCAAGTACGCTGGAATAAAATTCATAAGCGACCGAATATGGCGACTTATATTCAGCTGGCATGTCCTTGACGTTCGGCAGCTTGGAGAAATCGAGCTTTTCGATCATGCCTTGCTCGCCGCCGCGAATGCAGTCTTTTGCTGGCGTATCAATAACATCCCAAACCGGTTTTCCGGTTTCAGTCTGCGTTTTGATCACAGGCCATGCATCTGGTGAACTATCCTGATTGATCGTGATGCCAAGCTTTTCCGCAACTGGATCCAGAATAGCTTTGGTCTGTGCTTCCTGATAGGCGCCGCCTTGTGAAACAAAGGTGATCTGTTCAGCAGATGCTTGACTGATACCAGTGACAAAAGCCACTGAGGACAGGAGGACTGCGAGAGTTGGTATGCGCATGTTCGTTCTCCTCTGTGTGGACCTTCCGGGTCCATTCTTGTCTACCGGCTTGATTAAGCAGCTGCTCCGGCGCACAGCTTCGATCTCCCTCAACGTCCGATGGCGTCGAGAAACTGATACCAGCCTGCAACCACACGAACGGCTGGTGCGCGCAGACCATAAAAAGGGATTTGTTTGAGCGGGAGTTGCGTGAGCAGACCCAGATCAACCTTGTTGCCAGCCACAAGCTCAGCCACATGCTTGCCAATATATGACGACATGGCGACACCCGTTCCGTTATAACCTAGCGCGTAGACAATCCGGTCATCGATACGTCCGACATGGGGAAGACTATCGAGTGTCATAGCAACAAGGCCTGACCAGCGATGTGTGACCTGAACGGATTGAAGTTCAGGAAACTGTTTGACCATCGCTTTGTGCAAGGCGGCAAATGCTGCTTCGGAATCCGTTTTGCCAAACGCGCCGCGTCCGCCATAAATAAGTCGGTCGCCGGACTTGCGAAACCAGCGCATCATGCGCCGGGTTTCGGTATAGCTTCTCCCGTTTTTAAGAAGGCTTTCGCCTGCTGTGCCAGTGAGTGGTTGCGTTGCAATCATTGCCGAGCGGAATGGGATGATTGCCTTTCGCACAGGTGCGGTGGCTTTAGTCAGATCAGAATAAGAGTTGGTTGCGATGACAACCGTCTTTGCACGAATGGCAGCATTTTGTGTTTCGACAATAACGCCGTTTGTTTCCCGTTTGATGCCTATTACAGGTGTATTTTCAAATATTGTGATGCCTTCGGCCTGCACACCGCATGCCAATCCCAAGACAAAATTGAGTGGATGAATAATGCCGCCGTGGGTGTTGAGCATGCCGCCAAGAAAGTCATTTGACCCCGTCTCTTCTGCCACTTTCGAAGCGGATTGTATCGAACAAGCCGTGTCGCCGAGTGCTTCATTCAGCCAGGCGCATTCCGCTTTGATTGCATCAAGCGAGACCTGATTATGGGCGCACCGGAGAGAGCCTGTGGCGTGATAATTTGCATCTTTGATAGCGTAATCGCGGACCAGTTCGCCGACATGTTCTACCGCTTCAATGCTGATATCGTGCATAAGCCGGGCGACATCGATGCCGAAGCGGCTGGCAATATCGCGATATGCCAGCCGGAATTTAGCAGAGACGACGCCACCATTGCGTCCACTCGCGCCCCATCCGATACGGCTTGCTTCCAGCACGATCACTGACAGGCCTTTGCGTGCCAAGTATCGTGCTGTTGAAAGGCCGGTATAGCCACCTCCGATGATCGCGACATCATATTGGCTTCCGCCTGCAATCGCTGAAAATTGCGGGCGCTCAACGGCTGTTGCTTGCCATAGGGATTTGATGTCATCGAAGGGTGGGCGTGTCGTCATGGTGGGGTGACGCTCCGATCTATGCTGCGTTTGCGACTGAAGCTGAAAGGAGTTCAGCGTCAATTGCGTCTGCAAGCTGCTTCAATGTCGAAAAGTGGAAGTCAGGCTTTGTTACGCCCTTGGGTGTCGGCGTACCGCCAAAGCCGGTTTGTCCCTGACGGCGCTCGATCCAGCAGGTTGTGTAGCCCAGCTCTTTTGCTATGCCGATATCGTGGTATTGGCTCTGAGCTACGTGCAGGATTTCTGATGGTTTGAAGCCAAACGCTGATTGACGGCCTTTGTTGTAAGCAAAGAAACTCGGATTTGGTTTTGCATATCCGGTTTCATCGCAGGTCACGCTGTCATGGAATGGGTTTTCGAGTGTTTCCGAATAGGCTGAGAACGTAGTGCGGTCAGCATTGGTCATGGCGACGAGACGGAAGTTTTTGCGCAGACGCTTCAGTGCTGCAATGGAATCTTCAAAAGCGGGGTGATGCAGAATGGCGAACTGGAACAAGTCTGCGGAAGCCTGATCGTTGTTGATACCGAGTTCCGTTGCCATGTGAAGGTAAACATCCTTCATCGCCGACGAAGAACGACCGTAAAATTTATCGCGCCCGCGAATGTATGGGCCGAAGATTTCATCGTCGCTCAGCTTGGCAGCCTTTTCGCCGCCGACTTTGCGGGTTGCATTCAAAACGCCACTTTCAAAGTCGATCAAAGTGCCCACGACGTCAAAGGTCATCACTTTAAAATCTGTGATCTTCATTGCTGTTTTCCTCGTAATACTTATGCGTGATCGTTAGTTGGTTTGTGGCACAATCACCGTGTCTTCCGGGTGAAGTGCAATTTCGATTTCTTCGCCGGGGGCGCGCAGTTGCGCACGACCTGCGTGATTGGTCGGCAGACGGAAACTTAATTTTTCGCCAGAGGGTAGCTGCATGAAAACGCGGATGCTTTCGCCCTGATAAAGTGCGTCAATAACGGTGCCACGCAGACGATTTACATGGTCGCTTCCGGGCTGGTCGTTGACAGTCAGCTTTTCGGAATGGAGTGCGAGATAGAGTTTTTCGCCTTGCGGAATCGGGTAAGCTGAGCGCAGCGTCGTGCCTGCAAGGCTGACACTATTGTCACCATTTCTAGTGACGGGTAGAAGCGTAGCTTCACCGATGAAGCTGGCGACGAACGAATTTATTGGCCGGTCGTGCAGCATTTCCGGCGTGTCGATCTGCACGATTTTGCCCTTGTTCATGATCGCAACGCGGTCACTCATGGTAAGAGCTTCGCGCTGGTCATGCGTGACATAAACAATCGTTGCACCAAGCTTGCGATGCAGCTGTTTGAGCTCAATCTGCATGTTTTCACGCAGCTGCTTGTCGAGCGCTGAAAGCGGCTCATCCATCAAAATGAGGCGCGGCTCAAAGATCATTGCGCGGGCAAGAGCGACACGCTGTCGTTGGCCACCTGACAATTCGTCAATCTTGCGGCCTTCAAGTCCTGTCAGTTCAACCATTGCCAGTGCATCGCGCAGTTTTTCTGGCCACTCCGATTTTGGCATCCGGCGTGCACGCAATGGAAATGTGATATTGTCGGCGACGTTCATGTGTGGAAACAGGGCATAGTTCTGAAAGACGATGCCAATGTCGCGTTTGTGCGGTGGCTCCAATGTAATATCGCGATCACCCAACCATATGGAACCGGATGTGGGCTGAACAAATCCGCCAAGAATGCCAAGAAATGTTGTTTTACCGGAACCGGATGGCCCCAGAATTGAGACGAATTCACCGGGCGCAACATCAAGACTGACTGAATCAAGTGCGCAGAAAGCTCCATAGGTCTTCGTCGCGGAACGGACGGAAACTCCAACACTTGACGATTTTTTGGTTTCAGTCATTTGATTCCACTAAATATTTTATCGACTGATCAAATATTGGTCAGGGTCGATCTGCTGCATTCAATGGAAGAGCTAAACATTAGTTTTGCGCATAACTGCTTTGGCACTGAGCGCTTACAAATGCTTTGTTCCCCTGACGATAATGAAGGATATTCTCCTTTCTTGATTAGTAGGAGAACAAATAACTGCGACGGGCGCAATTGAAAAAAGCTTGAGACGATGTTACAAAATGTAATGACGATTTTGCGACGCGCTCTTCCTTCGATGAATGGCCTTTTCACATTGGAGGCAGCAGCACGGCATGGAAATTTTTCCAAAGCAGCTCAGGAGCTGAACGTGACGCCAGCCGCTATCAGTCGTATGATCGGGCGACTTGAAGAGCATCTGGATGTACAGCTTTTCATTCGCACGACGAGCGGTGCCACACTGACCGAGTACGGTAAGATTCTACATGATGCGATTGACCGGGGCTTCGCTGGCATTGAACAGGCATTAAGAGAAATCAGCGACCGAAAACAGGGCGTTCAAACGGTTACGCTCTCGCTTTCAACCGGGTTTACGACGCATTGGGTGATGCCGCGCATGGCGGCTTTTAAGAAGACTTTTCCCGGCGTTGATCTGCGGTTCGAATTAATTATGGGGCCGCTGGCTGGCCCAGTGAATGACGTTGATCTCGGTATGAGATTTGTAGAAGGTGGTGATGATAATCATGAAGCCACTTTCGTTATGCCCGAAATACTCGTGCCGATTTGTAGCCCGACCTATCAAAGAGAGTATGATGAAGCGACTTCGGTTCTGGATCAGCCCGCGACAACGCTTATTAATCTGAGTGAGGCGCAGCCTAACTGGCCGGATTTTTTCCTACCCGCGCGCGGTCGGGCAGCTCACGATGAAATGCTGTTCTCTGACTATGCTATTGTTGTTCAGGCCGCATTGCTGGGGCAGGGGGTGGCGATTGGCTGGTTAAATGTCGTTGCGCATTGGCTTCGGACAAACGCTTTAATCCCAGCTCAAAATCGGCTATTACCAACGCGTCGCAAATGTCATCTCGTGCGTCTGCGGGGCAAGCCTGTTCGTCCCATTGTGGCGCAGGTTCGTGACTGGCTTATCACAGAATTGATGGATGATATCAGTGCTATCACAGCAATGTATCCGTCGCTGGGGCTCGAAGAGACCTTACAGTCTGGGGTATAACTGAATATAAACAGAAACTAAAAAGAAGTGATTGTTATTAAACAGCATAAGACTATTTTAGTGCCACCTCTTTTTCGATCACTTATGCTTAGAATGCTTCAGGCGCGCTCAATGTCAGTGTGCACAAAATCATTGCCTTTAAAGAGGAGCGGCAAATGATTGGCAGTGGCACAGGCATAGGCAAAACAATCACCAAAATTAAGCTGTGCTGGGTGAGCAACAAAGCGGCCATATTCAGAAGCCGCAGCAATAGCGACCTTTTGCAGAGATCCGTTGATGGGCAGCTCTTTCGCGCCGATGATACTCAGAAACTCTGTCACATCGGTTTGTGATTGTTCAATCATGGCAAGCGGCGTCGGTGAGTTTGCGCCATTGTGCGAAACGGATTCTTTGCGCGCGATAGTAATGACAGCTTCAAAAATCGATAGCGCTGAGACATAAATCGGCTTCTTACTGGCTTCGATCTTAGCAAGAAAATATCCGCCGTCTTCCTCGCCAGTCAGAATGGCAACAATAGCTGATGCATCCAGAAACATTACGAGCCCCACATATCATCAGCAAATTTCTTGGGGTCGAAATCTGTTTGATTTTGGCCCATTCTGGCTTTTATGCGCAGAGTAATTTGGTCTACTCTGTCCTTCAGAGGAACGGTTTTGCTGCTACGTGCCAACTCGTGCATCAGCGCACGACGCACAGCTTCCGTTTTATTGGGTGCTTTGGTTATATTCATGACCTTGATAGCCAGGGCATCAACTTCATCGTCGCGAATATAGAGGGGCATTGGTCCTCATGTATATCTATTGGTGTATATCCAGATATATTATATCGTATATCCCGCAATGACAATGCCTGTTTCCACTATTGATAATTTATGTTTTGAGGATTTTGACAGGCGGCTGATGATTATACTGACATTCATCGCTGCTTTGAACCTGTCTGCGCTGCACAGTGCCTTAGCTCAATCAACCGACAACAATACGATAGCCAGAAACCTTTTGTTTGGCGGCGCATTAATTGGTGGCACGGTGCTGACCATTGATGCGCTCAAACACAAGCACCATAAACATCATCACCAGGATCAGCCACCCATGATCCCGCTGGCTCCGGGTGCGGTTATATTTCGTCATCAAATCAACCTTCCATCGGGGACGGTGTTGCGCCAGATAGACGAGGGCTACTTCTATCACCAAGGGTATCTGAGTATAATCCGTACAAGTGGATCTGGACTTCAAACGGACACTGGCGGGCGTGTTGTATGCCCGCCTTAGTTTGAAGAAGCCCGCATCATGGTTTCTGCACTACGCATAGCGTTTCGCATAAAGCCTGTCGTTATGGACCCCATAAATTCATCATTCGCAACTCTTGTGACTTCATGCGTAAACAGGTCATGATTAAGGTGGCGCGCACAATGGCGTAAAAGCGGCCGATCGACTGGGATCAGGCGTGATAGCCGTCAAAGTCTGGTATCTCCGTGTCCCGAAAGCTGTTGCGCTTGATCTCGCGATAGATCGTCGAGCAATGACGAACCATTGGTCGCGCTATGTCGCCGAGAGAGACTTTAAGCTGTTTAAGTTCGGAAAGACGACACCGTTCGGACAAAGTGATCTGTGAATAGCAATTTGACATCCAATTTCCTCCATGGCTAACCACATGAACTCATTGGCATGTTGCATGCTTATGATAGAATGCACCCCCAACGCAACCGGCCATTAACCACCGGAAATAGCGTTGTCGCCTGACACTGCTGCCGTTGATATGTCATCAGCTTTTTGAAGATTTTTAGCTAATACTGCCAGGATCGCAGCACTTCCTGCCAGAAATATACTTGAAATCATAAGTAGATGGCTCGACGAGATGCCCGTTGACAGTGCCAAACCCGCTGCCCACAAGGCGAAAATAGACGCGAGCCTTCCACCACTTTTTGCATTCGCCAAATACTGTCTAAAATGTGGGCCCCGTAAACGACCTAATATGACCTCAGACAGAAGCGGAATGGAGACACCGTACGCAAGTCCAATAACAGCCACTACGATTGCGATGGCCCATGAGTTCCCTAGTATGGAAAGAATGAGTAGCCCTATCGCATTGAAAAAAAGAAACCACGTTACTCCGGTGGGGAGCCTGCTAATGGTTTCCATACGCAAAAATCCAGTCAGCACAGCTATTTGAACAATAAAAAATGCACCATAAAGGATACTGGAATATATGGGTCCATAATAATTTGGGTCAATTGCGATCAACACGAAAGCCACAGATCCTTGCGATAGGTTCACCAAAACACTAAAAACGACATACCACTTTCCCCATGCGTCACTGTCGTACAATGCTCCGTTTGACGTGTTAGTAGCATCGCTTTTCTTTTGTGCTGGTTTTTCAAACTCATCTTGCACCAATGCAACGACAAAGGGATAGACCAGACCGAGAAAGGCAGTCAGGGTAATGAGTGAAACCCAAAACATCCCATGGTTCGAAGCTACCAGATACGCCGCAACGACAGGCGTTACACTCTGGAAACCGCGGCCAAGAAAATTACCAAATGCAGTTGCCGAGCTAAACTGCGTGGCATATATATCCTTGGCAATTAAAGGAGCATCGCTCGTCAAAACTTGATCAAAACACAAGACCGTCAAAAGGAATACATATGAGAATATCACGTATGTTTCGTCCTGCAAGACAACATAAAGGGTTGTCAGAACCGATACAATCAATAGCGATCTTGTTACATACTGTATTTTTATAATATTACCTCTTGAAAATCCCTTTAACAACTTCGCGACGATTGGTGAAACTACAATGGTTATCACAAACGGAAGCGCAAATATTACAGAAGATAAGAGTGGACTTTCATTCCGTAATGTCGAGATACCAATAATCGTTGTTATCAGCATTCCGAGGGATGCTGGATAGAAGGCACTAAACAGAAATACAATGGAACTTAGGTTCATAGGAATGGACTCCTGATCTCCGATAAATTCCGCGTTACATCTAGTGCATCATCAGAAAATGCACGAACAAGAATTATATTTTCTTTCGAATATAAGTATGAATAATAGCAATTCGGAATTGTAGTTTCATTAAACTCATGGTCAAATGAACATTTAGTGAGTTGTTTGTCATATATTGATCTGCAATAGCTTTCATCAAAAAGAAATCTATGCCTGTTGCTGATTTTCGTACTATCAGCCATATCGGTTTGGTCTGCCCCCTGAAAAGGGATCCTTCATGAAGTATGGCTTATGAGCTGGAAAAGCTACTGTGAGGTCATGCTGAAGCGCGACTTTTCGGTTTGAGTTTACGCAAAACGATGTCTGTTTGCGAAGAGTTTCTGCCGAAAGACTTCTGCAGGTGTTTTGTACCCTAAACATTTGCGCGGCGTATTGTTGAGGCGATGACAGATGAATGCGAGGTCTCGATCACTGAGGGTAAGTGGATCAAGGTCTCGGGGTAGCCAATGTCTTGTGCGTCTGTTGGTGTTTTCAACGGTGCCTTTCTGCCAGGGTGATTGCGGATCACAGAACCAGATTTGCGACCCTATCCCATTCTGCAGATAAGCCCATTCTGTGAACTCAGTACCACGATCAAACGTAATCGATCGGCGGGCCATTTGGGGCAGGGGCTGGAGTGCTCTAATCACACCTTCCATCAACGGCTTTGATTGACGATCATTATTGCGCAACAAAACCGTGAAGCGGCTCACGCGCTCGACCAGAGACGTTACATTGGCGTTGCCAAACCTCTTGCGAAACTGGATAGTGTCGCCTTCCCAATGACCGAACTGCTTGCGCCTAGAAACCATGTCTGGACGATAAAGGATGCTCAGTTCCGGTGGAAAGCGGCGTCCATGATGACGTCGGGCATGACGTGGACGTCGTTTGGCACGACGTTCGGGCAGATGTTTCCAAAGCTCTTCTTTTCGACCGTCGGTGGAATACACAAACTGATAGATTGTTTCATGACTGACAGAGATGGGATGCCGCTCCAGCCGCATTCTCCCGGCAATCTGTTGCGGTGACCATCCATCGCTGATGTGATCGATCACGGACTTCCGGAGCTCATCATACCGGATGAGCTTGCGTTGCTTCGAACGCCGCTCGCGGCATTTCTGGTCAGCAATCGTGCAGTAATAACCGTTTAAATCCTTGATCTCATCATCGGTAAACTGATTGCGCTTAAGTTCACGAAAAATGGTCGAGCGGTGCCTTCCAAGTCTCTCAGCAATAACGTCAACGGAAAGCTTTGCAATACGCCAGCGCGCTATTTTGCGGCGTTCATCCAGATCAATATGCGAATAGGTGCGGTCCATGACAGGTTCCTTGCATTCGATAACTCATTGTTATCATTTGCAAGTCGCACTTCAAACTAGAACCCACCCCCGTTATATTTGTTAGTCGCATAAGATAGGTTATGGAACTTAATTTGAGATTTTGGATCTACCTTAAGACAGCCACTGCTGATTATTGAACCATTCATCAAGCTGCAGTCGAGCATGCTCTTCCTTCAGGCCATAACGATCCTGAATTTTTACATTCAATGCGTCGCGGTCGCCACCAGCCTGCTCCAAGTCATCTTCTGTCAAATGGCCCCACCGCTCTTGAACTTTAAATTTCATACGATGCCAATCATCCTCAATATGTTTCCAGTCCATTCAAGACTCTCCAGATTAAATCGAGGTGGTGGTTAGTTGCGACTAGGATACTATTGTATGAATATACTATTGGACATCAGACGTGCCGAACAGCTTAAGCCGCGACCAAACGCCTGACTGCAAGTTCGGACTCATGCTCACGCGCTTTCGCCAATTCATAGCGTGCCTGCATGCGCATCAACGTTTCTGCTTTCACACCAAAGGCATTTTCGAAGCGAATAGCCATGTCTGCAGTTAAAGCATAGCGTCCGTTCAGAAGGCCACTAATAGCCTGCCTGCTAACACCAAAGGCTTCCGCTAGATCACCTATCTTAATTCCGTGACCTTCTACGATTTCAGATTTAAGCCATTCACCAGCATGAATTGCAAAAGAAGAATGAATTTTTATAGCCATCAGTGATAATCCTCCAGGTCCAAACCGATTCATTTCTCTTATGTCAGGCAAGCCCCTCTTTCGCAAAGCGGTCGTCGTGACATTTGATGAGACACGTTCTGTTATTGCGCTCTTTCTTTCGCAACTTTGTACACATCACCTTTATCGCGCTTACCAACCGCGATCACCAAAACCGTAACTTTCTCGTCATCCACTCTATAAACCAAGCGATATCCAAGCTGGCGAAGCTTAATTTTGTAGTGATCTTTCATGCCATGAAGGGCCGCACTTGGCATGCGCGGAGAGATAAGGCGTTCACGAAGCTTTTTCTTGAACTGTTCCTTGATGCTGGATCCGAGCTTATCCCACTCTTTGCGTGCCGATGGTATGATCTCGAGCTTAAAGGTCATCGAGATTTACCGGCGCACCTTTTTCCGTTACGCGCTGGATAACAATTTCTGAAAGGTACAAGTCGTCTAATCTCTCGAGCATTTCCTCGTAGATTTCTGCCGGGACCATATATGCCATGATCCGGTTATGGTTTAGCACAGCTACAGTCTCGCCCTGCGCCTGCTCCATCACGGCCGAGGGGCTTTTTTTGAGATCAGATACGCTTACAGCGACGTTCGCTTCCACACGCTGCATAATTAACTCCAGTGAAATAAATAACACTATTTTCAGTACCATATTCGATACGTAAATAATTTGCAATTATCAAAATATCGGTTGAACTTATCGTAAGGTCCCGCTGAAGACATAAGCCTTCAATCCAGGTTTCAACATATGGCAAAACCCCACCTTTTCCATATATTTTGATTGAATTGGCATAACGGAAATAATTTCGTCCGTCGTCAAGGTTATTGCGGTATTTGATGTCTATGAATGAGCAGGCCACGTCGTATAGAAATCACCGCTTTTCAATCTCAATCGTAGCGCGTGCAATCTGGCTATATTTTCAGTTCAATCTCAGCCTGCGTGAAGTTGAAAAAATGATGCTTAAGCGCGGCGTTGATCAAGATGGATATGAACGCGATGAGATAGTTCAAGCCCGCCGCAACGCCAAGGCAGCCAAGCGTTTACTGGTTCGGTTTTTGAAGAAACAAGGTTGTGCACCTAAACGTATCGTCATCGATAAGCTGCGATCCTATAGCGCAGCCAGACGCCAAGTAATTCCTCAATTCGATCATCGCTCAAACAAAGGACTGAATCTAAGAAGTCTTTGTTTTGACTGGTGTATAGCCTCTCTTGAGTTTTTGACGATGCTATCGATCAAGAATTATATATGCATCTAGTGCGTTATCGAATGACTGGTACTTTGATTGCCCAACACATCCAATTCGCCCCCAATTGCGTGATAGAATCCAGATACCAAAAAAATCGACCTGAATAGACAAGCCATAGAAACGAGCCATAATTTGAGATGGATAGCGGCGTTGCAGATCAATCTGCCATGAGTTTAGTGTGTTCATACGAAGGAATGTGATTCATCCCCTCGCTAATATCCAATGAATGTTTTGAATCAATTGAGCAAGATTGATTCAAATTAGTGGTGTATTTGGAGTTCCAACATGAGAAAATAATCTGATGATAAGAACACCAAATTCAACACACTCGCAATAACAGCTTGGTCTGATTGGCATCAATAAACGTCGCGCAGATAGCGCTTTTCACGACGCAGGCCAGCGACATAATCGGTGGCTTTATCTGCACTCATATTGCCATGTGTCGCGATGATTTCCGTCAGTGCCGTATCAACATCACGCGCCATACGGCTTGCGTCACCACAGACATAGAAAGACGCCCCCTCCTCCAGCCATGAGAACAGCGCCTTGCCATTCTCTTTCATGCGGGTCTGGACATAGATTTTCGCGTCCTGATCGCGTGAAAAAGCCAGATCAAGCCGGGTCAGCAGACCGTCTCTGCTCATATCGCTCAGCTCGTCCTCATAGATGAAATCATTGGCCCTGTGCTGATCGCCAAAGAATAGCCAGTTGCGGCCCTTTGCATCACGCGCGCGCCGCTCCTGCAAAAAGGCACGGAACGGCGCAATGCCGGTGCCCGGTCCAACCATAATCATCGGCGCGTCATTGTTCGATGGCACACGAAACGCCTTATTCTGTGACACGAAAACGCCAGCCGTGGCATCGCTTGCCATGCGATCGGCAAGATAGGTTGAGCAAACACCACCGCGATCGCGGCCATCGGCATGATAGCGCACGCTTGCTACCGTCAGATGCACATGCGTGCCTGCTGCATGCGGACTGGACGAAATGGAATAGGCACGGTGCTGCAATGGCTTCATCAAAGCGACAAGCTCGGCGGGCGATATTGCCACCCCCTGATTGAGCATCAGCAGATCGTAAATATCCTTGCCCCATAGATAGGCGTCGAGCGCCTCCTTATCGCCATTGCGCAGAACAAAGCTCAGCTCGTCATTGCCCGCACAGCGTTCAATTTCAGCAATGAGATCACGAGACGGCGTTGAAATTTCGAAGCTGCTCAACAAAGCCGCGCCAAGGGTCGTGTCGCCCAGCGGCGTCTCCGCATCGGCACCAAGACGTTTGATCAGCAGATCGACCAGCGCCGGATCATTGACCGGAACAACGCCCAGCGCGTCACCCGCTTCATAGTTGAGGCCGCTATCCGCCAAATCAAATTCGTAATGGCGGATTTCCTTGGACGAAGCCGAACCCGACAAAAGCCGGTTGACCGCTAGCCGCGACGCAAACGGGTTCTTGCGGTTCCAGCTTGAGGCTGCACGCGGTACTGCGACCTCCGTTGCCGCTTGTAGTGCGGCCTCGGACTGATCGCCGGTTGAGGCCAGCGGCAGCGTATCATTGAGCCAGCTTGCAGCTGCATCTTCAAAATCAATGTCGCAATCAAGCCGTGCGGCAAGACGCGTTGCACCAAGCTGCTCGAGACGCATATCGATCAGCTTGCCCGCCTGACAGAATCCATCATAGCTGGTGTCGCCCAAGGCAAGCACGGCGAAATTGAGGTTCTCAAGACGGGGTGCATCCGACGATGACAAAGCATCCCAGAAAAGCTGCGCATTGTCTGGCATTTCACCCTCGCCATAAGTCGAGGTGATGATGACCGCACGTTTCACATCGGCAAGCTTCGCCATGTCCATATCATCAAGGCCGAGCACTTCAGGCGCAAATCCGAGACCACGCGCCGCGGCGGCGGCGTCACTTGCTACCATTTCGGCATTGCCGGTCTGTGTGCCAAACAGGATATGCAGAGGCGTCACAGACTTTGTAGCCGATGATATAGCAACTGCACTGGTCTCACCGGCAATTGCAAGGCGTGAATGCAGACCAGCCAGAAAGCCGGACAGCCATGCGCGCTGATCGGTGCTGAAGGGGGCATCTTCCGGGATATATGGGAGTTTCATGATCTGCCTCACACCTGCTTCTTTGTGACCGTCAGATTTTCCATCGATTGGCGGGCGAAAAGCTCTTCAAAGCTTGGGATGCGCCCTATCCTCTCGATGTTTTTCTGTGTCTGATGAATGATCCAGCCATAGGTGCCAAGACTATCAATGGAAAGCGTGTTGCGGCCTTGCAGCGCTTCCTTGTAATCGCGCAACCGCTTGGCTGCGACCATGACAGCGAGTGCTTCATCGTCATAATCGGCAACTGCTTCGCGCGAATAACGGCTCAGCCTGTGTAACAGCGAAAAGTCTTCGGTCAGCACCAGATTGCGCACGGCTTTATCGACCGCCGGATCAGATGGTCCGCTGGCATTTGGCACACGCGCCATGGCAACGGCCTGCGCCATGCTCAGCACCGTGTAATTGTTGAGAAGCGTGTACATTTCCTCAGTATCGGTTTCGCCATAACCAGGAACACGTCCGTTCAGAACCGCCTTGCGATTGCGATAGGCAAGCTTGAACTTACGGAGCTGATGCGCTGACAGGGCGGTTGCGAGTTCCTCAACCAGATCCTTGCGGCTCTTTGCTTTAAGGATCGCATCGCTATCCTGATAGAGCAGCAGCGCACGAGGCATGCCATAGACGAAATTGTGCTTCTCGCTTTCCCAGTTCTCAATCAGCCATTGCGCCTTTTGGGAACCTGTGGCTGCGACATGCCATTGCAGCATCTGATAAATGGCATCGGCGTGGAAGGCACATTGCGGATCGCCTTCAACATCCAGACGTCCGATCAGGATCGAGTCATGGCTGATCTTAGCGCCCAGTTCGCCATAAGGGTCATATTGATAGGCAAAACCGCCGCTCATCCCGTTACCAAAACCCTTGCCGAAGCCGCCAAGATTAAGCACCGCGCCGTTGGTCATGTATTCGCAGCAGAAATCGCCAACCCCCTCGACCACAGCCGAAGAGCCGGAATTACGCACGGCAAAACGATCACCGGCCTGCCCTTCGACAAACAGCCTGCCACCAGTTGCGCCAAACAGCGCGAAGTTGCCAATCAGGACATTTCCCTCGGGCCCTTCCGAACCGCCACCCGGCGAACGAACAGCGATGGTGCCGCCGCCCGCACTCTTGCCCACGCCATCATTGCAGGTGCCAATATGGGTGAGCGCCATGCCGTCGTTACAGAAGGCACCAAAGGACTGCCCCGCAGAACCGGAGGTGAAAATTTTCACGCTCTCAGCATCAAGATAGCGTCGTCCGCGCCTATCGGTCAGAACCGCGGGCGCTTTGGCTGCCTGCTCGTCACTGATCTCATAATTGAGCATCCGCTCAATATCGACCGCAAGCTGACCGCCAACACTCTTGTTGCGATTGTTGAGGAAACGATTGCCACCGAGCGTCACAGATGCACGCTCACCATCAATCAACGCATGACGCAGCAGCTCGATAAAGCCATCATCGACCGAATAGTCCTTTTCCATGTAGACCGGATCATCGATGCGAACTTCATGGACCACAGCAAGCATGGCGCGCAAATCAAGCTGGCCTACGCTCGACGGATGATCAAGCAAGTGCAGCAGATCGGACCGGCCACGCGCTTGTGCCAGCGATACCAGGCCAAGCTGCGCCAGAGTTTCACGCGTTTCATGGGCGATGTTCATCAGATATTGCGCAAGCGCACGCGGATCGCCGCCAAAGACTTCCTGATTGGTGGTAAGGCCAGCCGGGCATTTGACGTTACAGTTCTTGGCCATGACGCATTTGAGCATCATCAGTGCCGTGGTGCCGAACTCGAAACTGTCACCGCCAAGCAGCGCCGACTTCACCACATCGCTGGCCGTCTGATGTGCGCCCGAGCAACGCAGCTTGACCTTCTGCCGCAGACCATTGGCGCAAAGCGCCTGATGCACTTCTGCAATGCCGATTTCCGCCGCACGACCGGTATATTTAAGGCTGGTCACGGCCGCAGCACCCGTGCCGCCGGTATTGCCAGCAACATTGATAACATCTGCGCCCGCTTTGGCGACGCCAACTGCGATCGTGCCAATGCCTTCCGATGATACAAGCTTGACGATGACGCGAACGCGCGCTGCCTTACAGTCATGGATCAGCTGCGCAAGATCTTCGATGGAATAAGTATCATGGTGTGGGGGTGGCGACACCAGTTCGACGCCCGGAGTGCCGCCACGCGCTGCCGCGATTTCCACCGTCACTTTTTGGGCTGGAAGCTGACCGCCCTCGCCGGGCTTTGCCCCCTGCCCGATCTTGATTTCCAGCTCCTCCAGCATCGGATCGGCAAGATAGCCAGCCCAAATGCCAAAACGGCCCGAAGCAAACTGCTTGATGCGCGAGGCGCGGATCGTGCCATAGCGTGAAATATGTTCCCCGCCCTCGCCCGAATTCGACATGCCACCGACCATATTGGTGCCATGCGCAACCGCTTCATGGGCGTTGGAGACCAAAGCGCCATGGCTCATGGCACCCGATGTCAGAAGTGGCGTTATTTCGCAGGCCGCCTGCACGGCATCAAGCCCGATGCTGTCGGGGGCTGAACGTATCAGACCAAGATAATCAAGCGCCTGCCCTGCCGCATGAACGATCAGCGCACCGCCTTCAAGCCAGTGACCGAGAATATCGGATTTGAAGCGCATCACCAGTGACTGACCAAGCGCCGCAAGCCGTGCAAGATCTCCACCCAACAGCCCCGTAAGCTTCAACCGGAACTGATCATCGGCCAGCGTTTCGCAGCTTAAGCCGCGCACCATGAAGCTATTATTGCCCTTGCGCGAAAAGCGACCCATTTCCTTTTTGAAATCTTCAGGCGCGGTCAGGAAGGTCAAATCTGCGGGAAAAGACAGTACGTCGCGTAGTGCTGCCGGACGGCGCGCACGCTCTTCACTCATCATGCGGATGAAGGACCGATAGCCCGGCGTAATGTTGAAACGATCAATCGCATCATTCGACAGCCGGTCATAGCCACTGGCGCGATAAGCCGTGTCATTGATGCCGAATGCATCTTCCAGACGGCCGAGCGTAAGTAAGCGCAGGAAAGGATCTTTTTCGGCCACCGCACCGTCAAAGCTGATTTTTTCTTCCGTCATATCGACGAAGCCGCGCACCGCCGTGGTGCCGAACGAATGCCCTGCCCCTTCTGCGCGCTCCTTGAAAAGACCGAGTAGCGGGATTTCATTCTCACCACCAACCGTCAGTGCCTTGGCGTGCCAGTCAGCTACGGCCTGCGCGATAACCTTAAAAGTCACGCCACCAACCGGAGTTTTAACATTGGGGAAATAACGGCGCAAAACAGGATCATTGGTATCGAGGAAATTCGGCTCGAAAAATTCACCGCCGATATAGCTTTCAGCAGTGCACAGCCCGACCTTGCCCATGGTCTTCATCAGCGACTTTTCAGACGCTTTGGCAAAACGCTTGAAAGCCTTGTCGGCTTCATCGCCGAATTTTTCTTCAGCACGAAACTGCACACCCAGCGGATAGACTGCCGCCGCGCCAAAACCCAGCACGGTCGCCACATGATGCGACGAAGCCACCTGACCGCTTTCAACAATCAAAGACATGCGCAGGCGCAAACCTTCTTCAATCAGCTTCTGATTGATTGCGGATACCACAATAATCATCGGCAGAGCGGCACGCTCACGTGATACATGTCGGTCTGTTACCACCGCAATGCCGCCTTCACTGCTGGCAAAACCAGCAATCGCCGTGCAGAGATCGTCAATCGCCTTTTCCAGTGCTTGCGCATTGGCCGCCGCATCGTTGAGATCAGGCGTATAAAGCATTTCAAAACGCTTGAGCGGCGTTTCTTGCTGCTCGCGCAGCCGCAGCATGTCGAGATGCGTGAGGATTGGCGATTGCACAACGATCTGGCGCGCAGCCTTTGTCCCAAGATTTGGCTTTGCACCCAATGCAACACGGAGCGTCATACCATCAGCTTCGCGGATAGAATCGAGCGGAGGATTTGTCACCTGCGCGAAACGCTGTGAGAAATATTTCGCCACGCCGCCTTCCTGATCAGACAGCGCATTGATCGCATTGCCATAGCCCATGGCTGAAATCTTTTCGGCACCCGTGGCCAGCATAGGGTCCATCAGAAACTTGAAGCTTTCCTGATTGAGCGAATAGGCGACATAACGCTGAGACCGTTCAAGATCGCCATTATAGCGGAGCGGTGAGCCCTGTTTTTCAGCGGGAATTTCCGGCAGTTCTTCCAGCGTCACACGCGCATCACGCAGAAGCGCCTGATAGGGCCGCTGGGCGGCGAGCAGTTCCAGCGCTTCATTGGTGCCAAAGGCACGCTTTTCCGCATGATTATAATAAAGCATGCCGCCCGCTTCGATACGTCCGCGCCGAATGACGGTTTCCGGCGGAAAAGCAATCTGGCCCGCTTCCGACATGACGCAAAGATAATCACGCGTTTCGACGCTGCGGAGCGGACGCAGCCCGAGACGATCAAGACGTGCGCCTATAATGTCGCCATCGCCAAAGATCAGCGCTGCCGGGCCATCATTCTTCTCTTCCTGAAGCGAAAAGAATTCGAGCATCGCCAACACGCCTGCCGACAAGGTTTCGTCATTTTCCCATGCGGGCGGCATCATCGAAACAACAGCCGTGACCAGATCAAGCCCGTCTTCAACGACGCGCATCTGCAAGGTCTGGTCGAGACGGCAGCTGTCGGACTGGCCCTTCGGGCGAATGATGGATGCGTTCTTTGCCAGCGCAATCGCTGCTTCAGACAAGCGGTTCTTGCGGTCGGTGTTTAATTCGCCATTATGCGCCATAAAGCGGAACGGCTGTGCCATCGATGGATGCGGATCGGTATTGGTCGAAAACCGCGTATGGAAATAGATCGTGTGGATCGTGTGATCACTATCGACCAGATCACAGAAATAAGGAATGACCTCGTCAGAGTTAAGCCGTCCTTTGAACACTTGAGTGCGCGCACTCAGCGACAGCGGATAAAAGCCGGTAAACTCCGGGCGCGTATAGGCCTGCGCCTCAATGGTCAGCAGCGCTTTGTGAATGCGAAGATCAAATTCAGCCTCGCTTGCCATCTCGTCATGGATAGAGAACACCCATTGCCGGATTGGAAGCTGATACTGCACAGCTTTCGGCCGGATGACGTCATTGTTGACAGGCACGTCGCGCATCAGAAACAGCGTAAAGCCCTGCTCAGTAAGCGCGGCTTCGATGATTGCTTCTGCCTCCGGATGCAGAGACGTGTCTGCTGGCAGGAAGAAATTGCCGACACCATAACGGCGATGCGCGAGATCATCCTTGCCTGTGAGCTTGCGGAAAAAGCTAAGAGAAAGGTCGACAGAAACACCAGCGCCATCGCCGACGCCTTCTGACGACATGCCACCGCGATGTGGGACCGCACAAAGCGCCTCATGAGCCTTGAGCAGAACATCATGCGTCTGCACGCTGTCTTTTCGCGTAATGAAACCTACACCACAACTGCTCCGGTCTTCGGACAGATCATAAAGGCTGAGATGCGGTTCCAACTGGCTCACAATGCTTCCTCCTAAAATTGGTCAGCATTGTTGTCCTAATTTAACATGATGGTACGAGTCAAGTTTCTAAACGCAAGATTGTTATGATTTGTGCATTTATTTCGTTTTATAATGTTCAAACGACCCCATCTTTCAAAAGAAAATTATAACCGCACGTTCCAGCCAAAGCACCGCGGCGGTTTTGTTGGACAACAGGCCAGCGAGGACACATACGCTTACAATCTATCAAATTGGCAGTAGATGTAGAAAATTTGGTCCAGTACAGAGGCAAGCAAGCTCAATTGTCTGAGTTTGCGGCGCAGCTTGGCGCCCACAAAAGGAAAGACTATCGCCCTCCCCCCGTCTATATCGAAACTGATAATTGGAGAGGCAGCGTTAAAGGAGATCTCGTAAACTAATCGAGGCCATATCTGGAAGAAAAGAAGCCCAACCCAATTCGGATCAACGGCTCAATTTCTGACAATGCAGTTTTATCACACTAACTTTCAGAGCTGCCTTTTAGCTTCTCACCAAGCAGCAGCATTAGCTGCTTATTCTCAGCTTCAAGCGCATCAAGTACCTGATCGGTAACAAGTGCATCGGCTACATTTTGCTTGGGCAAACGACTGGGCTTTTGAGTTGATGCGAGAGCGGGGGGAGCCACCACATTTTTTGCGGCTCGTTGCTTAACCGCCTGCTTCTTCGCTTTGGTCTCTGGTGTTTGATTAGCTTCTTGCTTGTTGACGGTCGTTGAAACTGCTTGGTCGTCTCCGACAGCTAAAGCTGCGTGCGTGTTCTCACGCGACACATCCAATTCTTCTGTCGTGTTTTGAGCGGAAGTCTCATCGCTGTTTGCGAGGACCTGGCGAACAGCGGTATCATCGTTGAGCAATTTGCGCGCATCGGATTTGGCTTTAGGCTTACTTGCTACCACGCCTTCAACGATTGGAGGGGCATCAAAACTATCGTCGGATTTCTTCTGTGAAACGGGCTTTGTAGCTATCGCGTCAATGCTTTCCGACGCGGGCTCAATCGGTTGGTCTCGCTTATTGTCTTTGCCAGGCGATGTAGGATCTTCATTCACGGGATGTTCAACGCTTACGGCGTCTTCAACCTCAGTGTCGTTATTGCGCAGTCTCCAGTTTTTCAACTTTGCAACGAGACGCTCACTTAAAGACTTCATGGTCAGATATCCTCGCTTTTAATAAGAGCGACCTTGAGTAAGGCTGACAGAGCTAAATCAAATTACGGCAACACCAACACTAAAGCGCATTTACGTTCGGATGGAACCCGCATTGATCTCCACCATGCCAGCGAAAAATAAATCAATCGACTCATTCTAAATCTTGCGTCTGGTCCGAATTTCCAGCCTTTTAAGCATCGCCAGAAGGGCCTGATTTTCTTTTCGCAGCTTCGTACTCAATTCACGCTTGAGGTCAGTATTTTCCATCACAAGATGAGACAACTCAGCGCGAATTTCGTCGTCGCTTGAGACGCGTTCGATAACGCGCTTTTTGGGTTGAACTGCTTTCTTGTTGCGCGCTTGCGATGGTTGCTCTTCAACGATACCACTCGCTTCTGCTTTTTCAGATGGGATCTGAACTGGTGGCGCTGGAACTGGAGTGGATGTTATAGCAACAGCATCTACAACAGACATGTCATCTCTAATCGCAACTTCTGCGGTGTCTTCTTTAACGGATAGAATACGCGGTGGAGTTTTCGCTAGTTTGGACGTGGTCTCAACGTCATTTTTTTTCGATGACGGTTGCACTGCGTCACTCTCAGCAGGCGATGTGACAATAAGTGCATCTACCTCTTCTGCAATCGACTTCAAGTCAAGGTTGCCCCAAAGGGATGCGCTGTCCTTGCGACTACGCCTGTTCTTATATTCAACAACAACATTGCGGTTTGGAGTTTTCATCCGTAAACTGTTTTCCTAATGAAAAATTAGAGTAAGATAGGAGGAGCATTTTTAGGTGCTCTTTGTTAACTTGTATCAGATATTAATCCTATAATACAGGCTTTGATTGAAACTTAATATCAGCATTTGTTAGACCAATATAAATCATGATATCCTCTTCATATATTCAGATTCAAGACCGATAATCATCGAAAGCTAAATCAGGAGACACCTATCGTGGCAGATGAAAATACCCCAAATACAAATTCTACCGTAACAGAGACACCTCCAACTGTTAAGTCTGCTAAGCCGCGCAAAGCAGCAGCAAAAGCAGCCCCTGTTGCAGAAGAAAAAACAACAGCTAAGCGTAAGAAATATACGCCAGAACAACGCGCCTCTATCATGTCGTCCATTGAAGCTGCGACAAAAAATGGCAAGCAGACACTTAAAGCTGCATTGCAGCAAGCTGAAGTGAGCGAGCAGACATACTATAATTGGAAAAATGCCGCTGAAAAAGTAGCTCCAACGTCTGCTCCAAAGTCCACTCCAAAGTCGGCTCCGAAGCCAGCTTCAAAGGCCGTGAAAACTGCATCGGGCGATGATCTCGCATCATTGGTCTCATTGGAAGCGGAAAATAACAAGTTGCGCAAAGAACTGGCTACCAAGCTCCGCGAAGAAAACGCCGAACTGCGTCGTCGTCTTGGCAAGCTCTGAGGCTGACGTTCTTAAGCGCAGTTTATAGACACTATATCTGATCTATCAAGCACCTTGCCTGTGTCTTCCTTTAAGACCCATGCGAGGTGTTTGAATATGGGGCTGAAAAAGCGATGATAGGCGCGAACATTTTAGCGCCGGGCGCTGTGCTCCTGAAACCTCTCCATACATTACAAGTATGCAACTGCATGCTCTTTTAGTTTGCGCCCTGAAAATTTATCGTTCTTGAAGTATGGCTTATGCGCTGCAGAACGTCATTGAAATAGCAACAAAGAGATACACGACATAATAGATTGTCACGAAGCTCGGTCGGGTTGACGTGTTGAATGCGCGGGCAAGATCGATTGCTCAAACTGACCCTTTTGATAGGTGCTGCGGAAGCAATCTTACTGGTGGCGGTCCGGATACCGCGGATTGAAGGGCGATTGGGTTATGCGGCTGAAGCAACTGCGCGTAGCGAATGCCTGGCTTAGGGGGACTGTTTCTGACCTCACAATAGCAAGACGTTCCATGCGAAGGCCGCCACGGAAAACTTCTAAATCCCGTCCGTTGCCGCGCTCACGTGGTCCATGTGATTGATGAGTTCACGTGCGAGTGTATTGCAGCAGTTGGTGGCGAATTCGACTACATCATGCCGGGCAATCTCTAAGCAAGTGGTCATTGCGAGAGGTTAAATTCGAAACGTCATGACGAGCGGCTCCGGCATTTCGCGCTGGCAATCCGTGAAGACTATACAATTATTTGCATGATCCGCGCGAATGGAGGGTATAATACATTTTATTGTCTTTGAAACATTCGCGGATATGGATGAGTAAAATAAAAGGATTCCAATATCGGCGAATATCAAAACAATCTCTTTCTTGATTTTACATATTGCAGTATATTTTTATATAGATTTTGTATTAATTATTATTAAT
>NZ_JBBGYW010000016.1:0-87247 GCF_037479515.1 Ochrobactrum sp. MYb379
TGTGCGCAGACATTCTGCACTCGGGTATAAATCACCGATCCAGTTCGAGATGATAAAACGTAAACTAGTGACAGAACCTCTCCATTAAATCAGGGCAAGTCCATTGCGCGAGATTGCCGAAACAGGGGTTCGACAGGTCGGAACGCCTCCGATCCCGGATCGCGAAGCTCCCTGACGCTCAGAGGTGAGGGGCAAAGCTTCAGGTAGTTGTCTGCTCGGTCTGACAACGCGGGTATTTGGGAGAGAATATCAGCAAGGGTGGCCGCCTCTTGAACGGACTGCTGGCCCGGGGGGAGCGCTTCAAGGACTGCGCGCATGGCTGAGATTGGATCGCCAACTGTCGAGATACCATCTACGAACAATCGAGCAGATCGAAATGCTAACCGCAGTAGAACTTTTTGGCCAATCGCCGATTGGCCGAGCAATGTCGCCAACTCTGCATAGGTGGCCTCGCTCCGCGCATCCTGAATGCCAATTCCAAGCTGCGTCAGGAGCTCGATCTGGGCATTTTCGTCAGCCTTAGGGTCGTCGGCCTCATCCTTACCTGGTCGAAAGTGTACCTCGCCGCGAATGTTGCCGATTGCGGCAACGAGCTGATCCAGAGGGCGAAATCGCCATGCTGCTCGAGCCCAGTCGTCAAGATTGCGTCCATGGCTCCCGCTGACACGTTCCGCGCCGGCAAGGACTTCCATCGGTTCAGCGGCTTCGAAAAGTTTCAGACCTAACCCGTCCGACCGAGTTTCCGATAGCCGGACTGACCATTGCAAAGCCAAGTCATCCGAAACGAGAAGCTCGTCGGACACAAAAAACCGTCCAGCTAACTCTGCTGGATCCGCAAGCTCAAGCAGGATCGATGTAAATTCTGTCTGTGAGAGTGCGTCGTGGCGATCTTCAAGTTCGCTTTCGATCAAAAGCAGGCGGGCGATGGCCGCGCCATTATTAGTTTCGGCTGCAGCTTTAAGCGCACGCTCTACGTCCTCGCTGATTTCCGATATGGGCCGCCCCGCTAGAAATTGTTGTCTGAAGAGTTGCTGCTGCGCACGCTCCAACAGCGCGAATGGTTCCGCAGCCTGTTCGAGATGATACAATTCTTGCCACTTCAACGCCTGCGCTGATGTCGGCTGAGCAGCGATAGTCGCCAGGCGGCGATGGAGTCCGATATTGGCCGATGGGTCGGCAATGCCGAACGCGTCAACGATGGTTTTGCCAAGAACGAATTGTCGGAAGCTGTTATGGAAGAACGCCCACCGCGAAGGCGTGAGTTGCCTGAAGAGGTGAACAGCAGTGTTCGCGAAACGCTGCACTGCTTCCATCGAAGCGAGCTGCTTGATCGTTGAAATATCGACGGCGCCACGAATACGCCCAATCAACCCGAGGACATCTCGAACCTCAGGGTCCGAACTCAGACCGTCCCAATAAGCCTCATATTCGAGGGTTGTGTCGCCACCAAAATCGAGACCTGCATCCAGCAATGCGCGAGCAGCATCATCGTCGGAGGCATTGGTAAGACGCTTCAGCAAGTAGGCAAGGGATAGCGGATGGCCGGCGCTCGCAGCAGCAATTATGTCCTCGTCGCTAAGCCGCAATCGGTTGTGCGGCAGCACCGTTCGCGCGATCTCGTATATGCTCGACCGGGAGAGCGGGGCCATCGTTATTTTTCTACCAGCTTCCTCCAATTGCGCATTAATCGGTCGCAAAGCAGCTGTCGGTGCCTTCAAACCAACCGGCTGTGTGCCCAATACGATCAGGACACCATTTGGCAAAGCGCTCGGTGCTGGGAGTTCCTCCATGAGGGAGCGCATTGGGTTTTGCTCGCGGTCGATATGGTCGAGACCGTCGACCAGGATGATTGCACGTCCGCCTGTTTTGGATGTTTCGTTACCCAGATCGCGCAGCAAAGCGGTCAGGCGCTCACGTAATCCATCCAGCGTATCAGGATAAGAATTACGGCGCCGCGCTCGTCCGAGCCCCATTGACTCCAATTGCACACAAAGATCATGGAGGAAGGAAAACGCTTCGCCTCGTCCCAGCTGTGGATCGTCGCGCACAAACGCATAATAGCGGACCAGCCTTACCCCTTTGCGATACCGCAACATATGCGTGAGGGTCGTCGACTTGCCCGATCCTGGGGGACCAACAAGTGCGAGATAACCTCGTTCAAATTGGGTAAAGGCCCTCTCAAGGGCCTGGACCGTTGGCTCGATAGGACGGTAGAGGCGTTCGTCTATTGGAAAATCATGCTTGAAGCGCAGGTCGTATCGATCGCCCCAGTTTAGCTCGCTCATGATGGTGTCGATCCGTAGTTCGACTGCGCCGCCGCCGCTTTTGGAGACCTTCGACAACAATAGCTTCGCGAGGTCCTCGACGTCGGTCCAAGAGCGAGGCTCCCAGCGCGACGGGCCAAGATCGAAGCCTAGGTCGAGTTCACAATCGGTGATGAATTCTGCGAGCTCATTTCCGCTAATACCAGATGCGCGCTCGATCTTGTCGATTTTGTTCGACCAAGCTTTATATGTGGGATCGTCAGGTGCGAACCAAGTGGCACGACCAGGAAATGCATTTTTCAAAAAGGACTGTAAATGCGCAGGGTGACCGTCATCAAGCCTTTCACTGGAAGAATCTGATGATGATGCGGCGTCGTGCGTGAGATAATGCGCGTGTACCGCCTCCTCTGGATATATGGCCTTAAGTTTTTTCCATCCATCCGCCATTAGTTGGAATGGCGCGGGATAGGGTTTGCCAGATACCCTACTTGCAGTGACAAGGTGATTAAAGGTCACGGAATGGCGGTATTCGGACCACTTGATTTGATAAGCATCAATGCGGCCAGCACGCCCTATTATAACATCGTCCAGTCGCCCTGCATCAGGATCAACCAAGCGAACCCAAACTAGTTCTTCAGCTCGAATAGCCTCGTAGACGAGTGTAGCAGCAACGAGATATTGAGCAGTGAGATTTCGAATTGCCCGGCGTTCTCCGTCAGCCGGTCGAGGGGAGATCGGGTTTCCGGAGACTTCTACCACTTGTTTATACACCTCAACGATTCGATTATATAATTCAAACACACGGTTTTAATTGGCGCTAGTATTCACGGCGCACGCGCAAGCTAGGGTTCAGAGCAAATAGTCAGACCGGAAATCGCTTTAATCTTGAAAAAGCAGATAGTCGCTCACTGTGCGATCATTAGTTCGTTCCCGCGCTGTTTCGACGGCTTTGTGGCAGAAGGAGTATCTAGATGCGTATTGAGTAATATGATCTTCCTCAACTTCTCTTCTTGCATGCACCGCCGGTCGAAAGGTCGACGTATTAAACCCTGTAAGGCAGCGGCACATTTGGAAGAATAGGTTCTTTCTCGAACGGGAAAGGAGCACGTGAGACTGGGCACTGTTTGGCCGTGCGACTGACTTACTACCTGGTATTCATGGCGGATACGATCGCGCCATTGAAGATGCAGGGATCGATATTTTCGGCGAGTACTCAAACATACTTGCGAACGAAACTGATGACCAAACTTGAGACACAGCTCAGCATAAAGCGGTCGGCTGACATGATGATCAAGATGGTTTTTGAAGAAACGGCATCAAGATCGCTAATACGAAAGTTTATTTGGAGGAAGAAGTGAGGCCGCTGCCGCAAATCACGCAATTATAAGCAAGACGCACGTACAGCAGTGACAATAAAAGAAAAAACATGTTTGGATTTGATTATGTGAACGACGATTAACCAGCACGCCGTCGCATTGACCTGTTGCGGCAATCGGTTGGTGCAATTAGAGAAACACGAGATATTCTTGACTGGCAATCAGATGATTGGATGGATGATTTTAATCGTTGATCGCAATATTCTTTCGCAAAGCCAACCCTGAAACTGATAGCGTTGTTTCATTATTAACTGTGAAGCGGCTCGTAAAGACGTGCGCCGACTTTATCTGCCGCAACCTTCAAACGCTTGTCCCGGGTCCATAGTGATGTTCGGCGTTCGAGGAGAACTGATGCCAGTAACTGAGCATAAGTATAGCCTATACCCATGCTAAAAATGCAATGCTTTTCAATCAGGGTCATGACTTCGTCATGTGTTGCGACTTGAGCTTCACGTTGCACTTTCAAGAAAGCCAAGACACTCGTCCTGTCTCGAAGACTGCCCTGCGCAAGTTCGCCGATAATCGCTGGATGACAAAGCAAAAGATCATCACCAATAATCGTGATAAGCTCATTGTCGCCGCCGCGGAAGTGGTCAATACAAATTGAAGTGTCTGCCAGTATCACTTCTCCACTGAGCTTCTACGACGAGGGGCTGCTTCAAGGTCCGGCATCGTGCCTCCAAGGGCAATCAGGCGTTTCCCAGTCTCCATTCGCACTAGTGTCTCTAGCGCTTGTCTGACTAAAGCGCCTGTCTCTTTCGTGCCGGTCAACATTCTGGCTTTTTCTAAAAGATTGTCATCAAGGTTGATGGTTGAGCGCATAATCTGACTCCCTGCGAAGGCGTCATAAATAGCACCAAATGATGCTAAATATCAGCATGCATTGGTTTATTTATTTTTGCGGTCATGATGGGTAATTCCGAACAAAAATAGTCAACAGGTTACCCCCCGAGATACGCCGGGTATTCTTGACCCTTACTGAGGATCAGAGGGGATTGATGCGTAGGGCTTGACTTGGAATCAAAAACAAAAGAACCGCCAACCGATCTGCCCCGCTTACTACTTTCGCCACTGGCGCGCGCCAGTGAGACTGTCGTTTTCCGTTTAAAATCGCAATTGCAGTCGTTAACGGAAAAAATGCACTCAATAATCCAAGTGACTCGTTGAAATGATTTGCGTTTTTCAATGGGCCCACATTTTCTTATGAGGTGCCGCCTGGCACTATCGAAGCAACTTCAGTCCGATCAATGTGATGGTCGCCCAACCAACCGTTAGCGTCAAGATGAATAGGCTCCAGTTCACACCGATATTCTCTATGCCGAAAGCCATCGCGAATGGTGCAGTGGCCGAAATGATTAGTCTGGCTGACATGATCTTGCCTTGCATGGCACCGTAGCCCTCACTGCCGAATAGTGACAACGGTAACGTTCCGGAGACAATACTGAAGAGACCGTTTCCGAAGCCAAAAAGACAGGCAAACATCATCGTCGCAATAATGGATGGAGCACCGAATAGCAGAACAATGAGGGCTAACCCCATCAATGAGGCAGAGATTACTGCCAGACTGATCGGAGCGAGGTTTTTGCCACCGAGCATGTTGATCAGGCGGCTGGTTACCTGAGAAGGTCCGAATATCGCGCCAATAAAAGCTGCAGAACCTGCAAGACCGAGCGCGCCCAACATCGGCACCATATGGACCAGAATGGCCGCCGCAACGAGGGCTTGCAACGAGAATGCTACGAGAACCAGTACGACACCTTTGCGCCTTTGATGGGCAGGAAGATCGCCTGAAGAGGCGGTTGCGACTGTTCCATTTGTTGATCGCTTCCGACCACTCTTTGCAATAGAACGCGCGAGCATAAGGTGTACCGGCACGCAGAGAAACAAATGGAGGCAAGCGAACAGCAAATAGGTCTGTTGTCAGGTGAGCCAATGCTGAAGAGTTGTTGTGATGGGCCAGAAAATTGTCGAGGCAAAGCCTGCAATCAGTGTCAGATAGGTGATACTACGCTGGGCAACATTTGGCGCTAATTGCACCAATAATGCAAAGGCTGCTCCATGTTGGACGAGGTTTGCGGCGATTTCGATGATTGTCAGCGCACCTGCAAACACCAAAGCATTTGGAGAAAACGAACACAGTATGAGAGAGACGGCGGCCAGTATCGAGCCTATCGTCATCATGCGACCTGCGCCGTAACGATCAATCCATTTGCCTAACCAGGGAGCCAGGAAGCCCCCGGCTAGCAGGGCAACCGACAGCGCTCCGAAAATCCATTCGTTGGAAACGGAGAAGTCCCGCGCCATGGAAGGCGCGAGAATGCTGAAGGAATAATATAAAGTGCCGTAACTGATATTCTGGGTCAGTCCGAGACCGACAATGGCCGCAATGGGAAGCTGTTCAGCGCTCATATTGATTTCAACGAAACACGCTTTTCAAGTTTGGCCGCTTCTTCCATGCGCTCACTATAACGGTCTGTGAGATGTTCCGAGATGCCACGCGTCAGAAGCGTAAACTTCATTATTTCTTCGATCACATCAATGACGCGATCATAGAACGACGAGGGTTTCATCCGTCCAGCGTCGTCAAATTCCTGCCATGCCTTTGCGACGGATGACTGGTTTGGAATGGTGATCATTCGCATCCAGCGCCCCAGTATGCGCATCTGATTGACAGCGTTAAAGCTCTGCGATCCGCCTGAAACCTGCATCAATGCCAGAGTTCGCCCCTGCGTCGGACGAATTGCTCCACCCGGCAAAGGAATCCAGTCGATCTGCGATTTCATGATAGCGCTCATGGCTCCATGACGTTCTGGACTGGTCCAGACTTGCCCTTCTGACCAAAGCATTGCCTCACGCAATTCCTGAACCTTCGGATGTTCCACTGAACCGTCGTCTGGCAAAGGAAGACCGTTGGCATGAAAAATACGCGTTTCAGCACCCATCGCATCGAGCAGGCGCTGCGCTTCCAGCGTTAGAAACCGACTATAGGATCGATCACGAAGTGAGCCATAGAGCAAAAGGATACGAGGCTTATGCTTTGGAAAGTCGGCGCGTAGTGCATCCAGGTTGGGCAATGCGAATGAATTCTGATCGAGGTTCGGCAGATCCATTTCAGCGGGACTTTCTTTCATATATAATGACTTCTCCGTCCTCTTTGGTGAATGATGACACCGGGTTTTCCAGAATGTCGAGAACCAGTTCTGACGGACGGCACAGTCTGGTGCCAAGCGGCGTTTCCACTATTGGACGATTGATCAGGATAGGATGCGCCATCATGAAGTCGACCAGTTCATCATTGGTCCATTTAGGATCGGACAATCCCAACTCGGCATATGGTGTGCCTTTCTCGCGAAGGAGCTGACGGGGTGTCATCTGCATTGCTTGAAGCAATTCGACTAGTCGTTCTCGCGAAGGCGGTTTTTTTACATATTCAATGACGACAGGCTCTTCGTCGCTGGCACGGATCAAGGCCAATGTGTTGCGAGACGTGCCACAGCTCGGATTGTGATAGATCGTAACTGACATCAGAGTTTTCCTGTTTCGGTGACTGGCTATTGATTGGCACCGCGTTCGTACCAGCCCTTGGAGCGGTTGACGATCCAGACAACGGAAAGCATGACAGGCACTTCAACAAGAACGCCAACTACCGTTGCAAGTGCTGCGCCAGATGAAAAGCCGAAAAGGCTGATCGCGGCTGCTACTGCCAGCTCGAAGAAGTTTGAAGCACCAATCAAAGCTGAGGGACCGGCGACGCAATGTTGCTCGCCTGAAATTCGATTCAACAGATAAGCGAGGCCAGAGTTGAAATAGACCTGGATAAGGATCGGGACGGCCAGCATCGCAATGATCACGGGCTGTTCGATGATCTGCTCTCCTTGAAACCCGAATAGCAGAACAAGTGTCGCCAGGAGCGCAATCAGAGACAGCGGCTGTAGTGTCTTCAGCATTGCGTCGAACGCTCGTTGTCCACCACTGGCGAGAATGCTTCTGCGCAGGATTTGCGCGATAATCACCGGCATGACGATATAGAGGACAACCGACAGAATGAGCGTGTCCCACGGGACAGTAATTGCCGACAGTCCGAGCAGTAGCCCGACGATAGGGGCAAATGCCACAACCATGATCGCGTCGTTCAAGGCGACCTGCGACAGCGTAAAATGCGGCTCGCCCTTGATCAGGTTGGACCAGACGAACACCATTGCTGTGCAAGGGGCGGCCGCCAGAATAATCAGACCAGCAATGTAGGGATCGATCTGGTCTGTAGGCAGATAAGGGCGAAACAGCCAGCCGATAAATAGCCAACCGAGAAGTGCCATAGAGAATGGTTTGACGGCCCAGTTTATGAAGAGCGTGACGCCGATGCCACGCCAGTGCTCAGCGACCTGTCTCAATGCACTGAAATCGATCTTTAGCAACATGGGGATGATCATGAGCCAGATAAGAATGGCGACTGGAATATTCACCCTGGCGACTTCAGCAGATCCGATTGCATGGAATACTGTCGGAAAGAAATGGCCCAGAGCTACGCCAGCGACAATGCAAAGAGCCACCCAGACAGTCAGATATCGTTCGAATGTGGACATCAGTTATTCTCCACATTTGTCTGTGTGCTACCTTCCATGGTGCCGATTCCTTTCAGATGATTTTGAAGCGCCATGCGGTCTACCGTGGTATGGGGAAGGCTCAGGAATGCTGATATCCGGTTCTTCAGAAAACGGGCCGCCTGTGCAAAGGCGCGCAGCTTTTCTGCGTCGTTTCCTTCAACAGCGGCAGGGTCCTCAATGCCCCAGTGGGCTGTCATAGGATGGCCAATCCAGACAGGGCAGGCTTCTCCGGCAGCGTTGTCACAGACCGTGAAAATGAAATCCATCTGAGGGGCGTCGGTACCTGAAAACACGTCCCAGCTTTTTGAGTTCAGATTCTCGGTGGAATAGCCGAGAGCGTCCAGTTCCTTGATTGGGAGAGGATGAACGTCGCCTTTTGGCCGACTACCAGCCGAATAGGCGTGAAAACGTCCTTCGCCATCCTTGTTCAGAATTGCCTCGCCCAAAATTGAGCGTGCGGAATTGCCCGTGCACAAAAAGAGCACGTTGTAGATCCGGTCTTTCATTTTATCAGTCCGTTTATGGAAGACCGAATTCAGCGGCCTTGTGTTACTGGGTGAGCGCTTTCGGTTCGCAACAGGGTGTCAGACTTTTTATAAGAGGTGCGCAGAGCTCGGCACTACCGCCACAGCAGTCCTTGATCATGAAAAGGGTCAGTTCTCGAAACCGGTCGAGATCAGCGCGATAGATGATCGAGCGGCTCTGACGTTCGCCATTCACGAGTCCAGCACGAGACAATGTCGCCAGATGCGCAGACATTGTATTCTGTGGCACATCCAGCATACGCGCCAGTTCACCGGCAGGAATACCGTCTGGTTCGTGTTTCACAAGTAGGCGAAATGTATCGAGCCTTGTCGATTGGGCGAGGGCGGCCAGCGCCGTAATTGCAGCTTCATTTTCCATATATCTAGAATAACGGATATAAAGGGCTTGTCAATCAAAGATCTGGATGCTCAGCGGCATTTGGGTGCTTTCTGAAATTGGGCATTGCAGTTCCGTGGAACAGTCGCTCAAACCCATCTTCACCCAGGCTCTGGAAACAATGCGCACGAGCTGCTGTTGATAAACTCGATAATGACGAAGACGAATGTTGTTTAAGGCGAGCCGGCAGTTTTTGTAGGGAAAGTAGCAACTTGCCGAAATAGTCCGTGCTTTCTCGTGCCTTTAGTTGCGCATCGATCAAAGCGTCCAGCCAACGTGCTGCGGTATGAGACGCTTCTGAGCGAGGAGCGAAATTCCGCGCAGACAAGTGGGGCATCTATCACGCAGACGTTTTCTATGGAGAAAACATGAAATGCGTGTTGCAAGTCGCCATTCAGTGCGAAAATAGGGATCAATATCGTTTGCGAGGCAATCCGGACAAAACTGTAGCCAGGTGAAAATTTTGGGTCGACATTTGCTGACAGACAGATTTCGTCCATGTGCACCCGTTCATATTCTGGTGTACAATGACGTCCTTTAGCCAATGTTGGGTGAGGTTCTCAACGCCCGAAGCGCATTGAGGATGACAGCGACGTCAATCAGCTCCTGGAGCAATGCACCGTGAACAGGTTTTAGATAACCGAACGCTGCTGCGATCATGGCAATTACAGAGAGACCAATCCCCACCACAACACTTTCGACAGCAATGCGCCTTGATTGCTTGGCAATTTCTATCCCGGCGCGAAGTCTGTCTATTCTATCTACGAGAAGAACGACATCGGCCGCTTCTGCCGAGGCTGCCGCTCCCCTCGCACCCATGGCAACGCCAACATCAGCCGCTGCAAGTGCGGGCGCGTCGTTGACCCCGTCTCCGACCATCATCACGGGGCCGTTCTTACGCTCGCTGAGCACGGTCAGCACCTTTTGATCGGGTGAAAGTTCGGAGTAGATGGCATCAAGCCCCAAACCCTTGGCGATGCGTTTGGCCACTGCAGCACGATCACCTGTCGCCAGCACTATTCGCTTTACGCCGTCCTTGCGTATACCGCGTAACGTATCGATCACATCGGCTCGCAAGGGATCGGCCATAATGATATAGCCCGCAAGCCTGCCGTCTATTGCGACTGCAACCAGGACTGCGCCAGCTTCAGCATTGGGGATTTCGATAAGCTTTGCGTTGGCTTGTCTCTCAACGAAGCTGTGTCCGCCGACAATGACGCTTTTGCCATCGACGAAGCCAGTCACACCATCCCCGGCCAGTTCGCTCACGTCGGTCGGTATTACAATCTCTATACCCCGTTCCTGAGCGGCCACCACGAGAGCCTGTGCCATTGGGTGTTTGGACACCTGGTCAAGGGAGGCGGCGAAACGCAGTAGGTCATTTTCACTCAATCCTGGCTGCGCGTTGATTGAAGTAATTTGTGGGCGGCCATCTGTCAGTGTTCCAGTCTTGTCCAGCACCAACGTGTTGATACGAGCCATGTTCTCCAATGGACGAGCACCCTTTACCAGCACGCCGAAATGAGCGGAACGCGACAGTCCCGCAACAAGGGCGACGGGCACGGCCAGGATGAGAGGACATGGTGTCGCCACGACGAGAACGGCGACCGACCTTATCGGGTCTCCCGTGAACCACCATGCTCCGAAGGCGATTATGACGGTCACGATCAGAAAGCCGACAGACCACTGGTCTGCCAGTCTGGACATTGGAGCCTTGGAATGCTGTGCCTCTTCCACGAGGCGAACGATGCCAGCGTAGGTGCTATCCTTCGCTTCGTGCTTGGCAACGATATCGAAAGCATCGCCGGCATTCATTGAACCGCTTAGCACATCTGCTCCCGACGCAAGCGAAATCGGAAGTGACTCTCCCGTCAAAGCAGACATGTTTACGAAAGCTTTTACGGAAGTGATACTTCCGTCGACGGGGATGACATCTCCCTGACGGATTAGAAGGCGGTCACCGGGACGAATAGTTTCAACGGCAATCTCGTCGAGATGGTCATCGACATATCGCATTGTCGTTCGCGGTGCGCGGGACAGCAAAGCATGCATCTCACGGCGTGCTCGTCCCTCGGCAAAGCTCTCAAGAAAGGCTCCGCCAGTATACATGAGGGCGACAATCGAAGCCGCCAGCATTTCCCCAAATGCCAGTGCGGCCGACATAGACATCGCGGCGACGATATCCAGCCCAAACTCCTTTCGGCATAAACTCCGGAGAATCTCGACGAGCAAAGATGCCAGCACAGGCAAAGTGGCAATTGCCCAGATTATCCGTGCTCCCGAGGAGTAGCCGGAAAAGTGCAAGCCGAGCCCCATCACAAGTCCGCACAAGGCAAAAATCAGCAGGATTGTTTTTGATCGATCTTCAATCGAGAACCGCATCTTCATAGTCTCCCCGACCTATAGGAATGAGCAAATTATAGAGCCCTGCCTCTGACCGACTACAGTAATTCTTCTTTTCATATGTATTCCCTATAAACTCAGATCGACGGTCAGACCGCTGTGCCGACTAGGGCCCCAATACTAGCCGTGATTGCCATCGCCAACGCCCCCCAAAAGGTGACGCGAACGGTTGCCTTAAGCATATTAGCTCCTCCCGCCTTGGCGCCGATTGCGCCTAGAAACGCAAGAAACAGCAAGGAAGAGATAGCAACCGCGTAAAGCAAGATCGAGGGAGGCGCGATGACAGCCATCAGCAAGGGTAGGGCGGCCCCGATCGAGAACGTGGCCGCTGAGGTCAGCGCTGCTTGCACAGGCCGTGCTTCCATGTGTTCGACGATTCCCAGTTCGTCACGGGCATGAGCTGCCAGAGCATTGTGTGAGGTCAGCTGTATTGCCACCTGCCGCGCCAGTTCCGGAGTTAGGCCGCGATCAATATAGGCTTGCATCAATTCATCGAGCTCTGCTTCGGGCTGAGTTTCGAGTTCCTTGCGCTCTCTGGCAAGATCTGCCAACTCCGTATCGGATTGAGAGCTGACAGAAACATACTCACCCGCCGCCATGGACATCGCGCCTGCAACAAGGCCTGCGATGCCAGCGATCAATATCTGCGTCGTTCCCGTTGAAGCAGATGCGACGCCCATAATGAGGCTCGCCGTTGAGACAATACCATCATTGGCGCCGAGTACCGCTGCGCGAAGCCAACCGATCCGCGATACGAGGTGGTTTTCTGTATGCAATCGGCTCATTGAGGTACCTCCGGGCATTGGATGCATATCATCATACCTTCATCGAGACCCTTTTCCAGTGGCCTGATAGTTTGAAGTTATCGAATTGTTCCCCCACGATCGGGCTTTTGCCGTTTTCGTTAGAGCTCCTGCGCGGATTTTAAAAATCTGCGTTTTCGAGGGAGGCTTGAAAACGTTAACATTATACATTATAGTATATTATATAATGTTACGTTGGAGGCATAAATGCCCGTCACCAGAATATCTGAGAAGCTGTCGGTATCTTCGCAGCCAAGCGCGCAAGAACTCAGTGTACTCGATCGAAGCGGCTTCAAAACGCTGATCAACAACCGCCCCGATAACGAAAGCGCAGACCAGCCGGGAAACGAAGCGGAATGCGATGCAGCCCACCAATGCGATCTCTCTTATGCGTATATTCCGGTCACAATGAATACGATCACTGAAGCTGATGTGCGTGCGTTTCAGGCGGTGGTCAGAAAATCGGACGGTCCCGTGCTTGCTCATTGCAAGACTGGTACGCGCTCACTCAGCCTTCATCTAATCGGCGAGGTATTGGACGGGCGCATGTCTGTCGACGACATTGTACACTTCGGACATCAGCTCGACTTTGATACCAGTGTCGCTGCAGCATGGCTCAAGCGCTTCGCTGACCGTCGCCCGCGGGTAAAAGGCTTTTTTGATAAGCGAACCTGGAGTGTCCAATATGTTGTGTCCGATCCGACAACAAGAATGTGCGCAATTGTAGATCCCGTTCTCGACTTTGATGAAAAGTCGGGGGCCACGGGGACGATCAATGCAGACGCAATTCTCGATTACGTCCGCAATAGTGGCCTGACGGTCGAATGGATTCTCGACACTCATCCACACGCCGACCATTTTTCCGCAGCTCAATACCTGAAGGAGAGAACCGGCGCAAAAACTGCGATAGGCGAGCATGTAATCGACGTCCAGAAGTTATGGAATGAGATATATAACTGGCCCGAACTTGCCACAGACGGCTCGCAATGGGATCGGCTGTTTGCCGATGGTGAGATGTTCAAGGTTGGTTCCATGGATGCCAGAGTTATGTTCGCGCCGGGGCATACCCTCGCCTCAATCACTTACGTGGTCGGCGACGCGGCTTTTGTCCATGACACAATTTTTATGCCCGACAGCGGTACGGCGCGCGCGGATTTTCCCGGCGGCGATGCGAGAGCACTATGGCAGTCGATCCAGAATATCCTCGCACTTCCCGATGAGACGCGGATATTCACCGGACATGACTACCAGCCGGGCGGTCGTGCACCGCGTTGGGAAAGCACCGTGGCTGATCAAAAGAAGTACAATCCGCACCTAGCGGGCGTATCGGAAGAGGCCTTTGTCGCCTTACGGACCAAGCGCGACGGAACGCTGCCAATGCCAAAGCTCATCCTGCATGCGTTGCAAGTGAACATACGTGGTGGACGTCTGCCTGAGCCGGAAGCCAACGGTAAGCGTTATCTGAAGTTTCCACTGGACGCGTTGGAAGGGGCTGTATGGGAATGATCGTGGACAGGTTGGCAATGATGAAAGCGGGGTTATCTTCTGCAGAACTATCTTTGCGCGCGGGCGAAGTGGCAGACCTGCTCAAGACACTGTCTCATCCAGCGCGTCTGATGATCGTCTGCAGCCTTGTGGAAAGCGAGTATTCCGTTGGGGAGCTGGAAGAAAAAATCGAGGTTCATCAACCGCACCTGTCGCAGCACCTAACTGTGTTGCGCAACTCCGGGATAGTCGAGACGCGACGGGATGGAAAAAAGATTTTCTATCGGCTCACAGAAGACAAGGCAGCGCAACTGGTCGCCTCGCTTTATGACATCTTTTGCGTGGAGGGCGTAGATTGATCACTTATCTATCCTCACTTATCGGCGGGATGTTAATCGGTATTTCAGCAGCGATGCTGCTGATCCTTAACGGCAGGATTGCTGGAGTAAGCGGAATCGTCGGGCGACTTTTACAGAGAAGCGCGTCGTTAACAAACCTTGCGTTCGTCGTGGGACTGGTAATCGGGCCAATTATTTATCTGACCGCTTTCGGCACCTGGCCCACTGTGCAAATTACTACCGGGTGGCCACTGATCATCGTCGCCGGACTTCTTGTCGGCTTCGGTTCGCGCATGGGGTCTGGCTGCACGAGCGGGCACGGTGTGTTGGGGCTGGCTCGTCTGTCACCGCGATCAATTGCAGCGGTTGCTACCTTTCTGGGAACAGGAATGATTGCTGTTTCTGTGCTGCGAGGTCTGGGGCTATGAACCTAAAGTTTTATCAATTCTGCAGCGCTCTTGCCTCCGGTGCCATTTTCGGTTTTGGACTGTCTATGTCTGGAATGCTCAATCCCGTTCGTGTACAAGGCTTTCTCGACATTTTCGGCGCTTGGGACCCAAGTCTTGCCTTTGTTCTCGGTGGCGCGGTTAGCGTCGCCTTCGTTGGTGTTCAAATAACGAAGCGGATTCAGCATCCTACATTCGACGACAGTTTTCATGTACCAACGCGTCGAGGGATCGATGCCCCTCTAATCAGTGGCTCGGCACTGTTCGGTCTGGGATGGGGTATTGGCGGCTTCTGTCCCGGTCCCGCTATCGCGTCATTGTCGATGGGGCTGCCTCAAACTGTACTCTTCGTCATTGCCATGCTGGTCGGGATGATCGTGCACGACAGAATCTGGAGCAGACAGAGTTGAGCAATTCTATCTTTTTGGCAATAGGTTCTGGCGGTATTGTCGGCTTTATGCTGGGATTGCTCGGCGGCGGCTCCATCTTGCGACACCGTTGCTCCTGTATGTTGTCGGTGTGAGCCGGCCCCATGTCGCCATCGCTACGGGTGCACTTGCGGTTTCGTTCAACGCGTTCGCGAATTTTACGAGCCATGCCTTGAAGGGGCACGTCTGGTGGCGCTGTGGCGCTGTCTGCTCAGCACTAGGCGTTATCGGGGCACTTATCGGTTCCAGTCTTGGAAAAGCTTGAGACGGTGATCGTCTCATCTTTCTGTTCGGCATCCTCATGATCGTCATTGGGCTGTTCATGTTGAAGCCCAAAAAGAGATTGGACGTCGAGTGCCGCCCGATCGATTTAAGAATGTGTCTCGTTACAGCAGCTATAGCTCTTGCTTCTGGCGCAGCATGCGGATTCTTCGTTATCGGCGGGGGTTTCCTGATTGTGCTCGGTTTGATGTTGGCAACAGGTATGCCGATGATCAACGCAATCGGCACGTCCCTTCTCTCCGTGGGGGCCTTCGGACTGGCCACGGCTTTGAACTATGCCAGTTCCGGTCTAATCGACTGGTGGCTTGCAGCTGCGTTTATCGGAGGTGGCATCATAGGAGGGGTATTCGGAATGATGGTCGCCACGCGATTGAGTGCATACATGAACGCCTTCAATAGCATATTCGCAGGGATCATCTTCATCGTGGCGGCATATATCCTGTATCGCAACGGAGCCAGTTTCGACGAACCGTATGGCAATTCTCGAAGGTTGGCGAAAAAACAGGGACTCTTTTGCGGCCAGCGCCATCACTTTTAAATGAAAATGAACAAATAACTCTAATCCCGGAGCCGCCGTGCTAGTCGTTGAAAGCCGTTTCGCGACTACCTAACAACGAGCACTGATGTTTTCGCTTGCGTAATGATTTCATTGGTTTGGCTGCCCAGAACGAGGCGTTGTACTCCCGAATAACCGTGAGTTGCAACCACAATTAGGTCACAGCGGAGCGAGTCAGCTGCCGTGCTTATTGCATCCGATGGAATGGGATTTATAAGGTGCACAACATCGGTTTCAACCTGTAGGTCGTTTGCCAAGTCCTTTGCGTGACCCAGAACCTTGGAGGCAAATTTTTCCCAGCTTTGATTATATCTAACGACAATATCGTCATCATCAAGCATACCTCCAAATATGCCTGAATTGCTATATGGTGCTGTTACAGTTACAATAGTTACCCTGCATCGCAGGAATTGGGCCAATGAGAGCCCTTGGCCAACACATCGTTCTGCAAGTTCGGAACCATCCGTCGCAATAAGAATATGCTTGAACATTCTGATCTCCTTTAAGAGCGTATGCTTGGCCAGCATCCGTTCAGTGAAGAATTGCTTGAAGCCAATATAATAGATGCATTCAACGCTTTTCAACTCTATCAACCTGATAGGTTTTATTTTTGCCGTGTACGTTTATTCCAACATACTCGCCGATGCCGAAACAGCTCCAGCGCAATTTGTCTCCCTTCTTAAGGGGCCAGAGGATTCAATCATTCGATACTGTTTTCGTGGGCCGTTTTGAGGTTTCCTGGTTCATCTGGTGTAAGGCCATTTCCAATCCCTAATTTCCGGCATGTCCTCGCCATGCTCGCAAACGTATTTCTTATGCAATGTCAGTTTTTCCTGGAATTCGGCAATCAGAGGTAGCGCTACCTCGTTATTTAATGGCAGACGTCTTATCGCCTCAATCGCCAGATGAAAGCGGTCCAGTTCGTTGAGAACCGCCATATCGAAAGGCGTTGTCGTTGTCCCCTTTTCGATGAAGCCTCGCACGTGGAAGTTAGGGTGGTTGGCGCGCTTATAAATGAGCCTGTGTATGAGATAAGGATAGCCGTGGTATGCGAAGATGACCGGACGGTGGGTTGTGAAAATCTGGTCAAACTCTTCGTCAGAAATACCATGCGAATGATGCTGCGGTGACTGTAAAACCATCAGGTCCACGACATTGACGACGCGGATGCGCAGATGCGGCAGAGACTGACGCAGTAGATCAACAGCAGCAAGGGTTTCCATTGTCGGGACATCACCCGCGCAAGCCATCAGAATGTCTGGTTCCAGACCGTCTTCTGTCCCGGCCCAATCCCATATGCCCAGACCCGCTTCGCAATGGCGTATGGCGTCCTCCATTGCGAGCCATTGTAGTTCTGGCTGCTTCCCCGCCACTATCACGTTCACTCGGTTCCAGGTTTTCAGGCAATGATCGCCAACCCACAGCAACGTGTTGGCGTCCGGAGGAAAATAAACTCGAACCACGTCTGCGCTTTTGTTTGTTACGAGATCAACAAAACCTGGGTCCTGATGGGAAAAACCGTTATGATCCTGACGCCACACATGAGACGTCAGGAGATAATTGAGTGATGAGACGGGTTTTCGCCACTCCAATTTTTGCGCAACCTGCAACCATTTCGCATGTTGATTGAACATCGCAACAACGATGTGGATGAAAGCCTCATAGCAAGAGAAGAACCCGTGCCTCCCGGTCAGCAAATAGCCTTCGAGCCAACCTTGGCACAAGTTCTCGCTTAATACTTCCAATACCCGCCCGTCGGACGACAGATGATCGTCTGTATCAAGCTTTTCAGCCATCCATACACGGTCGCTAACGTCAAAAATAGCGCTGAGGCGGTTGGAAGCTGTTTCATCTGGGCCAAATATGCGAAAGTTCTTTTCATGCTCGTTCAGCTTTAAAACGTCGCGGAGATATTCACCAAGAATCTTGGTCGATTGTGCCTCGATCATGCCAGGTTGATTCACAGACACAGCATAATCTCGGATATCGGGTGTGTGAAGTTCGGTGCGCAGCAATCCTCCATTGGCATGTGGATTGGCAGCCATACGTAACTTGCCCTTTGGAGCGAGCTCACGCAATTCGGGCTTCAATGAACCGTTCTCGTCAAATAGATCCTCCGGAACGTAGCTTTTCAGCCAGTCTTCGAGGATTTGTCTGTGTCCATCGTTTTCCCGGCAGTTAGCAACAGGCACCTGATGCGAGCGCCAGTAATTCTCTACAATTTGACCGTCGACTGTTTTGGGGCCCGTCCAGCCCTTCGGGCTTCGCAAGATGATCATGGGCCAGAACGGACGTTCTGGTGACTTTACATCGGCATTCTTCTTGATCGTAGCAATACGTTCGAAGACAGCGTCAAGTGTTTGCGCCATTTTCTGATGCATAGCTTCCGGCTCGCTGCCCTCGACGAAGAACGGTTCGTAGCCATAACCGATGAACAAGTTCGTCAGGTCATTATCTGCTAGCCTCGCGAGTATAGTGGGGTTAGCTATTTTGTAGCCATTGAGGTGCAGGATCGGCAGGACTGCGCCATCGCGCGAGGGATTGAGAAACTTGTTTGAATGCCATGAAGCAGCAAGCGTTGCTGTTTCTGCTTCGCCATCGCCTACGACACAAGCAACCACCAGATTTGGGTTGTCGAAAGCGGCTCCATAGGCATGCACGAGGGAGTATCCAAGTTCTCCGCCTTCATGAATTGAACCCGGTGTTTCAGGCGCGACGTGGCTTGGTATGCCGCCAGGAAATGAAAACTGGCGAAATAACTTGCCCATGCCTGCTTCGTCCTGACTTATCGCGGGATATATCTCCGAGTACACGCCTTCGAGATAGGTGTTCGCCACAATGCCCGGACCGCCGTGACCGGGGCCGCATATGTAGATTACATTGGCAGCCTGTTGCTTGATAATGCGATTAAGATGAGCATAAATGAAATTGAGGCCAGGTGTTGTACCCCAATGGCCGAGCAATCTGGGCTTAATATGTTCCGGTTCAAGCGGTTTGCGCAGGAGCGGGTTCTCCATCAGGTAGATCTGCCCTACCGATAGATAGTTGGCCGCGCGCCAATACCGGTCAATTAGCGAAAGCTGCGTGGAGTTAAGAGGGCCTTGAGGTGATGTACGACTCATGCTTTGTCTCCTTCACGATTGTTGGCAGTCATATCACCTACGGTTTACATGGAGCTGTTCCCAACAACCTGAAGCGTTTCCATGGCGATGATCCGTTCTTCGTCGGTAGCAAGAACAAACGCAGCTGCACGGCTCGAGTTGGTGGTGATCCGGAAAGCATTTCGATTGTTGGCACTGGTATTAAGATCGATGCCCAGCCAAGAGAGGCGTCGGCAAACCGAAGCGCGAATCTCTGGCTGGTGTTCCCCAATTCCGGCAGTGAAAATCAGCGCATCAAGACCACCAAGCGTGGAAACAAGACGGGCAATTTCACCAGCTATACGCAGAGTGAATACTTCAAGAGCCTCACGGGCCTGCGGTGCGTTGCTTTCAAGGAGATCGCGTGTATCTCCGCTTATTCCCGAAAGTCCGAAAAGGCCCGAGCGATGATAGAGCAAATCTGATAGAGCATCTGGAAGCATGTTCTCTTGTTGGAGAAAATAAAGAAGCAAGCCCGGGTCCAGTGTCCCGCAACGGGTCGCCATGGGAATACCGTCCAGTGTTGAGAAGCTCATGCTGGTATCCATACTTTTGCCTCCTTCGATAGCGCAAAGGCTGGCTCCGCTACCCAAATGGGCGACTACTATCCTTCCAACAGAAAGCTTGGGCTCCTTTTGGGAAAAACTGCCGATTATCGATTTATAGGAGAGGCCATGAAAGCCATATCGCTTTAAGCCACGCTCGTGGAATTCACACGGAAGCGCGAAGCGGCGAATCACTTCCGGGATGGTTTGATGAAACGCGGTGTCAAAGGATACGGTTTGCTTGATGTGCGGAAAGAGTCTTTGGATCGCTTTGATCAAAGCGACGCTCTTCGCTTGGTGCAACGGAGCAAAACCTGACAATCTTTCGATTGCGTTGATGTGCTTATCATCGACCAAGATTGGCTGGATGAATTGGTCACCGCCGAAAACCACCCGGTGGCCAACTGCCAGCATACGGGAGAGATTTGTATGCGTCGAGAGCCTCGAGAAAAGTTCTTCAACGATTACAGCGACCTCATCTGCACCAGATGTATCTAATACGATATCTAAGTTGCAAAGTTCTCCCCGTAAGCGAAAGGTTAAGGGTGAGCCGTTCAGATCGATCTCACCTCTGGAGAATTTTACGATCTGTTCCCCATCATAGGCGAAAAAACCGATTTTCACGCTGGAAGAACCGGCATTGAAAGTAATCAGCTGCTTATCCAAGCCGCATTTCCTTTGCTTCAGATCGATTACACTAGCACAATGCTATTTAGATTATTGTTCTCACGCTCCGTTTTAAGAATTTTAGTCCGAAATTCTTGCCGACACCATAGGCAATAACAGCTCTGAAATTACTGCGCATTGTTTGAGATCAAATTAAATCAGAGCTTTTTTGATCTCAGGTTCGATATGCACAGTCAGGCATGCACGTGCCATCGATTTCAATCGTGTGTGCAAAGCCGTCCTTTGTGCGGATATACTGCAATAAAGCGGTGTTTCTGTGAGTTGATCGCTTCGTTCACGCTTAAGAGCGAGCTCGACGGCCCACGGATCCTTCGAAAAATGGATCTTCCTTGAATATGGTTGCCAGACCTAGGCGCAAAGGTCTACTTTGAACAGGATACATTCGCGATGGTTTTTTCCTAAAGCGAAGCGGAATTTGACGTCTGTAATCTGGTAGAACTGATATTAGAAGAATACCCGAATTGGTTTTAGACTGATCTAGGGGCGGGCTCATGGCACTTGGCAGAGAAAGCATGAAGAAGCCACAAACAGGGAGCCGGTTTGAGTTTCTTTGATCACGATTAAAACAGCACCCCTTGTCGCGTGTGGGGCCGGGACTGATTACTGGGGTGGCGGACGATGACCCCAGTGGAATTGCAACCTATTCTCAGGCTGGCGCTCAGTTCGGTTTCAATATGCTGTGGACCATGCCTGTTGCCTTCCCGCTGATGGCGGCAATGCAATCCATGTGCGGTCGCATTGACAGCGTGACAGGAAGGGGCTTGGCCGCCAATATCAAGCTGACCTATCCGCCGATTGTTGTCAGAAGCGTTGTCTTGCTGCGGTTAATCGCCAACATACTTAATATAGCCTCCGATGTCGCAGCCATGGGTGAAGTTGCCGAACTGGTCAGTGGTGTCGACCGCCATCTGATGACAGCCTTATTTGTAGTTGCGACGCTCTTGCTTCAAATCTTCGTCCCGTATCATCGCTATGTCTATTTCCTTAAGTGGCTAACACTCTCCTTACTGGCGTATGCCGGTGTTTTATTCGCTGTGCACGTTCCGTGGGCGGAAGTGGCGCGGCGCACGATGTGGCCGACATTTGCCCTGGATTCTAATTCCGCTGCCATGATCGTCGGTGTTTTCGGCACTACGATCAGTCCTTATCTTTTTTTCTGGCAAGCTTCAGAGGAAGTAGAAGAAATGCATGGAGAAATAATGAAGCTCCACTTTCAAGGGATGCTGCGGCCGCCCCTAGGGAGCTTCGGCGCATCCGCTGGGATACTTGGAGTGGTATGCTATACTCCAACGTCACGGCCTTTTTTATAATACTGGCTACCGCATTCACATTGAACGTACAGGGCATAACAAACATTGAAACCGCGGCCCAAGCAGCCTCTGCGCTTAAGCCACTGGCGGGCAATTTTGCCTATATTCTGTTCGCACTCGGCATTCTTGGTGTCGGTCTCATTGGCGTGCCGGTGCTGGCCGGATCCGGTGCTTACGCATTATCTGAGGCTCTGGGTTGGAAATCCGGTCTTGAACTCAAAGCAACTGACGCACGGGGCTTTTACGGCGTTATCACAGTTAGTGTTTTGCTCGCTCTTGTAATTCAGTATTCGCCTATAAGTCCCATGAAGGCTTTGTTTTGGAGCGCGGTAATAAACGGGGTTGTGGCCGTTCCTTTGATGGTAGTGGTCATTCTGATTGCTTCAAGTAAATCCGTGATGGGCGCCTACCGAGTAGGGTTACCGCTTATAATTTTGGGCTGGATCGCAACCCTGGTAATGGGAGTCGCCGCGGTGGCGATGTTTATACCTTGATGGCCATTTAAATCCAAGATTGTTGCCAAGCGGAGACACAATGTTTTCCCTGTTTTCATTCCAAGGCCGTATTGGACGGCTTTCTTATCTTGCGATAACAATCCCTCTCGCCGGCTTTGGTGCATCGATCACTTTCTAGACGTAATTTGATCTTTGAAGTTGGCTTTTATGTTGTCGTTTGCTTGACGCGGACGGAATCCGGGCGAGCGCATACCAACTTCCGATTGAGAATGCTGCAACGGCGTGAAGCTTCCGCCTGCTGATTGATGAATGAACGCGCGTTCAAACGATGACCGCCGTTTTGCTTATAACGGCTCATGGTGGTTTCAACCAAGGAACGTTTTCCGTAATTATTGTCTGTTTGCCATCGCATGCGGCCGTCTGTGTCAACGCTGTTCACATGTGCTTCACGCTGTGTCGGTGGGCCGTGGATTTCTTTGATGATAGATTGCGGACGAGGCGGAATGACAATCTTTGCTGACGCGCTGTGCTGCCTGATTTTATAGTAAGACGACTGACCATCATACGCCCCATCTGCGGTGAATTGGTCTATCGGTGTTTGTATTTGATCAAGCAAGCTTTCAAGCTGACTGACGTCACTTGTATTCTGATCGGTAAGCACTTCGGCAACGATGTCACCACTGTCAGCATCAATGGCTATATGCAGCTTGCGCCATTGTCTACGGGCTTTCACACCGTGCTTTTCCTCAAGCCATTGGCCCGTGCCAAAGATCTTCAAGCCTGTGCTATCAACAATGACATGCAAGGGACAATCTGATGATCTACTACTGGCCGCTTGCTGCATATTCCTACGCCAATGACCAGACCGCCGACTTAAAGTCGTGTGATCCGGGACAGGCAGTTTCAGCCGCATCAACTTGAAAAGAGATGTCATAAATCCTTCGATTTGGCGCAGTGGAAGTCCAAACACCAGCCCCAATGTCAAAACGGTTTCAATCGCCATATCTGAATAGCGGGGCTGGCCACCACGTGCGCTTCTCTTCACCGCATGCCATGCTGCAATAGCTTCATCGCTCATCCAGAAGGTAATGCTGCCGCGCTGACGTAAGCCTGCTTCATACTCCCGCCAGTTCTTCAGTTTGAACTTTTGCTTGCCGATGTGGTGACGGCGATTGGCATTATGTTTGAACGGCATCGCGACAGTGTCCCGTTGTCAGAAACTGACCAAATATCCGATACTCATGAATAATTTGGACATAAAACGCGATCGCTGCACCAAAGCTCTTTCGCTCCATTGGAGCATTGCAGTATTTCGTATCTATCTTTTCAGCCACCCGAAACCATTTTCTTCAAGCAAGTTCAAACCGTTCAGCGGGCTTAATCCGAGCGCATCGTATGAATGAGATCGCTGAATGGAACGCCACAGCGCATAAGCTTGCGTAAAATCCACTGGCCCGCGTCAGCACGCGCCTACTTCAAACAATGTGACAGCACCCAATAATTCATTATTATTATCCCGCCGTTGTCGTTGTTTGCCTTTCAATTATTTCAAAGCCCAAGTCCATATGACTCGGCTTTATATTTTCTTCTTCTTGGCCTTTTTCAAGGTAACTAAGCAGCAACTCTCCCGTTTTTCTCCCAATTTTCGCTGCGTCGACACGTATTGTTGTTATTGCTGGTACGCATTGGCGCGCAATATCGAAATCACCAAAGCCCATCAGTGAGAGTTGCTCGGGAACTTTAATTTCCCGGCGATGGCACTCCATTAGCGCGCCAAACGCCGAAATATCTGACACAGCAAAGACCGCTTCCACATCGGGCGCAAGCTCAAGCAGAGTGGATATGGTGCGTGCGCCGTGATCATGTGAAACGGGCGCTGTCCCCTTGCGTATGATCAATCGGTCATTGACACCTGCCTCGCGCAAAACGGAGGCAAAACCCAACAATCGGCTTTCGCCACGTAAGTCGATAGCGTCCGCGTCTGTACGTGAACCGATTGCGCCGATGCGTCGATGTCCAAGAGACAAGAGGTGGCGAGCGGCAGCGCGCCCGACTTCATAGTTGGAAAATCCGACCGAGTGATCAATCGGCTTGTCGGGCTTACCCCATATTTCAACAATCGGAATGTCAGCTCTCAGGAGCATTTCTGTGGCGGCTTTTGTGTGCACTGTACCGGCTATCACGATAGCATCAGGGCGCCGCTCTAACATCGCGCGAATGATGCGCTCTTCTTCCTCAAGCTTATACATCGTGAAGCCGATTAATAGCTGATAGCCTTTTGGTCGTAGCGCCTCTGCCAATCCCTGTGCGGTATCGGCAAAATTTGAGTTGGTGAGTGTGGGCAGTATTGCTGTTATGAAATTCGTACGTCTCGACGAAAGACTGCCGGCTACTCTGTCCGGAACATAGCTTAGTTGATTAATCGCTTCCATCACACGCTTGCGTGTGGCTTCAGACACGAGCTCAGGGTCAGCTAGAACGCGCGAGACAGTCATTTGAGATACGCCCGCGAGACGGGAAACATCCCGCATCGTTGCTTTTCGTTGGGGCGAGGCGATCATTATCAATCCTGTCCAGTCAGTTGGGTTATCAGGCAGTCTGTGTCTCATCGGTAGTTGGGATTTGTCGGTAAACGACATGATAGAAACGTCCGTCGAACATTTCCATCATCCTGTCTGTGATAACGCGTCCTTCAAGCCGTACGGGTGAAGCCAAAGCTTCTTCAACTGCTTCGATGGATGGATAATCTATTTCCTGCACCATGGCGATAGGTGGCGAGCCAGGGTCAACATTCAGCATTCGCATCACCCGCACGGCCTTTGCGTTTGGCATACGTTTCCAAACAGGAAGCAATTGCTCTTTTACAATTGCAAAGAATTCTTCTTCGCGCCCGGGGTGGATGGTGCCTTCGAAAATTGCTGAACGAGTATGCATGCTGAGTTCCTATATTGAGATTTCGTATTGCAATGATATCGATAACATGCACTATTACAAGGGGGAAGAATGTCAGTAAGACTTTGTCCGATTTAGCAAAAGTTACAGCATCAAATGCTCTTAAGTGGCCTTGTTTGGTGTCTTTGTGTGGGAAAATTTAAGGAATTGACTAAAATTTTTCTGGTAGTGCATTATGAATGTTATCGAAAACATCAAATGTAATTCCTATTGTAATCGAATGGTAAGTTTCAACGTATAGCGATGACATCTTGTTTTTACTCAAGGAGGATTGGGTAAATGCGGGAATTTGGAGGAGAAATTATGCGTATTCTGAAAGCAGTTCGTAATATTGCCATGGGTTTGACCTTGGCTGGTATCGTCGGTATGTCCGCCACAGCAGATGCAAATGCCGTGTCATTAAGTGACATTGTGGGTCGGGGAAATGTCAAGATTGGTGTGCTGACTGGCGCTCCGCCCATGGGTATGATCGATGAAAAGGGCAACCCAACTGGCTATGACGTCGATGTCGCCAATCTATTGGGAACCTATCTCAATCTGCCTGTTGAGTTGGTTCCGCTGACCCCACCTGCGCGTATTCCAGCACTCCAGACAGGTAAGGTTGATTTCCTTGTTGCAACGCTGTCACCAACCGGCGAACGCGCGAAGACTGTGATGTTCACTCAGCCTTACAACGCGTTTAATATGGATATTATTTCCGGCCCTGATCAGAATTTTGCAAAGCTGGAAGATTTGGCAGGCAAGAGAGTTTCGGTTAACCGCGGCTCTACTCAGGAAACAGCCCTCCGTAAGGCGGGCGTAGAAGGTCTTGAAATCGTCGTTTATGAAGACGATTCGACAAGCGCGCAGGCGTTGATTGCCGGGCAAGTGGATGCAGTGGCGCTACCCTCCACCGTTGGCGAAGCGATCATCAAACAGCGCCCAGAAGCGGGGATGAAGGTCGGCTTCACATTTTTCCAGCAGGGCAATTCTATGGCAACCAAGCTTGAGGATTTCGAGCTGCGTCAGTGGCTTAATACGGCAATCTATCTCATGAAGATTTCGGGCGATTTAGACGAGATCGCTGTGAAATGGACAGGCCGTCCGATGCCGGATCTTCCATCGTTCTGATTGTTTGTTCCCTGGGTGCGTTAAGGCGCTCTCAACGTACCGAGGGAACTTCCATATCCTTGCATCGAAATACCCGCACAAGCGCTGACATACAGCGGGAGGCCAGACCATGTCCTACACGTTTCAGTTTGGAGTCATCGCCCAATATCAAGATGTTCTGATTTCTGGTATTTGGCTGACGATCAAACTTTCAATTATGTCAATCGTTCTTGGCTGCGCAGGTGGCATTGTCTTTGCGTCATTGCGCTCGATGAACAGTGGCATAATTCGATTTTTGATCAACTCTTATGTCGAAATCGTTCGCAATACGCCGTTTCTGGTGCAGTTGTTCATCATCTATTTCGGTTTGCCAGCAATAGGTTTTCGCGTCGGCGCGGAAGTTGCGGCGCTTATCGGTATGACTATTAATCTCACAGCCTACTCGACCGAAATTATTCGATCAGGGATTGAGGCAGTGCATAAGTCGCAGATTGAAGCAGGCGAAGCGCTTGGCTTCACGCGACTGCAAATTTATCGCCATGTGATCATTCTGCCGGCTTTAGCAAAAGTTTACCCGGCTTTGTGCAGCCAGTTCGTTTTGATGATGCTGGCATCCAGTGTTTGCTCGGTGATTTCTACCCAAGAACTTGCCGCATCTGGAGCCTTCGTTGAATCGCAAACTTATCGGTCATTCGAAGTTTATATAGTCGTCACACTGATCTACTTGCTGCTGGCCTTATGCTTACGTGCGCTGCTGGCACTGGTCGGTCTCTGGCTGTTTGGCCGACGCGTTGCGCGCCGTTCCATCGTCGCTATTCCGGAGGCTTCAGCATGACCTTTAGAACTTTCGGACCTGACGAATTTCTCTTTCTGCTGACGGGCTTGCAATGGACGGTATTGTTGACTGTTATTGCCTTGATTGGCGGTGGCATTACCGGCTTCCTGATCGCTCTTGCACGCGTGTCAACGCTGAAATGGTTGCGGGTAGTTGCTGGCACCTATATCCAGATTATTCAGGGTATTCCGGTGCTGATGATCCTGTTTCTTTCTTATTATGGTTTGAGTCTTGCCGGGTTTGATCTGCATCCTCTTTTGGCCGCAGGTGCATCGATGTCAGTTTATGCATCGGGCTATCTGGCAGAAATCTGGCGTGGCTGCATTCAGTCGGTGCCTAAGCCGCAATGGGAAGCTTCCGAGTCTCTCGCGATGACGAGGGTGCAGCAGTTTCGCTATGTTATCCTACCGCAGGCCGTCCGCATATCACTGCCATCAACTGTCGGTTTTGCCGTGCAGGTGGTCAAGAACACGTCGATTGCTTCGATCATTGGCTTTGTCGAATTGGCTCGTGCAGGCACGCTCATCAATAATGCAACATTCCAGCCATTCCGCGTTTTTATCGTGGTAGCCGCGCTCTACTTCGCCGTTTGCTACCCACTTTCATTATTCTCGCGTTGGCTGGAAAGGAGGCTCAATGTCTGAAGTCGTCATCAACAATGTCTATAAAAGTTTCGGTAATGTTGAAGTTCTCAAGGGAGTTTCGCTGACCGTTGAACGCGGCGAAGTCTTTGCTTTGATTGGTCGTTCAGGTTCGGGAAAAAGCACACTCCTGCGCTGTATCAATGGATTGGAAAAAATCAATTCCGGCGAAATCGAGATTGCAGGGCACAAGGTGTCAAGCGATGCCGCACAATTGCGCAAACTGCGCAAGGACGTTGGTATCGTCTTCCAGAGCTACAACCTGTTTCCCCATCTCACGGTTGGCCAAAATATCATGCTCGCACCGAAAATCGTGAAGGATATACCGAAGGCTGAAGCGCATAAAAAAGCCGAAGAGGTTTTGAAGCTTGTTGGTCTTTCGGAAAAATTTGATGCCTATCCTGATCAATTGTCAGGCGGTCAGCAGCAGCGTGTCGCAATTGCACGGTCTTTGGCGATGCAGCCCAAGGTGATGCTGTTTGATGAAGTGACTTCCGCGCTTGACCCTGAGCTTACCGAAGAAGTGCTCAATGTGATGGAAGAACTGGCGCGTGGTGGCATGACCATGATCTTGGTCACCCATGAAATGGCTTTTGCGCGGCGCGTCGCAACGCAGACGATTTTCATGCATCAGGGAAAGATTTGGGAAGAGGGGCCATCAGCGGAGCTGTTTGCCAACCCTCAGACACCGGAGCTTCGCCAGTTCGTGAAGTCAGACGTAAAATAACGCATCCAAACAGTGAATGAAGAGACACATTATGTTAGTAGAAATACTCCAGCTTTGCCCTTTGACCCCCGCAATGGAGCAAAGCCTGAATGAACAATACAAAGTCCATCGCTGGTTTGAGATTGCGGATCAGGACGCGTTTCTGAACGAACACGGTTCTAAGATTAAAGCTGTTGTCACCGGCGGTCATATCGGAATTCCAAATGAACTGGCTGATCGCTTGCCCGCGCTTGAAATCGTTGCCATTAATGGTGTTGGCTTTGATAAGGTTGACCTGCCAAAGGCTCGGCACCGCGGCTATCGCGTTACAAACACCCCTGATGTTCTAACTACAGATGTGGCTGACACCGCACTCGGTTTGATTATCGCGCAGGCGCGTCACATAGCGATCGCAGATGCCCATGTTCGCAAAGGAAACTGGCCAAAAACAGAAATCGGCCTTGGAGCCCGAGTTAGTGGGCGACGCTATGGTGTCTTTGGTCTGGGTCGCATTGGAAAAGCAATTGCCAAGCGATTGGAAGGTTTTGAGGGCCAGATCAGCTATACTGGTAGGGCCAAGCAGAATGTTGACTATGACTACTACGCAAGCTTGATTGAGCTTGCAAAGAACTGTGACGTGCTGGTGGTTGCCGCTGCGGCGAGCGCTGAAACACGCCATGCAATAAATGCCGACGTTCTGACGGCACTTGGGCCTGATGGTATTCTTATCAACATCGCGCGCGGAGCGTTGGTGGACGAATTAGCATTGGTTAAGGCGTTGCAATTGGGCATGCTTGGTGGTGCAGGACTTGATGTTTTTGAAGACGAGCCAAACGTGCCTGTCGAACTATATGACATGCGGAACGTCGTTCTCACACCGCATATCGGTAGTGCTACACATCAGACACGCAAAGCCATGGCCGATCTGGTATTGGCAAACTTAAACGCCCATTTCAGTGGCAAAGACCCGGTAACATCGGTCGTTTAGCAAACGCAGTATGGAAAAGGCGGCCATTGGCCGCCTTATTTTATGAAAGTTTGCCATCCAGCAAACGCATCATCTCGGCGGAATCTTTATCGCCCAATCCTGCCGCGCACAGCAAGCGATGTATTTCGATAACTTGGCCAGTCATAGGCAGAGGGGTCTTCGTCTTCATGGCAAAAGCCTGAAGTGAGTCCAGATCTTTAAGCATATTGTCGATGCGGCCTGTGGGGCTGTAGTCGCGCGCTGCAAATTTTCCCATAAACTCCTGCATTATGCGGCTATCAGCGCGTCCACCAGCCAGTGCCTGTGGGATGACCGACGGGTCAACACCACCGGCTTCCGCAAGCTTGACCGCCTCTGCAACGGCTTGAAATGCCACAGCGCAGAAAAGCTGATTGATAAGTTTGGTTGTCTGTCCCGCGCCGCTCGGTCCCATTAAAGTGTAATTCGAACTGAGATGTTGCATCACGGTATACGTATGATCGAAGTCTTCTTTCTCACCGCCAGCAACAATCGTCAACTGGCCGGAAAGTGCACGTGGAGCGCCGCCTGACAGCGGACAGTCGACCCATTTCATGCCGGTATCGGACGCCAGTTGTTGTGCCATTCTTGCGGTCTCTGCAGGGTCGATAGATGACATGTCTATCAGCGTTTTCCCCACTTCAGCAGTTGTAGCAACGCCGTTTTCACCGAAAACCACATTACGAACAATGTTCGCATGATTGAGGCTTAGGATAACAAAATCGCTGTCCTTGGTAGCCTCCGCAGGAGAGCCTGATGCGATGGCGCCTTTTTCGGCAAGTTGCGCGACTTTGTCTTTATCGAGATCGAAAACTCTCACCCGATTGCCTGTCTCCATGAGCCGGGTGGCAATCGCCGTTCCCATAATACCAGCACCGATAACAGCCACATTCGAAGTTCTGCTCATCAACCTTCTCCCATGATTGACACAAACTCTGTGCTTAAACGCTGGCCGTCATGCCGCCATCGACATGGAGCACCTGACCGTTGACGAAAGAGGAAGCGCTGCTGCTTAGATAGACCGCAGCTCCGACCAGTTCCTCGACATTACCCCAGCGGCCCGCCGGGGTGCGCTTTTCCAGCCAGCCCGTAAATTCAGGATTATCAACAAGTGCCTGATTGAGTGGCGTCTTAAAGTAACCCGGCGCAATTGCATTAATCTGGAGGCCGTATTTGGCCCAGTCGGTCGCCATGCCGCGTGTCAGGTTGCGCACTGCGCCTTTTGTGGCCGTATAAGGTGCGATAGACGGTCGGGCGAGTTCGCTTTGAACTGACGCTATATTAATGATTTTGCCTTCTTTACGACCGATCATATGACGCGCCACGGCTTTGCCGACATAAAAAACGCTGGAAACATTGGTCGCAAGCAGTTGTAGCCATTTGTCTTCCGGAAAATCTTCAAGCGGTGAACGATGCTGCATTCCCGCATTGTTAACGAGAATTTCGATCGGCCCGATGTTGCGCTCTATTGCGTCTATTCCTGCTTTAACGGCGTCGCTTTCAGTCACATCGAAGGTGGAGATATGCGCTTTGTGGCCTGCATCAATCAGGGTCTTAACAGCAGTTTCCACCTTGGCCTCATCACGACCATTGATAATCACCTCCGCGCCGTGCTCGGCCAACCCCTTGGCGAGTGCAAGACCAATCCCCTGGCTTGAACCCGTTATCAGGGCCAGTTTACCCGAAAGGTCGAATAGCGGAAATGTCATGAATTCCTCCCAGATTTATTAATGCGATGAATGATCATTTATAGGTTGTTCTTGCATAAATGTTATCGATAACATATGCAAGTTAGATCAGGGAGAAGTGTATGAAAACTGTCGTCATTCACGCCGCAAAAGACCTCAGAATTGAGGAGCGCAAACCCGATCCTGTAGGCTCAGGTCAGGTGGAGATTGCCATTCAAGCGGGTGGCATTTGTGGGTCGGATCTACATTACTATAATCACGGTGGCATCGGTGCGATCCGGCTGCGCGAGCCAATGATCCTCGGGCATGAAATTGCGGGAACCGTCACGGCTCTGGGAAGCGGTGTCGTGAATGTTGCTGTTGGTGATCGGGTAGCGGTCTCGCCAAGCAGGCCGTGCGGTGCCTGTCAGTATTGTCTTGCAGGCTTGCAGAACCACTGCTTGAATATGCGCTTTTATGGTAGCGCTATGCCTATGCCTCATATTCAGGGTGCATTTCGTCAGACACTGGTTGCTGAAAGCTGGCAATGCCATAAGGTGGATGATGGCATATCCATTCACGAAGCGGCCTTTGCCGAGCCACTAGCTGTTACACTTCATGCTGTGTCGCGTGCCGGATCGTTGCTGAACAAGCGCGTTCTTGTGACTGGATGTGGACCAATAGGTGCTTTGATTATCATTGCTGCTCGTGCTCATGGTGCTCGTGAAATTGTGGCAACGGACGTGATGGAGCCAGTTCTGAACAAGGTGCGCGACATTGGAGCAGACCGCACCATCAATGTTGCTGATAATCCTGAGCAGCTTGCAAGTTATACTGCAAATAAGGGCTATTTCGACGTCATGTTTGAAGCCTCGGGCAATGAACGCGCCATGCGTGCCGGGCTTGAAGTGCTTAAGCCGCGTGGGATTCTGGTTCAGGTGGGGCTCGGCGGTGACGTATCGATTCCGCAGAATATTGTCGTTTCAAAAGAAATCGATATGCGCGGCTCATTCCGTTTTCACGCGGAGTTTGAACTTGCAGTGGATATGCTCAATCGCAAGACAGTCGATGTGAAACCTCTTCTGAGTTTCGTTTATCCACTTGAGGGTGTGCTTGAGGCTTTTGAGGCCGCAGGAGACCGAATCCGATCTATGAAAGTTCAGTTAAGCTTTTAAGACCTGCATCCCGAAACGCTAACGAATTTGATACTTTCATCAGTCAAGTTACGAGGAATCCCAAAGGCTTATGAGAAGTATTCTTGGGGGCGTTTAGGAGGAATCTATGAAAATTACGGCGCTGGAAACTGTGCGTGTAGCAGAACGCGCGAACCTGCTTTGGGTTCTTGTTCATACGGACGAGGGGATCACTGGGCTTGGCGAAACGTTTTTCGGTGCGCAAACTGTTGAAGCTTACATCCATGAATATGTTGCACCGCGGGTCATTGGACGCGATCCTCTGGAAATCGACCGTTTGGCGTCCGATCTTGTGGGATATGTCGGCTTTCGTTCATCGGGCGCGGAAGTGCGCGGCAACTCGGCTTTTGATATCGCTTTGTGGGACATTTTCGGGAAGGCGACTAACCAGCCAATAGCGCAGCTTCTGGGCGGCTTTACGCGCCGGGAAATCCGAACATACAACACGTGCGCAGGCACAGAATATATCAAGAAAGCAACCGGCCAGACCACAGTCAATTATGGCCTTTCGACCGGTCGTGATTATGATGATCTGAATGGCTTTTTGCACAGGGCTGATGAGTTGGCCCAATCTCTTCTTGAAGAGGGCATTACGGCTATGAAAATCTGGCCTTTCGATGCGGCTGCGGAAAATACGCGCGGACAGTATATTGCATCGACGGATATGAAATTGGCGCTTGAGCCTTTTGATAAAATCCGTAAAGCTGTCGGCGATCGTATCGATATCATGGTGGAGTTTCACTCCATGTGGCAGCTTTTGCCGGCCATGCAGATCGCGAAGGCGCTGACGCCTTATGGCACTTTCTGGCATGAAGACCCCATCAAGATGGACAGTCTTTCCAGTCTCAAGCGCTATGCCGAAGTTTCTCCCGCGCCCATTTCCGCATCTGAAACGCTGGCCTCGCGATGGGGCTTTCGCGATTATCTTGAAACCGGTGTTGCGGGTATCGTCATGCTGGATATTTCCTGGTGCGGAGGGTTGTCGGAGGCCCGGAAAATTGCATCAATGGCTGAAGCCTGGCATCTGCCTGTCGCACCTCATGATTGCACCGGCCCGGTGGTTTTATGTGCATCAACCCACCTTTCACTGAATGCGCCGAACGCGTTGGTGCAAGAGAGTGTCCGCGCCTTTTATCGGACTTGGTATCGTGATCTTGTCACCGCTCTTCCAGAGGTAAAGAACGGTATGATTACAGTGCCGCCCGGCGCAGGCCTTGGCATGGAGTTAAATCCAGAACTCGATAAAGCATTCACAGTGAGCCGCCGTATTTCAAATGCGACCTCGATTTGATGTCGAAAAATAACTGATAGTTCTGATTGGAAGCTTGATGCCTATCACCACTCAACAACAGCGCGGTATTGCAGTCCCGGCAATAGTCGGCCCTGCGCTCATGCTCTTGGGCATGCTGATGTTTGCATTAAATGACGCTATGGGAAAGTGGCTTGTGGCCAGTTACAGCGTGGGTCAGGTCATATTGATCCGCAGCCTTGCAGCGCTTGTCATTCTCGCCCCTTTTCTTTGGAGGTCCGGGCTGCAACCCATTGTAAAAGCAGAGAAACCGCTTCTGCAGGCAGCGCGCGTTTTCTTTTCGACCCTTGAGGTTTTCGCGTTTTACTATGCTGTCATGTATTTGCCTCTGGCTGACGTCATGACATATTGGCTGGCCGCACCAATTTACGTTGCAGCGGCTTCACCATTCCTGCTTGGAGAAAAGGTTGGCTGGCGTCGCTGGACGGCTATCGGGATCGGCTTTGTGGGTGTCATTATCGCGCTCAATCCGTCCAGCGCCATTTTTACTGCGCCAGCAATCATCTCGATCTTAGGCACCATCGCCTTTGCGTTCATGATGATCTCAGGCCGCAGCCTGCGCGCGACACCGGACAAGACGCTCGTTTTCTTCCAATTGATGGGTGCGCTTATAGCAGGTGTCATTTTTGCCCCACTTGATTGGCGACCTCTGGGGGCACCGACTGAAATCGCTCTTATGCTGCTTTTGGGCATCGTGGCGATGGCGGCTCATATGCTCGTCAACCGTGCGCTTAAAATCTCCGATGCAGCAACAGTAGCTCCGCTTCAATATACGCTTCTGCTATGGGCAGTGCTATTTGGCTGGATGTTCTTTGGGGATATTCCAAAAACCAGCATGATGGTTGGCGCAGCGCTGATTGTCGGATCTGGATTGTTTATTTTCTTCCGCGAGCAGCGCATTAAAGCATAATCCGATTGGAGTGCAATGCGCTCTCAACCCGATGCGGTTCAGAACGTAAATGGATGGGTGATCCCGTCCATGAAATCCTCCGATAAAAGAGCCCGCGGTGAGAATTCACCGCGGGCTCTTTTGCGTTTGAACTGAGACTTACTTGCGCAGATCAGCAAGGATGCTCTGAGCACGTTCCACGATATCTGGCCCGATGTCAGCTTTGTGCTTTTCGTAAATCACCTGAGACTTTTCAAGAATACGTGCCTGTTCTTCTGGCGCAATGGTGTTGAACTTCACACCAGCAGCTTCGATTTTTTCAAGTGACTTCTTGTTGAGATCAGCGATCACGCTACGCTCGACATCCCGACCAACGCCAGCGCATTCCTTCAGAGCAGCCTGTTCTTCAGGAGAATAGGTGTTGAAGATCGGCTTGGAGAATAAGAAAAGGAAAGGTGTGTAGGCGTGTTTTGTTTCCGAAACAAAGCCCTGCACCTCATAAAACTTGGATGTGTCGATGGTCACATAGGGGTTTTCCTGTGCATCAATCGCCTTTGTTTCCAGTGCAGAGAAAACTTCGCCAAATGCCATTGGCGTGGCATTCGCACCAAAATTTTTAAATGTATCGAGGAAGATATTGTTCTGCATAACGCGAACCTTCATACCTTCAAGATCTTCCCATTTGTTGATGGGATGCTTGGAGTTTGACAGGTTGCGAAAGCCATTTTCCCAATAACCAAGATTGACCAGACCAGCTTCGTCGAGCTTCTCATTCAACAAATCGCCGAATTCACCATCCATGACGGTATAGGCTTCATCGGCGCTCGAGAACAGGAACGGAAGATCGAAGACACCAAGCGCTGGAACAATTCCAACCAGAGGCGAAGAGGACGTGACAACAGCTTCCTGAACGCCAGAACGCAGCGCCTGAGTTGCCTGGAGGTCCCCGCCCAAAGCGCCACCCCAGAATGCCGTCAGCTTCAGCTTGCCATCCGATTTTTCATCAAGACAAGCCTGCATGGCCTTGATGCCGTTTCCGACCGGGTGATCAGCATTGATACCATTAGAAACGCGGATGTTGCGACTTTTGAATTCAGCCTGTGCCGGTCCAACAGCAAAAGTGACTGCGGCAGAAACGAGTGCTGTTGTTGCGATTAGAAATTTTCTCATGAGTATCCTCCCAGATTTAGAGAAAGTAAAAGAGCGCCAGCAGCTTAATAGAGCCAACTGGCAGGAACGAGAACGAGACTTGGGAACAGAACCAAAAGGAACAATACGCAAATCTCCGCAAGCAAGAATGGCCAAACGCCTTTTATGACACGACCGAGCGGAACGCGGCCAACGCCGGAAACGACGTTCAACACAACTCCAACCGGTGGGGTTAGAAGGCCGATAGATGTATTCATGATGAAGAGAACGCCGAAATAGACAGGATCAATGCCGGCTTTCAGAATAATCGGCATCAAAACCGGTGTTAAGATCAGGATCGTCGGTGTCAGGTCAAGTGCTGTACCTACAACCAGAACCAGAAGCATGATGACGAAGAGCAACAAAGTCGGACGGTCGATCAGCGGTTCGATGTAATTGCTAATCTCAGCCGGAATATTCGCCGCTGTAATAAGCCATGCAGACACGAGGGCCGCGCATACGAGGAACATAACCACAGATGTTGTTTTCGCGGCCCGAAGAAACACGTGACCAAGATCAGTAATCTTGAGTTCGCGGTAAATGAACATGCCAACGAAAAGTGCATACATGGCAGCAACCACAGCGGCTTCAGTTGGCGTTACGACCCCGGCCTTGATGCCACCCAGAATGATGAGGGGCATACCAAGCGCCCATGCGGCACGACCACTGGCTTTCAGGCGTTCCTTTCCTGAAACGCGTGGAAGAGTTTCGACCTTGTCCTTACGAACAACCAACAACCAGGTGATGATGAGCGACATCCCCATCAGAATGCCGGGGAATATACCAGCCATGAATAGCTTTGTAATGGAGACATTGGCGGCTACGCCAAATACGATAAAGGCCATCGAAGGTGGAATGACCGGTGCAATAATACCGCCTGCTGCGATAAGCCCCGCAGATCGTGGAACATTATAACCGGCTTTAGCCATCATCGGAATGAGAATTGCAGCGAGAGCTGCAGTGTCAGCAGCTGCGGAGCCAGAAATCGACGCCATGATGATCGCGGCAAAAATAGCCACGATGCCAAGTCCACCGCGAATATGACCAACGCAGGCAATTGCGAAGTCAATGATACGTTTGGACAGACCGCCCGAGTTCATCAACTCACCGGCAAGAATGAAAAACGGAATAGCCAGTAGTGTGAATGTGTCGGCGCCGGCGATCATGTTCTGCGCAATAATCTGCGAATTGAACATGTCCATGTGCCACATCAGGGCGACACCGCAGAGCATAAGCGCAAACGCGACCGGCACACCGATGGCCATAGCGCCGATGAGCGATCCTATGAATACGAGAAGAGTCATCAGGCGCGCTCCGATAGTTTTTCAATACTTGTATGTTCACCGGCGAAGGCAGAAATTTCTTCTTCGGTGACGCGGCCCGTTATAATGCGGAACAATCTTTCAAGCGAAATCAGGAAAATACCGGCACCGGTAAACAGTCCGATGCCGTAAACCCAGCCCATGGAAAGACCGCTCACAGGCGCGACCATTGAGGTGTTAATCGGAAGTTGTTGCCAGGTTCCCATAAAGAGAATTGCAGACACGCCCATGATGACCAGATTGGAAGCGCCCATAAGGACAACTCTGCCGGTTCGGCTGAAGCGTGAAACCACCGTTTCGACACCCATATGCAAGTTCTCACGGTGTGCAACGACGGCGCCAATAAATGTTAGCCAGACAAAAAAGTATCGTGACATTTCATCAGAAATGGCAATGCCGGAATTCATGCCATATCGTAGGACGACATTGACGAATACCATCAGCGCCATGCTTGCTAGCGCCAAAATCATAAGCAGCGCCAGAAATTGGAAAAACAGATCAGTTAGCTTCTTGATCATGACATCATGCCTTTTGTATCCGGTGCAGAGACCCGGTCGAACAAAATGGCATTTTGCATGTTGGCAGGCAAAATTTTGAGTGCACTCAGTGAATGCTCTGAATTCAAGCGACCCTCCTCCCGATAGCGTTCCTTCAATGGAAAGCTACAAATAATTGTTTCCTGTCTCCGGCACAGAAACACATACTACTTAATGTTCAGCGACACTGAGGTCGCCGACTGACCTTCTCCTCCACATGGAACAAGGCTATACTCATTTTATAAGACAGCGGCCTCCAAAACCGACTTTGCCTTATTGTCAGGATGTCTGACAACCGTGTCAACTGTTTAGTTAGAGTTTGTTTCCCTGTCCAGAACTCAAATTACGTGTTCAGTGATCGTCTGTTCCAGCTTAACTTAACCGTTTGTCTGCATTATCAGCGGACCCGCAAAAAACAACGATAGCGATTGACGGTCGCTCCGCGCTTCATAGCAACGCATGCAGCGCGCATGTGTATATTCTTCAGGCGCTTGTTTGAGAGTTCACAGGTAAGCTCAATTGGCAGCCCGGATTCATCACGTGAGCAGGATCAATCGCAGTCATGATCTTGTTCAGCAACTGCCTGTGAATATCAGGCAAGCGTTTTTCAAAATCTGGACGCTTCAGACGACCAATCCCATGCTCTGCACTGATTGAGCCTTCATAACGTTCGAGCACATCATTGATAATGTTTTTGGCTGCATAAATGCAGGCATCAATCTCTTTACGATCAAGCATCAGGGGCGGCAGAACATTGAGGTGAACATTGCCGTCGCCAACATGACCGTAAGACACGCAAATGCAGTCTGGAAGAGAAGCATAAACGGCAGCTTCTGCGTCACGGACAAAATCGGCGAGGCGCGACAATGGCACAGAAACGTCTGTCCGCAGATGAGGCCCACGCTTGGCCTGACCTTCATTCATTCCTTCGCGGAACAGCCAAAGTTTACGGGATTGGTCATGCGAAGTTGCAATGACCCCGTCGACAACAAGACCATCCTGCATGACGTTTTCAAGAAAGCATTGCATTAGATCTTCAATATTGATCAGACCCGACCCGGAAATTTCCATGAGCACATAGGCCGGATAATTCCCGTCCATCGGCATGGCCAAATCAGGCATTGCTTCTCGTGCCAGAGTGAAGGCAAGGGGGGGCATGAATTCGAAAGCCGACATCAAGTCGCAACAATCGTATCTTGCTCGGCGATAGAGCGCTATGGCATCATCAAGGGAATTCAGGCCGAGCAGCGCGGTCGTGACCTGTTCGGGATGCGGCATAAGCTTGACGGCTACGGCTGTAATGATGCCCATAGTGCCCTCAGCACCGATGAACAGCTGCTTCAGGTCTATGCCGCGGTTATCTTTTCGCAGCGTTGAAAGGCCATCGAAGATGGAGCCATCCGGCAGCACAACTTCTAGACCGAGGACGAGTTCACGCGTCATGCCATAGCGCAGCACATTAATGCCGCCTGCATTGGTGGACACATTGCCGCCGATGCGACAAGACCCCTGTGCGCCCAGCGCGAGTGGAAAGAACATTCCAGCCGCTTCAACCCTGTCCTTGAACTCCGACAGAATGCAGCCAGCCTCGGCGACTGCCGAAAAATCATCGGCATCAATGCTGCGCACGGTTGTCATGCGCTCAAGGCTTAGAACAACCTGCGTTGTAGGGGAATCGGGTATTGCTCCAAGCACAAGACCGGTATTGCCGCCTTGCGGGACAATGGAAAGTCCACGCGCGCTCACCGCTTGAACGCATGCGGACACATCTTGTGTCGAGCGCGGACGCAGCACCGCAAGAGCACTGCTAATTACATCATCGTGCCAATCCCGGCAAAAGCGATCCGTATCGTTGCCGGAAAGAACAAGGTCTGCTCCCAATTGAGCGATCAGCGCCTGCACATGATCTGATGCGATGTCAGCGGCGCTCGTGGGTCTGATTTCCAGTTGCATGATTCCTCCAGCCTCTTGCTTGCCTTATTCGATGATGCAGAGGGCAAATTCTTAAGTTTTGGTTTTCAAGCGCATGATATAAGGTTATCAGACAACCTTACAAATACTTTTTCGAGCTTGTGGTGTTGGAGCACACGGAGTCGAATAAGATCTGTCGTGGAGGAGAAGATAATGCATATTATGATTATAGGCGCGGCAGGTATGGTCGGCCGCAAGCTGTCGCAGCGATTGGTTAAAGATGGCGGCCTTGATGGCAAGTCAATCCAAACACTTACGCTGATCGATGCCGTAAAGCCGGAATCGCCTGCAGGTTTTACGGGCAAGGTCAGGCTTGAAAGTCGCGATTTTTCTGTACCCGGCACCGCTGAGAAGCTGATCGAAACACGCCCAGATATCATTTTTCATCTGGCGGCCATTGTTTCGGGCGAAGCAGAGCTTGATTTTGATAAGGGCTACCGGATCAATCTCGATGGTACGCGTCTTCTCTTTGATGCCGTTCGCCAAGCGCATATGGAAGACGGCTATTTTCCGCGCATTGTTTTCACGTCATCAATTGCAGTTGTCGGCGCGCCACTGCCGTTTCCTATTCCCGATGAGTTCCACCTGACGCCACTGACCAGTTATGGCACTCAGAAGACAATCTGCGAGTTGCTGTTGTCGGATTATACGCGGCGCGGCTTTTTCGATGGCATTGGTATCCGCTTGCCGACGATTTGCATTCGTCCGGGCAAGCCCAATGCCGCCGCATCAGGCTTCTTCTCGAATATCTTGCGTGAGCCCTTGATCGGGCAGGAAGCCGTGTTGCCGGTATCCGAAGACGTTCGTCATTGGCATGCCTCGCCGCGCTCTGCCGTTGGCTTTCTCATTCATGGGGCGACGATGGATCTTCAGCGCGTTGGAGCACGCCGCAATTTGTTTATGCCGGGCCTTTCCGTTACCGTCGGAGAACAGATCGAAGCATTACGCCGTATCGCCGGTGAAAAAGCGGTCGCGCTTATTCGTCGCGAGCCGGATGAGATGATCATAAAGATGTGTGAGGGATGGGCGCCGGGTTTTGAAGCCAAGCGCGCGCGCGCGTTGGGCTTTGAGGCAGAAACCTCATTTGACCAGATTATTCATGCTCATGTTGAGGATGAGCTTGGAGGTTCGCTTTGACGCGCAAGATTGCTTTCCTTGGCACAGGGCTTATGGGCGCGCCAATGGTTCGACGCCTGCTTTGCGCTGGTTATAGCGTTTCTGTGTGGAATCGCGATAACTTCAAGGCCGAGCCCTTGGCTCAAAATGGTGCGATTGTCGCCACAAGTGCTGTTGACGCGGTTAAAGACGCTGATCTGGTTTTTACAATGCTTTCCGATGGTAAAGCGGTCGGCGCGGTGCTGTTTGATGGGGGCGTTGCAGCCGCGCTTAAGGCGGGTACAGTTGTCATTGATACTTCGTCTATCGCTCCACCGATTGCGCGGGAACATGCGCAGCATTTGAATGCAATGGGTATCCGGCATATTGATTGCCCTGTTTCCGGCGGGACTGTCGGAGCAGAGGCAGGAACCCTTGCACTCATGGCTGGTGGTGATGGGGCACTTGTTGAAGAACTGGCGGATGTGTTTGCAGCTCTTGGCCGCGTTACGCATGTTGGGCCTTCGGGTGCGGGGCAGATATGCAAGCTTGCCAACCAGCAGATTGTTGCAATCACCATCGGTGCCGTTGCTGAAGCCATGATGCTGGTGGAAGCCGGAGGTGCGGATCGCAGCAAGTTTCGCGATGCCATTCGCGGTGGCTTTGCGGAAAGCCGCATTCTGGAACTGCATGGCAAACGCATGGTAGAGCGCCGTTTTGAGCTGGGTGGACCTTCGCGATTGCAGCTGAAAGATCTGGATGCTGTGGCGGCAATGGCTGAAAGCCTTTCCCTTCATTTGCCTTTGACAGAAGATGTCCGCGGTGAATTCCGTGCGTTCGTTGAATCCGGTCACGGTGAAACGGACCATTCGGGCTTGTTGCTGTATCTGGAGAAGCTCAACAATCGTGACCATGAGGAATGCCAATGAATGACGATCGGAACACGCCGCGTCGGCTACGCTCTCAGGATTGGTTTGATAATCCCGATCATCTGGATTTGACAGCGCTCTATCTTGAGCGTTTCATGAATTACGGCACTACGCCGGAAGAGCTGCGTTCGGGCAAGCCGATCATTGGGATTGCCCAGTCTGGCAGTGATCTCAATCCCTGTAACCGTCATCATCTTGATCTTGCGAAGCGTATCCGCGATGGTATCCGTGACGCAGGTGGCATTGTCATTGAGTTTCCAAGTCATCCCCTGTTTGAAAACTGCAAGCGCCCAACGGCAGCACTGGATCGAAATCTGGCCTATTTGACGCTTGTGGAAATCCTTTATGGATATCCGCTGGATGGCGTTGTTCTAACGACAGGTTGCGATAAAACCACGCCATCCGCATTGATGGCTGCTTCGACTGTGGATATTCCGGCAATCGTGTTTTCTGGCGGCCCTATGCTCGATGGCTGGCATGAGGGCAAGCTTGTCGGCTCCGGTACAGTGATATGGCAGTCGCGCCGCAAATATGCAGCTGGAGAAATCACCAAGGAAGAATTCCTTGAAGCGGCGCTGAGTTCTGCATCGTCCGTTGGCCACTGCAATACGATGGGGACGGCATCCACCATGAATGCCATAGCTGAGGCGCTTGGCATGTCGCTCACCGGTTGCGCTGCTATCCCGGCCGCTTATCGCGAGCGCGCTCAGATGGCCTATCGAACGGGCCGTCGCGCAGTCGAACTGGTGCTGGAAGACATCCGTCCATCCAGTATTATGACGCGCGCATCCTTCATAAATGCGATCAAGGTTAATTCGGCGATTGGCGGATCAACCAATGCCCAACCCCATCTGATGGCGATGGCAAAACACGCCGGTGTGGAACTGCGACCGGACGATTGGCAAGATGAAGGCTTTGATATCCCATTGCTTGCCAATATTCAGCCAGCGGGTGAATATCTAGGCGAGAAATTCCATCGGGCAGGCGGGGTTCCGGCAATCATGTGGGAACTGCTTTCAGCGGGAAAGCTTGATGGGGCCTGTGCAAGTGTTACCGGCAAAACGATTGCTAAAAATCTCGAAGGTCGGGAAACCTCGGACCGCGATGTGATCTACCCCTATGCGCAGCCGCTCAAGGGGAGTGCGGGCTTCCTTGTCATGAAGGGCAATATGTTTGATTTTGCCATCATGAAAACGAGTGTGGTCTCACCGGAATTTCGCGAGCGCTATCTCTCAGAGCCGGGCCGTGAGGGCGTTTTCGATGGTCGTGCTATCGTTTTTGATGGCTCTGAGGATTATCATCAGCGCATCAACGATGCAGCGCTCAATATTGATGAGCGCTGCATTCTGCTCATTCGGGGCGCTGGCCCACTCGGCTGGCCGGGCTCTGCCGAAGTGGTCAATATGCAGCCTCCAGATCACTTGCTGAAACGCGGCATTACCAGTCTGCCGACCATCGGTGACGGTCGCCAATCTGGTACAGCTGACAGTCCATCCATTCTCAACGCTTCACCGGAAAGTGCAGCAGGCGGCGGTTTGGCCTGGGTGCGCAATGGCGATATTATTCGTATCGACTTCAATCAGGGCCGGTGCGATATGTTGGTAGATGATGTTGAGATTGCACGCCGGAAGGCGGATGGCCTTCCGAAGACACCGGCGGATGCGACACCCTGGCAGATGATTTACCGGCAAACCGTCACGCAGCTTGCCGATGGTGCAACCATTCGTGATGCGGAAAAATTTCGCCAGCTCTCGAAGACGCCACCGCGGCATAATCATTAATCTGGATGGATAGATATTTGGTTCGTTAAAAGAACGTCTTGCAGAGTGTCGCTATCTTAAAGCGTGGATCTGAATGAGCAGATCGGCGCTTTAAATTTTTTTGTTCGGAGCATAATTCCATCGATCCTCGCTTCGTTCTGGTATGACTGCGCTCATCATGCACCAAATGTCTGGATGTAACGCGCGAGACGCGGAGTCGTTTGGCGGCCTTGCGTTCTTCAACCTTCATCCACTGTACGGCGGGTATTGTCACTTTAACTGGGCTGCAATTGCCTGTGTGATGGACTAGGCGTAAATTTAGGCGATGCAGACATCCGTTATCAGCTGCAAGCGTCACCGTTTTCTACCTAACATCGTTGCTCATGCGGTATGGCGTTATCTGCGGTTCAATCTCAGTCTGCGTGAAGTTGAGCAAACGCTGCTTGAGCGTGGAATCGACGTGTCATACGAGACAGTTCGTCGTTGGATCGCCAAGTTCCGACCCCAAATCGCATGCAACTTACGGCAGCATCAGGCGCGCCTCAGTGATATTTGGTATCTGGACTAAGTCGTCGTCAAATGCGCTAGAGAGAAACTCTGGCGTGCGGTGGATCAAAACGGCACCGTTCTCGATGAAATCTTGCAGAAGCGGCGTGATAAAGGCGCGGCAAAGGCAGAAGTGGCACCCGGCCTTAACCAGTGTTCGCACAAGGGCCTCAATAATCGGGCCGAGAATAGCCATCTGCCGTTCGGTAAACGGGAACGAACCATGCAAGGCGGCCCCCCTAGCACTAGGCATGTTGCAAAGGTTCGTCTCTATGCACTCAGCGACCCGCAATTGCCTTTCCGTTCCGTCCCGTCGTCGAGCCGCACAAACAATTCGATACCATCGCCTCGAAGCTATCGATGTAGGGAAAATTGCGGCCGGTGTCGCCTGAAGATCTGAGAACCGCTGCCTTTTCCGGCCAGACAAACTTAACGTGACAACGCCATTTAATAGGGGCTCTAGAAACCTAGTTTTTATTAACGGTCGCGAAAAATGACTTCTTAACTGTCCTTTTAATCTTAGTTGCCAACACCAGTTTCGCCTGCGTCCCAAGGTGCTAAACATTCGCTTATGAGTTTTGCAAAGTCTAAGTATTTGGCATGCCGTGGGGAAGATTGCCTCCACACCATGTGTATCTCGCGCGAAGGACCATCGAAAGAAAGCGGCCTTGCTACGACGAGTTTTTCACGTAAGACGTCTGATCTTACATATAGCGCGGGCAGCAAACTAATCCCCATTCTTGCGGCAACCATTTGCCGTAAAGTATCTAAAGTAGCACCAGCATAGTCGGTAACGAAGGATGCCCCGACTTCAGCACACAGGCGATGCATTTGATTATAAACGTCGCCTGAACGATCCATAGAAAGCAAAGTTTGGCCGTTTAAATCTGACGAATTGATTGATGATTGGTGAGCCAGGGGATGGTCATAGGGCATCACGATATGGAATGGTTCGCGCATGAGCATCATTGAAGTGAGTTCTGCATGCTGTGGTTTAGAAGGGATGAGCATGAGATCATGTGCCCCTTCTAACAGCTTCACCGGCAAACTCTCGATGCGGTCTTCCCACACCGAGAGCCGCAGATCAGGATATTTCTTTCGAAGTTTCGGCACAGCAAGCGATAAAACGTAGGCACCCAGTGTCTGCACCACCCCCATTTGGAGTGTTCCGGAAAGCTGTTCATTCTTGGTGCCGCGTGCGATTTCCCGAATATCTTCTGTCTGCGCAATTATCGCGCGAGCCCTTACGGCTATTTCCTCACCAATCGGAGTCAGAAATACGAAGGACCGACTGCGCTCAACCAACTGCACCTGCAACCGTTCTTCAAGTTCTTTAATCTGCGCGCTCAAGGTGGGTTGCGTCACATGGCAAAGGGCCGCAGCTTTGCTGAAGCTTAGCGTGTCTGCAAGGGCAATGAAGTATCGAAGCTGATGCATTTTTGGCATAGAGAATGCTTATAGATTTTACCTATGAGCTTCAATCAAAATAACAATTTTCATTATAAAACGATCCATGGTCAATTGTGGCAACAGATGAATCTTCATGGATAATATATGAATCACGATGACGCCGCTCCGGCAGGCAACCGTTATGCTGGATACGTCGCTTCGGCATTGGCATTAATTTTGACAGCTTATTTTCTTGGTTCGTTAAGCGCGGTCCAAGAGGGTGAGACTATACGATATAACTTGCAGTGGGTGCCCTCATTGGGTGTCGGCTTAAATTTTATGATTGACGGCCTTTCATTGATTTTTTCGGTATTAATTGCCGGGATTGGAACGTTGATATTTCTCTATGCCACTGGCTACATGGGCAATCATCGGCACTTTATCCGCTTCATTTTATATCTGTTCACTTTTATGCTTTCGATTCTCGGCTTAGTCTTGGCAAGTGATCTCATAACGCTTTTCGTGTTCTGGGAGCTTACAAGCGTCACATCCTATTTGCTCATCGGCTTCAATCACAATGATCCGGCGGCTCGCCGAAATGCGCTACAAGCGATGCTAATAACGGCTGCGGGTGGTTTGGCGCTGCTAGCTGGCTTCATACTGATAGGTAACGTCTCTGACAGTTATGATCTTGCTGTGATTTTGCAGGATGGCAATATTAAAGACAGTAGCCTTTACCACGGAATATTAATTCTAATTCTTCTGGGTGCGTTCACAAAGTCTGCACAGTTTCCATTTCATTTTTGGCTCCCTAACGCCATGTCTGCTCCGACGCCGGTATCAGCCTATCTCCATTCAGCAACGATGGTGAATGCAGGGGTTTATCTGCTCGCAAGATTGCATCCCGCTCTGGGCGGCACCTTGGTCTGGACAGTTGCTTTGACCACAGCGGGAGCAATTACGGCAGTGCTGGCTTCGATACTGGCGTTTCGTCAGACGGATCTTAAGCAAGCATTGGCTTACACCACGCTTATGGCACTTGGCGTCATAACATTAATGTTGGCCGGAAATTCCAGCTATGCGTTGACCGCTGCGGTGACATTCCTTGTCGTTCATTCTTTATATAAAGCTGCACTTTTCATGGTTGTAGGATCGATAGATCATGGAACTGGGACGCGGGACATTCGCAGGCTTTCAGGGTTAGCGAAGGCGATGCCGTGGACTGCTACGGCAGGAGTTTTGGCGGCAACATCCATGGCAGGACTACCACCATTCCTTGGTTGGATAGGAAAAGAATTGTTATATGCAGGCTCCTTAACAATGGATGCCGCGCCTCTTGTGATCGTAAGCCTGGTGGCGTCGAATGCTTTAATTTTTGCAATTGCCGGCATCGTTGGGCTAAAGCCGTTCCTCAAGCAATCAAGTCAGACTCCGACAAAGTCGCATGAAGCAGGTCTGACCATGCTAGCTGGACCGCTCGTACTAGGTTTGATGGGTTTAGTTGTTGGATTGTTTTCCCAAAGCCTTATCGGGTCAATTGTAGAAGTCACAGTCACGGAAAGTCTCGCCCGCGAAAAGGCAGCGGAGCTGACACTTTGGGCAGGATTTAATCTGCCGCTCGCCTTAAGTGCGATGACGTTCTCGTTGGGAGCTATCCTATACTTAAAATCTAACAAAATCCGGCCTTTTGTAGATAGACTTGCCGCCCGTTTCCCGGACTTCGACAGACTTTGGGATAACTTTCTCGACGGTTTCCGATCATTTGCTGCATTTCAGACGCGCCTTATTCAGCCCGGAGAATTGACGATTTATCTTCGCAACGTTTTCTTAGTTTTAGCGCTAGCTAGCCTTACAACGTTGATGTTGAAGCGACCATCCATATCAGTGGATCCATCAGCTCCACCTTTGATTTGGCTAATCGCATTATTTACGGCAGCTGGTGCATTACTGGCAGTTACAACGAAGTCTCGTATCGCTGCTATTTCTGGTATTGGTACGATGGGAGTAGGTGTCGCTCTCATTTTCATATTCTTCGGTGCACCAGATGTCGCAACGACCCAATTGATGGTAGAAGTGCTTGCGGCTGTCATGTTTGGCATTGCAGCATTGAGGCTACCGAGGATCGTTGAAAAACGGAGCTTTCCGAAGCGATTATTTCACGCCTGCATTGCATGTGTGATTGGCGGGACTTTTTCGCTCACGCTCCTCGCTATCTCGTCCAATCCGCTCGATCGGCATATTACCGCGTTCTTTGAACAAAACGCCTACGCACTCGCGCATGGTTTGAACATCGTGAACGTCATTCTTGTCGATTTCCGCGCACTCGATACCTTTGGCGAGATTACGGTCGTCTTGCTCGCAGCAGTAGGTGCTTATTCGCTTTTGACGCGCCGGACGAAGAAGAGAAAAACATGAATTCGTTGATCCTTAGAACAGGCGCAAGATTGCTCACTGCCTTATTTCTCCTATTTTCGCTTTACGTTTTGCTAAGAGGCCACAACGCACCTGGTGGCGGCTTTATTGGTGGGTTAATAGGCGCTGCCGGATTTACGCTTTATGCTTTTGCAACAGGTACTGCGCACGCACGCTCAGCCCTCAAAGTTGACCCTCAAACTGTCGGTGCAATTGGGATGGGCGTTGCACTCATTGCGGGATTGTTCCCGGCGATGTCTGGCGGCAGTCCGTTTACGGGGCTTTGGCTCACTATAGGCAATATACCAATCTCGACCGTTCTCTTATTTGACATTGGCGTTTACCTGGCCGTTTTTGGAGCAATTCTCACACTTGTTTTTGGTCTCGAGGAGATGCGCTCATGAGTACTGTGCTCGCTCTTCTTGCAGGTTTCCTTCTAGCCGTTGCAATTTATCTGATGCTTTCCGGTAATTTACTGCGTTTTTTGTTCGGCCTTCTTCTGCTCTCTAACGGTGTCAATATTGCAATATTCTCATCGGGGCGGCTCAACCTCGGCACACCACCTTTACTTCAACAATCTGGAGGCCTGCCAGACGTAACGATGGCAAATGCGCTCCCTCAGGCTCTTCTTTTAACAGCGATTGTCATTGGCTTCGGGTTATTTGCGTTTGCCCTTGCTCTCACCTTGAGAGCCTATCGCAGCTTTGGACATTTGGAAGTTGACGAAATGAGAGCCGCCGAGCCGAAGGAAACCCATCAATGAGCTGGGTTCTTTCTCTTCCAATCCTGATACCTATGGCATCAGCAGTTTTGACATTCCTTGCACGCAACAATCGTTGGGGCTCGTGGATTTCGATACTCGGCTCTTTATTGCTGCTGGTGAGTTCAATAGTCCTTTTGATAAAAGTAAGTGAAAATGGCATAATTTCAGCTCAGATGAGTGGTTGGAGCGCTCCTTTTGGAATAACTCTTGTTGCTGATCATCTCACCGCAGCCATGGTTCTGATTACTGGAATTATCGGTGTTGCAGTATCCATTTTCGCTAAAGCTGAAATTGGTCAGAAGTCGCAACGTTTGGGATATCACGCACTTTATCAGACACTTCTCGCAGGTGTGGCTGGTGCCTTTTTGACTGGAGATTTGTTTAATCTCTACGTCTGGTTCGAAGTGATGCTCATTTCCTCTTTTGGTCTTTTGGTTATTGGCGGACGTAGAGAGGCCATCGATGGTGCGGTCAAATACGTAACGCTTAACCTAATCTCGACGGTTTTCTTCCTTGCAGGCGCGGGGTTGTTATATGGTGCAACAGGAACATTGAACATGGCTGATCTGCGGGGCGCTGTTGCGAGCGCTCCAGATCAAAACCTAATGTCGGTGATTGCGGTGTTATTCATGTTTGCCTTTGGCCTGAAGGCAGCCGTGTTTCCATTATTTTTCTGGCTCCCTGCATCTTATCATACCCCTCACTATTCGGTATCGGCGATTTTCGCGGGTCTCCTAACTAAAGTTGGCGTGTATGCGTTAATTCGGACGTTCACGCTAATTTTTGTTACCGACGTTGGTTTCACCCATACCATACTCTTATGGGTTGCTGTGCTTACGATGCTGACGGGCGTATTGGCGGCTGCAGCGCAAAGTGATTTCCGAAAAATCCTGTCATTCCATATTGTTAGCCAAATAGGGTATATGGTGCTAGGGCTGGCTTTGATGACACCTTTGGCTGTTGCTGGAGCCATTTTCTACCTGGTTCACCACATCATCGTGAAAGCAAATCTGTTCTTGATTGCAGGCATCTCCGCCAAAATTACTGGAAGCTCTGATTTATATAAAATCGGAGGTTTATATAAGTCTGCGCCATTGCTGGCGTTCCTGTTTCTGATACCAGCCTTCTCACTCGCTGGCTTCCCGCCTTTATCGGGGTTTTGGGCGAAATATCTTCTTGTAAAAGCGTCATTGGATATTCAATTCTGGCTTGTGGCAGCGATCGCACTGTTAGTCGGATTGATCACAATATTCTCGATGACAAAAATATGGGCTGAGGTCTTCTGGAAGGATCATACACGCGGAGTTGAGCCCACACTGTCACAGTTGGATCCGCGACAGCGGTTTTGCATGCTTACGCCAGTCATTGTGTTGGCTGCTATGACGGTTTTTATCGGGCTGCAGCCAGAACCTTTTCTCAAATTTGCGATGGTTGGTGCCAACCAGCTTCTAGATCCTCAAGCCTATGTAAACACTGTTCTAGGAGCTAGATCGCAATGATGATTTTTGCGTTGAATATTGTTTTATCAATCGTGTGGTCAGCGCTTTGGAATAGCTTTTCCGTAGCCATGCTAACATCAGGGTTCTTGGTTGGATATTTAGTCTTATGGTTGTGCCGGGGCCTCGTTGGCGATCCTAGGCAGGTGAATTATTTTTGCACACTGCCCCAAGCAATTGTTTTAGCGTTATACTTCACAAAAGAGTTGGTGCTTTCGTGTATCAATGTGGCGAGAGACGTTATTGCACCGCGCCCAAGATTGAATCCTGCGATTGTAAAAATGCCGTTGGATGCCAAGAGCGATTTGGAAATATTCTTGGTAGCAAATCTAATCTCGCTCACGCCAGGAACTCTAACTCTGGATGTAGCGCACGATAAAAGCTTCCTCCTAATTCACTCGATATATGCAGATGATCCCGACGCGCTTGTCGCGGAGCTGAAATCCGGCATGGAGTATCGTGTCAGGAAGGTTTTTCAGCCATGACAGCCTCAGACTTTATGAATTTATGTGTGAAAATCAGTATGTGGATGGTGATTTTATCGCTGCTAATCGGGTTTGCACGCCTCCTAAAAGGCCCATCGCTCGCTGATCGCGTATTGTCTCTGGATATGCTTACGGCTTTGGTTATCGTCTTTAGCAGTCTTTATGCCATCCAAACGGAAGCCGCTGCTTATCTTGATATAGCTATTGCTTTGGCGCTAGTCAGCTTCATATCGGTTGCAGCGTTAGCGCGATATGCGTCTCGTCAAACGAGGAGAAATAGCTCCAATGATTGAAATAATAGTGGCTGCTTTCGCGCTGACTGCGGGGGCTTTTTCTCTCATTGCTGCTGTGGGTATATTCAGATTTCCTGACGCACTTTCACGAATGCATGCGGCTTCGAAGGTGGGAACATTTGCCGCGAGCTTAGCACTTATTGCGGCTGCAATTCACATTGGAACCGTCAGTGCCGCGACAAGATCTTTATTAGCGATTGTGTTCTTACTCCTTACGGCACCAATCGGTGCGCATCTGTTGGGACGCGCAGCAGCATGGCGTTCATATCGGTTAACATCCGAAGAAGGTGATAATTCAAAACGCAGAAGAAGCGATCTCGACTTAAAAGTGAGAAAATCATGAACCTCAAATACCCGATCGCGGCATTGGGAATAATGATTGGTCTGAATGCCTATCTCTCTGGTAGACCAGTTCCCGTGGAGCATTACACCAACAACCATGAACATAGAAAGATTATGCTTAGCAAATGCACTGAGGGGCAGGAAAGAGGAAAGAATTGTGATAATGCGCGTATGGCGGAATTTATTTTAAATAGCCATAAAGATGAAGAACAAAACGAATATAAAGAATAGTATTATTAAATACTGGCTCTATAATATTGTTTTTTCTTATTTTAGTGTTATTTACATTATAATTGCTAACATGAATTATAGATAATTATAAATTTTCTAATAATATTGACAAAATTTTGTCCGGTCCTAGGTTGACATTTACCCCTTCGATATTCCAGTTCTGCGAGACACAATGCCAGCCAAGTTTATTATAAATCCGCCCGTATTCTTTGGTTCGATAATCATCATAGGATTATTTCTGGCAGTAGGCGTAATAGCCCCAGATCAGGCGTCCGAAATTTTTGCCGCTCTGCAAAATAGTATTCTGGCGAATTTTGGATGGTTTTACCTTCTGGTTGTGGGAATTTTTCTCGCGAGTGTTTTGCTGCTCAGTTTGGGCCGGTACGGCCGCCTAAAATTAGGGCCCGACGATTCCACACCAGACTTTAGTTTTATGTCGTGGATCGCGATGCTGTTCGCAGCAGGTATGGGCATTGGCCTTATGTATTATGCCGTAGGCGAGCCAATGTCCCATTTCATGGCCCCGCCGACAGCTGAGCCACGCTCGATCGAAGCGACACGACAAGCAATGGCTGTGACGTTCTTTCATTGGGGTATTCATGCGTGGGCGATCTATGCTGTTGTGGGTCTGTCACTTGCTTATTTTGGCTATCGCTACAATCTTCCTCTAACGATCCGATCAGGCCTTTATCCTCTTTTGAAAGAGCGGATTAACGGCCCTGTTGGTCACGCTGTTGATATTTTTGCCATTGTCGGAACAATGTTCGGTATTGCAACCTCTCTTGGACTTGGCGTCTCGCAAATTAATGCCGGGCTAAATTATCTGACGGGAGTTCCCATCGGTTTAGAGGTACAGCTTCCGCTAATATTGGTCATTACAGGACTTGCGACCATATCCGTTGTCACAGGACTTGATAAAGGCGTTCGCATTTTGTCAGAAGTAAACCTTCTGATTGCAATTTTGCTTATGCTGTTTGTCCTCCTTGTGGGACCAACAGCACAGCTCTTTCGCGATTTTGTTCAGAATATCGGTCTTTATCTCGATTCCTTAGTACTGAGAACCTTCAATATATATGCCTACCAGCCCACACCATGGATTGATGACTGGACACTTTTCTATTGGGCATGGTGGATTTCCTGGTCACCCTTTGTCGGCATGTTCATCGCTCGTATTTCCAGAGGTAGAACAGTACGAGAATTTGTTACAGCTGTTTTGTTTATTCCAGCCGGTTTCACATTTTTTTGGATGACTGTTTTCGGAAACTCCGCGATCTTGATTGACACAACCGTTGCCAACGGAAAGCTGGGGGCCGAGATAGCTGCCGACGTGTCGGTTGGTCTCTTCCATTTCTTTGAATACCTTCCCTGGACAACATTGACTTCAACGCTTGCCGTCCTTTTGGTCGCGATTTTCTTCATTACGTCTTCGGACTCTGGGTCGTTGGTCGTGGATTCTATTGCTGCTGGTGGTGAGACAGAAACGACGACAGCTCAACGGGTCTTCTGGTGCGCACTGGAAGGTATCGTGGCTGCCAGCCTGCTTGTTGCAGGGGGATTAGGTGCCCTTCAATCGGTGACTATCGCAAGTGCACTTCCATTTTCTATCGTCATTCTTGTTCTTGTTTGGTCGCTTTTCAAAGGCATGCGAGCCGATCTTGCCCAGCAAGTCGCACATGCGGGAATTCCAAATGCGCCAACGGCACAACCAGCATCAGGTCTGACCTGGCAGCGCAGGTTGGGGTTAATGCTGCATGCGCCTTCCGAACGTGAAGTGCTAACGTTTATCGAAGGTCCGGCGATGAAGGCACTTTCAGAAGTCGCGTCAGAACTCAACAATCGTGGACGCGACACGGTCGTGGTGTCGGAAGACAACGGTTCGATAGCGCTGCGCTCCTCCGCAGATGGTGTTCGTGACTTCATTTACGGAATAATGCCAGCCTCACACCAGATTCCGGCTTTCTCGACTATGGCCGTGGGAAAACCGGAATTCCGATTTGAAGCAAGAACCTATTTTTCGAGTGGGGGTCGTGGCTATGATGTCATGGGCATGACAAAAGAACAATTGATCTCGGACGTACTGGTCCAGTTTGAGCGTTACCTGGCGTTGGTTTACACACCAGAAACGCAACTGGTCCATCGCGCACCGGAGCATTCAGCCGACATGTGATCATCGGCCCACCAAATTCAAAATGTTAACAACTGAGACAGGAATAATGGAACAAAAAGCGACCGAAATCTTTGAAAATACTAATCAATTTTTGTTCCAAATATCAGATCTGCTTTTGCGCTATTCTCTATCGACACTCGGTGCAATTTTGATCCTATGCGCAGGATGGATATTAGCTGGAACACTTCAACGCTGGGCAGTCACTTCACTATCAAACGTCCGTGGGCTTGATAAAACAATCTCAAAATTTTTTGGCGGAGTGATCCGCTATGGAATACTTGCTATTGTTCTTGTGATGGTTCTGGGCCAGTTCGGCGTCCAGACCGCCTCAATACTTGCGGCACTGGGAGCAATCGGTCTCGCAATTGGCCTCGCCTTGCAAGGAACGCTTCAGAATATTGCAGCTGGCATTATGCTTCTGGTTCTCCGGCCCTTTCGTGTTGGAGAGTTTATAAGCGCAGGCAGTGTGGTGGGAACTGTTGAAGAGATAGGCCTGTTTACGACTGAGCTTAAATCTTACGACGGCATATACATTATGGCTCCAAATTCTACTCTTTGGAACACCTCTGTTACGAATTACAGTCGCCTTAAAGCGCGGATGCACGACTTCAAGGTCCGCATAGGATACGATGACAGCATCGATGACGCTTTCAAAATAATTGAGAACATTGTTTCGTCGCAAGAGGGCGTTCTGGCGGATCCCAAACCAGCGTTTTTTGTCGATGAACTCGCCGATAGTGCAATAATATTGTGCTATCGCTATTGGGTTGACAGCAGTCATTATTGGGATGTGGTTCGCAACACCACTAAGTCCGTGAAAACTTCCTTTGACGCGGCCGGTATAAAAATACCCTATCAGCAGGTTACCTACCATATGAAAGCCCAAAACTAGATTTTCATGCATTATCCTATCAAAGGCCATGCGCCGATTGGATTGTGCTCTATTCGCCCCTTTGTGCCTCCCGTTTGATAAAAGCAGCCATGCCTTCGGTTTGAATTTCATTGACTACTTCCCGAAGCATGGTGCCGAAAATACCTTCCGTTAATTTCTCAGGGAGAACATCAGGGCAAACTGCTGCAACGGCTCGAATTATTTCCTCGGGAGCAGCCGTATTCCTTAAAGCTCGCTGAAGCTCAGTTGCGCGCGGGTCATTCAACGTTTGTGGATTACCATCACTGTCTTTCTGAATAAGATAGGCAAGCCAGGCGGCCAGCGAAAATGCAAAAGGACGTATTGATCCACCAGCTGCAATTGTCTCTAGAGCCGGAGCTGTTATGCGTTGAGGTAGCTTTTGAGTACCGTCCATTGCAATTTGAGTTGTTGAGTGCGCGATAGCCGGGTTGGAAAACCGCTCAGCTAGCGCAGATGAATAGGCGTCGAGGTCAATTGATAGGCCCTTGACGGTTGCAGCAGCGGCTGCAAGATGACGCTTCACAAGGAGGGCATGGTTATGGTCGGACATAACATCGCGTACCAATGCTTTGCCGGACAAGAGCCCACTATACGCAAGCATCGAATGCGCACCATTCAGCATCCGAAGCTTCATATTTTCATACGCAGTAACATCTTCGACAAATAGGACACCGGCACATTCCCATTCCGGTCGTCCGGCGCAAAACTGATCTTCAATCACCCATTGTGAGAATGGTTCTGTTTCCACCGCAGCGTAGTCTTCGCGTCCCGTAAGCTCGGCTGCAAGTTTCACCGTTGCTGAACTTGAGGCCGGCGTGATCCGATCCACCATTGAAGATGGAAAGCTCGCATTGTTTGCTATCCAACTGAACAGTTCTTCTCCATGGACTTCTTTCGCGAATGTAAGGACTGCATTGCGAAGTTTCTGACCATTATGAGATAGATTGTCACAACTTAGCACTGTAAAGGGTGGTAAGCCTTTTTCCATTCGCCTGTTGAGTGCCAAGGCAATCAGTCCGATTACGCCCTTAGGCGTCTGAGGATTTTCAAGATCGAATACGATCGCAGGATGGCTACGATCTAGTAGACCATCGCTGGATATTCCATAGCCTTTTTCTGTGACTGTCAAACTGACAATTCGGCAGTGGGGTGCTGTCATTGCTTGCAGTGTACCGCGACTTACATCCACCCCGGCCAATACATTTTCAAGCGCGCCAACCACCCGCGCCTCTGTGGATGCACTGCGCGTGATCAGCGTGTAATGCCCTTGTTGCGGGTTCAAGCTCTCGGCGACGGCAGTTCCTCGCAGTGAAACGCCAATGACGCGCCAGTCGCCACCTTTTTGTGCCAACACCCTATCGGTATAATCGAGCAGATGGGCGCGCGCAAAATTACCCAGTCCCAAATGGACAATCCCAGCCTCATAGTTTTCCGGCGCATATGCCGGCCAACAGGCTAACGCGCTCTCATTTCGCTGTGCAGAAAGCCGCCTCATTCAACAACCTTAACATTTGTATGCGATAGAGCAGTCATAATTCCGCGTAGCTCAGCTAGACCTTTCAACCGACCAATAGATGGGTAACCCGGCTGTGCTCTTCTGTTGAGATCATCCAGAATATCCTGACCATGGTCAGGTCGCATGGGGATTTGCCAGTCGTTACGGTTTTGAGCCTTCCGGCGGTTTTCTTCGGCAAGAATGGCCGCAACCATTGCGACCATATCGGTGTGACCGTCCAGGTGAGCCGCTTCATGGAACGACCCGCCGAGATGAGATTCCTCAAGTCTGACATTGCGCAGATGAAGAAAATGGACCCGATTACCCAGACGTTTCATCATACCAGGCAGATCATTATCCGCGCGTGTGCCCAGTGATCCGGTGCAAAGAGTAATGCCATTGGCTGGAATATTAACGGCATCCATCACAGTCTTATAATCGGCTTCGGTGGACATGATACGCGGCAGGCCAAGCAGTGGGAACGGTGGATCATCCGGATGGCAGCATAGGCGCACACCGAGTTCTTCTGCCAGCGGGCTGACTTCAGCCAGAAAATCGATCAAATGCCCGCGCAGATGTTCAGGCGAAATACTGTCGTAATGTGCAAGATGAAGCTTTACATCGTCCATCGACATGCGTTCGGCAGCACCGGGCAAGCCGAACACGACATTGCCTGCAAGTTCGAGACGTCGCTCATCGGACATCTCTGTAAAACGTTTGCGAGCGGCTTCGCGAACTTCGGGACTATAGTCGTCTGCTGCGCTGTCGCGTTGCAGAAGAAACAAATCAAAGGCCGCAAAATCGATCGCGTCATAGCGCATACAGGTGGCACCGTTTGGTAATCGGTAAGCCAGATCGGTACGCGTCCAGTCAAGAATTGGCATGAAATTATAGCAAATGACCTCGATACCTGCATCACGCAGGTTACACATGGAAGTCTTCCAGTTTGCTATATGTTGTTTCCAATTTCCCGTCTGACGTTTGATATCCTCGGAGACAGGAAGACTTTCAACGACTTCCCATCGCAGACCGGAGGGATCCCCGTTTTTCATTTGAGAAAGGTCGGCTTTTCGCCTTTCAATTTCTGCAGGCGACCAAACAGCGCCCGTCGTAACATGGTGAAGGGCTGTTACAACGCCTTCCACACCTGCCTGCAACATATCGTCAATGGATACCAGGTCCTTGGGGCCGAACCAGCGCCAGGTCTGTCTCATATTATCGTCTCTCTGTTTTCAGTGCCGTGCGGACGCAGCGGCAAAAGCAATTTGAACCTTGACCGATTGGGAACGGTCGGTAGCCAAGCGAAATGCGGAAAGCGCTTCAGTCACGGAAAATGTGGCCGTAATGATCGGACGCGGGTCAATTGTACGCGATCCGATCAGCTGAACAGCTTCAGCAAATTCAGCATCGAAACGTTGCGAACCGATGAACTGTATTTCTTTGCCAACCATCACATTCAATGGCATCGTTGTCGGCCCTGCAACACCCACTTGCACCATAGTTCCGAGGGGGCGCAAACATGAGATTGCGTCATTTATTGCGGGGGCCGCAGCGGAACACTCGAAGACCAGATCAACCTTGCCTTTGTCCTCTTTCCAACGGTCAAGTCCGGTTGGATCGGCTGCAATGTTGACTATGTGGTTGGCGCCCATTTTTGTAGCAATCGCAAGTGTTGCGTCTTGAATATCCGTTACGATAATTTCGGAAGCGCCACGTCTTTTTGCCACCGCTACACAAAGCGCACCTATCGGACCTGCTCCAGTTACCAGCACGACTTTGCCCGATAGGCTACCGGCAATTGCCTCACCCCGATTGGCTGCATGTAAACACACAGCCAGCGGTTCTGCACACGCCGCTGCACCCGGATCGATTTCATCAGGCACACCAAAACATTGGTCAGCTTCGATTACTATTCTGTCGCGAAACATTCCTTGCTGGTGCGGAAAGTACATTGCGGAACCTTTGAATCGCATTGCTGTGCAGTGGCGCGGAAGGCCCTGTTGGCAGTAACTGCACGTACCGCAAGGCTGCGAGGGGTTCAGGGCCACAAGCTGGCCACGCGTCAGGCCTGTCACTCCTTCTCCAAGCGCTTCGATCCGCCCGGATGCCTCATGCCCCAGAATGATCGGTTCGCGAACGCGGATGGTTCCGATACCGCCTTCCAGCCAGTAATGCAGATCGGATCCACAAATTCCGCCAGCTTGTATTGCGACCATAACCTGACCTGGCCCCGGTCTTTCGAGAGGCCTGTTCTCAATGCGCAAGTCATCCTGAGCATGAAGGCAAACGACACGTGTTAGCGATTGTTCTGGCATCATAACCTCAAGGCATCAAAGTGTTGGGCAACCAAGTCGCCAAAGGTGGGAAATAGCTAACCATCAGAAGGACAATAATATTGGTGATGATGTAGGGAATAATTGCTCTGATCACCGGAGATAGAGGAAGTCGTGCGATGTTTGAGGCCACGAAAAGGCAAACCCCGACAGGAGGTGTCGTTAGACCGATCATCAGATTCAGGACAGCAAAACACGCGAAGTGTATGGGATCTATACCGACGGCAATAGCGAGAGCCTGCAACGGCACGAACAGAATGATCAACGCGGCAATCGTTTCCATGAACATGCCAACAAACAAAAGCAGAAGGTTGATCAGCAAGATGACGAGAAACTTGTTGTCCGTAACTGACAGAACTGCATCGGCGAGAGCCTGTGGAATACGCTCCGCGACTAGGATCCAACCAAACACATTTGCGGTTCCTACCAATACCAAAATTCCGGCAGAACTAATGGCACTGTCGATAATGATCTTGGGAATACGACTTACTGGTAATTCCCGATAGATAAAAATGCCGACGAGGGCAGCATAAAGACAGGCTACCACGGCTGTTTCTGTTGGCGTAGTAACACCGATCAGCAGTCCGCCGACGATCAGTGCTGTCATTGCTATTGCCCAGATCGCTCCGGTGAACGACGTGAACAACTCACGGACACCCTTCCAGTTTTCACGTGGAAAATTCTTTTTCTTTGCGATGAAATAAGTTGTTACCATCATCGCGAAGCCCATTAGGAGGCCTGGCATTGCACCAGCCAGAAAGAGCTTTCCAACGGAGAGGCCAGAGAGCGAGCCGACAATAATCATGGGAACGCTTGGGGGGATCATCGGGCCAACTGTCGATGAAGCAGCCGTAACTGCGGCTGAGAAATCAGCTGGGTATCCGACTTTTTTCATCCCAGGGATCATCATGCCGCCAACAGATGCCACATCGGCGACTGCAGTTCCTGAAATGCCGCCAAAAAGCATGGAAGCTGCGATGTTTGCTTGTGCCAATCCGCCGCGCATCCAACCAACCAAAGCATTGGCAAAGCGAATGATCCGCTCTGTTATGCCGCCGGAGTTCATCAGGTTGCCCGCCAAAATAAAGCCTGGAATGCAAAGCAGCACAAAACTGTCCATTCCAGCATACATTTTCTGAGGAATGACAACCAATGGGATATCCGCGAAAAGAAGATACGCCATTGAAGACAAGCCCAACGTCACCGCTACAGGCAAGCCGATAGCTAGTCCAAAGACAAATGTGCCAAGAAGAAGGGTCAGGCCCATTAATTTTCCTCCGAATTGGGGATGGGTCGCCCATCATGGCGGCCTGTCAGCATCTCTATGATGCGCATGAGCGCCCAAATGGTTAGCGCTACGAAAAGGATAAGTTGAGATGCGTGGATGAAATCCATGCGCCAACCAAGAGAAGGCGCGGTTTGACGGCTGCCAATGGTAGTGTAGTCCCATGCAGCGGGCAAAAGAACGACGGCAAAAACCACGGTTAATATTGCACTGAACAATCGCAGCAGCCATGGCATGCGCCCCGGCAGGCTCTCACATAACAGGTCAACATTGACCATATCGCCGCTGCGTAAGGCTAGGCCCGCACCTAGCGCGCCGATGTACAGCAGGCAAAACCTCGTGAGCTCTTCCGTCCAGACTGGTGCCGTGCTCAAAAATGTGCGGGCATAAACCTGTAATAAGACTGAGCCCATAAGCACAAGAAATGTTGCGAGTATCAGAAGGCGACAGACACCTTCCAATCCTTTAAATGTTTTTGTCATGGTGTCCTCGACAGGCTAGCTGCCGGACTTCATCCGGCAGCACCTTTATCTCAGTCGTTGAAGACCTGTTCGGCGAGTGGACGGATTTCCTGTGGCACTGACGCCAGAACTGCGTCCTTTGCCTTATCCGCGAATGCTGCCTGATCGACCTCGACGAATTTTACGCCGCGTGCTTCCAAATCAGTGACGAGTGCCTTTTCGTCGGCTACGAACAATTCGCGTTCATAAGACTGTGTCGCTTTAGCCGCTTCCAGCAATGCCGCCTGATCCGCTTCTGACAATTTTCCCCAGCTGCGATCTGATATCGTGAGATAAATCCAGGACCTAACGTGTTCGGTCTTATTGATGACTTTTTGAACTTCATAAAAACCACCTGACTTGAACAAAGCGAGCGGGTTTTCCTGTCCTTCAATCGTCCCGTTCTGAAGCGAGGTAAATACTTCCGAGAATGCCATAGGCGTTGGGTTTGCACCAAGTGACTGCCATGCCGCTACAAAAATCGGCACATTTGGCACGCGAACCTTGAAACCCTTCAAATCTTCCGGCTTCGTGATTTCACGATTAGCCGAAAGGTTGCGCGGCCCACGCGCGAAATAGGTCAGAGGACGAATACCCGCCTTTTCGATAATTTCGGTTTCGATCTGCTTGCCAATATCACCCGATGCAACCTTATCCATATGTTCAAGCGACTTGTATCCATATGGTAATGCGAGCAAAGCGGCTTTTGGCGCCCAGTTCTGCAAGCTTTCACCGGTGATCGTCATGTCAGCTGTGCCAAGCTGCATACCGTTGATGACGTCGATTTCCTTACCGAGTGATTCATTCGGATAAACTTCAACCGCCACGCGGCCTTCGGTGCGAGATTTGACCTCGTCAGCGAATTTCAGCGCGGCTTTGTGCCAGATATTCTCTTCATTTGCGAGGTGCCCGAGCTTGAGAGTAACCTCTTGGGCAAGCGATGTGCCTCCCATCAATGCAAGCATCGCGCAGGTTGCTGCTATATGTTTAAAATTCTGGAACTTCATTCTTTCCTCCTCTGGAATGACGTCGTTGCTGCTTTGGCGCAACGCTAAAGAAAATACTCGGGCCGCTCCTGTTCGATCACTGGGAGATCGATTAGAATTCCCTGCAGGTGTTGCCGCATGAATTGTTCAGCTCGGGAAGCATCTCCCAATGCAATGGCGTCAACTACTTCACGGTGCTGGGCAATCAGCCGAGCAACTGGAAAATGCATGCTTGAAAGAAAGCGCACCCGATCCATCTGTGCCTTCATCTCGACCACCACGCGCCAGGCTTTGCCCTTGCCGGCGCCTTCGGCGAGTGTGCGATGGAATACTTCATCCGCATCCATAAAATCTCGTGCAGATCCGCCGATTATATCTTCCTGACGAAGAAGTTGCGCGCGCAGTTCTTTCACAAGTGCATCGCTAGGAGAGTGGGCCAGGAGCTTAACGATGTCGGCTTCAACAGCTTCTCGGACAAAGCGGGCGTCCATTACCGCCTGAAGTGAGATTTTAGCGATAAACGTTCCGCGCTGCGGACGGACCTCAAGCAAACCTTCATTTGCTAGCGTAATGAAAGCTTCGCGCACAGGTTGACGGCTCACGCCATACTGTTGAGCCACTTCCGCTTCCGAAATCCTCATACCCGGCGACAAGGCATTGTCAATGATGGCAGCCCGCAATGCAGCGTACAGCTGATCGACAACACTGACGTGTTTTGTTTGCAACATCTGACTATGCATGCGTTCGCACTCCTCAAGACTAAAACTATACCATACTACCATACCAGTCAATATGACGGCACGATTGATTAAGCTGGCGCATATGATGTCGATGCGTTGACATATTAATTGCCTACACGCTTAAGCTCACGAACCTTGCTCGCTCCGAAGGATGAGTAACAATTGCATCAATTAACGTTATAAAAAACTTTAGCCGTTCGCCGTCGAGTAATATCCTCAAGGGATATGGGGTCGGCTGTTACTTATGGGCAGTTGCGTTTAAAAGCTTTGAGTACGGCTCTGGGCATTTGCCGCCGAGTTCATGTTCTTGACTGGTTATCAACGCATTATTGACCCCAAAATGCTGATCGAAAGAGCTGCTGAGGGCAGCATGTTTGTTGTACCGTGACGTATTACTCGCGTGTGTCGATAATGAGCTTTTGAAGCAGATGCGACCTAACGACATTATTATTATGGAAGATTCAATCAATCATCAGCTTGGTTCTATCGAATTGAGGTGGTTTGCGCAGAACCACGGTCTTTCCGTTCTGCACTTGCAATTTCAATGCGATTGAATTGGTGTGTTTTAAACACAAAGCACACCCTCACGCAAAAGTAACGCAAGACAGTTATTTATAATCTCTCTGGCAGAGGGGAACTTCACTGATCCGTTGATGCAACGCGGATAGAAATTTTTGTTCTGCGCGATTAAGAGCCGTGTCGGGATTATGAACCACATAAATGTCAATCGCTGGGGGATTTTCATATGGTGGCAGCCGCCAGAGAAGGTTTCCATCAACATCGGGTTGCGCAACGTGAAGAGGCAGCGCTCCTATCCCTAATCCTGCGACGATCATCCGTCGAACCTCTTCAGCATTTGCCGACATTCCAGTAATCCGTGAATTCAATTGAGCTTCTTCACGCAAAATAGCTACAGGTCGCAAGGCGTCTGTCAGCATATCAGTTTTAAATGATACTGAAGCCTCTCCACGCAGATCCTTTAGCTTCAGATCGGAAAGTCCGTAGAGGCGGTGAGACGGTCCACAAAAGAAGCCGAAATACTCACGGAAAAGTCTCACATATTCGAGCTTGTCAAGTTTCTTGTGGACCAGGCAGATACCTATACTCGCTTGCTTTTGTAACACGCTTGTTGTCACCACACTGCTAGTCATCACTTCTATGCTGAATGTTACTTCAGGATTCTCACGATGGAAATTGTTGAGTACTTCATCAAAAATTGGAGAGACCACATAGCTGGCGAGAGCGATGGTGACATGGCCGGTTATCTCCTCTTTCATATCACGGATGAGAACATCAAGTCGGGAAACACTACCGAATATTCCAACTGCTTCTTTGTATAAAAGAAGACCGGCAGCTGTAATTTCAAATCGGCCCATTGCACGATCAATCAGGCGTTTTTGAAGTCTGTCTTCCAGTCTTTTCAAAGCGTTGGATACCGTAGGCTGTTTTAGCCTTAAGCGGTTTGCTGCCGCTGTGATGCCCCTCTCTTCCACGACGACGATGAAAGTGCGCAGCAGATTCCAGTCAAGTTCCCAGGGAAGCTTTTTGATGCGGTTTGAGGAGGAGGGTTCAGCGGCAAACATGGCATTCTCTAAATCTATGGCTAATATTTCTATTATCTATTTTGAAAATGACCCAGTTTCATATCACAATGCAAGTTAAATTAGACAAACCAGATGTGGGGAAATCTGAAAAATGCAGGACCGCGGTTCTTGGATGCGTCCATGGCTTCTATTGACACCGGCTTTAATAACGGTCGCATTATTGCTGGTGATACCTGTCGGGTTCATCGTTGTTTATTCGTTCTGGCTACGCACGAGTACCGGGACGGATTCAGTTGGTTTTTATCTCGTCAACTGGTCGGAAGTTTTAACGGACCCATTCTATAGAGACATTCTCCTCAAGACGTTGCGTATTGCATTCCTGACGACTGTTGCTTGCGCAATATTGGGATATGCGCCTGCCTATTACATCGTGACGTCAAAGAGCCGTTATAAGCCACTGTTGTTGTTGTTACTTATACTTCCTTTCTGGATCAGCTACATTATCCGGACGATGTCCTGGATCAATATTCTTGGTGCGAGCGGCGCAATTAACTCTGCACTGCTATGGGCGGGGCTGATTAATGAACCTATTCAACTGCTGTATAATGAGGCCACCGTAATTCTCGGGCTCGTCCATTACCTGCTGCCATTCATGATACTCAATGTTTACGTAAGTGTTGAGTCCCTCGATCGTAATCTGGTCGATGCAGCGCGCTCGCTGGGTTCAACAAGCTTTCAGGCGTTTCGTGAAATAACTTTCCCGCTATCTTTGCCGGGCTTGGCAGCAGGCGGATTACTTTGTTTCGTGCTAAGTTCTGGAACCTATATCACACCCGCAATCCTCGGCGGTCCGCGTGATGCCATGTTCGCCAATCTGGTTTTTGATGCTGTTATTACGCAGCTCAATTGGCCGTTGGGTTCCGCACTTTCCATCATCCTGCTGATTGTTTTGAGCGTTGTCGTGATCATTTATAATCGCTTGGTTGGCATAGGCCAGCTTGCAAAGACTTTTCAGTGAGGCCGCAATGACAACATCATTCTGGCTTCGGCTCTATACAATCGCTGTTTATCTTTTTATGTTCTTGCCGATCGTCGTTGTTATGCTACTGGCATTTAATGCCAACCAGTTTGGCACGTTTCCGATGGAAGGGTTAAGCCTGCGATGGTTTATCCGTCTATGGGAAAATGACGCGATTATGCGCGCCTTTCGGGTTTCGCTTTTACTGGCATCATTGACCGCGATCATATCGACCACACTTGGCGTACTCGCCGCTCTTAGCCTTGTTCGGTACCGCTTCAAGGGCAAAGAGGGCATAACAACTCTGATGATTGCTCCGATATTAGTGCCCGAAGTGGTTCTCGCAGTGGCCTTGCTGCTGTTTCTGCGGTGGCTGGATTTGCCAAAGAGCTTTCCGCTACTTTTGTTGGGCCACGTCGTATTTACGCTGCCTTTTGTCCTTCTCGTGGTTCAGGCGAGGCTCGCAAGCATCAAGCGCGACTATGAAGAAGCGGCCATGAGCCTTGGCGCAGGACCTATTCAAACCTTCTTCGTCATCACTCTGCCGTTGCTTATGCCTGCAGTATTTGCCGGTCTTCTATTTGCTTTCACGATCTCATTCGATGATGTGACCGGCACTTTGTTCTGGAAGCCGGGGGGGATTGAGACCGTGCCCACACAGATTTTCGCAATGCTTCGCAACTCGATCTCACCAGAAATCAATGCGCTGGGAACGGTGATGATCGTGGTGACTGTTACTCTGCCAATAGTTGGCCTCGCCTTCGCCCGCTGGCTGGCAATGCGGCGAAGTTAGCGTGTTTCCAGCACAGACTGGGTCGTAAAAATGGATGTACGCCGTTCTGTCCGCAATGCTCTGATCGAAAAAAAACTGATAATTAAGCAACAAAAAGGGGAATACCAATGGATGATACAAAACGCTACGAACGTTTGTTGGATCGCTATCGCCATGGCGATATAAAGCGCCGTACATTTTTAGGTTTGATCGGTGCATCTGCAGCAGCATTCGGCATCATCGGAAAACCATTCGCTGGCTATGCATTGGCCGCCAAGCCCGATGAAGTTCGATTTGATGGCTGGGGCGGGGTAGTTTCCGATGCCTTCCGTAAATATGCATTTACGCCCTATACCGAAGAGACCGGAATTCAGGTTGTTGATGGAACATTTGGTGGTGCCGATGAATATTTGGCTCGCGTGAAGGCCGGGCGTCCGGGCGAGTTTAATATTGCACATCTGTCCGGCGTGTTCGACTATGCTCGCTATAAACAGCAGGGATTGGCCTCGGAAATCAACGAGGCCAACATCCCAAATCTCGCAAATGTCATTGTTCGATTACAGGACGCGCTGCGCCCAATAACAGACGGTAAACTATCAGCCGTCCCCTACAATTATGGTACCACGAGCATTGCATACAACCGGAAACACATTTCCGATGAAGAGGCCAGGGAAAAGGGCGCAACGCTTCTTATTGATACGGCCTATAAAGGTAAGCTGGGTGGCTGGAGCGAATGGAAAACGCGGATCTGGTACGCCGCTTTGCAAACAGGGCAGGATCCAAACGATATCAAAGACGAAGATCTCATGTGGGATAGCGTTCGTACCAGCCGCGATAATGTCCTGAAATATTGGAGTTCCGGCGCTGAACTAATGAGCCTTTTGGCTGGAAACGAAATTTACGCAACGGAGGGCTGGTCCGGACGAATTCGTGCTTTGCAGGACCAGGGCCATGATCTGGGCTACCTTGATCCTGAAGGCGGGCTTGGCTGGCAGGAATGCCTCTTTGTCTTGAAGGGAAGTCCGATGGCAGCGTGCGAGGAGTTGTTGAATTTCATGCTGGAACCGGAGGTCGCAATTGCGGTTGCAGAAGGTCAAAGCTATCCGCCTGCGCTTGATCCGCAAAAAGTTGATCTTGGAAAAGTGGTGCCGACGCTGCCAGCCTTCGATCCCGAAGGAAAGTTGACGTCGCTCAACTTCTTTAATCCTGACTATTGGAACGAAAATGAAGCTAAATGGTCGAAAGCCTATAGCCGCGTCGAGGCTGGTTATTAGAGGGCTTTTCGATCTGACTATATATTATATCGCGCATCTTAGTCCGAAAGCCGTTTCACACTTTTCGGGATGCGCTCTGACTGAATGCACCGGGCGGGGCAGCAAGCCCCGTCACCGCTGATGTTTTCCCATAGAACCAGGATCAAGCGAGTATCGCGTTGAATACACCTCAAGTTGCTGTAGAACTCAATAAACTCGTAAAACGCTTCGGTGATGTAACCGCCGTGCACGAGATCAGTCTGGAGATTGACGAAGGAAGCTTCGTAACCTTGCTTGGCCCCTCAGGCTGCGGCAAGACAACGACATTGCGTATGATCGCGGGACTGCTTTCGCCCAGCTCCGGCCTCATCAAAATCAAGGGCAAGGACGTCACCTCTACACCGATCCATCGGCGCAACCTCGGCATAGTCTTTCAGAATTATGCATTGTTTCCGCATAAAACGATTTTCGATAATGTTGCTTTTGGTCTTAGATATCGTAGTACGCCAAAAGCTGAGATCATGCGCAAGGTCCATGACGCGCTTGAACTTGTGCAGCTACCGGATGTTGCAGAGCGGTTTCCAGCACAATTATCTGGCGGCCAGCAGCAACGCATCGCGCTAGCCCGCGCGATTGTCATTGAGCCGGATGTATTGCTGCTCGATGAACCTCTTTCCGCGCTTGACGCTAATCTTCGTGAAAATATGCGTGTCGAGCTCAAACGAATCCAATCAGAACTGGGTATTACAACGGTATTCGTGACGCATGATCAGGCGGAAGCGCTGGCGATGTCTGATCGGATTGTAGTGATGCGGAAAGGCTATGTGGAACAAGTCGGCGTGCCTGAAGAGGTATATAATCAGCCTAGAACTGAGTTTGTGGCCAATTTTCTGGGCAACTCAAACCTCGTACCTGCCCGAATAGTGGAGAGACGAGGATCGCATTTTATTGCTGATATTGAGGGTATTGGGATGCTGCCAATTGAGGTTGCACGATGCGGAACACTGGGCGAAGGGGATGATGCATTGGTCGTGATACGTGCCGAACGTCTTTATCTTACGGACGGAGATGCTACGACTACGCTGGAAGACGATATTTTACAAATCTCAGCTCGCGTGACCGATGTCGATTATCAAGGTCAGATTGCGCGCTATTTTCTCGATTCTGGTGGCAAAACTTATGAGGCGTTAAACACGATTGATCGTACGCCATTCAAAAAAGGCTGCGTATTAAATGCGGCTATACGCGGTCGTGACTGCGCACTTATTCCAAAATCAGAAAAATAGACATTGTCTCAACGGGTTATCATTAACCCCTGCAATTAAATCGCATGCAATTGTCACTTTTATCAGGCTTTATCGATGAATTTTATCTTCTCTGAAGCTCAACGCTTCCATGATCCGCGCCACTTTCTATCCGCAGGCACCGTTAAGCAAAACCCAGAGGTTCCTGAGCGTATTGATAGATTATTAGGGGGCGCAAAGTCTGCAGGCCTGACGCCAAAAGAGCCTGCTGATTATGGAATGGGGCCGATTTCGGCGATCCACACGCCAGAATATATCCATTTTTTGCAGAATATTCACGATGAATGGCGCAAATTTCCAGGTGCGGCGGATGAGGTGATCCCCAATATTCATCCTGCAAGGCGTGACATTTCTTATCCTCTTTCGTGGCTGGGGCGCGCTGGCTATCACATGGCAGATACGTCATGCCCAATATCCGGTGACACCTGGAATTCGGCTTATTGGAGCGCACAAACTGCGGTTGAAGCTGCGAGTCATGTCCAGAGTGGTAGCGGCTGTGCTTATGCGCTTTGTCGCCCGCCGGGCCATCACGCATTCCATGATATGGCAGGAGGGTTCTGCTTCTTAAACAATTCGGCAATTGCGGCCCAACAGTTACGTCAGACATGCGCGCGCGTCGCTATACTCGATGTAGATTTGCATCACGGAAATGGAACCCAGGGCGTTTTTTATAATCGCAAGGACGTTCTCACACTATCAATCCATGTTGACTCAACATCATTTTATCCTTTTTTCTGGGGGCATGCCTGCGAACGCGGAGAAGGCGAGGGGCTTGGCTATAATTTAAATATTCCTCTGAGCTTGGGATCGGACGACGACGTTTTCATGGATGCACTAAAGGTGGCTATCGCTCGCATTCATGCATTTCGACCTGATGCACTGGTAATAGCATTGGGACTTGATGCGTCGTCTGACGATCCCTTTGGTGGCTTGACTGTCACCAAGGAGGGGTTCTTTCGGATTGGGGAGACTTGCGGCAGCATAAAGTTGCCGACAGTTCTTGTTCAAGAAGGTGGATATCTTTCGGATTCGCTTGGCGAAAACCTTACGGCATTTCTAAGCGGCTTTTTATCAAGCTAAATATCATGAAATCCATTTGGTGGTTCTATTTGCAGAGCACTCTAGGACCATTATTGAACGTGAGCGTATTTTGTTAAATAAGCTACTTGATTTCCACAAGTTCGTTGAGTTTGTCCTAATTCAAAACGGCAATGTGGTTAACTGTTGTGCTAAAAATCTCGCATTGTATGATTGGCGCTGAATCGTAATCGCCAACATTAGAAAATACCTTGAGTCTTTTCGAGAGAGAGTTCTTTTAAAATTGCACCATATTAAATAGGTTTTTTAAGTGGGGCGCATACGTGGGAAAGGATTACAGGCTTGCATTTCAGTGCCTTTCAAAAGCTTAACATGCACATTGCTCAGATTAACGATTTGGCGTGTGCGCGCTCAGTCTTAGATTGGGATGCACGCACGCAAATGCCCGTCGGCGGATCGGAAAATCGTGCAAGGCAGATTTCAACGCTGACAATTCAGGCCCGTAATCTTCTGCTTTCCAAAGAGACGAAAGTACTGGTGGATGCCGCCCAATTAGAAGTAACAGATTGTCTATCGGACGAATATGCAGCCTTGAAGCAAGTCGTAACTGCATTGGCTTGGCATGCGAATATGCCAGAAAAATTATTAGCCCGAATGGCCGAACTTGGTTCTCTTGGTCAAGACGTTTGGGCTCATGCACGTGCAACAAATGATTATGAAAGCTTCGAACCTATTTTAGTTGAAACTGTGGATCTGAACCGGGAGCTAGCCGAATGTGTTGGCTATACCGATCACCCTTATGATGCCATTCTTGATTTGCACGAGCCAGGTCAAAAGACTGAAGAACTGATGAAGCTGCTCAACAATTTAGTGACGCAAAGTACGCGTGCACTTTTACATGTTCAGCAAATGCCCTCACCAGATAATTCATTTTTGCAACAGTATTTCCCCTTGGATGGCCAAGGTACGCTTGCCCGCGAATTAGCTCAGTCCGTCGGATATGATTTCAGCCGTGGCCGCCTCGATACGGCGACCCATCCTTGCGAATATTCGTTCACGCGCCAAGATGTCCGACTTACAATTCGGTATGATGAATACTCCCCTGAGGACAGCATTTTCTCTTTGCTCCATGAAACGGGGCACGGCCTTTACGAACAAAATATATCGAATAAATTCGCGCGCGGAATTTTTGATACTAATCTGATAGGGCTTCTGGCAAGCGGAGGAACTAGCCTTGGAATGCATGAATCTCAATCACGTTTATGGGAAAACCAGATTGGGCGGTCCTTACCTTTTTGGGAGCTACATTTAAGCAAAGCGCGCGAATTCTTTCCTGAGCAGTTAAAGAATGTTACGCCAGAGCAGCTTTGGCACGCCGTTAATATAGTGCGTCCCGGACTTATCCGGACCAATGCGGACGAACTTAGTTATGATTTACACATCGCGCTCAGAGTAGATATTGAGCGACGACTTATAGAGCGGACCCTTGAAGTAGGCGACATTCGCGATGCATGGGCCTCCGGAATGAAAACGATGTTTGGTTTCGAGCCGAAAAATGATCGCGACGGCGTGTTACAGGATATGCATTGGGGGGCAGGCGCTTTCGGATCTTTTTGCACTTATACCATCGGAAACATCGCAGCGGCACAACTTTATGAGGCCGCATGTCGCGACGATTCTATCAAACTCGCAATTCAGAACGCTAATTATCGACCGCTTTTTGAGTGGTTGAAAAAGAATGTCTGGTGCCATGGTAGACGTTACAATCGCGATGAAATTCTCCTGAAGGCCACCGGAAGTAAACTGGATTCACAACCTCTTATCCGCAGATTTCAATCTTTGTTGCAGGATCATTACGGCACATGATTCAATCGTCTTGATGCAAGAGGTGTAAGGTTCTTGTTTCGTGATCTTGAAAAAAGCGTCGTATGGTCTCATCAAGCGCCCGACTGTCTGGCCTAAAAGATCCACATTGAGAAATCGCATCGCGTGCGCTGACCTTCATGGGAATGCGGCTCCAGATCGTGCGCGTGGCAAATGGACCCTTCGTACGCCATGAAAGACCGAGGGTCATACCATTCAGATAGTTTGGCAAATTGCGATAAAGTGGTGAGATTATCGTCTCTGATATATCGCCTGTCGAGCGACCCCATTCAATGACAAAAATATTATTGTCGCGTTCCGAGAAAATGCCTTCGTATCGCGCTGTCAACATTTTACCCGTGTGGGGATCACGCAATCTCTCGATTGTACGGGATGTAAACCGCCCGTCATGTTCTGCAAACTGCACCAGGGCTTTGATAATACGTCCGGGCCTCGACGGTGACAGATAATGGGCATGATAGGTACCAATTAAGCTGCGTAACTGGCGTCCAGAACCCGGAAGCAAATAAAAAGGCGAATTGGGCGCGACAGCTGGAGAAACAGGATGGCTGGCCCGAAGACGCATAAGAAATTCATTATGAGGTAGCACTAAGCTATCTTCATCTATCTGAAAATACTCGCAGATTCTGATCATGTTGCGTGCCGATGGCAAGCTTTTGCCTTGAATGTAGCGCGCAAACTGCTGGCGATTAAATCCAAGGCTCCGGCAAACTTGGGATACCGAGCCTTCCTGAGCACATATGTAACGTAAGTTTCTGGCCACAGAATGAGGCATTGGACGAACTGACTCCGGATTTCGTTAAGCGATAAAACTGTTTTTGCAATTCAATTAGCACAAAATAGCGTAAAACCGTATAAACTCGTTTAATTGTAACTTGCTTCCTAACGTGAGACTTATGCTCCCAAAATGCGATTGCTGCATCGCAGCTTCACTGAACTGATGGTTTCACGCCGTCAGTGTCTACCACACCAACTGACCGGCTAAGATTGCCTTTGACAGTTAAGCGTGGCCGCAAAAGCATCGTCAAAATAAAATCAACATTTGGGAACCTGATTATTATGTCCTATACTCTCTCACGCAGAACAATGCTTAAAACTGTCGGCGCTGCTTCAATTGCAACACTTATTTGGCCAAAACACGGATTTGCCAGGCCAGGTGGAACTTTAGTTCTCAGGTCCTATGGCGATCTGCAGGTGCTTGATCCCGCTTACCGTGTTTCTGAACCCGATGCTGATATTGCACGCTGCATTTTTTCAGGACTTGTCACGCGCAAAGCAGGTGACGACTGGGGTTGGCAGCCTATGGGCGCCAGCAGCATTGACCAACTTGATGACAAAACAATTCGTTTTACGTTGCGCGATGACATTCAGTTTTCAGACGGATTTGGGCAAGCGACTGCTGAGGACGTGAAGTTTTCTATTGAGAGAATTGCCGATCCTAAATTAGATTCTCCCTATAAAGACGATTGGGCCTTGCTTGATCATGTAGAGGTTAAAGACAAATTGTCTGGCCTCATTCATTTGAAAAAACCTTTTGCTCCTCTTTGGAATTCCACCTTGCCGGGCACCAGCGGCATTATCTTGTCGAAAAAGGGAGTCGAAGCCGTAGGTGGGCGCTTCGAAACAACGCCTCCCGGTCAAAGCGGGCCGTACCTTCTGAAAGAATGGAGGCCTAAACAGCGTACGATTCTGGAGATTAATCCGGATTGGAAAGGTGATAAGCCCGCCTATGACCGCATTGAGATCCTGCCGATCGAAGATGCAGCTTCTGCGGAACGTGCTTTTGAAGCGGGTGATCTTGATTTCACAATTGCATCCTCAGGTTCGGTTTCAAGACTTCGAAATAACTTGCCAGATAATGCGAGACTGATCGAAAAACCACCGCTCAGCTATGTCTGGCTGGGGATTAATCAGGACGCCGAGCCATTTAATGATCCGAAAGTCAGGCGAGCGATGCAGCATGCAATTGATAGAGAAATGGTTGTCGATGCCTACACTCTGGGCGGGGCAGAAATTTCATATGGCATCATAGCACCGGGTCTTCCCGGCAATCGTGATTATGTGCGTTATGACTATGATCCTGAAAAAGCCAAACAGCTTATTGACGAAGCTGGAGGTATAAATATTCCGATTTCGATCGATATTCTAGCAACAAGTGAATACCTCGCGGCAGCGCAGATAATTCAAGCAAACCTGGCTGCAATCGGGATCGACCTTAAAATCAACCAACATGACTCCGGTAGTTTCTGGTCAATCGGCTCGGAAGAAGCGGGCGAGACCTGGAAAACCATGCAGATGTATATAACCCGATTTTCCATGGAGCCTGATCCGAGCTGGGCCACCTTATGGTTTGTGCCTGAGCAGGTTGGAATTTGGAATTGGGAACGTTGGAATTCACCAGAATTTGGCCGCCTTCACGAAGAGGGTATTGTTGAGTTTGATCGAGCCAAACGCGATCATATTTATAAACAGATGCAGGATTTGATGGACGAATCCGGTTGCTATATTTTCCTGACCCATGAAGTTCGCGGTATTTTGACACGCCGTGATGTTGAGCCCGGCCTCACGCCGGCTGGAACAGTCTTGTACCCCGCCTTTAGAAAGGCCTGATCATGATAGGTTACACGCTTCGGCGCTGTGCGCTGGCGGTTCTTATTGTAATCGTTGCAACAGGTTTGCTCTTTGCTATGATTCATGTCGTCCCAGGAGACCCAGCGCGCGTTGCGTTGGGACCGCGGGCATCGCAGGATATGCTGGCAGCTTTTCGTGTGAAAATGGGGCTGGACCTGCCACTCTGGCAACAGTTTCTAAATTTTGTCAGTGCAGCCATGCAGGGCGATCTCGGGCAAGAGATTTTATCAAATCGTCCGGTGCTAACAATCTTGATGGAACAATTGCCACATACCTTGCTTCTGATAATGGCAGGTATGATATGGTCAATTTTTCTCGGTATTCCTCTTGGCACGATGGCAGCCGCACGTCCAGGTTCGTTTTTTGATCGCGTTGTCGGCGTGCTTTCTGTCTCCTTTATCGCCATCCCATCTTTTGTTGTTGCGATTTATACCCTTCTACTTTTTGCGGTTCATTTTCGATGGTTGCCGGCTGTTGGAGCAGGACAATATGATGATCCGCTTTCCGTTACACGCCATCTGATTTTGCCATCTCTCGCAATTGGCATTGGATGGGTGGGATACCTCGCACGTATGGTGCGGGCTTCTATGCTCGATGTCCTGAGCGAGTCGCATATTCGCACTGCACGTGGCCTCGGCCTCCGGGAGCGCACGGTGCTTTATAATTACGCGCTGCGTATCGCCATACTTCCCACCATCACCTTGTTGGGCATTGGCATTGGGCAACTTATATCCAGCGCGGTTTTCATTGAAATTGTGTTCGCACGCCCGGGGATAGGCAAGCTTGTTTATGATGCCATCATCGCGCGCAACATTCCCTTGGTTACAGGCGGTCTCCTGTTGACCACTATTTTCTTCGTGTTGGCGAATCTCATCGCCGATCTAATTACAGGAGGGCTCGATCCCCGTGTCCGTGACTCCTATACCCGCCGTTAAAGAGCAACATTCATTCTGGCGCTCTTTCCGTTATCATCTTGCTGGCGAACCCTTGGGTATTGCAGGATTTATTCTTGTCGCTGTTGTGGTTCTCGCAGTGATATTTGCACCTTATTTGTCTGTATATGAACCTGGAGCAATTTCAATACGGGAGCGGTTCGCTAGCCCTGGCATGAGCCATCTGTTGGGGACAGATCATCTGGGGCGCGATTTATTTGCACGCATGCTCTATGGCGGACGGGCGGCACTTCTGGTTGCACTCTCTGCAACGACGATCTCGCTAATAATCGGTATCGTTTTGGGCTTAATCTCAGGTTATGCTCCACAATGGCTGGATAACGTCCTTCTCGTCGTTTTTGATACTATCAAATCGTTTCCAACTGTGATGCTAGCCCTTGCTTATGTTTCACTCTTCGGGGCGAGTGCGGAGGCCATTATTACAATCGTTGTTTTGGTTAGTGCTCCAGCCTATGCGAGAATAGTTCGCACTCAGACACTTTCCTTGAAATCAAGTGAATTTATAATTGCTGAAAGGTCTATGGGGGCAGGTTCCATGAGAATCCTGTTCATACACATACTTCCCAATGTAATTGGTCCGGTCCTTATTCTGGCTTCCATGGACATTCCGGTTGTTATCGGCATCGAAGCGGGAATGAGCTTTTTGGGACTAGGTATGCCTCCTTCAATTCCCTCATGGGGATCGATGCTGAACGATGGCTTTACTTACATCCGTGAAACACCATGGCCGGCGATCGCCGGTGGGCTGCCCATAATTGTGGCAACCCTAGGGTTTACTTTTCTTGGCGAGGCGATGCGCGATATCTTTGATCCGCGATCGAAATCCAGATGATACAGAACGATAATATCTTATCAGTGCGCGATCTTTCGGTCGATTTTGGAACAGCGTATGGTGTGGTCGAGGCACTGCGCAATGTTTCTTTCGATGTGCCACCCGGCTCGATTATTGGGATTGTGGGGGAGTCCGGTTGTGGGAAGTCAACCCTTATCAATGCCATATTGGGGCTCTTGCCTTCGAATGGACATATCCGCAACGGTCAACTTGTCTTCAAGGGGCTTGGAGATCTGCGAAAGAAAAATGCGACTGAGATGACGTCGATAAGAGGCGTTGACATTTCGGTGGTCTTTCAGGATCCGATGAACGCGCTCAATCCCGTGCGCACAATTGGCCAACAAATGCGGGATATTCAGTATCGTTTGCAAGCCAGTAGCCGGCAGAAAGATAAACGTTCTGTCGCTATGCTACAAAAAGTACGTATGCCCGACGCAGAGAGCCGATTGCGCCAGTACCCTCATGAGTTCTCAGGCGGGATGAAGCAGCGCATTGCGATTGCAATGGCCTTGTTGTTGGAACCCCAGCTTTTAATTGCTGATGAGCCGACCACGGCACTTGATGCAACACTTGAATTGGCGACAATCGAAATGTTGCGGGAAATTCAGTCAGAAATGAATTGCGCCATTCTCTTCATTTCTCACCATCTCGGTGTGATTTCCGAACTGTGCGAGCAAGTAATCATTATGTATGCCGGAGAAGTTGTCGAAAAAGGCTATGTATCGGCTGTTTTTGATGACCCTCGTCACCCCTACACACGAATGTTGCTTGAGTGCGACCCAGCGCGGGAGGATGATATCAGTCTGCGTTTGAACACCATAGCCGGAGAGATTCCCGACCTTCGGAACCGGCCTCATGGGTGCATTTTTGCTTCACGCTGCGATCTTGTAATTTCAGATTGCCTTATTGGAAAACCGCCTGTGATACGACCTGCGCCTGGACGTGTAGCGCGTTGCCGTTTTGCTGATGAAGGAGACAGACTATGAGTAGTCTTCTCAGTGTCGACAATGTCACCGTGCGGTTTCGCACCGGCGGATTGCTCTCTCGATTAAGCGGAAAACCTCATTTCATTGAAGGTGTCGCTGATGCTTCACTTTCTATGGATGAAGGTGAAATAATGGCTCTTGTGGGGGAGAGTGGTTCTGGCAAAACCACTTTGGCGCGTTCTATTGTTGGTCTTCAAAAACTGTCATCTGGAAGTGTGCGCTTTCTAGAACAGGATATTTCCGGGTTTTCGGATCGACAAATGAAGTCTGTTCGGCGCGATATTTCAATGATGTTTCAAGACCCAACAGGATCGCTTAGTCCGCGAATGAAAGTCGGCAGCCTGTTGGCCGAGCCATTCCGCATTCACGGCATTAAAGGTGTCAATTTACGTGCCGAAGTGCGGCGACTGCTCTCACTCGTGGGATTGCCTTTAGAGTTTGCCAATCGCTATCCGCATCAGCTTTCCGGCGGGCAGGCACGACGTATTGGCGTTGCACGTTCCCTGGCCCTTGATCCTAAACTCATCATCGCGGATGAACCAACTGCCGGTCTTGATGTCTCGGTCCAAGGTGAAGTTCTTAATCTTTTACGTGATTTGCGCGATAAATTCGGTCTGTCAGTTCTTATAATCACACATAATCTGGCAGTCGTAAAACGGGTGAGTGAGCGCATGGCAGTCATGTATCTGGGGCGATTGGTCGAGCAAGGGTTGACCGCTCAGATCCATAAGTTTCCTCACCATCCATATACCGCCGCCCTGTTGTCATCGCATCCTGGCCGGCATGCAGACCTTTCGAAACGCATCATGTTGCCCGCAGAGGTTCCCAGTCTTTTGGCCAGACCGAGCGGTTGTGAGTTCCACACCCGATGCCCTTTTACGCAGGATCGCTGCAAATCCGAGGTGCCTGAGCGTGTGCAAACAGCGCAACACGGCAGCTACACCTGCCATTTTCCTTTAGTTTCCAATGTCTGAAAGAGTAGACCCGTGCCAATAAAGATCGAAGAGAATATTTGGATCGAAATGAGTGATGGCTGCAAACTGGCTGCTCGTATCTGGATGCCTGAAGATGCTGAGATCAATCCCGTACCAGCTATTCTTGAATATATTCCATATCGCAAGCGCGATGGAACACGCGAGCGCGACGAGCCCATGCATGGTTATTTTGCCAAACAGGGCTATGTCGCCATTCGGGTGGATATGCGTGGATCAGGTGACTCCGATGGTATTATGCGTGACGAATATCTTCCGCAGGAGCAAATTGATGCTTTGGAGGTCATAGCATGGATTGCAAATCAGGATTGGTGCTCTGGCAATGTCGGTATGATGGGCAAATCATGGGGGGGGTTTAATTGCCTCCAGGTGGCCGCTCTTCAGCCCCCTGCACTCAAAGCTATATTGCCGGTATGTTTCACGGATAATCGCTTTACAGATGACGTTCATTATATGGGCGGATGCTTGCTGAATGACAATTTGTGGTGGGGGTCGATCATGATGGCCTTTCAATCCCGCGCCATTGACCCCGAAATCATCGGAGATGACTGGCGTAGGCGCTGGCATGAACGATTGGAACAATTACCTCATTTTCAACATCTTTGGCTTGAGCACCAAACCTACGACGACTTTTGGAAACACGGGTCTATTTGCGAAGACTACAGTGCTGTAAAAGTACCTGTGCTTGCCATTAGTGGATGGGCCGATAGCTACACCAACGCCGTGTTCAGAGTACTGGAAAAGCTATCAGGCCCGCGCCTTGCAATAGTGGGACCTTGGGCACACATTTATCCGCATGATGGCATACCGACACCGGCAATAGGTTTTTTGCAAGAGGCCGTGCGTTTCTGGGATCACTTCCTAAAAGGTCATGAAACGGGCATCATGGATGAGCCGATGTTGCGTGCATATGTCGAAGCACCTCATAAGCCGACAGGGACAAGACATGAGGCAAGCGGCCGTTGGGTTGGCGAAGCGCGTTGGCCATCGGCATCAATCGCTAAACGCGATTTTTATCTATCAGCTTGCGGAAACCTCACCCACCGACCGCAGGAGACCTGCGAATTGTCAATCCGTTCGCCGATGAGTACAGGCAAATCCGCAGGGGACTGGATGGGTGCGGGTTGCGATGGCGATAGGCCGGGAGATCAAAGAGTCGACGACGCAGGATCACTGGTTTTCGAATCAGCAATTATAGCTGAAGATTTTGAAGTGCTTGGCGCACCTGATTTAAAACTCAATTTGGCCTCAGACAGTCCCGTCGCTCAGATTTGTGTCCGGCTCAATGATGTTCATCCTGATGGAAGCGTATCAAGGGTTAGCTATCAGTTGATGAACCTTACACATCGTGACGGACATGAAGACCCACAGCCACTCGAAATCGGGAAGTTTGAAGACATAACAATCAAGCTGAATGATTGCGGGCACCGGTTCAAAAAGGGACACCGGTTCCGAATTTCAATCTCGACGAGTTATTGGCCAATTGCATGGCCAGCGCCCTATCATGCAACATTGACACTACTTGGTGGCACCAGCAAACTTTCCCTGCCGGTACGCAAAATAGTCACGCAAGAAGATGAAGTGTCCTTTTCACCTCCAATTCAGGGCCGACGCACGCCGCAAACAATGATTGAGGAGGGTTCCCTAAGCCGGTACGCGACGCAAGACCTGATAACAGGCGACACGAGCTATGTTGCCGATGGGAAGGGCGGCGTGTTTGGTGAAGGTATCTTCCGATTTGATGACATCAATACACTTGTTGACCATTCGCTCAAGCGTGAAATGCTGATTAATGACCAGGATCCCTTAAGTGCACACGGTCGCATCGTGCAATCATTTACTCTTGGTCGAGAGGGCTGGATGACCCGAATTGATGTGACCACCAATATGACTTGCGATGCAAAAAACTTTTATCTTGAGGCTAAGCTCGAGGCATTCGAGGATGAAAAGTTAATCTGTCATCGAGAATGGAAAGATACTGTGGTTCGATATTTCATGTGACATGAAATTTATTGTGAGCTGCGTTTTATCAATAAGTCTTTGACGGGACGTGTAATTTCCTACACGCCCCCGAAAGGCTGTGTTGCAAATCATCGCATCAGCTGAGCTATGTCACGGTTTTTGCGTAGAATTGAATAAGGCAGATACTGATGATGGTCGATGTCAAAGGAGCACATTTTTCCAAAAGTGTTATCCTTCACGCCGTTTTCTTTTACTTGCGCTTCCCGGTTTACTACCGCGACCTTTAGGAAATTTTAGTTGAAGGAGGTATCACTGTCGTCCTTACGACTTTGAACCGTTGGGCCGTTCGCTACTCATCGCAGATCGCTGCTCAGGCTCAGATGCGCAAGCGCCCAACATCCCGTTCCTGGCGTGTTGATGAGACATATATAAAGGTTAGGGACAGATGGACCTATCCGTACCGAGCCGTTGATCGTGACGGCCAAACCCTTGATTTCATGTTGTAAGAGCGGTGTCAGTCTGGCCGGGCTGCAGTTGGTTAAGACAATCTTGAAAATCAGCGGTACCGCGAGATCAAATCAGCCAGATCAAATATCTCAACAATTTCCTTGAGCAAGACCACAGGGTTATCAAACGGATCAGCCGACCAATGATGGGCTTCAAAGCATTCTATTCCGCCACAGCCATTTCAGGGATCCAAATGGCTCGGATGATCCGCAAGAACCAATTCGCCAACGACAATCAATCGTCATTTCGGGTCTTTGCGGGACTCGCAGCATAATTGCGACCATAGATAAGCACGCATTCTCCTACTGGAAACTTTGCAACACAGCCTTCATTCATTGTGTATTATTATGAGACATGCTCTCAGAGGGAAATGGCTGCTTGTGGATTTTTTCCCCAACTTCAATTGAATCCCAAGAGAGAGAATTTACCGCACGATTTCAGTTCGGCATGCGGGAAAGTTGCGTCCCTTAAGCCCTGATCGGATCGACCGCATACTGTCGCGTTGGCGAAGTTCCCTATTTCAGGTTCTAACCTAATCAGCCTGTTGCTGGTATAATGCCTTTGGCATCGAGAGCGATCAGTAGTGCAACAAGAAATGCAGCAGCGGTGGCAAGAAGGAATGCACCTACGAAGATAGCAAAGGCTCGTGCCGCGCCGATATCCAGATCATGCATGAACCAACGCAACTGAGCTTGTGCATACCAAGTCAACGCCACCATTATAGTAACTATACCTGCGAGCGTACCCTGATCTTGTGGCATGCTAAAAAAATCTAGGCCCAAAACGAGTACAAAGGCAAATGGAGCCGCGACGTAGCATTGGCTGAAGAAAGGCGGGCGGAGTGAATTGCGCGTGATGCTTACCTTTTTCGATCGCAGAAGGGTGACTGCCATGCACAACGGATAAATCCCGAAGATTACTCCTCTTGCGATTAGAAGGTTCGATCCAGACCCGAGTTCCCTGGCAGCTTCACTCGGATCGTAGATCGAGGGCAGGGAGGCGGACAGTCCCTGTGAAAGCAGCAAAGTGATCAGCAGGAACATTGGAGGGCTGAGAGTATCCTGATACTGGTCCTCAGGCCTATCAGTGAGCTCAATGTCAGCATAGCGCATCATATTGAGCGGCCGCACGACTGAGCGCCACATTGTGACAGGATAGAAGATCAGCCATGACACCAGCTCGTAGAGCAGCTCTTCGAGTGACTTCAGGAGTTTCATGAAGTCCAAGTGTCGGTCCTTCCTGTTCGATGCCTATGTATCGACACATTCTTAACATCACCAGCGCCTAACGTCACCGGAATAATAGCAAGGCTCTAGGACTGAACATACAAGTTCTCGTCAGATAGTATTTTTACGTCCGGATTTCCGGTTACGCTTTGTTTTTAACACCAATCAGAATAGTGATACAAATTTCATCTGCTTACATAACAGTTTTATTCCGTACCAGTAATGCTCTTTACGAGAAATAGTGGGTTTAGGTTAGATTAATTTCTTAAGGCGTAAATGTTCAATATTTTCGCTAAAATCAACGCATTTCTCGAAATTGTAAGATATATTCGGTTCTAGATAGAAATTACTATATTTAATCTTATGATATATCGAAAATTTCAAAATAACGGCCTAATCATATCCACCCGGCATAGTAGGGAGATAAAATAGCGATCATTGTGTGAGTTGCTTATAGCGCGTCTAAATTTAGCGCGCCTTAATAAAAACAATTATTTAGTTCCATGGCGTTGATCATATCCAGAATGCCATTACATGAGCATTTTATAATCGCGAATAACGTCTGAGGATGCAGCTTGAACGACACACACGAAGTCCTATCAATTTCGGCAGACAGTGAGACAGAGCAGCTCGAGATTTCTCGCCAACGCCTCAGCGCGCTTTATCAAACTGACTTGATGGACAGCTCACCAGAAGAACGCTTTGACCGCCTAACACGTTTGGTGGCGAGATCGTTATCAGTCCCGGTTGCACTCGTATCACTTGTCGACACCAAGAGGCAGTTTTTTAAAAGTACATATGGCCTTCCAGAACCCTGGAAAACCGAGCGAGAGACACCTTTAACTCACTCGTTTTGCCAGCATGTTGTTGCAAGAGCCGCCCCGCTGATTATTGAGGATGCGACTCTCGATCCTCTAGTATGCGACAACCTCGCCATCACTGACTTGAACGTCAGGGCCTATCTTGGCATTCCTTTGATTAGCTGTGATGGGCATGTCTTAGGCTCGCTCTGTGCAATTGATTCAATGCCTCATCAATGGACGATGCAAGAGCAGGAAATACTTGCAGACTTTGCCAAGCTCGTCGAAGAACAAATCGCCATGCGGAAGCGCGTGGAGGAGTTGGCAAAATTCGATGAGCAGCGATCGCTCATTCAAGGCGAGCTTGCTCATCGGATTAAAAACATTTTTTCAGTTATTTCCAGCTTACTCTTGATATCATCCAGAACTGAAACTGATCTCAATAGCTTTGTGTTAAGCGTTACCGGAAGGATTCAAGCACTTAGCAAGGCGAATGACTTCATCATCAATGAAAACACAAAAGATGAAGTAGCTGCTAAAGGCCTTAAGGGATTGATTGATGCTCTGCTTCAGCCTTTCAACCAAAACGACAATCAGTTTGAGCTTGCCTTTCCCGCTGTATCGGTTGGTAAAAAATCTGCAGCAGCGCTTGCACTCGTCATTCACGAATTAGCGACGAACTCAGCGAAATATGGCGCTCTTTCGGTGGTACATGGACGTATTGAATTGATGGGCCGCTGCGATAACGACACGTTAAAGATAATCTGGCGTGAAGTTGGGGGACCACAGGTTCTAGAAAAGCCAACTAGAAAAGGATTTGGAACCAAAATGGTCACCAGAACCATTGAGTCACAACTCATGGGAACGATTGAAAAGAATTATATGCGTGATGGCTTGGTGGTTACTCTCGAAATACCTTTGTCGATCATCACGCATTAGCTTTCACAGGGGTGTTGGTTTTCAACTTCACCTCACTCTAAATGGAACGCAATGTGTAATGGATAAAACATTTTCAATGTAATTATCGCTGGCGATATAGCCAGCGATTGTAAAACTTGATCAGAATTAAATAGTTCGTGGAATTACCTAAATCAGCGAAAGCATCGTCTGATAATCATCAAGCATGTTAAACTAGCGTATCAGCGAGCACAGAGTAAAAAACAGGATCTTGATCGCCAATTTATTGCTTGAGAACTTAAGCTTGTCTCGCCTTACGTTGGGCGTAGCGTCTGTCACGCTCTGCCTTGCGTGCAGCTTCATCTTCTATGACCCGTGCTATGCGAGCATTATGCTCCATCTCGAGCGATTTGGCTTCCAAAGCTTTCTCGGCTTCGACTGCTGCTTGCTTATCAGCTGCCTCTACTACTAGGCGAATACGCTCTTCAAGCTTCAGGCGATCTCGTTCAACGCGACGTGCTTCACGAGCCTCAACGATAGCAACTCTTTCCGCATGTTTTTCAAGCCGCGACGGCTCAGCGGCGGCTTTTGCAGCATTGTATGCGTTGAGAAGAGAGGCTTTGGCAGCAGCAGCATTGGAGCGGCGATCGGCAAATTCATTACTGTTTTGGCTTTTCAAGATTTATCCTCTTAATGTTTAGTAGGAATTTAAAGTTTAGCTGACTCATTTGGCTGATAAGAGTATACAAGGTGGAAAACGCACGGCTTGCTGCTTTCACAAGGTATACTTTTTCAAGCCGCGCTGTCATTAGCCTGTCGCTTTTGCCGCTAATTTTTGCGTTATATAATGGACGGAAATTGGCGAAGGCTACCCGAGCCAGTACTAAGCGTTGCAAATCAGCCAGATTATGCTGCGTTACGCGCTTCATTGCCATTTGGTGAAGCTTGGATGTTTTTAGAAAACGGCTTTCGCTTCGGTTTAGGTAACAAACCTTCGCGTTGAGCTTTCTTCTTCGCTTCTTTTTTGGCTCGACCTATCGCAGCTTCCTTTTCCCGAATTCGTCTTTCGGAAGGCTTTTCATACGCGCGACGAGCTTTCATCTCGCGGAAAACGCCTTCACGCTGCAATTTCTTTTTTAGAACCCGTAGGGCTTGGTCAATGTTGTTATCTCGAACAAGAACTTGCAAAATATCTCCTATACTAAAGCTTAAGAAGTAAGGTCACGGGCAATTCTGGCTGCCCTTAACCGTTCTGTTTTTGCCGCGTTAGCAGACTTTTCCTCGTTTAGAATAGTTTTAGCAGCCATGTCAGTTCGTGACTTCTGCGACTCCATACGCGTAGCGACGGGCTTGAACAGTGTGTCTTTTGTTAATTCCGTTATCAAAGTGCGATACTCCCAAAGTGGAACAAATTAAGCGTGACTATCTCGCGCGGCTTTTTGAGCAACCACCAGCGCTTCTTTTCAGAACATTGGAAAGCTTTGACCACTCTCTCGACAACGCAGGGCGTGCCAGGCTGTTATTTGTGGACGAGAGCTGCGTCTCAGGTGCGATGCCTAATTTTCGTACTGTGGTTATCAAATTAAATGCATTCACTGATGGAGTTTGCATTCCGCCTCCCTGTTGAAAATGAATTCTTATATTAAGTAGGTATTAAAAAGGGCCGAGCGTGCACTCGACCCTCAAAAGCAATCTTCTTTCAACAATGCCAGTACATCCGTGGTCAAAGGAAAGAAGAAAACCTATTTAAGCAGCCTGCAGATTGCAGGCAGACATTTTGCCCGACTTCATGTCACGCTCCATATCGTAGCCAATCTTTTGGCCTTCGACGATTTCGCGCATTCCGGCGCGCTCGACGGCAGAAATATGAACAAATGCGTCCGCACCGCCGTTGTCAGGCTGAATGAAGCCAAACCCTTTTGTGGAATTAAACCATTTAACTGTGCCGGTGGTCATAATAAACCCTCTCTTAGCAACATAGAAAACAACACGCCAAAGCGTGATTCAAAGTGATAACGATTTTTAAAATGGGGTTCGTTCAGGGCACGGTGCTAATTGTGCAATAAGCAAAACTCAAAAAGAAAATATCGATATATATTATTTAGAATATACACAACAAATTGTCAAATTAAATTTAAATAGTGGCGTCAAACTAACATATTTTTTATGAAACGTCTGCGCCAATTACATTGGAATTTGTAATAATATTGCCTTGAAATTAGTTTATACAAATTGGAGGGGGCTCCTACTCGTGGAATCGACGTTCTATCTCACGTGATATATGGCAGTTATTGTCAACATTCTTGAGGCGGGCTAAAAGGTCATCAAATTGAACTCTACTAACATCGAACTCGTCCGAGTTTAAGCGTCTTAAAGTATGGCCAATTGCAGCGATACTCGGACTGGCCTGTAGAGTTTTAGAGGAGCTTCTCGATTTATCGATGACACGTTCTGCCGATATTTTTATTTCTTTTTTCAGCGACATAGCAATCTCCTCGTTGAAGCTCTTGTTTTAACACCCATCAATGGCACTGTTACTTTAACGAGAGTGCAGACATGGCTCATTCTTTGTGGCCTCTGTCATGCAGATTTCAGGCACGAGATTTCACGCCACATGTCAGTGGCGGCTTGTCGTAGCTCTCGGTGATTGGCTGAACTGATTTGGTTGCGTGGGAAATAATGAAGATTGTAAATCGGGTCATGTATCGACTTGAAATTTTGCACATGTCGCGCCGATTTAAAGCGCTTCATAACCCGCTCGCGTCGTCGGATCGGCTGATGTGAATTCTCTGCCCGATTGTTCAAACCCTTATGCTGGCGATGATCGCAAACGCTAAGGCCTATAGCTCGTTTGGCAGCGCCATATGATCGTAGTTTATCGGTGACCATAACCCGCGGTGCACAACCTTGAGCAGAGAGAAGCTTGCACATGAAACGCTTGGCGGCCTTGGTATTGCGGCGTTTCTGAACCAAAACATCTAACACAAAACCGTCCTGATCAACCGCTCGCCAAAGAATGTGATGCTCACCTTTGATAGATATTACGCACTCATCCAAGTGCCATTTATCGCCAAGGCGCGGTGTGCGACGACGGATATTACTGGCATAAGTCCGTCCGAATTTCTCTGCCCATTCGTAAACTGTCTTATGTGTGACGAATATCCGCGATAAGCCAGCATATCTTCGACCATACGAAAGCTAAGTGGAAAGCGGAAATACAACCACACCGCCTCTGCAATAATCTCAGCGGGATAACGATGGCGGTGGTAAAGCGAAGAACGAGGTTCGATCATCACCCGTTATCGCCAACGATGTTTACGCTTAGGTTAAGGTAACTGTGCCCATATAACGGATCAGTTGGTGCCATTAAATCTGCCCCGTTTTCAAATCCGCTAGTTCGTGCCCGCAGGGTTGGAGGCTAAGCTTTTCGGCTTTCCAAGCGCGTGTAGCAATTTCATCGATGGCCATTGGTTTGAATAAGCCACTCGATAGGCCGGCTCATTGATCTCCGAAAGTATATCCCATTGACATATCCCTTCTATTAAATTATCTATATCATATCAACGTGGATATAATTAGGAATAACGAAGATGGAGCAGGGAGCAGTATTCCAGAGCAACAGAAGTCAAGCTATCCGCTTGCCGAAGGCAGTAGCTTTGCCTGCCGATGTGAAGCGCGTTGATATTGTTGCTGTGGGACGCACTCGAATTATAGCACCTGTTGGTGAGGTGTGGGATAGCTGGTTTGAAGGTATTGAACCAACATCTGACTTCATGATTGAGCGTGATCAGCCTGCGTCGCAGGAGCGTGAGGCGTTGTAATGCTGAAGTACATGCTGGACACTAATATATGCATTTTTACGATCAAGAATCGACCACAGCAAGTGCGGGAAGCATTTAACCGCTTCCACGATCAATTGTGCATCAGCTCGATTAGCTTGATGGAATTGATTTACGGGGCGGAAAAGTCCGCGAATCCCGAAAAAAACCTTGCAGTCGTGGAGGGGTTCGCAGCTCGCCTTGAGGTGTTATCGTACGATGAACCAGCAGCAAACCATTCGGGTCAATTACGTGCTGAGTTGGCCCGTAATGGAACTCCTATCGGTCCATACGATCAATTGATAGCTGGCCACGCCCGCTCACGTGGTTTGATTATGGTTACGAACAATCGTAGAGAGTTTGATCGTGTTCCTGGTTTACGGGTAGAAGACTGGACCCTTTAGGTTCTAACTCACATTCATGGAGTTGTTATTATTTAGTGATCGTTTAATCCATCCACATCACTGACGGGTCGTAGGTTTAGTTCCTTTCAGGATCTTATGAACCATGTTGTCGACGGTAAGTAACACCTTCCGAATCTTGACTGGAAATCTGGAAAGCGGACAGCAGATTTTCTGCACGGGCGGATTCTTGACTTTGGCTCAAAAACAAAAGAACCGCCAACAAATATGCCCCGGCTAATGGTTATGTCATAACTGCCTTGTGCTAATGTCCCAGGTGTATCAAGGCAAAACAAAGCTACTTATCGGACGATTAACAAACATAGTTAACGTCAGAGTAATGAAACCTATCAACTATTTGTGTTAAATATTAAAATAATAATTATTATAAATCATTGACTAAATGGCTGCCAATTCAACGCGTAGCGCGTAAATCGCAAGGTAAGCGGGGCAGATTTGTTGGCTGTGCCATTTTGGCAGGCAGTCGCGCATGATCGCAATCTATCATAATCTGGTCTGCGGCAGAAGACTGCTTCCAATTGCATTTTGAAGAAGGCTCGGATGACTGAGATCGACATGCTAGTCAGGATGGATCCATGCTGATAAATCTCAATCGGCGCGTAGTTGAGTAATTGCAGTGTCTGCAACAGCAAAGACGGTCGCAGCGCTTCAGGATCGGCAGCGACGTGATGTTGGAAGGACCAAATGGCGTGATCGTCAGGTGCTTTGGTATTTGCCGTCATTGCTGCGCTTAACTGGTCAGCATATTCCGGATGAGGCTCCCACAAGAGCAGGCCGGGTGACCCCATTTCTGAAGCTTGATCGTCGTCAATGAAGACAGGGCTTGTCAGGCTTTTGCAATGATGAAGCCTGCGAGTTCGGGGATAGCTGGCTTCTGAGTGGATATATGAAGCCGATCGCC
>NZ_JBBGYW010000017.1:0-85771 GCF_037479515.1 Ochrobactrum sp. MYb379
AACTGGGTCGCCATGATGCTGATTCCTTTCTGATAACCGCGTCAGTTTCGACCGCGAAATCATCAAATATGAGTCAGACCCAATATTCCACGCCGAAACACACTTGTCGACGCAGCCGCCGGTGATCGCCCGTGATGCCGAAGAGGCGTAGCAACGCTTGCATCACTGCAGTCTTGCCCGCGCCGTTGACGCCAACGAACGTGGTAAGGCCAGAGGTCAGTTCGATCGTCGTCGTCTCGGAGCCGAAGCACCGGAAATTAGTCAAACTTACCCGTTCAATAAACATATCTTAGCAACCTCCCGGAGCTGGAGGCTGATCGTTGCAGACACTGAACAGGCGGCGTCTCTTTTCCTCCCAAATGTTTTTCACTTTAATTGTAGTTGTAATTGAAAGGCTTATGTTTTGCCGACATCTGGAAAAAATGGCCGACGGGGCGCGGGCCAACCGCCGGTTTCCATCTCGGCAGCGAAATCGGTGCTGGTGACCCGTCGAAGTGTTGAGGCAGCGATGAACTGAACGCCCATCGCCAATCGAACGACCGCCAAACGTGTCAGTCCCGCAGGTTTGTATCGACTATCGACATAGGGCGGCAGGTTCGCTGCCACCTCAGCTATAAACGGGTCGTCACGGTGTGGTCGCGCGGTCGCCACGCGGCCAGAAAGCATCTTGAGGTTATGGCCGTCTCTTCGCTTGAAACTCTTCGGGTCGGTGCCATCCCACACCAACGCTCCCTTCAACGACAGCTCAGCGACCATGCAGATCGGCTGGATCACCGAGTCGACGCTGAAAGTTGTCGGTAACGTGTTTGCTGCATCCTCCAGGTTTGACCGCGCCATCCGCCATAGCGTCAAAGCCTCGGCACAGCCTTGTTGCACCTCGTTCAGGCCGTAAGCAAAATCGTGCAGATCAGCGAGAGCGAAGGATGATTGCGATCCAATGTCATGGTCCTTTCGGCACCAATCCCACCATTCTTCGGCGCTTTTGAATCCCGTAGCTTGCCAAGTCTCGATGGCGCATGTGCCGAAGACTACGGGTAAGGTGACCTTGCGAACGCGATCGACCGACGCGGCGAGGCCGATACCGGCTCCCGGCCAACTCGCGTTGGTTTCGGGAAATATCGCTTCGTATGCGGCCGTGATCTTCTGGACTTCGGGATTGCCTCCCACCCCCAGGGCAAAGGCGCTGCCCAGCAATTCCATCACTGCCCGAAAGGGGCGTTGATGCAGATGAACGCCTTCGTTGGCGTATTTTACGTCGAGCTTCTGAAGATCGTCCTCGGTCGACGCAGTCATACTGGACCTCGCATCGGATTGATGATTTCGACGCCCGCGAAGTCCTTTTCATTATCGGTGACGACGGTGCATCCTTGGGCTTCGGCGACGGCGGCGATGATCGTGTCGAGCGCGCTGCGGGGCCGACCCTGCGATTTCCCTTGCGCCATCAGGCGCGCCCAGATCAGGCCGGCGTTTTCGTCGAAGGGAAGTATGCGGCCAGCGAACAGCGCCTGCGGCCCCTCCGGCCCAGCGAACCATGCCTCAAGCTGATCGCGGCGTTTGCCAGCCGGCTTTTCCAGAACCCCTCGGCGGATTTCGGCCACGGTCAGCGAGGCGATGAAAAGGTCGTCATCGTTCTGCTCGTTCATCCAAGCGAGCAAGGATTCCGACGGTGCCGGTTTCGCAATGTCGCTGATGATGTTGGTGTCGAGCAGGTAGCGCATCAGATTTCGACGTCTCGCCCTTGTTCACGGACACGGACGAGATCGAGGTCCGCGCCCACGAGAGGGGACCGTCGCAGCGCAGCCAGAATCCCACCCTTCTTCGGCGGCTCGCCATCAATGGTCTGGGTGACTGCCGCACGGAGGCGCGACGCCTCTGGACCGTCTTCTGCCAAGCGACGAGCCAGGGACCGTATAAGATCGCGATCCGCATCTCGGGCCAGCACTTCGAAGCGCGCCAGTCCGCGCTCGCTCAAGCGAGATCGATAGTTTTGAATGGCACGTTTTTGCGAGCTGCCCATGGCTACCTCCTGGATATTTCCAGTAATATAGCCGCACGGCACAATTTTTTCAAGGACGCTCTGAAAAGCAAAGACGCAGCCTCTCGCAACCATGGAAAACTTGGAAGGCCTATCAGATGAGAGGAATCTTCAAGGCCAGTGACACGGTCGTCGTGGCAATTGAAATGGGCGCCGTGCGGCATTAGAGGGCTATAGCGTAGATGTAGTGCTCATCATCGTCGGGCGCGGCCCGCCAGCCCCGCCGATTCTCCGCTATGGCGCGATATTCTGCGCGATACCTACGCAAACGGCGCCGATAGACACATCCGGCAGTCAACGGCGCGGATGTATTCGGCGCGAATGGCAAGCTTGAGATCGCTGAACATGACCTTGCGGGTTATATCGCGCGCGAGGAACTCTTGCGTCGCGCTCCACCGCGCGCTCGATCTCGTGGGCGCAACGATGGCTACCCAACCATGCCGGCTCCACGCTTCGAGCGGACGAGAACCGGCACATTGGGGCCTCAATATCCGGTAAACATCTCCGCACGAATGTTCCCGGGCCTGACACCAGCCTCCAGCAGCAAGGCTTCCATGGCTGCGGCCATCGACGGTGGGCCGGCAAGGTAAAACACCGGCTTGGTGATGTCTCCGGCGTGCCGCTCGATCATCTCGCGGGTGATGTAACCACGCTCGCCCTGCCAGTCGGCTGCATCGGTCATCGTCACCACCAGCTTGAACCGGGGATTGTCGCTCGCAAGCTGCTCCAGCTCGGACAGGAAAGCTGCATCCGTCGCGCTGCGGTTGCTGTAAATGAGCGTGACATCGCGGTTCAGCCCACGTCCAACCGCATAGACGATCATACTGCGGAAGGGCGTGATGCCGATGCCGCCTGCAAGGAAGACCACGGGCTTGGTGTTGCCATCAAGCGTCAGATCGCCATACGGTCCTTCGATCCCGACAGGTGATCCGGCAGGCAGGGCAGCAAGGGAATGCTTGAAGGCAGTATCGGTCATGCGCGTTGAGATCAGCAGTTCCGGTTCCTGCGGCGCGCTGGCGAGCGAGAAGGTACGGACCCGGCCCTTGCTGTCAGTCTCCTTCTGGCCGGGCAGCGTCACATAAACGGCTTGGCCGGCGGTGAAGGAAAAACCCTCGGGCTTTTTCAGGCGGAAGGCGACGGTGCCGCGCGCGATCTCTTCCTTGCCGGCAAGGGTCGTCTTGTCGGTTGAGGCGGGCCGAAGAAAGCTTCCGCGCCGCCATTGCGTGAGCTTCATGCCATCGCGCATGCCGAGGCCGAGAAGCGTGAGGTTGGTCGCGCCGGCGATTAGTTCGACGGCCTGCACCACATAGAAGACCGTATCGAACTCTCCCGCACGTGCCTTTGACGCGAGAAACAGCGCCGCCGGGATCAGGATCAGCAGACCGTTCGCGGCAATGAAGGGCATGCGTTTCAGCTTCGCGCCAACCAGTCCCGTACGCTGCCCGTAGGATAGGAAGAACCCCGAGCCACCCGCCGCGGCGAGCGCCGGTACGAGCAGCAGGAAGCCCCAGGGGAGCGTAGTCTTCACTGCGACCACGGCTGCTTCCGACAGGAAGAGTTCGGAGATCACGGTCGAGAACCAGAAGGTCGCGATCGTCAGGAGGGCGATCAGGCCGGCAACGGGATGGATGATCCTTGGCATGGTATTTTCTTTCACCGGAAGATGATCCGGACGTCTGGTGTGAGGCGGCGCCCGTCGATCACGCCGTGCAGATGCCAGCGACGCCAACCTTCTGGAACAGGTGCGGGCTGGCGACGGCAGTGGACGGGTAGGCTGCGAGCTTGGCGATGAACTCGGGATGGGTGAACGCCCCGCGGAACGCCTCGGTCGAGTCCCACACCGCATAGTTCAGGTAGGTCGGGCTTTCGCCGATGGCGTGATGGAGCTGCGTCGAGATGAAGCCAGGCTGGCGCTTCATGAACTCGGCGTCGTCCTTCCACGCATCGAGGAACCGCCTTTCATCGGCTACATCAAGCGTGAAGAGGTTGATGAGCACGACTGGCGCGGCTTCGACGGCCAGTTGGCGCTCGATGGGGAACTTCTCGTCCAAGGACTTCATGAGGGACATGTCTCGCTCCTATGCGTTGTATGCATAATGTCACTTCGATACGATAAGAACACATATATTTGACATTATGATGTCAATCTAGCTAGATGGTAACGAATGAGCGAAATGACCCGAAACAAAAAAGGCGAAGCCTTGACCGACCTGATCCTGACCATGTTCAGGGCGAACAACCTGACACTGCTCTGGGGCGACAGGCTCGTCGCACCCTTTGGGTTAACCAGTGCCCGCTGGCAGGTTCTGGGCGCGATCGTTCTCTCGGAACGACCACAGCCCGTAGCCTGGATTGCTCGCGATCTAGGGGCCAATCGGCAAAATGTGCAGCGCATCGTCAACGATCTGCATCAGGAGGGGATCGTGGTGTACGAGCCCAACCCTCACCACAAAAGGGCGCATCTCGTCGTGCTGACCGACAAGGGGCGCCGCGCTTACGACGCCGCGATCAACGCCTACAACCCTAGGGTCGATGCGCTGGCCGAGGGCCTTTCGGTTGAAGACATCAAAACAGCGCATCGCGTCGTGGCGACGCTGCGAAACAAACTCGAAGGAGAGTTGGATGCTGAAAAACAACCCTAGCCGCTATGGTGCGGTGCCCGTCACGATCCACTGGCTGACCGCAATACTGATCCTGATGGCGATTATCACCGGCTTCCGTGCCGGCGGCAGCATGGACCCCGCCACCAAGGCCGCATTGCTTCGCGTCCATATTCCCGCAGCGATCGTTATTTTCCTGCTGACCCTGGGTCGCATCGCCTGGTGGTTCTTCCTCGACAAGAAGCCGCTGCCGGTACAGGGATCGCCAGCGTGGCAGGAATGGCTCGCCCGCGCCGTGCATCTGCTCTTCTATGTCGTGATCCTTGGAATGGTCGCCAGCGGAATCGGCATGATCGTGTTGAGCGGCGCAGGTCGTTCCATCTTTAGCGGTACGGCCGTCGAGCTACCGAACTTCCTTCAGTATCCGCCGCGTATTCCGCATGGCATTGGAGCCAACCTCCTGATCGCTCTGCTCCTCGCCCATGTGGGGGCTGCGCTCTATCACCACTTCATTCGCCACGACGAGTTGCTGTGGCGCATGTGGTACCAGCGCTGATTGTTCGAGATTTATCCTAACAAGTGCTGGAGAATGTTCCGGGTCCGCTCTTGCTGTATCTGGACCGGAAGCAACTGGCCTCTGACTCCGGACCCGGCCATTTACAAAACGCCCGAAACGCGCTGACAAACTGCGCCGGTTAGCGCTGGTCGCCCGCCGTGCGGCGTTAGAGGGCTATAGCGTAGACATAGTGCTCATCTTCGTCGGGCATGGCCCGCCATTTTCTTATGTTAGATCAAATACTTGCGCCATATACGGCTTACTTGTTGGGCTATCCTCTCTCAGCTTAGCGTTTGCGTGCAATCAAGGGCCACGTTCAAGGCACGTCCTCTCACGATCACCTCAAATGGCGTGAACTCTTGTGGCTTGCCCGAAGACGATCACCGTGCATACCGGAAAAGGTTGCTGGCCATCATCAGTCAGGTCGAGGAGATTGATATTAGTTCGGCTAGACGCGCCCTACAGAAAGCATATGAAACCGATGCGCAACTCGGTGGCCTAGAATGCTCCGAAGCGCTTAAAGATCGGTATAAGTATACAGTCGAAAGGGGCATTAATCGTGACTTGAATTACTTTCAAGAAGAGGTTGATGACTATTTGAGAAAATCACAGTAGGCCAATCTACACATTAAACATTCTTGTTCTTATCAAGCCACAACTCTAATGCAGTCAAAATTTGTGGCTTAAGTGTAGTATTGTTAAATAATGCGCCTGAAACCGAGTTATTGAGAGGTTTAGCGCCGATCTCACTCATCACATGCCTCATTTTCATACCCCGAATTAGCATAATAGCCTCTATTCGTGACTTTGCCCAAGGCAGGAGACGTCGACCTACAGCAATCGGTGGAGGCATCCCATTCAGTGTAGGCGCATGTTGGGCGATAATACCATGCTCACTGTGCAACCAGCTTACAAACTCGCGTCGTTCGTGAGAACTAGCCTTCTCCCAAGCATTTTTCATCTCGTGCAAGCGAGTGCGCTTGGTCTTCAGACCTGCGGCAAACGCAGCATCAGTGACAGTTCGATATTTTCCAGCCTGTAGATCGGCATAGATAATTGGAAAATCACGCTTTAAACGATCTTCGTAATACGCAGCGTCGCGAACTGTCTTCTTTGGCATTGTTATATTTGGCCCTTGGTCTCCAATAACAGCTCAATAAAACTCGCTGGCGCGTTTGGCATGCCGGGCGCTGCAATGCAACGTCAGACCGATTGGGGCGAAGTGTTGAGCGGCTATAATTCAACCGAAAGCATTCCGTCCTGTAATAGATGCTTCTTCTTTCACATAGTCTGTTTGGCCTGGATACGAAGCGGCTTACCTTTAAGCTGTTCGAGCTCGAACGCGGCGATTTTGCCGAAGCCACAGTTTCGCGGATCGAAATCCGACGCTAAATTGGCAAGCTGGTTTCCGATGGCCACAAATGTCAACCAGCGGTCTTTGCATTCCATCTGGTCGACGTCCCACTTAATCATCGGAGTCGCGACGATCAGCAGCTGAAGCGATTTCTGCATAAAGCTCATGTGACTAACATTGTCAGTTGCGACGAGAAACAAGCTCTCGAAACCTAATCGCTTTTCGACCGCATTAACACGAAATCACCCTCCAACGAGTTTCGAGAAGCTTATGGCATGGAAATCAAAAAAAGGTATTAACATAATTCCTTTTTCATATAAGGTATTACTCTATTACCTTTAGTAGCAACGACATCTAGCCAAAATGAGGGGAACTAACTTGGACACAGCAACAATGCGTTACGACGTAACGCAGCACATTATTCCCTTCGGGACACATGGGACTTGGGCACGTGTCACGAAGCCGCGCGCAGGCCGCTCAGACCTGCCTCCGCTTGTAATCCTTCATGGCGGACCCGGCATCCCCCATGATTATTGTCTGCCAATGGCCGCCCTGTGCAACGACGGGCGCGCCGTCATTCATTACGATCAGATCGGCTGTGGTCGCAGCAGTCGCTTGCCCGATGCGCCTGTAGACTTCTGGAATGTTAAGCTTTTCGTCGCAGAGCTAAAAAATCTCATCGATCACCTCGGTCTGTCAGGTGGCTACCATCTCTTGGGACAGTCTTGGGGCGGAATGCTTGGCCCGGAATATGTGCTATGTCATCCCGAGGGCGTTCGGAGCATGATCCTCGCGGATTCACCCGCCGCTATGCCACTGTGGACGCAGGGAACGGAAGAGTTGCTTTCGCAACTCCCCGCCGAGGTCCAGTCTGTCATCCGCGAGCATGAGGCTGCGGGAACGACCGACTCCGAGGCATATAAGAAAGCTGTCGATGTCTTTTATAAGCGCCACCTGTGCCGAATGGAGCCATATCCAGATCCGCTGGAGAGCAGCTTCGCACTGTTAGCGGAAGACCCCACCGTCTACCATACAATGGTCGGCCCAAGTGAGTTTTCTGCAACCGGAACGCTAAAGGATTGGTCCGTCGTAAACCGGCTGTCTGAGATCAAGGTGCCGTCCCTCGTGCTGGCAGGTGAATTCGACGAAGCCACACCCGTTTCTTGGGAGCCTTTCGTCAAGCTTCTTCCATCAGTGGAGCACCATGTCTTCCGCGACGCGAGCCATACGCCGCATCTTGAAACTCCCGCCGAATTCTTCCAGGTCGTCAGCGCCTTCCTGCGGAAGAACGACGAGAAGAATGCTTAAAACACACTAGGGGAACTCACAACAATGCAAACACTGGAAGGAAATGCGGAACGTTCGGTTCCGGTCAACACGCTCGAAACGCTGGGCTATCAGCAGGAACTCAAGCGCACCATGTCGCTCGCCGACGTAGTGACTTACGGATTAATTTACATGGTTCCGATGGCGCCGGTTGCGGTCTTCGGGTTCATCTCGAATTTTTCATTGGGGATGACCGCGCTGGTCTATCTCGTCGCGGCGGTCGCCATGTTATTCAGCGCACTCTGTTACAAGGAAATGGCGAAGCGCTATCCCATTGCAGGTTCGGTTTATTCTTATGTCCGCTTCGGCATAAACAGCTATTTCGGGTATCTCGCGGGCTGGGCGATCCTGCTCGACTACCTACTTCTTCCAGCTCTGCTCTCTGTCTTCGCAGCGAGCGCGATGACCGGGCTGTGGCCGGTGGTGCCTGCATGGGTATGGATTGCCGTTTTCGTCAGCCTTGCGGCCGCTATCAATCTCGGCGGCATAAGTGTCACGGCCACGATGAACAAGATATTTCTCGGTATCCAGCTTGTCGTGCTCATGATTTTCGTCTTCGCCGTAAGCATTGACCTCGCCAGAGGGGCGGTCTCCCTGTCGTTTACGCCGTTCTTCAATAGCGGTGTCTTCTCATGGGCCATTGTATTCGGGGCGATCCCAATCGCCGCTCTTAGCTTCGTAGGCTTCGACGCGATCTCGACCCTCAACGAAGAAGCGAAGGGTGGCGGCGAAGCCGTTTCAAAGGCAACGATGATTGTGCTCGTCGCCGTAACAGTCCTCTTCATGCTGCAGGTCTATCTTGCATCGCTTTACGTGCAGCCGGGCACTGTCTTTGCGGAGGGCGACGCGACCAACAACGCCTTCTACAATATAGCAGGACAGGTAGGCGGCGACTGGCTTCGCATCCTCGTCACGCTGACATCGGCGCTGATCGCAATCTTCGCTAATTCAATCGCATCGATGGCGACATCGTCTCGTCTTGTTTTCAGTATGGCACGCGACCGCCAGCTTCCGGGTATGCTCTCGACTGTAAGCCAAACGAACAATGTGCCGCGCAACGCCACCTTGTTGATCGCGGTTCTTTCGCTTGCCATAGGTATTTTCGGCGCAGAGCATCAAGGGCTCCTAACCACGCTGGTGACCTTCGGTGCCCTAACGGCCTATATCCTGCTCAACATTGCGGTATTTTACCGGTTTGCGCTCATCGATCGCAGTTCGAGACTTTTGCTGCACTGGGTATCACCTGTTCTGGGAACCATTATCCTCGCCTACGCGCTGTGGCACGCCGATGTTAACGCACAGGTCCTAGGCAGTATCTGGATGCTTGTGGGCGTTGTTGTCGCCTTCGTCTTGCGCGCATCTGGTCGACTGGCGAGCAAAGGGCAGGCAGCCGCCTGAGGCTCACATCAATTTGCAAAAAGATGCCGGATTAAGTGTTCCGGCATCGAGCTATCCAGTAGGTTGCCTTTTGTTCGAGTCGACGCTTCTTATATAAGGTAAGTAATCCGCGAACTCTCCCGCGCCGAATCCGTCAGGGTGATAGTGCACACATACGAAAGGCAAACTGGCAGATGCCCGATGAAGAGACTGGCCATAGCGAATTAGATGTGTTGAAGCAACCGGGCGGCGCAATCAAAACCACGACAGCAAAGCAGGAACTCGCCGACCGGATAATAACGGCCATTGCTATCGGGTCATACTCGTCGGGCGAACAATTGCCATCCGAGCGGGAACTCGCCGACTGGCAGGGTGTCAGCCGCGTCACTGTCAGGGGCGCGCTCGAGATCGTGCGTGAAAGAGGCCTGCTCGTCTCCAAGCGTGGACGCACCGGCGGAACCTTCGTCACCGATGGGCAAGTCGATCCGCAAGCTACGGATACAATGCAGCGCCTGCTTCGAGAAGAAATCCCGCGCCTTGCAGCCTTCGTGGATTTTCGTTGTTTGGTCGCGGCGTTGGAGGCACGAACCGCAGCGGAACGGCGCTCACCAGCCCAAGCGCAAAAGCTCACCGAAATTCTGGAAAAATTTCTCGCTGCGGACGATCCTGCAAAGGCCCGAAGGATCGACGTTGACCTTCATCAACAGATCACGGATATGGCCGGCAACGAGCAACTTGCTGCACTCTCCGGACAACTGAGCGCGCGGGCAACGATGGGTTTCGGCGCGGAGCCATATCCAGCGCACTATCTCCAGCTCGCCCGTGACGAACATACTGCGCTGGTGGAAAGCATCGTAGCGCAAGACAGCGAGAGAGCTTACCGCATCGCCTACAATCACTTCGCTCTTACACTGAAAATCGTCGAGGAAGCGTTCGAAAAAGCCATTTCACATGGACATTGATGTCAGCTTAGCTTTTTAGAGACGCGTGATGCCTAAACGCGGCACGTAATAGCCACAATCAGCCTGCTGAGAAATCTCTCCACCACCGCTGAAAGACGCCGACCAGTAAAGTGGTGAGATGATAGAACGGACCTAAGACCCCGCACTCAATTGGCGGAGTATCTCGACAAATGTTCCGACGATCAACTTATCGCGGAGGTGTTGCTGCCGATGTTCAGACAGCTAGGCTACCATCGCATCACCGCTACAGGCCATGCTGACAAAGCTTTAGAATACGGCAAGGACGTATGGATGCGTTTCACCTTGCCTACGATGCACGTCATATACTTCGGGATCCAAGCCAAGAAGGGGAAGATTGACTCATCGGGCGTCACAAACACGGGAAATGCGAACGTTGCCGAGATACACAATCAAACACTGATGATGCTCGGTCATGAGATATTCGACCACGAACTCAATCGCCGCGTGCTCGTGGATCATGCGTTCATCATTGCCGGCGGGGAGATTACCAAGCAGGCTAGGAACTGGCTTGGTGGCAAACTTGATCAGAGCAAGCGTGCGCAGATATTTTTCAATGACCGCGAAGACATTTTGAACTTGTTCGTGGTGACAAATATCCCTTTGCTGCCAAGTGCAACTCGGGAGCTAACGTAGGTGCTAACCGACAACATTCCGTTCTAAAACCGAGCCGCGGATCTGGTTGACCGTCTGCCTTTTCGATATTATGAACTCGTCAGGCAAGAGCTCTGACGATATCATGGTACGCTCTGCGTATCTGCTATCCGATAGTGCAAGTTGTTGGCCGGATTGGGAGAACACCGCAACACACAGCGGCTTGTATGACTGGGTTGACGGCTCGGTTCTCTTCAAGTTTTAGCGCCCAGATTCTTGACTGGTATTCTGGATAGAGACTGGCCAAATCATATAAGACGAATGAGCCAGCTGTCTTAATCGGCGCTAATGGTCCAGCGTATCCAGGATATTTGCATAGGCTGAACTGAGCATAATAATAGTGGCTTGATCATAGACATGAAAATCCGCTTCATGCAGTATTTTACTATCGAAGCTGTTATGCCATGCTGAAGCGTTTGTTACGATCACTGGGGTTTCGATCTCGTCAAACTGGTCGGCCGTGATATCAATGATGATGTCGCCCTGTTTTATCCATGCATGGGAGTGTCTGCCATCTCCTTCGCCCCGCATTCCGCTTACATAATCCCAAGCGCCCGCTCCCTGTTTCTTCAAATAGAAACCAAGCAACAACGATGTATCGCCACAGGCACCTGCAGGAAATTTTTTGAACTGAATGGGAAAATTGCCGCGATCAGTTTCTTCGATGGCGCGCCTGAAACGTGTTGCGATGGCTTTTAGCTCGTCCATAGTTTGACCTCCGGGCTTCGAAAAATAAACTGATTTGTTAGAGAGACCATATGCGAGGCCTTATGAGTCTTTCACCAGGCCAAGAAACTCCCCGATATTCATCAGCCATTCCTGCTGATCGGTATGATAGGTGGTGTGAATGCTTTTTGGCAGGACGAGTTGCAGGGACTGCGCCTGCATCTCACTGGTCTGAGTTCTGGAGATTGATGGCTCAAGGGTCAGGAGATGTTTTTCTGGAATCCTGTTCGCTTCAGCCAGCACCTGTCGCCAGCGGTCTTTACAGGTTGTCTTGACCGCCAGCATGCGAAGGTTCTCTGCGGGGAAGGTGGGATTGGCATAGGACGCTTCATCCGGAAACAGAAAATCTGCTGCATTGCGTTTTTCGGTGGTTGCTTCGCGTTTGTAGGCAACCTTGTGTGCTTTCAGTATTGCTTCCACGTGATGAGCAAATGCATAGCCGGCGCGTGACTTACGCCGGTTCTGAACACTCAATGAAAACGACAGAAAGCCATCAACGTCTGCATCACCGTTTTGCAGGAAGCCTGCTTTCAGTCGCTCTGCCACGACAACGCGCTCCATGTGACGGAACAGCGCTTCCTCATGCTCCATCCATGCGGTCAGCGCAGTGTCAGGATCCGCAAGCGGATCTACCTCTTTGAGTGTTTTACGGGCGAATTCAGAAAACTTCGCTGTTCCGGGAAATATGTTGCCAAATCGGGTAATCAGCAGACTGAGCGCATCGGGTTCGGGTTCTTCCGTTTCAATGCCCAGCTCATCCAGAATAAACTTTGCAGCAAGATCGATGTCACGCCCGCCATCATTGCTGATATCCTGCTGCGAGAGTTTGAAATCGGTGGTGAGTTGCAGTCCGAACAACCACAAAAGCTTCTGCTCGATAGAGCTTTCTGAAGGACAAAGGATTGCAAGGACTTTGCGCTCGGCTGTCATGCAAAGGAAGAGTGTATCGCCAGCTTTTGCGCGGTAGACAACACTTTCCGCGGCTGCGGGGTAAAACAGACGATATTCCGGTGCGCGATGGGTTTGTCTCTTACGGCTGTTGTACCATGTGCCGGTCAGTTCCAGTCGCAGCGGTTCGTCCTGTTCGTCATCCATCCAGATATAGGTGAGGGGGATTTTTTCTTTCTCATCCGGTGTGCCAACAAAGGCCCGAAATATATCAACCCCCTGAAACTCATGCCCGTTTGAGATAGTCGGATCAACCTCGGTACCGCGAAGCACCTTTGCACCAGCACCGATAAAATACCCTGATAAATAACCCCGTCCAGCCACTCTCAATCCGCCCCAATTATCCGCCTAAATCTGTATACCGTGAATCTGCAATTCCCTGCCTTCAGTCAAAAGCCACCGGCTGAGAGTGTCAATCACTTCAGCGGTTGATCTGCGGGTCTTTCCCTTCAGCGCGCATTCCCAGATGACCGCAATCCGCCAATCAGCATTTCTCAGTTCTGTAAGATTGCGCTCATCACGGGCGACATTGCCACCGATCTTGGTATGCCAGAACTCTTCGCGTGTGGCAGGCCAATGAAACAAATGGCAATCATGTCCGTGCCAGAAACATCCATTGATGAATACGACTGCGCGATATTTTGCCAGTACAAGATCTGGTTTACCGGGTAATTCCTTCGCATGCAGGCGATAGCGGAACCCGCTGGCATGCAATCCTTTACGGATAATCAGTTCCGGCTTTGTGTTGGCCGCGCGTATCGCAGCCATATTGCGGCTGCGCGTCGCTTTGTCATGAACGTCAGCCAACCTTACGTGCCGGTGTTCTGCTTTCCGCAATAAGATCCAGAATATAGGGCTGCATAATCCGTGCAACCTCGGCAAAGACCGGAACAGCGACCGAGTTGCCGAACTGCTTATAGGCCTGTGTGTCAGACACAGGTATGCGGAAGTCATCATTATATCCCATAAGACGCGCACATTCACGCGGTGTCAGCCGGCGCGGGCTTTTGCCTTTGCCACGGCTGATGAGAATTTCTGATCCATCCTTATAATAGCGGGCTGAAAGCGTGCGCGCGATGTTTTCAGGGCCAACAAGACCAAAACCAAAGCCATTGCCCTTTGCTTTGTGCTTGGCAGCATAGTCCTGGAGATATTGCCAGAGTTTGTCTGTGAGGATGTATTTTTTATTGACCTCAGCAGAGGTTCCCACTGTGAACTCAGCTTCCGGCTTTTCGCTGCCATCTTCCGGATGCAAAATTGAATTAAGCCGCTTTGCGCCATAAGCAGGCAGTTCAAGTGCATCAAAGCTGAAATCGACCGGTGTCCGGAAGCCGACAATGACAATGCGCTCCCTGTGCTGTGGCACAAAATGCCCTGCATCGATCACGCAGGTATGGATTGAATAGCCAAGCTCTGCTTCGAGTTTACGCCGGATCACGCTGAATGTCCGGCCTTTATCGTGGCTTTTCAGGTTCTTCACATTCTCCAGAAGAAATGCTGACGGACGATGATGCTTGAGAATACGCAATACATCAAAAAACAGCGTGCCCTGCGTTTCATCATCAAACCCGTGCGCGCGGCCCAGAGCATTTTTCTTGGAAACGCCCGCAATCGAGAAGGGCTGGCATGGAAAGCCTGCTACCAGCACATCATGGTCAGGCACCTCATCAGCTGTCACTTCCCGAATGTCGCCAGCAATCGGTCGGTTATCACGGTAATTGGCATGATATGTCTTCTGGGCATACTTGTCCCATTCTGATGTGAACACACAGCGCCCGCCCACACTTTCCATCGCGCGCCGTAATCCGCCAATACCTGCAAAAAGATCGATGAAGGTGAACGAACTATCGCCCGGTGGCTGACGACGTTTTTCCGCCTCGCTGCGTAAAACATTCACAACCGCTTTTCGTGGGGTTTCCTCGCCGCGTCTCCAGCGATAGATATGCCCCTCAGAATAGCCGAGAATCTCTGCAGCGTCTGCAACTGACAGCCCGGATTGCTGAAGAAGACTGTCGAATTCAGTTTGCATGTTCATGCTCCGCTTAGCAAATTCCCTGGGAATATATCTGACATGAAGTCAGCAAATCACCCGCATTATGCGAACATAAAGAAAACTTTCTCTTAATGCCATTATCTGTATTGAGAAATTGTGTGGATAGCCACGAAGGGCGGAGGACCGCATTTCGATGCCCCTGCTCAGGCGCGGACAGCACCATTTGCCTATTGAGGCAATACATCACCCATTCAGTAGGAGAGCTGCCAGGTCAACCCACAGCGTAACGGGAGAATGCCTGGCCTTGGTAGATGATAGGAGGGGGCATCACACGGGTGTTACCAGAACGAGATCGTCCACGTTCGATACCGTCGCGAGAAACGTACTCCGGTAGGTGATCTTCCGCCGATGCAAGCATAGACAGCATTGCACGCGCCTGCTTTATTGCGCTGCCAATCGATTGTGCGTTTGCGATTGCAGAGTAGAATTTCGTCGCGAATACGACTGCTGCGGTGTCGGTGATCTTGTCCGACATTGCCACGACCACTGGTACAGCGCTCAAAAGTTCATCCGCGCCATTCAATGTGTCGCATGCATTGAGAACGAGAAGCCTTGGGGGGCATCCGTTGCCGCGAGGAAATTGGTTAACTGACGATATCCGACACCGACTCCGGCTGGACAATTAACTTTCCATTGTCGAACAGCACCCCGGATCCGCCACCATGGCCGGAAAAATGCACAACATGAGGCCTGATATCGTTCATCCCATTGAGCATATCTTCAAACGTCGCGGCGGGCAGGTGGCTCACGACCACGCTGTCACGATATCGGGTACCTCGCAATTCGTTTTGAACGTTACGTACCTCGGCATCCGTTCTGAGGGCCCCGCCGGAAAGCATCTCTGGATTTGTCGTGAGATAAAGGACCCTGAGCGGCTCTGGCTTCGGTGCTGGAATCGCGGCCATTCCATTTCTAATCGTCGCGATTTTACGAACATGAGCTTCTTCAGCCCTTCGATCTCGGGAAGCTTGACGGGCGACGGCATCTCGCTCTGACTTTTCGGCTGCTTCCAGACTTTTTTGCTCACTAGCTTTGGCCTTAGCGACATCAGCCAGCTGTTCAAGAAGCCTATTAAAACCAATGATTGTACCGAGCGCGTGGTCATCAGTAATGAGTTTTGCGGAATCCTCACCTATTTAAGCATAACCAACGTAGTTATTGTCTTTTCATTCCAGCGAACCACAAATTTTTTAATAGAACGGCAGTCTAATAAACCAGCTTGCGGATTTGCCATAACATGATAAAAACCGCTCGAGGAATGAGCGACTTCGCTCATAAGGGTAGAGTTTTGCGTCAGGTAAATCATTGATTTGCAATGATTGTGATTTTCTTGAAGCAGGAGGAGCAACCAGTGAACGATTCTGATCGTCACAATTTGATATCTGGATATCTGAAAGATCGCCCCTTTGTGAGTGTGCGCGAACTTCAGGATGCTTTGCATGTTTCGTCAGCAACGATTAGACGCGATATTGATAAGCTGCATCGGCTGGGCAAATTACGTAAAGTCTATGGCGGTGCGACAGCCAATGAAGCAAGTGGAACCGGCTTCGAAGCCTTCTCCCTAGGCTTCTCTGAAAACCGTGATATTGCTGTCAGAGCTAAAAAAGCAATTGCCCGTGAAGCGGCGCGGCTCGTCGTCGATGGCAGCCGCATTATTGTTCACGGCGGATCAACATGTTTTGCATTTGGTTGTGAGATTGCGCGCCGTAACGTATTTGTCTTCACGCAATCTATGCCGCTTGCATCTTATCTTTATGAAAATGGGACCTGCCAGTTGCAGGTCGGCGGTGGCGAATTCCATAAAGATCCCGGTATTCTTTATTCGCCGGATGCCGGACAGGCCACGTTCTTCGCAGCGCAATTCTTTGTTGGCGCGCTCGGTGTTTCTCCGTTGGGGGCACTGGAACAGAATCCCTTGCTTATCCATCAGTCAGCTTATCTGAGCCGTAATGCGACTGAAGTGATCCTGCTCGCAGACAGCCGCAAGTTTGAAATCGATACGCTACCCGTAGCCATTCCTGCAGCCAATATAACCCGCATCATCACGGATGATGGTCTCACAGACCGCAATGCAAAAACGCTGGATGAGTATGGGATCAGTTACACAATTGCCTCTTCAGACAATGACAATGAGTGAGAAGCCAATGCAACAAGTCGCTCAGCTTACAGCCGTTCATGATGCATCTGCGCCGCAAAGCGGTTCGACTGTTCTGGAAATGCATAATATTTCCAAAACTTTTGGTGCAGTGAAGGCTCTTCGGGATGTTAATCTCGATGTGCGAGCAGGCGAAGTTCATGCGCTTATGGGTGAAAACGGCGCCGGAAAATCTACCCTGATGAAGGTACTGTCCGGTGCTTATAAGGCTGATCCAGGCGGAACAATTCTGGTCAAAGGGGTTCCGCGTCAGGAGGCGAAAGGCGAGGTAGCGGTTATCTATCAGGAACTGTCGCTTGCGCCCAATCTGACGGTTGGCGAGAACATGTTTCTTGGCCGCGAAATCTCTAGTGCTGGCATTGTCAATCGCCGCGCAAGCCTTGAGCGTGCGCAGATCATTCTTGATCGACTGAATGTGCGGTTCAATTCACGCACAAAGGTAAGCGAGCTTTCGCTCGGCGAGCGACAAATGGTGGAAATTGCCCGGGCGTTAACCACCAACGCGCGTCTTATCGTGATGGATGAGCCAACCACATCGTTGTCATCGCGTGAAACCGAGCGACTGTTTGATGTCATCGCACAGTTGAAGTCCGAAGGCATTGCAATCATCTATATCAGTCACCGCATGGAAGAAATTTATGCGTTGTCTGATCGGTGTTCGGTGCTGCGTGATGGCGTTTATGTCGGCACCCTTGAACGCAATGACATCGATGCGCCGAAGCTCATTTCGATGATGGTCGGTCGCGACATCGCCAGTTTCTATAAAAAAGCCCATAGCGAGGTTGACCGCTCCGGCGAGCCGGTACTGAGGGTCGAGAACCTTTCCGACAATCGCATGGTTAAGGGCATCAGCTTTGATCTATATCGTGGCGAAGTTCTGGGCGTAGCAGGCCTGGTCGGATCGGGCCGTACCGAAATGGCTCGGTTGATTTTCGGTGCTGATCCCAAGAAATCCGGTCGTATCACGCTAAATGGACGTGTTGTCGATATGGCAAGCCCGCGTCAGGCGCTGGACGCTGGCATTGCCTATCTTACGGAAGATCGTAAAAAACTGGGTCTTTTCCTGGATATGTCGATTTCTGAAAATGTGAATATCGGCGTTGTGGCAAAAGATGCTTGTCCCGGAGGTCTTCTGAATTTTGCACGTGCGGCACAGCGCGCTGCCGAAGCGATCAAAAAGCTGGGTGTAAAAACCCCTTCTGCAAGCAAAAACGTCGGCGGACTTTCTGGCGGTAATCAGCAGAAGGTATTGATTGCGCGTCTGCTTGAAACAGGTCCGGATGTTGTCATTCTCGATGAACCGACCCGCGGTGTCGATGTTGGTGCGAAATCTGAAATTTATAAACTTATAGACAGCCTCGCGGCGTCTGGCGTGAGCGTCATTCTGATTTCATCCGAACTTGCAGAAATTATCGGTACATCTGATCGAGTCATGGTCATGCATGAAGGTGTAATAACCGGCGAGATTACCGCGACGGCGGAGGAGCCGATTACTCAGGAAAAGATAATGGCTCTATCCACGGGATCAGGGTCCAAAACAAAGGCTTGAAACGCCAGTAGTTGTCGGAAGTAACTCTGCAAAAAACAGTCAGATGAGCGATCGCTGTAAATTCAGCCTGAGTTTTATCCGCTCGAATGCAATAGGAAAGACCTTCAAATGAGCAGTTCAACCCCTAACGCCGCCGCCCAGAAAGCAAATGTCCGAGCCATGGTGAGCATTCTTGGTATGCTGCCGGTTCTGATCTTGCTTGCCATCGGTTTTGAGTTCATGAGCGGCCGCTTCATGAGCGTTAACAATCTTTCGATTGTGTTGCAGCAGGCCTCAATCAACACCGTTTTGGCTGCGGGCATGACATTTGTTATCCTGACGGGTGGCATTGATCTCTCGGTTGGCTCAATTTTGGCTGTTTCAGCAATGACGGCGATGATTTTGTCGCTTTTTCCCGACCTTGGCTGGCTCGGTGTGCCGGGCGCACTTGCGATGGGACTTGGCTGGGGACTGATAAACGGTGCGTTGATTGCATTTCTCCGGTTGCCGCCATTCATTGTAACTTTGGGTACACTCACAGCTGCGCGCGGTGTAGCGCGTTTGCTTGGACAGGATACAACCGTATTCAACGCTGAACTCGCTTTCGAATTTTTAGGCAATGGCAAAATTTTAGGAATGCCAATGCTTGCAATTATCGCGCTGGCAGTCGTCGTAATCTCCTGGTTCATTTTGCGTCGCACTGTGCTTGGAACCTGGATTTATGCGACAGGCGGTAACCCGGATGCTGCGCGCCTAACAGGCATCAGGGTTTCTCTCGTTCTTCTGTTCGTATATGGAATTTCGGGCCTTTATGCCGGGCTTGGCGGCGTTATGTCAGCTGCGCGTCTTTATGCGGCGAATGGTCTGCAGTTGGGTACGTCATATGAACTCGACGCGATTGCAGCGGTTATTCTCGGCGGCACCTCATTTGTTGGCGGTGTTGGCTCCATCTGGGGAACGCTGATTGGTGCGCTTATCATCGCAGTTCTTTCAAACGGTCTTATCCTCGTCGGTGTGTCTGACATCTGGCAGTACATCATCAAGGGTCTCGTCATCATCGCCGCTGTGGCGCTTGATCGGCTTCGCCTGCAAGGCGGTGCGCGCACGTAAGTGCAAACAGTAACTATCGAACGAACACCCATTACCTAGAAAACTCCGAGGAGGAGGAAATATGAAATTTGCAAAACTCATCGCCTGCGCAAGTGTATTGTGCATGACAGCTTCGACTGTCAGTGCAAAGGATCTGGAAAGCATTGGCATTTCCGTTGGCCTTCTTGGCAATCCTTTCTTCGTAGCTGCAATCAAGGGCATTGAAGCAGAAGCACGTAAGGTGAATCCGGATGTGAAAATCACTTCCGTTTCAGCAGACTATGAGCTGAACAAGCAGAGCTCGCAAATCGACAGCTTCATCGCAGCAGGCGTTGACATGATCATGCTGAACGCTGTTGATCAGAACGCGATTGCACCAGCAGTCAAGCGCGCTAAAGATGCGGGTGTTGTTGTGGCATCTTTTGACGTTTCGGCACCCGGTTCGGACGTCACTGTCATGACTGACAATGTTGCAGCTGGTCAGAAGGCTTGCCAGTACATCGTTGACCAGTTGAATGGTAAGGGCGATGTTATCATCATCAACGGCCCAGGCTCTTCGTCACTCCAGGACCGCTACAAGGGTTGTAAGACCGTTTTTGAAGCCAATGAAGGCATCAAAATTCTGTCCGAAGATCAAAACGGTGGCGCATCGCGTGATGGTGGTCTGAACACAGCTCAGTCACTGCTGACACGCTTCGACAAAATCGATGGTATTTTTGCGCTGAACGATCCTATGGCTCAGGGTGCTGATCTTGCTGCGCGTCAGCAGGGGCGTTCGGAATTCATCATCACCGGTGTTGATGGTGCTCCGGATACTGAAGTTGCCCTCAACAATGAATCGAGCCTGATCCGTGCAACGTCTTCGCAGGATCCATACAGCATGGCTGGCCAGGCCTTCCGCATGGGCTACGAATTTTTCAAAGGCAATAAGCCTGAAAAAGACACTGTATTGATCGATCCAGTTCTTATCACACGTGAAAATGTAAAAGATTACACTGGCTGGACTGCTCGTTAATCTTCTAAAAGCTCACGATAATATCCAAAGCGCGAAACCCTTTGCGCTTTGGGCATGTTTATTCAGGAAATAGAAAATGACACATAGCGCGCTTCGGCAGGCTGTTCTGGACGCTAATCTGGGCACAGTTGAACATGGACTCGTCCTGTCAACTTTCGGCAATGCAAGCGGTATCGACCGCGAAAGCGGCCAGATTGTCATCAAGCCGAGCGGTGTCAATTACGATCATCTCAAGGCCGAAGATCTAGTACTTTGCGACATCAATGGCGCGGTGCTTGATAACAAGATGAAGCCATCATCCGACCTCGCCACGCACGCTGCCCTTTATCGCGCGTTTAAAGGCATTGGCGCTGTTATTCATACCCATTCGACCTATGCGACCATCATGGCACAGGCGCATAAGGGAATTCCGCCGCTTGGTACGACGCATGCCGATTATTTTTACGGCACCATTCCAGTAACACGTCCGCTGACGGATGCGGAAATTGAGCGTGACTACGTTCTTGAAACAGGCAAGGTCATCATTGAGACATTTGCAGACACTGATCCTCTAGCCATTCCCGCAGTGCTTGTTGCAGGGCATGGACCTTTCGTGTGGGGAGCAACACCGTATGAAGCTCTTTGGAATGCCATTATTCTAGAAGAAGTGGCCCGCATGGCATGGCATATTCTGTCACTTAATCCTGACGCAGAACCTGTTTCGCAAGCTTTGCTTGATCGCCATTACAAGCGCAAACACGGTCCAGCCAGGACTTACGGTCAGTGAGCCGGATTAAGGCAAACTTTATTCTTTTAAACAACGGTCATACAAACTGACCACTCTTAACATTCGGGAGAACATGTGATGGCAATTGTCGCTGGAGTCGATTTTGGCACATTGAGTGTGCGTGTAACTTTGATGGACAGCGATAATGGTTCTGTACTTGCGGGGGCCAGCGCTGGTTATGAGCTAAAGCGCAGTGCAGCGGCACCACTCATGGGTGCTCAATCGCATGATGATCATATGAGGGGGCTTGTCTCTGCCATGCATGACGCTTTGCAGAAGGCAGGCATCCCTGGCAGTGACGTCCGGGCACTGGCCATTGATACCACCGGGTCGAGCGTTGTCATGGTTGACGATAAGCTACGTCCGCTGGCAGATTACTATCTGTGGTGCGATCATCAGGCCCATGAAGAGGCACGCGAAATCACACGACTGGGGCAGGCTGAGGAGCTTGAAGCCTTGCGCTGGTGCGGCGGAACATACTCCCATGAATGGGGCTTTGCCAAGGTTCTTCATTTCCTCCGACACAATCCCGAAAAGCGCGCTGAGTTCTATACAGCACTTGAGCATTGCGACATGATAGCAGCAACACTGTGCGGCATCACAGAGCGCAATGAACTCCCCCGAAGCCTCTGCGGCGCCGGGCATAAATGGATGTATGGCAGCCGCTGGGGCGGGTTTCCGCCACAGGCGTTTTTCAGCCGCGTCGACCCACTGTTTGATGGCATCCTCGACAATATGGCAGGTCGTTATCTCGCATCCGATGCTATTGCTGGTTATCTGAGCGAAGAATGGGCTGACAAGCTAGGGCTTTCCGCAGGCATCCCTATCCCCATCGGTGCTCTCGATGCGCATTGGGATGCGATTGGCTCCGGCGGGCAACCAGGTGATGTTGTAAACGTTATCGGTACTTCAACCTGTATCATCTCGATGGGACCGGCCGATTTTAATCCCGTTGAGGGATTATGTGGTGTTGCAGCGGACAGTGTGGTGCCTGGCTACGCGGGCATCGAAGCAGGCCAGTCAGCCACTGGCGATGTATTTAGTGCCATTGCAAAGCGTGCAGCGAGTGATGTTGCAACGCTTGCTAAAGGTATTGAAGATTTCGCACCGTGCCAGACGGGACTGTTGCGCCTGAACTGGGACAATGGCGACCGCACCGTACTGGTCCGCTCCGATTTGTCTGGCGTGACGCTGGGTTGGGACCTTAATCACGACGCCCGGGACGAGCTACATGCTGCCATTGAAGGAATGGCCTTGCATGTGCGTATCATTATTGATCGCATGTGTGAGGGGGGGTTGCAACCAAATCGTATCGTGAATGCGGGTGGTATTCCGCAGAAGAACGATGTTCTCAATCAAATTTATGCCGATGTTCTAAACAAGGATGTCTATGTTCCTTCTGTTTCACCGGTCGGCACCGGCTCCTGCATCTTCGCGGCGGTCGCGGCCGGATTTTACTCGGACATTCAGACAGCGCAAAAAGCTATGGCACCCGAAGCGCGTGTTTTCTATCCACGAGCTACTCATGTCGCTGGCTATGAAAAGTTATATGAGTTCTACAAAAAGGCCTATTTCGGCTTTGGAGAAGGACAGCCCGTTGATTTTCCAGGATTAATGGCTGAACTCAAAAAATTCCGCGTCAGCAAAGGAGCCTTCTGAAGGTCAACAAATTACCCATTGGTATTGATACAGGTGGTAATCCCTCTGGAATGGGTAAGAGGCCTTCCCAAAGTTGTCTCGCTTACTCCGGTCCTCGCAACTGTATCTCTCATGGTTTCGGAAGCACCCATTTTTGACGTTTTTTACACAATGCGTTAGCCAGGGTAACCAATTTTCGGGCAACGGCTGTGAGGATAACCTTGTGCGGTTTCCCGGCTTTTCGCAAACGATCCGCGAAGACCTTCATGGTCGGGTTGTGATGCGCAGCGACCAGAGCGGCTTTGAACATCACATGCCTCAAGGCACGACGACCGCCTGCAATAGACCGTTTTCCGCGCAGGGTTCCACTGTCATGCGCAACTGGAGCCAAACCTACAAGAGCTGCAGCTTGTTCGCCGGTGATGGTGCCAAGCTCTGGCATTTCAGCGACCAGCATTGTACTTGCCACTGGACCGATTCCGGGTATGGAGCGCAGAACGCTAACGGTCTCGGACAGCAAATCGTCACTGGATATGGCGGCTACGATCCTGTCCTCAAGCTCTTTGATCAGGCTGCCGAGCCTAACCTTTAGTTCGGTTTCGATGCAGTCAAACATCTCAGCTGTGCCAAGTTTCTGATGCGCACGGATCTGGGCAAGAAGGCGTTTTCGCATCTCCACCATCTGGGTACGCTTCGAGGTCAATGCTCTGAGAAATCTGAGCTTTTCTGCAGGAAGACTGCGACCCGCATCGGGTCGGAAAGCAAAGAACCGCGCGATGAGTTCTGCATCGATCCTGTCAGTCTTGGCGCGTGTGCCGCGGCTTTGCGCAAATGCCTTCACCTGAGCGGGAGGCACTTGGCGGGCGACGACACTTTCTGCTTCAAGCTTTGCCCAGAGCTGCCATTCCTGTCCACCGGTAGATTCAAAGCAAACGACCGCATCTCGATCATGAGCAAGATCCGCGACAGCAGTGTGCCCTTCTGGAATATTTGGTATTCGGCATTGAAGCCCATCAGGCAGGCAATGAAGATCTAGCCAGTCCCGGCTAACGTCTATGCCGATGATGCGGCCGTGTGATAGATTATCCATGCTCTCTTCCTTCTGGTGCGCGGTACTCAATGTCCGCAATCAACTGTCCGAGACGATGAAGAGAGGCGGTGCCGACATGCTAGGAAACGTGGTCAAGCCACAAGGCTCAGACGTCGCGCACCACCCCATCACTGCCCCTGACCAGGGGCAGTGATGGGCGCAGTTTAGCAGATGCTAAATACAGAAGGCTCAGGACTTCGGTAACGGGGCAATTCATGTCAAGCATTTTTTGACAACCGATCGCACCCGCATAGCTGCGGCCTCGATTATATTTGTAGTTTTGACATTCCTGTTTGCGCTGCTGTCCTAGTGTGAAGTCAACCCGGTTACATGCTTCGGTCCGTGGTCAGCGCAATTGGCTGCCAATATGATGCTGGTTCAAATGTAATCTCGATGTGCCCATCTCATAGGCGTGCTCGACTTTCCTCGGCCACAGTCCTGACCCCGGCATCATCGGAACCACATCCCTTGGGGGACTTCGACAGCCTGCAATCAGGCACGCAAAGGTTGCAACGTTTCTTTAAATCTTATGCGACAAAGCATCATCTGACCGAAAGTCGGTATTATCGACCCACATTCGATGAAGGATAACGCTGATACGACCCGCCAAAGCAACCACCGCGCGCTTCGTGCCACGGCGGCGGGCAACTTGTGCAGGCCATGTTCTCAACCATGTTGAACGACCACTATGTATCATGACCGTCGCGGCCTGACACAACGCATGGCGTAAGTTGACGTCGCCAGCTTAGGTAATGCTACCCGAAACGTCGAGTTCGCCGGATTGATTGCGAGATGGCGTCACTCCGACCCATGGCCCGACTTTCTTTGATGATGTGAAACGAGAAGGATCATCAATGGCGGACCGGTAGCTCCGAGCAACAACCGCTCCCACTCCGGGCATCGACATAAGCAGACAACCGCGCCTTGCTTACCTGCATCAGGTCAATGTTTTTGGAGAGAAACTGGCGAATAAGCTTGTGTCAAAAGAGCTGCAGTTTGAACGTCAGCATCAGCTGATCTTATATAGCTGCGATGGATGGCTTCCTCCATGCAGGTGAAATAATAAGGCGGAAGTGAGAATTCAGTCTCTGAAAGGATCAGAAAACATTTCGCATTGACTGAACAAAAACTAATTGGATTGTTCCGCCCCATATGAATTGTGAGTGGTGAGAAGTCACATGGGACGAATATTTTTTTCAGCCTAATCCTGGGACCTTATTTAGCTTAAAGAACGCTAACGTTTTCAGCCTTGGACTTGCCAGTTTTGCGGTCTTGTCCGATATCATAGCTGACTTTTTGTCCGTCCTGAAGAGCGCCCCCAAAAGCAACGGCTGAGATGTGAACGAACACGTCCGCACCACCATTTTCAGGCGTAATAAAGCCGAAACCCTTATCATTGTTGAAAAACTTAACTGTACCAGTCGCCATATTTTCCTAGCGTCTCTCACTCTAAATTCACATTCACGTAAAGGCCAGTACAGAAGAGAATTAGTTAATTTTGGGGGACTCGGGTGGCTTAATAGGATGTTGAAACGTTCGTTGCAGCTGCCCCCAGCCGGGATCATGCATGTGAGGTTGAAGTCCTGCCCTTAAAACGAGAGCCTGTGCCTCGGATTCTCCAAACGCCAATGCTTCCTTAACATTTGCAGTGAGCACGTTGCCATTTTCCATTAGGACTTTGCCGTCAACAATTACAGTGTCTATATCACTTCCCTGTACCTGGTGAATAAGACGATGGACCGGCATCCAATTGGGTGTCAGGTGTGGCTTACGCATATCGATGATGACTATGTCGGCTTTCTTGCCGCATTCCAGCGAACCGATTTCTTGATCCATGCCAATTGCTCTCGCTGCATCAATTGTTATCATTTCGAAGATTTTACCCGGCGGCAGAATGTATCGGTTGTGATTGTGTAAAATGTGCTGTGTCGATTGAGCTAACCGAGCGATTTGCAGCATATCAAAATGGCGGCTTGGAGCCGCGCCGTCTGATGTGATGGCCACTGGAACGCCACGGGCCATCATTTCCATAATTGGGGTTGAGCGCCCCGGAGGAGCATGGGTGACATGCGTGCCCGTTTGAGCAAGAATGTCTATTTCTTCGTGAGATATTCCCCAACAGTGCTGCAAATGCACATCAGGACCCAGCAATGCATTCTCCGTGTCCTGAAAAGCCATACGAATTTGTCCCGCAAAAGCATCCGAGTGAATGCGTACGCCCCACTTGAGCGCTGTTTCGCGGATACGTCGCGCCTGCGCTCGGTCTTCCTTTGTGAGGTTTACCGCAAAGTCTGGTGTTGAAGCATTGGAAGGTTCTACCGAAGGTACGATCGTAAATGGTGTCAAAAATACCTTGATTCTACCATTCGCGGTACCGTTCAGAGCTTCGATGGTGCTTTCCGCACCCTCAATCATTTCTTCAAAAGATACTTCGCGTCGCTCCGGCTTTCCGCTTTCCCAGCGCGTCACCGATTGCGGCCAGGGCAGGCCTGCGGGTCCCACGCAGATAATCTCTCGCAAACCAAGTTCTGAATAGGCACGGGCATGATTGATCGCAAACACCGGATCATCACTGCGGGGCATTGAGGTGATGATGCTGGCAGAAGTCGTGACACCAGCACATAGTTTCTCAAGTCCAGAGACAAGCCCATCCGCATACCAGTAGTCGCGGGTAACATAATGATAGTAGGTCGGAGTAACAATTCGCATCCACAAAGCATTGGTATCCGCGCCGATACTGCGGATCAACGCATGGCCGGCATGTCCATGGGCATCAATGAGGCCAGGAATGATTAGTTTTCCAGTGCAGTCGATGATTTTCTTCCCGGTATGCATGGGCTGGATTTCTTCGGCAGTGCCAATATCAACAATCCGGTCTTTTTCGATTGCTATGCCGCCATTTTCGATAATGCGCCGCTTAGGGTCAACGGTGATGATCGTTCCGTGAAGTAGCAGTAGCCCAACCATTTACACGTCCTTGTTTCTTGACTGGAATCAATTGAGTTGCCGATTCCGAAATTCACGGTGTCGATATTTTCCATAATAATTGCCAACAATATCGTTGACAATATGCCAGTCAATTAAGATAGTTCAAAAAAATCCGGCTTAATGGATCGGTCTTAATTCATGAAGGGAAGAGCATGACGCGTTTTCACAGGTTTCTTTTGTCCACGCTGAGCGCTGTGGCAATTTCTGCGCCGTTAATGGTCTCATCTGCAGACGCCGCTACATTGCGATGGGGAAGTCGGGCTGACATTTATTCGCTTGATCCGAATTCCGTGCCATCCACCTCTAATCTGGCGTTTCTCAACCACATTTATGAAGGGTTGATCCGATACGGCCCCAATTTTGAGATTGAACCTGCTCTTGCCACCGAATGGCAGCTGATAGATAATAATAAATGGCGTTTTACACTGCGCAAGGGTGTCAAATTTCATAACGGTGCCGAATTTACGGCAGATGACGTGGTTGCGTCTATGAACCGCGTGTCCGATCCGACTTCGCCGCTGCGCGGTAATATTCCGCTTTATGTCGGGGTCGATAAGGTCGATGATTATACGGTCGATTTAGAGGTTTCCTCGCCAAGCGCACTTTTCCTGAACGATATGACCAATATTTTCATGTTCGATGCAGGCTGGCTCAAAGACAACAATGCAGAAAAGCCAACGGACATAGCTTCAAACACTGAAAATTTTGCGACGCACAACACCAATGGCACTGGGCCATTCAAGCTGGATAGCCGTGTCCCGGATTCCAAAACCGTTCTACTGGCCAACGATCAGTGGTGGGACGAAAAGAAACATAATCTTGATCGTATCGAATATGTACCGATCTCTTCTGCGGCTACGCGCGTTGCTGCACTTCTGTCTGGTGAAATTGATCTGGTGGATTCTGCTCCGATTCAGGATTTGCCACGATTAGAATCGTCGCCGGGCATCAGCGTGAACAAGCGCACAGAATTGCGTACGGTTTTCATTGCTTTTAATGGCAAGGAAAAGCTTGAGGATGGCCGCCCCAATCCATTCCTTGATGAACATGTGCGGCAGGCTGTGGAGGCGAGCCTTGATCGTAATCTTATCAATCAGAAAATCATGCGCGGGCTTGCACGCCCTACAGGATCACTCATAGCGCCAGAAATTGCCGGCTATTCTGAATCTCTTGATGTTTATCAGCCCGCCGATCCGAAGCAGGCACAGAAGCTGTTGGAAGATGCGGGCCAAAAAGGTTTGGCCTTTACCTATCTGTGCATGAATGATGAAAGCATCAACGAAGAAGATATATGCTCGGGCATAGCTAACATGCTTAAGCGTTCGGGTTTTGAGCCAACGATCGACATGGGGCCGAGGGCTGTTCAGCAGCCTAAACGCACCAACGGCAAGGCCGACATGTTCAATTTGAGTTGGGCAAATGAGCCGACACTGGATGCCTATTCGCTTCTGTCACAAGTTCTTTCGACGCGCAGTGGCTCCACCGGCGTTTCTAACTACGGTGGCTGGTCTTATCCGGAACTCGACGATCTGGTCAAAAAGGCAGCAAATGAACCGGACACTGCCAAACGGCTGGCTCTGGAAGAGGAAGCACTAAAGATCGCCAAGGATAAGGCGATTTTGATTCCTTTGCATCAACAGCCGATTGCATGGGGTATGTTAGAAAAAGTCAAAAGCGTTGACTTCCGTGCCGACAACAAACCGCGTCATTGGCACACCATGATGGCCGAATAATATTATTGGCCGTAAATGTTAGAGCGTCCAACTGTGAAGGACGCTCTATTGCATTCATCTTCAAAACAAGGCCTGAGGAATATTGAGTTTGGCGGTTCGTCAACTTCAGGACAATTTTATTACAGTCATTTTTTTGAATGCAGAGCTGATGACGACAAGAAACAGGCATTTCTCAGGTGCAGGAGACTATCTATTGTGCGCCTTGTTCAAACGGTAAGAAACCAATCAGCCCGGCACAATCCCGTGATAATCCTTTGACAATTCAGGTTGGCTCGATCGTGATGTTAACAGTTATCGTCGACTTTAAATGCGAAAAATATTCAAATATTGTTTACAATCTCGTTGACAACTTTTTGCTTATATAGATACTGTTATCAATGGCCAATGAAGAAGCCGCCAAGGCTCAGGCCCCTGATTCAAGGAGGAAATCACATTCAGCAAACTTCGTGTTGAGCACGAAGAAATGACATTTTCGTGCTCGTCTTGGGTATGATGGTGCTTGAAGAAGAGATCCCCAAAAAGGGGGCAACAATTTCCAGAAGCGGAGCAATCAATGTTAAAAAAATTGGGCCTTGCGGCCACTATGCTGGTGAGTCTGACTTTGTCGGGCCATGCGGAAACACTCAAATGGGGGGCTGCGCGAGACATCTATTCACTCGACCCTTATTCGTATGGTGATAGTTACACGCTGTCTTTCCTCAATCATGTTTATGAGGGGCTGGTTCGCTACGATGCGGATTTAAAGATTGAGCCTGCACTAGCTCAATCATGGGAAAATATATCGGATACGACGTGGCGGTTTCATTTGCGAAAAGGCGTGAAATTCCATGACGGTGCCGAATTTACGGCTGATGATGTTCTGGCCTCGCTCAAACGGGTAAGCGATCCGGTTTCGCCGTTGCGAGGAAATTTGCCTGCCTATAAGTCCTCTAGCAAGGTTGATGATTACACCGTCGACATTGAACTCAGCGGCCCTTATCCGCTTCTGCTCAACGATCTCACCAATATCCATATTTTCGATGAGGGTTGGCTGAAGAAAAACAATTCGGAAAAGCCGACCGATGTTGGTGCCAAGATTGAAGGATATGCTACCTATAACACCAATGGTACTGGTCCCTTCAAGCTTGAGAGTCGCGTCCCGGACTCAAAAACTATTCTTGTGAAAAATGCAGACTGGTGGGATGATTCCCAATCCAATATCGACCGTATAGAATTCACACCTATCACATCTGCCCCAACGCGTGTGGCAGCGCTACTTTCGGGCGAAATCAACTTTACCGAAAGTGCGCCGTCGCAGGATCTGCCTCGTTTACAGGCTCAGCCTGATTTAAACGTTCTTGAGCGTACAGATCTTCGTACGGTAATGATGGGTTTCAATCGTAAGCCGGAACTTGCTAACGGTGCTCCTAATAAATTTAACGATCTGCGGGTAAGGCAAGCATTTGCTCACGCTCTTGACCGCGAGCTGATCCAGAAGCGGATCATGCGTGGCAAATCACGCACGGCGGGAGCGATAGTTGCACCAGAAATTCCGGGCTACACGGCGGAACTGGACACAACTTTGCCGTATGATCCGGAACTGTCCAAGAAGCTTTTGGCTGAAGCAGACGCTGTCGACTTTCCATTCACGCTGGTGTGTACAACTGACGCTTATGTGAATGAGGAAGAGCTTTGTCAGGGCATGGTAAATATGTTGAGCCGTGGCGGGTTCAAGCCGCAACTCGATATTGCGCCGACTGCCGCACAGGCACCAAAACGTACCGGAGGTAAGGCTGACGTCTACCTCATTGGTTGGGCCACCGAGCCAATGTTGGACAGCTATTCGATTCTGCTTCAGATGATTGCTACAAAGACTGCAAATGCGGGCGTTTTTAACTGGGGCGGATGGAGCTATCCAGAGATCGACGAGCTTATTGTACAAGCTTCTACTGAAATGGATCGTCCTAAGCGTCTCGCACTCCAGACCAAAGCATTGGAAATGGCGAAAGACGAAATAGTGATGTTACCTCTGCACCAGCAGCCTATGGCCTGGGTTATGTCGAAGAATATCGACAAGATCGTGCAGTTGCCTGACAATAAGCCGCGTCATTGGCTTACGCGTTTTACCCAATAATCTGTTGATGCTGTCCCGGGGATGCGTCCCCGGGCGTACCATGTTGTTACCGAGGAAATTTCATGCTGGTTTTTATCATTAAGCGCCTGGCAAACGCTGTCATGGTGATGTTGGCCGTCGCTTTGCTTGCTTTTCTGATTTTCCGCCTTGCGGGTGATCCAGTCGAGATGATGGCCAATGAACAAATGACGCAGGCCGACCGCGATAATTTGCGCGAACGGCTGGGTCTCAATGATGGCCTGCTTGTTCAGTATTCGCGCTTTGTTGTGAATGCAGCGCAAGGGAATTTTGGTATTTCCTACCGAAATGGTCAGGATGTATTGGGTCTGATAAGCGAGCGATTTCCCGCAACCCTTGAGCTGGTTTTCGTTGCGACGATCATTTCACTCTTAGTTGGATTGCCTTTGGGTGTGCTTACTGCCATCAAACGCGGAAAATGGTACACGGAGAGCCTCCAGTTTCTTTCCATTGTTGGCGTATCGCTACCCAGTTTCGTGGTGGGTATTCTGCTTATCCTTGTTTTCTCTGTATCAATTGGCTGGTTTCCCGCTTTCGGACGCGGCGAAGTTGTTTATATTGGCGGTTGGTCCACTGGCCTTCTCACGCCGTCGGGAAGAGCTGCGATCATCCTGCCAGCCATAGCACTTTCGCTTTATCAGGTTACGCTTGTGATGCGTCTGGTACGTGCTGAAATGCTGGAAGTGCTGCGATCCGAATATATCAAGTTTGCGCGCGCACGGGGTATTCCGAGATGGCGCATTTATTTCAGGCATGCATTGCGCAATTGTCTGATGCCAGTCGTGACCTTGACGGCCATGAATATCGGTTCGCTGATTGCGTTCGCACTGATCACAGAAACTGTTTTCCAGTGGCCGGGGATGGGTATGCTGTTCATTCAGGCGGTCACGTTCCTCGATATTCCCGTGATGGCGGCCTATCTTTGCATTATTTCCTTCATTTTTGTCGTGCTTAACACTCTGGTGGATGTTGCCTATGCGGTCATCGATCCCCGTTTGCGCACGGCTCGCTGACCAACGGGAGTCTGTCTTAATGAGCACCCCATCCTCGCAAGCTGCCCCCGTCACGCGATCTTCGCTTGTCCAGCGAATTCGCAAGAGTGACCTTTGGTGGTCCTTCACACACAGCAAGACAGCAATGTTAAGCGCTACGCTGCTGGCAGTTTTGATACTGAGTGCAGTGTTCGCACCGTTGATCGCACCGCAAAATCCTTATGATGGTGCAGCGCTCGACATGTGGAAAGCAGAGCTGCCTCCATTTTGGGAAGAGGGAGGTGAGTGGCCGTTCCTGTTGGGCACCGACACGCAAGGCCGTGACATGCTTTCGGCTATTCTTTACGGCACCAGAATTTCAATCGTCATCGGTATCGCTTCGGTGTTGCTTTCCCTGCTGATCGGTCTGACTGCTGGATTAGTCTCCGGCTATTTCGGTGGCTTTATCGACAATCTTTTGATGCGTTTTGGTGACGTGACGCTATCAATACCCACTATTCTGGTCGCTATTCTCGTTTCGACTGTTGTGCGACAGATGTTGCCAGTGAGCCTTCGTGAGATTGGCGCGTCGGCCGTTCTCATATTGGCAATTTCGCTTTCAGCATGGGTGCAATATGCTCGTACTGTTCGAGCGCAGGCGATTGTCGAGGCGGGTAAGGACTATGTTTCAGCGGCACGGCTGATTGGTGTGCCGTCACGGCGGATCATGACAAAGCACATCCTGCCCAACACACTGACACCCATTATGGTCGCGGCAACGCTTAATTTCGGTATGGCGATCCTGACCGAAGCGACCCTTTCGTTCCTTGGAATAGGCATGCCGCCGAGCCAACCGTCGCTGGGAACCCTGATCCGTATCGGCAATCAGTTCCTGTTTTCCGGTTCATGGTGGATTGTGGTTTTCCCCGTCATCCAGCTCTGCCTGCTTGTTGTGGCCGTCAATATGCTCGGCGACTGGCTGCGCGATGCGCTTAATCCGAAACTGAGGTAAGTTAAATGAACAATCTTTTGCTTCGCAACATCCGCCCAATGGCAGGCGAAAACTGCGACCTCATGATCAAAGATGGGAGAATTGCCGGTTTCGGACATTTTGCGGCTGAACCCGGAATGGCGATTGAAGAAGGAAGTAACGCGATACTGGTTCCGGGGTTAATTGATGCTCACACGCATCTTGATAAGACAACCTGGGCCATGCCGTGGCACGTCAACAACCGCGCCGCCATATTGCGTGAGCGTATCGATTTTGAACGCGAAAACAGGCTGGAAATCGGGATTGATCCACATCGCCAATCGATGCGTCATGCGATTGGTCTTTCGGCCCATGGCAGCACGCACATCCGCAGTCATGTCGATATAGACCCGACCCACGGTTTGTCACTTGTTGAAGGTATATGGGAAACGCGCGAGAAGCTCAAAGGTATCATCGATATCGAAGTTGTCGCATTTCCCCAGTCTGGCTTAATGGTCACACCGGGCACCGAAGAGCTTCTTGATGAGGCACTCCGGCAGGGTTGCGAAGTTCTTGGTGGGATCGACCCGTGTGGCATTGATCGTGACCCAAAAGGCCAGCTGGATGCTCTATTCTCACTTGCAACAAGACATGGTGTGCCGATCGACATTCATCTGCACGAGACAGGTGAGCTTGGCGCTTTTACGATGGAGCTTATCTTTGAGCGTATTCGTGCACATGGCATGGAAGGCAAGGTGGCAATCAGTCATGCCTTTGCACTCGGTATGAATGATTATCTGCGGGTTGGCCAACTTATTGAACAGTTAGCAATTCTGGATGTTGCAATTTTGACCACCGGAGCACCATCAGCGACTGTCCCATCAATCAGGCGGCTGAAAGAAGCAGGTGTTCGTATTGGTGGCGGTTGCGACGGTATTCGTGATACCTGGGGCCCATGGGGACAGCCTGATATGCTTGACCGTGCCAAGATCATTGGCATGAAGAATGGCGTTCGTTCTGATCAGGAACTGGAGCACGTTCTTTATATTGTGTCTCAAGGTGGAGCCGATGTGATGGCGCTTGAGAATTACGGGCTTGATATCGGGTGTCATGCCGATTTCACCCTTTTGACCGGCGAAACGCTGGCGCATGCGGTGGTCGATGTAGCGCCGCGCCCGCTGGTTGTAAAAGGCGGCCGCGTTACAGCTCGACAAGGTAAATGTGTGGTTGAAATGCCATGAAGAATGTTGCTCTGAATTCTCTTGTCTTAGGTGAGCGGCCCTCTGGCCGCACTCTTATCACGGCCAGTTGGGTGGTCGGGCATAAAGACGGCGGCCATCGCCTGCTCAAAGATGGTGAAGTGGTTTTTGAGGATGGTCAGATCCTCTTCGTCGGACACAAATTTCCCGGAGAAGTCGCACGCCGAATAGATTTTGGTAACGCACTTATCAGTCCTGGACTGATTGATCTCGACGCTCTTTCAGATCTCGATACGACTATTCTTGGAATTGACCATCATCCCGGCTGGGCGAAAGGTCGTGTTTGGCCGCGCTGTTATGTCGATGCCGGGCCCTATGAGATGTATGATGAGGGACAATTGGCCTTTCAAAAGCGGTTTGCTTTTGGTCAGCTTTTATTGAACGGTATCACAACAGCCACTCCGATTGCTTCGTTGTTCTATCGCGAGTGGGCGGAAACGGTTGCAGAGTTTGATGCTGCCGCAGACGCCGCGGGCGATTTGGGCCTACGCGTTTATCTAAGCCCCGCATATCGCTCAGGTGGTATGGTTCTGGAACAGCCGGGCAAAATAGTTCCGGTTTTCGATGAAGAGCGTGGTTTTCAGGGACTGAACAACGCGATTACTTATATTGAGCGTCAAACCGGTCGATATGGTGATCTGGTACGGGGAATGCTTGTGCCCGACCGGGTGGAGACTTCCACGCTTGCTCTTATCAAGCGCACAGATGCGGCCGCACGTGATCTCGGCTGCAAGTTCCGGCTTCACATGGCTCAAGGGGCAATGGAAGTGGACACCGTGCGCATGTTGCATGGTTCTACAGCGCCTGTTTGGCTTGCCAGCCATGGGCTTCTGAGCGAGCGGCTCATTGCTCCACATGCTACCAATGCAACCGATGAAGACCTTGATCTTTACGCACAGAATGCTGTTTCGATCGTTCATTGCCCGTTGGTTTCGGGTCGCGGTGGATCAATTCTTAAATCGTTTTCCGAGTGCCGCAGGCGTGGGATTAATGTCGCCATGGGCACTGATACAACCCCGCCCGATATGCTGATGAACCTGCTGGCTGGCCTCATCACTGGAAGAGTGGCCGACAATGCACCTGATCGTCTTCGTACAGCCGATCTCTTCGATGCAGCAACGATTGGTGGTGCAAAGGCCTTGGGCCGTACGGATATCGGGCATTTGTCGTCGGGGGCACGCGCAGACATCGCAGTCTTCCGTCTGGATGACACTATCATGGCTCCGTCGATTGATCCGATCACAACCATTGTCGTCGGTGGATCTGGAAAAATAACCCAAGCCGTGTTTGTGGATGGACGTGTTTCGATGCTCAATCGGCAGTTGGCTGGTTTTGACATGGAGAAGGCACGAGTTCAGGCACAAGCTCAGTTTGACAGTCTGATTGCGAAATATCCTGAGCGGAGCTGGAACAACCCTTCGGTAAATGAAATATTCCCGCCAAGCTATCCAATTGAGGCATCAAACGAGGAAAGCAAACATGATTGAGATGCAAGAGCCAGTCGTTGATGTTCGCAATCTTCGTGTCAATTTTCCCGGTCGTCACGGTACAGTCACTGCGTTGTCAGATGTCTCCTTAACGATACGCCCAGGAGAAATCCTCGGTGTGGTAGGCGAGTCGGGAGCCGGTAAATCAATGACCGGTCTTGCGATCCAAGGGTTACTGGAACGGCCGGGGCATATTGCCGGGGGCGAGGTATGGCTGGGCAAGCAGCGCATCGATAACCTCGATGACCGCGCAATGGAAAAAATTCGTGGTCGCGAAATTGGTGCAATCTTTCAGGATCCTCTTACGTCCCTCAACCCACTCTTTACGGTGGGATCGCAGCTAACGGAAACCATCCGGCAACATCTGGGTCTTAGCAGAGGATTGGCCCGTGCCCGTGCGGTCCAATTATTGCGCGACGTTGGTATTCCGTCGCCCGAAGAGCGAGTTGACCAGTATCCACACCAGTTCTCTGGTGGTATGCGCCAGCGTGTGGTGATCGCTCTCGCACTTGCCGCGTCTCCTAAACTGGTCATTGCTGATGAGCCAACCACAGCGCTTGATGTTTCGATCCAGGCGCAGATTATTTCGCTGCTGCGCAAACTTTGCAAAGAAAAGCAGACGGCAGTTATGCTGGTTACTCACGACATGGGCGTCATTGCCGAAGCAGCAGATCGTATTGCTGTTATGTATGCGGGGCGCCTGATTGAGGTTGGGCCAGTGGAGCAGGTGCTTCATCAGCCATCTCATCCCTATACCCAAGGATTGATGTCGTCGATTCCTTCATTGGGTGCGCGGGTGGAAAAACTAAATCAGATAGATGGCTCTATGCCACGTCTCGATTCCATTCCCGATGGCTGCGCTTTTAATCCCCGTTGTAGCCAGAGCGGGGCTCGTTGTCGGCGGGAGAGGCCAGAGCTCGTATTTTCGGGTGTGACAGCCAGTGCATGCTGGCTAAATGCAGGAGGCACCGCATGACAAATTCCTTAAGTAAAACCCCGGCTTTAACCGTTGAGCGGCTTACTAAAACCTTTGATGTTTCGGCACCTTGGCTTAACCGCTTGGTCGAGCGCAAATCCAAACAGTATCTCAAAGCAGTCAACGACATCAGCTTCACCGTTCCGGCTGGTGGTTGTTTAAGCATTGTCGGTGAAAGCGGCTGCGGAAAATCTACTGTTGCCCGTCTTGTTACCGGTCTATATCCTGCCACCAGTGGTGGGATGCGATTTGCAGCAGGAAAAAGTGGCGCACCTTTATCGGCGCAGATGATATTTCAAGACCCCTATGCTTCACTTAATCCACGCTGGCGGGTAAAGAACATCGTTGCGGAGCCGCTACGCGAACTCAAGTTGCGTGATAGTGCGGTTGAGATTGACCACCGTGTTGAAGAGCTGCTGCGAATTGTCGGTCTCTCTGCTGCAGACGGCGAGAAATTTCCGCACGAATTCTCAGGTGGACAGCGCCAGCGTATTTCGATAGCTCGAGCATTGGCGAGCGAACCTGAGTTTCTCGTCTGTGATGAGCCAACATCAGCACTTGACGTTTCTGTACAGGCACAGGTTCTCAACCTGATGCGCCGCCTGCAGGATGAATTGGGTCTCACATATCTCTTTATCAGCCATGATATGAGTGTGGTTCGCCATATGTCTGATCGGATTGCAGTGATGTATCTGGGGCGCATTGTTGAAGAAGGCGATACAGAAGAACTATTTGCTGATCCGCGGCATCCATATACCCAACTCTTATTGCAGACGATCCCCAATATCGACGCGCCAAACCGCAATCGTGAGCCAGCAAGCGGTGAGGTGCCTAGTCCTTTAAAACCGCCTTCTGGTTGCACTTTTCATCCGCGGTGTCCGCTTGCTATCGAGCGTTGTTCCAAAGAAGCGCCGGTGATGATGCTTCTACCCAACCGTACGCGTGTGGCCTGCCATTTGGTCGAGATGGAGGTTAACTAGAATGCATGTTTTAAGTGAAGGTGCGCTTAACGCAACAAGTCAGGGTGCTGATCGGTCTTCAAATCGAGATGCACGTCTAATCGCGCAGCACAGATGCTGAGAAGCTGTGATCCTTATCAGCTTACGTTAAAGCTGCACGCAGATCATAGGAAAGCTCACGTATCTCGCTTAGATCAAGTTCGGATTCTACATGCTCAAGATGATGTGCCATCAATTCGATTGCCTTTTCTGCCTCCTTTGCAGAAATCGCTTTTACGATTTCGGCATGTTCATCCGGACCACAGTTGAAATGATCTGTCTTGCGATAAATTGCTGTAATCAGAGAACTGCGGGAAATAAGGTCGCGCATGGTGGTAAATAGAAAATCAGAACCTGTCAGTTCAGCCAATAGAAGATGGAACCCGCCAGACAGCTTGATGATGTCTGTAGTAATATCATCCCTATTAGCGATTCGCTCCAAATTGACATGGTCACGGAGACGTTTCACGTTTTCTTTGAGTGAAGAGCTACAGAGCCGCTCTACAATGCAGCGCTCCACAGCCTGCCGGACAGAGAAGACATCGCGTGCCTCCTGCACCGTTGGCTTACTAACGAAAGCACCACGATTTGGAATCATGGTTACAAGCCCGTCTCGTTCCAGCACGGTCAGAGCCTGGCGTACACGGGCGCGACTTACGTTGAAAATAGTGGCGAGTTGTTCTTCCTTAAGCTGGATGCCAGGACGTAATCGCCGCTCTGCAATCGAAAGCCAGATTTTTTCTACGATCTGTTCGATTGATAGGGCAGTTGCTGCTTTCATAAAGACTTCTCCGTGTTCCATTCGACAATCGTCATGTACGAGAAAAAGTCAACTGATGGATTGAAATAACTGATTTATTGTTTACAATAAATCTAAAAGTTGTTGAATATTTCTTACAGTTTGGGTCGCCATGGAATTTGACTTTGAGACCATTGATTCACAAAGCCGCTATCGTCTTCTCACCAATTTCATCGGGCCGCGTCCTATTGCGCTGGTAACAACCCGATCAACTTCTGGAAACAACAATGCAGCGCCCATGAGTTTCTTCAACGTCTTCTCGCATGATCCGGCAATTGTTGTGCTGGGAATTCAGCCACGCCAATCAGGAGAAGAAAAGGATACTATGGTTAACATACGTCGATCCGGCGAGTTTGCTATTAGCATGGTCGATATGGGGTTATCCGAGCAAATGTTGATTTGTGGTTTGGGTTTTGACGCGGAAGTTGATGAGCTCGCGGTTGCGGGACTAACCGCTCAAGATTGTATCAAGATCAAAGCAGCATTCCCGCAAGAGGCTCCTTGTGTTTTTGAATGTCGTGTTGAGCGGCTCATTGATTACCCACGCCGTACGCTCGTTTTAGGGGAGGTCGTTCATATGCATGTCCGACGTAATTGTCTTGATGCTGAGGGTCACTATGTTGACCCTGAATGCTACCAACCGATAGCTCGCCTGCACGCTGATAATTACGTGACTTCAGATCGTCAGTTTGAGTTGAAGGCCCCATCAATTGGGCATTTTCAGAAGTAGTAGTTTAGACGCAGGACAGCGGAAAATTAAATTATGCATATTCACTTAATCAATCCTAACTCCACCGCTTCTATGACAAATCAGGCAATGGAGAGCGCCCTGATGGTCAAACATACGCAAACCCGTATTACTGCTACCAATCCTCTAGAGACGCCTAAAAGCATAGAGGGGTCTATGGACGAAGCGATGTCGATACCGGGTATGCTTGCTGAGATCATGAAAAGTGAAGCGCAAGACGTGGACGCCTATGTAATAGCGTGCTTCGATGATCCTGGCCTTCACGCTGCACGGGAAGTGGCAAAAGGTCCAGTCATCGGTATTTGTCAAGCAGCAGTCCAGGTAGCGATGACAATCAGCCGTCGTTTTTCGGTGATTACCACGCTTCCGCGGTCGGTCGCGATCATCGAGGAGCTTGTCAGTAATTATGGGGCAGAGCGATATTGCCGCAAAGTTCGAGCAATTGACCTGCCGGTTCTGGCTTTAGAAGATGATCAGTCTCTCGCCGAACAGCTATTAATTGCGGAAATCGAGCGAGCAAAGACTGACGATGGGGCCGAAGCGATTGTACTGGGCTGTGCTGGCATGTCTGCATTGTGTGAACGTCTTAAGATAGCGACCGGTGTGCCGGTCATTGATGGCGTAACAGCTGCAGTCAAATTAGCCGAAGCCCTCGTCGGTGCGGGCTACGCCACATCCAAAGTGAACAGTTATAATTATCCTCTGCCAAAAAATAAGCTTTCTTGTACGTTGACAACATAAAGAATGCATAACAGTTGATTGTTGACAATTTTATGTTGTTTGTTCTACTTATATAGTTGACTTTCTACTTGTATCACGCCTGCTGGTTGAGAAGGGGAGTATAACTCATGGCAGGGCAAAGGGATGCATTGACACATCAGATTGTTGAGAAAATCTGGCTTTCGATAGCTGAACGACGTTTACGTCCTGGTTTCCAGCTTAAAGAAGAGGAATTGGCAGCGTTTTTTAATGTCAGTCGTACTCGCGCTCGACAGGCACTCGCAGCACTTAGTCGCGAGGGATTGGTCGATATAGTCCCCAATCATGGCGCCTTTATTTGCAAGCCGACGGTCAGAGAGGCGCGCGACGTATTTTTTGTAAGGCGTGCAGTTGAGCGATGTGTCGTCCAACATCTTTGTAAACACGCTACACGGGCCGATCTAAGACGTCTGAGCCACCATCTTAGTGAGGAAAAAAGAGCAATCAGCCGGAGAATGACGACGGACATCATCAAGCTTTCAGGCGGATTTCATGTTCTTTTGGCCGAACTTACATCGTCTGACTTTCTTTTTACAATGATGAGAGACCTCATTTCGCGAACATCATTGATTACAGCGATCTACCGCGATACCGATATCGTCAACTGTGGTTCTGAGGAGCATGCAAAAATCGTTGAGGCGATCACAAAACAAAACGCCGAGCAAGCGCTGTGTCTTCTGGCCCATCATCTCGACCATGTAGAATCCAAACTCGACCTTCGCGAAGTGAATGAGTACGCAAATGACCTAAGCACAGTGCTAAGGTAAGAATTTGTGAAAATGTAATTTTTGGATAATCTAAATCAAATATGATGGGTAGACTGGCATTAAACCCAGCTTTAACGGCCGATGTTCTTGACTGGCAATCTGGAACCGCGACCGCCTAAAGCTGTCGGGTTGAAGTACGACTGCTCTTGGCTCTACGTAAGAACCTTCCGGAAATCGCATATGATCGATCAGTTTGTGCCACCAATTCGGCCCCAGTTTCAAATCCGCCAGTTCATGCCCGCTTTAAAGGAACCGATGTTTCTGACCGGTTATCTACAATCGCATCGTGTTACATCTGCCGGGAACCGGACAAATATATTCTTGACTTTGACTCGAAAACAAAAGACCCACCCAACAAATCTGCCCCGGTTACAAGCGCAACTGCCCTTGCCGCGTCAAAGCCGCTTATCGACCAGATACTGCAGATCACGGGTCACCGTGACGCGGGAAGTTTAGGTAATGGCCAGATAATTCTCGGCACTCAAACCACCAATGAAACCATCGGGTCCCGCTTCAAACAACCGTGCGACAACCTTATGCTGCTTCAAATTGAGGAGAGACCGAAACCGATCACAAAAATGCGCTTTGGCAATATATAGGCGCACCCGTTGCAGGGTGAGTTGCTGCGCGCGAGCACGGTCTTCGCGAATGCGGTTACCCCGTCGATTGCTCGGAGGATTCAAATGTCTGATCCAGTTAAACGCGCCGCTATCTGGCTGGCAACCACACCAAACGCAGCAAAGCCGCGCCCTGTCATTCCGTACCTTCGGGAACAGTTTGGGCTAACAGCGGTCGAGGCTGTCCAAGCAATTACAGAAAGCAATCTCATCAGAGCGAGGGCGCAATAATGAACGCTATTGAGAAACGTCGCCCACCAGCGGCAGGCAAGGGCAGGCCGCAAGGCGCAATGAATAAAACCACGGCTTTGCTGAAAGATGCAATCCTGACCGCAGCGGCGGATGCTGGTAATAAGTCGGGTGAAGATGGGCTGGTTTCATACCTGACAAAGCAGGCAGAAGAAAATCCAGTCGCTTTTATGGGGCTGCTTGGCAAGGTGCTGCGGTTGCAGATTTCAGGCGATGCAGAACAGCCTGTTCAAACCATCACACGCATTGAACTTGTGCCGCTTCGTGCGGATTGAGGCGAGGGCACATGAATATTCATACTGCGTCCAATTTGGACATCGAACGGTTTCGCAAGGTTTATGCGCTGGTCGCTGGCGGCGCCACCGAGGGCGAACGCGCAGCGGCCAAGGCGAGAGCCAGCAAGATAGCTGCAAAGGCTGGCCTGTCTTTCAACGAGGCTGTTTCCAAATTGGACGAACCTATTCAGCAGCCAAAACCAAGGAACGTATTCGAGGATTTCTTCAATAGCCCGGAAATGAAAGCTCAGCGTTCGGATCGGCAGCGCAAGGGTGCTGTGAAGCGTGAATTGGTTCTGGAGGAGTACGGGTCGATCAAAGCTGTCTTCGACCCGACACCATGGGAAATAGCTTTGCGAGCCGCAATAGAGCCGTTCTCAGTCATCATGCCGTATGCTTGCACGTCAGGAGTTCAGCGTCAGTACACAGCATTTATGGACGGTGAAGAGGCCGGTATAATGCTGAGAGGAACCGAGAGGGCCAAAAGTACGATTTCATCGGCATTTCCCATGCCAACGACCATCCAAGCGGCGATGGATGAAATTAAGGCTTGGAATAAGCAGCGATGGGACCGCGCCTTGTTCTTTGAATATCACGAACAGGAGCCAGAGGTTTATGTTCGCCAAAGACTGGTTGAGGATTTCATCAATAACGAGCCGGTTCGTTCATGGCGTGACATGGAAGCGCGTTTCGCTTGGAAGAAATACGAATTCGAAAGCCAGTGGATTGATCCCACAGAACGGGAAGACCCGTTTATGGACCGCATCGAGGCCGATTTCGTCATTCTGCGCGGGCTCTATGAAAACGGCAAACCACATGCGGCAACTGTCCAAACTGGACACAGAACCAATGCCGACAAGCGTGCAGCAGTCATGACCATGTTGGACACTCAGCCGGAATTGTCTGACCGCGAGATTTCCCGGCGTCTCGGCGTAAGCCCTCAAACCGTAGGCAATTGGCGCAGGCGCATTGTGGCTTGATATGCATCATAAGATGCGCAGACAGGCTTTATCGCGCCTTGATTATTCTCGATGCGATAAGCCAGCCAACGATTGGCGTAATGATTGCGCTGATAACCACGGCCCAAATCATCGGATAGGCTGGGTTTTGTGAAAGCTCTGGAACTGTCAGGATTACGATAAATCCAATGCCAATCAGAACGATGAACGCAATCGAACTTATGATCGATGCCAATTGAAGCTTTGTCCCCACAATGCCCTCCAGAAGAATATATATTGATGTATGCATGATGTATTGCCTGCAACAATCACGCATTGATTAGGGTCAAAGGCGTTGGGCTGGATCAGCAAAGCCTAGCTCTTCCCGTAATGACAGATTGTCGCAGGTGTAGGCGTCATCGGTATTTGATGGAACATGATAGACGATGATGCGCATTGATATAGATCAAGTCATTGATAATAAACAGCTTTGAAACGATGCTCTATCGTCTTTCGTGGTAAACTCGTTGCAACGAAAGGAGACTACCATGCGGTCAGATGTTGCAATGTCAGGTTATATCCGCATCCGAGTTTTTCAGGATGAAAAGCGGATGCTCAAAGAATTGGCGCGGAAGAAAGGGGCTTCCCTTTCCGGGCTGATACGGGCGGCGGTTTTACCGGCTCAAGGGGCTGAGAACGTAGCGAGGGCGAAATGACCTCTACGACAATCCGTGATTTTCTCGTCTCGCTTGGCTATCAGGTCAACAAGTCGAGCGAACAGACATTCAATGACAGCTTGAAGAAAACGGCTGAGAATGCAGTCAAGCTGGGTATAGCGATATCAAGGCTGTCGGCTATGCGATGTCTCAGGTTGGCGGAAGCGCAGAAGGCGCGCAACAAGCCATGGAAGGCATTGCGGACTTCATACGCCGTTTGCCGGGTGGAAAGAGCTATATTCAAAAGCTGATCGGAAGCGAGGCGGATGCATCGAACATTCCTGCCGTTATGGGCGTCTTGGCTAAAAAGTTTGCCAGCATGCCTTATGCCAACGCCAAGGTGCAAGCGAATTTCATCGGCATTGACGACAACACACTACAGGCCATGATCCGTGATGGCGGGCGCTATTACGAAGAGTATCAGAAGCTGGTGAAAAAGGCCGGTGTGAATGAGGACAAGCTTGCAGGCGATAGTCAGGCGCTCATGGTCAAGGTTCGCAGTTTGGGCCTGTCATTTCAAATTCTCGGCCAAAAGATACATCAGGCTCTAATTGCAAAAGCGGGGCATCCGCCGAGGTTCACGCCTTCCCACGCCGTCAAAGCCCGAATGCGTTCGATCAGGCCAAGCAGGAACTCGCCGCTTTCAAGTTCTCGCTGTTCGAGACAGTAGCAGCCGATCCGCTTTTGCGCGCTGGTCAGTGCCTTAACCTGATTATCGTCTATGCGTCCGTCGTCACCATCGACAAGAAGACACTCCAGGCAACGACCGCTTACGCATCAAACAGCCGTGTCTTTATTCGTGCTGGTCTGCGTTCGCACCACACCGCTGTTAAGGCCCGCCGACTGCTTGAACAGCATAACTATCTCATTCCGGTTGGCCGGAGAAATGGCATCACGGTTTATCGCATCGACAACCCGCATCATGAGCGAGTTCAGATGTATGTTCAGGAATTGGAAGAACGCCAGCGCGAGATTAAAGCCGATCAGAATGTACGCAATAAGCCGCAATCCAGCATGGCAAATAATGCCCACTTTGAGGCTGCAAGGGTGGCAGAAGTTGCCCACCCTGAAAATGACAAGGACGGCAATAAATGCCCACCAAGGATGGCAGAAAGTGCCGACCAAGGTGGGCAGAAAATGCCACCAATTACCTTTAAGGAATACCTTACAGGATTACCTGTAATAAACGGCTATGAAGTGAGCGACGGTTCTCCAGTTATGGGTGACGTTGAGGGGAGCGAAGCGCGCAAATCAAAAGCGCTGTAGCAAGCTCCCCCGACTTCCCGGCAAAGAAAAAAAACGGGTATGCACTCGCAGCAAACGGTGAAGATGAAAACGCGCCATTTCCTTCAATCTCATCGCAGCAAGAGGCCGATAAATTTTTAGCGACCGTGTTCGGCTCAGATTTGAGCAGATTGCATGAGCGCGTGCTGGACGGGTGCCGTAAACGCCTGATGAATGGTTTGCTCACACCGGCATTTGTTCGTGCGCGTATCGATGCACTGGAAAAGTCGCAGCCAGCTTTCTGAGGTGCTTCCCATGCTCGACAAGCTGGTGCCCGGCCATGTTAATGCATCGAGCCATTCTGTTTTACGATTTTTGTGATTGTGAAGGCCTTGAAACCGATAGATTGGTAACTAAATCGAAACCGTCATTCCAACATTTAACGTTCGATCAAATGGAGGTTTCGATGAGCGACCGTTTGTTTGACAGTCCTGTTTTTGTGAAGGACGGCCCTTACCTTGTTCGAGAAATTGCCAGCATCGGGGATGCTTTAGATTTTCTTTATGAATGGCCCGAATACGACCGTGGCCTCATTTATGAAACCGCTTGGAAAGCGTGCTGCGATAGCCACGATGGCATCAAACCAGTGGAAGCAGCAGAGAGCGCCATTCGAGGTTTCGCCAAGAAGACCGGAATTCTCGAAGTACCAGAAGTCGCGCTTCCATGGATGAAGGGCAAAAAATCAGGAGGCGGCCTAGTTCAGGCTTGAAGACGCATCGTGATTTGGTTTCTAATAATTGAAGCGGCTATTCTTGCTGCACTATCGTATGTGTTAGCTTTTATCGGCTGGAAAGAGATCCGCTATTACATGAACCACCGCCGAAAATTATAACACCCTTAATAAACCGAACCCCGGCCTCAACGCCGGGGTTTTTGTTTTGGCTTGGTTTTTCGATTGATCTCCAGACCTGACAAGCGTTAGGCTCAAGTTATTTCGCTCTAACAGCATTATAGGAGGCCGAATATGTCATTAATAACCAGGTCCGCTTTAATTGCCTTGGCTGGCTCACTGTTCATACACCCGGCAACCGCAGCAGTGAATTGCCCAGGGGTAGATCAAGCACTAACGAAAGAGCGAAAGACTGAGTACGCGAAACTCATCTCGGAAAGCCTCAAAGAAAAGGTGAAACCATCAAAGGTCGAAGTTGACAGTTTTATGCAGTCAGATGACTGGACTGTAATTTATGCCTCAACGCCTGTGGCTGACCCCGGCTATTTTTTCTTTGAAAACTCCTCGGGCAAGCAAACGTTTAAAGATGTCTGGGGCGGTATGGCTGATGACGGCGACGGACCTCAACTGGTGAAATTTGCGAAGGACCTCGGAGCCAACGAGAAAATCGCGGCTTGTTTTTCTAAGGTGGTCATTAGCGATTAATCAATTGCGATAAACTCGAAGCCCTTTCTGCGAGGAGATCTGCCGGAAGGCATACGCCGCCAAGGCCGTTTCGAGGTGATGCCTGTTGTCTTATGTTGACATCAGAATCATTTTCCACTCCGCTTCGCTCAGGAAACTCCTCACTGGGCAGAATATTGCCTAACCACGATTACCCAAGCGCAATCCTAGAACGACGGCGATATAACCGAGCACAATACTCAGCGCCAAATAGAGCAACGCTGACATCATTCCGGCTGTCGATCCTGACATAAGTACATATGCCCCGTAAACAAAGCTGGAGAAGGTCGAAAGCCCGCCCATTATTCCAGTCGCTACCAATGTGTTGACACCTTGGCTGAGCGTGCCTTTATGATAAAGCCTGGTCGTAAGTCCGAGCAGGAATGATGCGACGACGTTAGCGACTAATATCGACATCGGAATGCCGTCTGAAAGGTTTGGCACGACCAACATTAGAAATTCACGGGCCATGGCCCCGACAGCGCCGCCGACGAAAACGAATATGATTGTATTAATCATCGCGAGCACCTCACCCTATCCAGCTTGCTAGCAATGCACCGAATGCTGCTGCGGCTAAACCTGCAATAACAGATACAAAAAGATACACGATTGCCAAGCTCTGGTATCGCTCCCGCGCAAGCTTCACTGCATCGAACTGCATCGAACTGAATGTTGTGTATCCGCCGAGAAAGCCGGTTAAAATGCCAGCTTTTAAGATATCGCCAAAGCGTTCATACCACTCGACAGAAAACAGCACCGACAGAAAGCCTATGGCAAAAGCGCCTGTCACGTTGATCAAGAATGTTCCGAGCGGGAATTTCCCCTGATAGCTTTCGCCAGCCAGTTTACCAACCCACCATCGAAACACCGAGCCAAGCCCGCCTCCGAGGCCGACCCACAGTATATCCAACGGCTGCATATGAACCCCTCATCGCCAATCTAGTTAGTAGTAACTAGATTTGGACCGCAGGCAAGATGCTAGCAAAGGTCTCCTGAATTTTAATGAGGGGGTCTGCTCAATTTTGCGCATACCCCTTTTCGCAAGATCGAGTTCTTTCCGCAGTGGAAGAAACCCAATAATCAAGCGAACGAATTTCGTCCGACTGACATGCCCTGTTGAAGGGGCGGGAAACCCATTGATATGCGACTTAGTGCTGATGTGTCCAAAAGCGGACGCATTGGGTAATGCCCAAAACTGAACACTTTTCGATCAAGAGGCGCTGAAAATAGATTATTCATACCCGCACACAAGCGGAAAACTTTATGAATGCTCAGGCGGCTCCGGCATCTGGGTAGCGCGCCGGTCTCCGATGAATTGTGTAATCGTTGTGGTCGTTGCGATAAAAATTTCTCGAAGTGTTGGATCGCTTTTTTTGACGATTTTTAGTGCCGCAACTTCTGTGGCACCCATTTTTAGCTTGCGAATGAGCTTTTCAATATCGGGGTTCGAAAAGCTATGAACATCTCGGCGATGCGCAAAAATGTTTCGAATATCGATTATCGTTTTTAAGTCTTGGTACAGCTTATCACCGTAGATACCTGTCAAACGTCCCAGCTTAGCCTTTGCTTCAAACGACGCAAAAGGCCCGAAGTCGAAATCCTTATCGGTAATCCCTTTGACGTAATGCAAATGCATTCGCACGCATCGAGCCAAATAGTGCTCGAGATAGGCGCCGCTTAGGATGGCCAAAATAGGGTCGTTTGGTGAACTCTCAATAAGCTCCTAGGCTACATCTGACTCTTCTTTAGTAACGTTTGTCTTACGTACAGGTGCCATATATTTCCAATGCTTATCAGTCTACGATACTGATTTCATACGCCGTCAGCTCAATCCCAGAATTATGGCAGTTTCCGATGGCTGACATTTTTCCATGAACGTACGCAATTTTTCGACGGCAACTGAAAACTCATTTCTTTCAACATCGATATTCGTGCTGAAAGATGCACTTATTTTGCTTACAAGGCGCTGCGCATACGCCTTTACCTCGTTCATACCCAAAAAAAACCTCATCAGAAGGCTGTATTTGATTAAGGGCATTTTGCAAATAAGAGTGCACATTCTTAGTGAACGTTGCCGTATTGATTAGTGAAAGCTGATTTGCCGAAGCATTTAGCATATCTAGGAAGCCGTCGAACGCCCGCGTCATTTGTTGCCCACCCATTCACATTTATTTCAAGATGGTGATGTGAGTCGTTTGACAAATCAACTGAACAAACCGGCTGACCGAATATCACACCCCCGCGATGGGCGTTATCTACAAGGGTATATATTCAACTGATACCCTTTCTCGGAAATATCCGAAAAACGGATTTTTGAGACCAATACGCGCACGCGCGCGAGGCTTCACCGATTAATCTGACATCACTACGCGAGAGAAACACCGATTTAAGTTACATCGTAACGCGAGCCGAACCCTAAGATTACCCTAATATCGTTCGAGCCGTTCAGCCGCGCTGATTGCCCTGATATCGATGCGCAGACAAAGCGGTTTATCGAGTTCTAGAGAGGTTCCTTGCAGGGGGGCGTGCACTCATTTCAAGGATAATATCAAACTGCTCAAGCCGCCCCAAGTCACGGAGACGCCGATAGCCAAGAGCAAGAATGCGGTTAGCCTCGTCAATACCGCCGTTCCCGCTGGACCGATTTTCTTAAAGATTGCGTCTGAGTACCTGTAGCAAATTGCAACGCAGATAAAGACCAAGACGATTCCGACAACCGCGCCGGCGTATGATGCCACCTCGTTCTGTAGGCCGCCTTCCATTTTACTCGATAATGTGAGGATAATAGCAATCGTGCCGGCCCCAGCTGTGATGGGCATTGTCAAAGGGAAGAATGCTATATCTGCTGATTTATCACGACCGGTAGGTGCTTCTGCTACACCCGCTGGCGGCGTCGGGTCTGCAACTAGCATTTGCCAAGCAGTGAAGAATACGAAAATCCCTCCTGCAACCTGCATATCGGCAAGAGCGACACCAAAGAACTGAAGGATGCTCGGCCCGATAAATAACGTTATGATAAGCAGAATAGCGCCATAACATGCGACCCTGAACGCAAGTTTGTGGCGTTCCTCTTTCGGCTGGCGACTGGTTTGAGCCAGAAACACGGGAGCCATGCCAATCGGGTTTACCATCGAGAATACCGACATGAAGGTGAATGTCAGCGTGTGGAGGAAAGCCCATTCCATAGATAGCGCCCTTTGCCGAAATCAATCCAAGCTTAACTACATCACTAAATTACTGCGTTTTAGTGAACATTAGGCCGTCAGCCATCAGTCCAAAAGAGTATGCGAACAGATACCCCACGCGGATACGATTTAGGTTTTGAGGGTTTTGAAGGTTCCGCTTAGGAGCGTTTTCGATGTTTTTTCTGCTTTGCCAACAGTTTTGAAGGTTTTGAGGGTTCGCTTCTTCCATATTTGATGATTTTTCACGGCTGAGTTTCGTCAGGCGGTCTATGCGCGGGGAAGAGTTTCGCGACCAGTATGCGCAGGCGCACGAGGCGATTTGATTTAATATCAATGTTTATCAAGCCGCCAACCGAGTGAAAAAGTAGGGGCCAGGGTAGGGACTGAAGAATATTTATTTTAACTAAGTTATTGAAAAGTATATCTTTATTTGATTTAAATGGTGCCGGCCACTGGCACGTTAAAGTTAGGCTTTGCAGCGGCTTGATGGGTGGTCTGCCCATTTGCCGGACGGCACAGGACTGATCGCACGTTTTCATTTTGCCGATGCCTGCGCGGCGCTATGGCTCGACCGCGAGTTGGTCGAGGTGGAAGAACTTTTCTTGGATGATGCCGCGCGTGATATTCGTTCCCCCAGTCACCAACTGACCATCGCCCGCGACGTGCTGCAGACGCGACGGTGCATTGGCTCGCATGAACCTGGATGGGCCTTGAGCCCGAAAGGTTTGCGCAGTGTACAACGAACGCGGAGTGTTAAGACAAGCCGAAAACTTGCCGGCTGTGCTGCAGGCGATCGTTGCTCTCGATGCCTGGAACGAGCTTCCGGTTCTGCAGCATTTGGCGTGGCTTGGTCTTTGCTTGCCGCCTCCATCCTGCGCCAGACCGGCATCACAACTGGCGTACATCTCGCCGCCATCAACCTTGGCCTTAAAACTATTCCGGTTGACCAGCACCGGCATCCTGATCGCGAAACGCGGTTGCTCGCCATTGCTCATAGTCTGATCGCGACCGCCTAAATTGGCATGAGGGAGCATAATCGGCTGACGTTGGCGAGGTTGATGATGGACCGAAAACTAGAGGGGAGGCGAACCTCCTCGAAATTGCCGCAGCTGGTCGCTTGTGTCGGCCGGTCCGGACTAAAACAATCTGGAATAGTACTCCACTCGGCTAAATTTCATATGACGTAACAATGCTTCAACAATCCTTTTAATCGGATTGCTGAAGCATGAATTGCGTTGACTCTGGGCATATCATTTCAAGCTAACGTTCAATAATCCATCGAATTCCAAGCTCAAAAGTCGTTACCCAGAAAAGTCACGATGCTAAAACAGCGCGCTTTGTATTTGTCATATCACTGTAAATTAGCCTTTTGGGCTAAGATCCATAGAGAACCATTTTTCAGACATTTTCGACAGAGTGCCATCGGACTGCATTTCGCCAAGTGCCTTGTTGAGCTTTGCTTTCAGCTCCGGTTCATCCTTGCGCAGACCGATACACACGTTCGTGGCCTGAATGCCGCCGGCCAGAAGTGGTCCGCTAATTTTGAGAGCGCCGTTGCTTTTCTCCGCACGATCCCGCGCAAAGACGACGTTGTCATATTGACCATCGAGGCGGCCGGATTGCAGATCAAGCTTGACCTGTTCGGAGCCTTTGTAAGAGCGGACCTGAGCGACATCGCCGAAATTCTGCTCGACAAATTGCAGTTGGCTGGTTGAAAGCGATGCGCCGAGTGTCGTGCCTTTTACTGCTTCCTTGAGGTCCGCGAGGGCTTTTTTGCCTTCTTCAGTCTCGGTGTTAAGGCTCTCTCCGCTATGCGGGAGATTGGCAAGCGGACCTTCAGCGGGCACGAGGAATGTATTTGGCGTGATCACATAAGGGTCGGAGAAGTCGATAACCTTCCGCCGCTCTGGATTAGGACCCATTGTCAGAACCACATCGAACTTGCCAGCAAGAAGCGACGGAATCTGACCGTCCCAGTCCTGTGCCACGATCGTGCAATCGAGCTCGGCACGCTTGCAGACCTCCTTGATAACATCAAGGTCAAGTCCCTGAAGTTCGCCACTGGGTGTCGTCAAATTGAAGGGCGGAAAAGCACCTTCAACGCCAACGGTCACTGATTTCCATTCCTTGGCAAGCACGCTGCCGCTGTACAGGGCGGACAAAGTGCAAAGGCTGATAACTGCGATTTTTTTAAACATAGTTCCCTCGTTCTTATCGATATCGGGATGCGGTCTTCTGATGAGAACCATTCTTCACACCCGTCTCATCCATGAGTTTGGACCTGCAATCTAGCGATGAAAAGCAGAAATTTGTTCACATATATGAATATAATTCCGTTTTCATGACTGAAGCAATGTCGAAAGGCAATGCAGAGACACCCGGTTCGAATTTCGAACCGGGTGCAAAATCGAAATGAGAAAACTCTATTCCTATCAGCTATTTAGCGCCGCATAGCGCGCAATGTCAGCATGGGTTGCAAACCAGATATCCTTGCGCTGTCGTATGTGGCTAATCAACTCTTTGAGTATCCAGATGCGGGACCGGTGGCCGATGATGTCGGGATGCATGGTCAGCTGGAAAATTCCGCCCTCATCATAGGCCGCATCGAACTCCCGAATGAAGATTTGCAGAATATCATGTGGTGCGATTTGCGGACGCAAGCCGCCCCAACGATCCATCACAAGATAGGCGGCGTCATCGCGAATCCATTCGACAGGCAATTCGGTCACGCCACATGGCTCGCCGTGCAGCAATAGCTCGTAACAATCGACATCGGCCATCAGGGATGAGTCATAAATCAGGCCCATCTCGGCCGTGATTTGCAGCGTGTTATCGCTAAAGTCCCAGGATGGTGTCCGGATGCCAACAGGACGAACGCCGGTAATCTTTTCCAGCGCATCGGCAGAACGGTGCTGAAGATCGCGTTCGGTATCGCCATCAAGCAAAGCATTGCGCTCATGAATCCAGCCATGAAGGGCAATCTCATGTCCTTCATCGATCAGGGCGCGCTGTTCTTCGGGGTAATGTATCGCAGAAACAGCTGGCACAAAGAAAGTCGCCGGAATAGTGTTGAGACGCAGAAGTTCGCGAATGCGTGGAATACCTTGTCTTGGTCCAAATTGACCCTGCGAAAGCGCTGAAATGGATTTGCCGCCATCGCGCAATTCAAACGTATCGTGGTCAGAATCAAACGACAGGCCCACCGCGCATTTTGCACCTTCTGGCCACGCCGATGGTTTTAAACTGCGACCGGCGCGGGCGCGGTTCATGATGGATTGCAGTCTTTCTTCCGGCCATGTCCATGTAGGAACCGGTGTTTCGGTTGTCATGTTGTTGGTCCTCCACTGACCGACAAAGTCTGGCCGGTGATCCAGCTTGCATAGGGGGAAGTCAGGAACAGCACGGCATTTGAGATATCTTCCGGCAACCCAATCCGGCGCAGCGGAATTTCATTGAGCATGGCGGCTTGACCATCGTCTCCATAAGACGCCCATTGGCGCTCATAATCGGGGCTTGTGCGCAAGAAGCCGGGTGCGACAGCATTCACATTGATGCCGAACGGGCCAAGTTCATGGCCAAGTTGTCGTGCGAGGCTGATGAGCGCTGCCTTGGCGCTGGCATAGGCCTGAATTCCTGTCAGGCTGACTCCCAGACCAGCACCGCTTGAAATGAAGACCATCTTGCCTTCGCCACGGCTTTTCATCGCTGGAACGATGGCGCGCGCAACGAGAAATGCACCGCGCACATTGATGTCATATATACGATCCCAGTCTGCAGCCGGTACATCTTCCAAGGGGCGTTTTTTCTGGCCAAGCACACCGCCTGCAACATGCACAAACACATCGAAACCGCCTTCGACCTCGGCGTCAGTTGCCAGTTTGGCGATTGCGGCCTCATCGGTAACATCAAGATGAACTGCGCGGATTGAGCCACCACGTGCAGGACACGCTTCGCCCACAAGACTTGCCAGTTCGGCATCAAGAACATCGGTTGCCGTTACATGTGCCCCATCGGCGGCGAATGCCTCGCAAATTGCGCGGCCAATTCCCCTTGCGGCCCCGGTGATCAGAACTCTTTTTTCTTTGAAGTGAATATCCATTTTACTGCTTGTCTGTTGTGGATGGTTTGTGTCCGAGGCGGGCGCTTAATTCGGCGGCATGCTTTACCACTGCGTCGATCATGCGCTGTCGACACGCTGTGAAGCGCGATGAAATCGTTGCCATATTGAGTGTTGCGATAACTTCGCCGCTTGAATCAAAGACAGGTGCTGCGACACCTGAGCCGCCCATAACGGCTTCTTCATCGCAAATCGCGTAGCCAGCCTCACGCGTTGCGTCGATGATACGGCGGATTTGCACACGGTCGATCACGGTCTTGTCGGTCAAAGGGATGATGCGCTCTTTTGCGAGATAGCTCGACGTCTTTTCCGGCTGCCAGTGTGCGAGAAGAACACGTCCCATTGCCGTGCAGTAAGCAGGGTCGGAGCCTGTCAGGTCAGAATCAAAGCGCACCACCTGATAGCTTGCACTCTTGGCCAGAAGCTTAACGCGGCCATCCTTGCGGCGCGTGCCGAGAAACACAGTCTCCCCTTCGCTGTCGCGCATCGCGTCCATTATCGGCTGTGCGGTGGCAATCAGATAGGCGTCGCTGCCGCTGCACCAGCCGGGGCCGTTTCGGAATGTATCGTGAATTTTATAAGATTCAGTGTCGTCGCGAACGACATAAGCGCGTGCCACTAGAGTTGCGAGCAGATTGAAGGTGCTGCTCTTGGGATAACCCAGTTCCGCAACGATTGCCTTAAGCGTCACCGGTTTATGCGCGCGCGCAAGGAACTCGAGGATTTCGAGAACCCGAACTGCGGATTTCACTTCGCCGTTATTTTCTATGTTCATATATGTGAACCAAATTCCTGTTGTGGAATAATGTGACAGACATACCATCACATGGCAACACAAAAGGAGCACGTATTGAAATGAACACTGAAAACAAGGTTGCCATCGTCACCGGAGGCGCGCGGGGCATCGGAAAGGCTTGTGCTCTCGATCTGGCGCGTGCCGGGTATCACGTTACACTGGTCGATTTGCTGGAAGCGGAACTGGCGGACACCGCTGCCGAAATTGAAAGCCTTGGCGTGCGTGCGTTGCAATGTGTTGCGGACGTCTCAAGCCATAAACGGGCTGGCGAAGTGGTAGCCGAAATGATGGATGCGTTTGGTCGCGTCGATTTCCTTCTCAACAATGCCGGGCGTTCCGCACCTGTCGGCATTCTTGATATTTCGGAAGATGAGTTCGACCGCGCCATCGCAATCAATCTGAAAAGCTGCTTCAACTACATTCAGCATACCGCACCACATATGCTGAAACAGGGCGGTGGCCGGATTGTTTCGATGTCGTCACTGAATGCCTATTCGGGTGGTGTGACGGCTGCGGTCAGCAAGTTCGCTTATGCGGCGGCAAAGGCCGGTATCCTTGGCATGACTCGTTCCCTTGCCAAGGAACTGGGGCCAAACATTGCGGTCAACGCCATCTGTCCTGGCGTCATTCGTACCGAGATTGATACCAATGTCACTGAACGAGCCGACGAGGTTATCCGCGGTATTGCGTTGGGACGGCTTGGCTGTGCTGACGACGTTGCCCGTCTGGTGACTTTTCTGGCGACTTCCGAGCCTTGTTTCATCACAGGACAATCATTCACAGTTGATGGTTTCCAGTTCAATGTCTGAATTTTTGTTCTCTCGACATGGATGAAGCGGAGCTCTAAAAAGCTCAGCTACCCATCAGAGGCCGCCCAGTTTGTTACAGGAGCGGCCTTTGATTGACGCGCCAGCACCAGCCTAATGAGACACCCGGCAAACAAGATGACGTTTATTTCCCTATCCCCCACACGGCCTGAGGCATCATGAAGGCTTTTCTCGATATTCTGAGCTTCGGGCCCGATGGCTGGGGCCATGTGCTGATGATGGCGGTCCTCGTCACCGTCGCACTGTCTGTCGTCGGCTATCTGCTTGGCGCGATCATTGGCGTATTTGCAGCATGGGCCAAAATCTCCGGCGGACGCACGCTTCGTGGCGTTGCAGATGCGTACACCACAATCATTCGCGGCATTCCCGATCTTTTGGTGATCTATCTGTTTTATTTCGGCGGTAGTGCCGCTGTAACAGCAATTGGCCGTTTCTTCGGCGCTCAGGGTTTTGTCGGCTTTCCGGCATTCCTCGCTGGTGTGCTTGCAATCGGCATTTCCTGCGGTGCGCATCATACGGAAGTTTTCCGTGGTGCATTTCGTGCCGTTTCCAAGGGCGAGCTTGAAGCGGCCTCTGCTTGCGGTATGGGACAGGCGCTCAAGTTTCGCCGCATCATTGCGCCGTTGGCACTTCGGCATGCGCTGCCGGGCCTCGGTAATGTCTGGCAGGTTGCATTGAAAGAATCCGCGCTGATTTCCGTTGTCGGCGTTGTTGACATTTTGCGTCAGGCCCAGATTGGAGCAGGTTCTACGGGCTTGCCATTCAACTTCTACCTGATTGCCGGTGCGCTTTATCTGCTGATTTCGTCGGTTTCCGGCACCATTCTGCAAAAAGCGGAACGTCACTTTTCGCGCGGCGTCCGGAGGGCATCATGAACCTTCAGTTCTATACCGAATCCTTCATGCAGATGATGAGCGGCGTGCCGTTGACACTTCAGCTTGCGGCAAGCTCGATTGTCTTTGGCGCTATTCTGGCTCTGCTTTTTGCGCTGATGCGTCTGTCGGGGATTACCGTTCTCGATTGGACCGCGCGTCTTTATGTGTTTGTCTTTCGCGGCACACCACTTCTGGTTCAGATATTCATTATCTATTACGGCCTCAGCCAGTTTCCGTCAGTGCGTTATTCGTTCCTGTGGCCAATCCTGCGCGAACCATACTGGTGCGCAATCATAGCGCTGACTTTGAACAACGCAGCTTATGCCAGTGAAATTATTCGTGGTGGTCTGTTGTCAGTTCCCAGTGGTCAGATCGAAGCTGCAAAAGCCTGCGGCATGTCGCGCTTCACAAGCTTCCGTCGCATTGTGATGCCGCTTGCAATCCGTCAGGCGCTGCCAGGCTATGGCAATGAAATGATCTCTATGGTCAAAGCAACGTCGCTGGCCTCCATCATCACCCTGATGGAAGTAACAGGCATCGCCGCCAAGCTGATCGCAGAATCCTATCGTGCGATTGAAGTGTTCGTCATTGCGGGCGCGATCTATCTCGCTATCAACTTCGTTTTGACACGTGTGCTTATGTTCGCTGAATACAAGCTCACGCCGTATCTGCGCCAGCCCGTCGTCAAAACCGCCACCGAAGGAAAATCATCGTGAGTAAACTTGTGTCTCCAACATCCCCGGTGACGTCGAACGTGGCTCTGAAAGTCGAAAATCTGCGCAAGAGCTTCGGTGCGAATGAAGTGCTTAAGGGCATTTCTCTGGAAGCGCGCGAAGGCGAAGTAATTTCGATCCTCGGCTCTTCTGGCTCCGGCAAATCGACGTTCCTGCGTTGCATCAATTTGCTGGAAACACCGACGTCTGGCACCGTGACTGTTTCGGGCGAGACCATTCGCATGGCGAAGAACTCGAAGGGCGAAGCTTATCCAACTGATAAGAAGCAGGTATCGCGTATCCGCTCTGAACTCGGCATGGTGTTCCAAAGCTTCAATCTCTGGTCTCACAAGACCATTCTCGAAAATATCATTGAAGCACCGATCTATGTGCAGGGCCGTTCGCGTGCCGAATGCGTGGCAGAGGCGGAAGCTTTGCTCGCCAAGGTTGGTATTGCTGACAAGCGCGATTTCTATCCGGCACATTTATCGGGTGGCCAGCAGCAGCGCGCAGCCATTGCGCGTGCACTCGCGATGAAGCCGAAGGTCATGTTGTTTGACGAGCCGACCTCGGCGCTTGATCCTGAACTGGTTGGGGAAGTGCTCCGCGTTATGCGCGGTCTGGCAGAAGAAGGCCGCACCATGCTGGTCGTCACGCACGAAATGGGCTTCGCACGTGATGTGTCCAATCGCGTGGTCTTTGTGCATCAGGGTTTGGTCGAAGAAGATGGTGCGCCTGAAGACGTGTTCGGAAATTCAAAATCCGAGCGTTTCCGTAAGTTTATCAGCCACGAAAATGCAGCCTGATTATTTCAAATAGTTGATGCCAATGCACGGCTTATAGAGTTCATTTCCTTCCTGTTTCTAAGGATCAATGACTTGGGAACTTCGAGAAAGCCGCGAATATTTACTCAAAATCCAAATTATAAACGAACAAACAAATCTGTCCCGATTACTATGAAGACGTTGCTTTCGCCGCTTATTCACGCCAATGAGGAACTGGCACTATTACTGATCCGTTTAGCAAAAAGATCTGGGGGTATATACTGGTCGAACTCGTGCCATCCAGACATTTGGCTACCATTATACGTCTTCGGCACCTGAACGGCTGATATGGCGTTTGAGTAGAGCTGACGCGAATTCGAAATCTTTGTTCTCGATGGCTTCGAGAATGCCTAAGTGGTCTTTACAGGCCTTGCGGATACGCTCTTCGCCCAGACGGTCGAAATCGGAATATTCCGTCATGCGGCGCAGATGGTTCTGCCAACGGACTGATTGCGTGAAAAACCGATTATTCGCCCACGAAACGATGGTTTCGTGAAAGTTGGCATTGGCGTTGAACCAGAGATCGCGTGTGAGATTCTGGATCGGCAGGACCGATATTTCATTCTGCTCGCGTTGCAGAGCTGCGAGCTGGCTGAGATCAGGCGCGTAGTCGGGTTGCGAAAGCGCACCGCATTCGATCACCAGGCGGAAGGCGTAGCTTTCATTGACCGCGCGCTCATTATCGAGCGACTCGGCAAAGCGCCAGCCATGGCCCGGAAGACGCTCTGCGAGACCTTCGGTGGCAAAACGCATCAGGACCCGGCGCACCGCGCCGCGCGTCGCACCCAGCTGATCGGCAAGTTCGGCTTCCGACACTTCGTCACCAACAGCACCAGAGGCGCGCGCACTCATCAGACGCCGATAGAGCTCTTCCGCCTCCGATGGCGGCAGCAGATTGTCGTTGAGTTCGTCCGGCTCTGGAATGCGATGCAGCTGATATCCGCGATTGGGTGTCTGACTGACAATACCCTGCTGCACAAGAAGATTGAGCACCTGACGCACGGGCGACCGCGATACACGGAGCTCTTTTGCAATGGCAGCATCCGACAGCCGGTCGCCGATATTCCAGCGTGCAGCGGATATGAGCGAGACCATTTTATGTGCGACTTCCGCCTGAAGACTGCTCAGGCCGGATTCGCCTTCCGTTGATCTCTTAACGTCCATATTCACGCGCAGCGCCCCCTGAATGTGCGTTCTCTCATGGACCTATGCTCAAAGAATACGGGATATTTTGAAATAGGCCATTTCTTTCTCGTATAGCCTATCCCATTGGAATGACAGGTTGGCTCTCAATAGGAAGGGTATAAATCTAATTGTTCCATGTTCTAATAAAAAACTGTTGACTCCGCAATGATTGAATGTGAATTGTATTAAGAAGATACAAAATACAAAATGTGAAATATGGATTGAGTATGTCAGTTACCCCATTTCCATTCATTACAGTTTCGGGCGTACCGGAAGAGCGCGGGCGCCAATATGGGGTGCTGGCGGCTGAACGCATCCGGCGCAGCGCGGGTCTTTATTCCAGCACGCTCGACGCGTTTGGTCTTTCGCCTGAGCGCAGGCAAGGTCTCATCGAAGAATTTGCTGGCCGGATCGAGGAATTCGACGCGTCTTATGTCGAGGAAATGCGCGGCATCGCCAAAGGTGCGGATGTGCCGTTTGAGCAGATCGTCATGATCAATGCACGCACGGAAGTCGTTGCGATGGCGCGTGCGGAAACTGGTTCGCCTGATCCCGAAGAGCAGGATGACGGCTGCACCGGTGCTCTCATCATGCCTGCGAAAAGTACTTCTGGTAATCTGGTTCATGGCCAGAACTGGGACTGGCGTTCTGAATGTGTGGAAACCGGCATTGTGCTGCGTGTTCGCAACAATTGCGGCCCCGATTTTGTAACGTTTGTCGAGGCTGGTGGGCTAGCGCGCAGCGGCTTCAATGAAGCGGGAATCTCGATCACCGCCAATTATCTCGAATGCGAACGCGACTATAAGAAGCTGGGCGTTCCTTTGGGTCTCGTGCGCCGCAAGGTGCTTGAGCAGGAGCATTTTGCCAAAGCAATAAAGGCTGTGGCTTCGACACCAAAATCCTGCTCAAACAATATCATGATTGCGACGAGCGCCGGTTTCGGCATCGATTTTGAATGCGCGCCGGATGAGTCCTTCCCGATCCTGCCTGAGAATGATCTGATCGTTCACGCCAATCATTGGGTCAGCCCAATTGCGCTGACAAAGCTGCGCGACACCGGCATCCCGTTCGTACCTGAAAGCTTCTACCGTGATTGGCGCGTTCGCCAGTCTCTTGAATCACATGGTGGAAAAATTGGCCGCAAGGAGCTGAAGGAAGCACTGTTCGACGACTTCCTGACACCTTATGCAGTCTGCCGTCCTCCACGTGCTGGCAATCACGACAATATCACGGCCACAGTTGCCATGGTGGTGATGGAAGCAGCGCTTGGCGTGATGGAAATCGCGCCGCTGCCTGCTTTGAACCGCCAGTTTGCGACCTACTGTCTGCAGGATTATACGCCGCTACCGTCTGATGCCGCGCCACGCGCGAAATCCCTCTTTATCGAAGGCTAAAGAAATGCTGCGCTTTGCGCTTTCCAGAATAGGCATGGCCATTCCAACATTGCTGATCGTGGCAGTGGCTGTGTTTGTGATTGTCCGGCTGATACCGGGCGATCCTGCAGCCCTGATGCTGGGCGATTCTGCGGATGCTGCGACGCTGGCCGCGCTGCGCGAGCAGCTGGGCCTCAATCACAGCGTCTTTACCCAGTTTCTGATCTGGGGAGGCAATGTTCTGCATGGTGATCTCGGTGTCTCCATTGCCAACCAGCAGCCGGTTCTTTCTCTGGTTCTGGAGCGCTTCTCGGTCAGTGCGCGTATCGTCTTGTCAGCAGTTATGCTTTCTACGCTTGTCGCTGTTCCGCTTGGAATGATCGCAGCCTGGAAGCAGAACAGCCTGACCGATCTGACGCTTGTGACCTGTGCAACCTTGCTACTTTCGGTTCCGACATTCTGGATGGGCTTGCTGCTGTTGCTTGCCTTTGGCCTCAAGCTCGGCTGGTTGCCGATTGTCGGCTATGTCAGCTTTGGTGAGAACCCATGGAAAGCGTTTCTCTATCTGGTTTTGCCGATCACTACACTGTTTCTGCATGAAATCGGCGTCATTCTGCGGATGGCGCGCGCCTCGACGCTTGAAGTGCTGAATCTGGATTACATCACCCATGCCCGCGCCAAGGGACTGTCGGAAGCAACCGTGATGTGGCGTCATGCTTTCCGTAATGCGTTTGGCCCGACCTGGACACTGTTGGGGCTGATCCTTGGCAATCTGCTTGGCGGTATTGCAGTTGTGGAAACGGTTTTCACGATTCCCGGACTTGGCAGGCTTCTGGTTGATGCGATCTTTGCTCGCGATTATCCCGTCATTCAGGGCTGTTTGCTGTTCACAGCCTGCGTTTATGTGCTGGTCAATCTGATCGTGGACCTTCTCTATCCGTTCTTCGACCCGAAGGTGACGGCAAAATGAAAAATCTCTCTCTCAACGCGATTATTGGCGGAACCCTGACCGCAACGCTTCTCACTATAGCGGTGGTAGGTTCCTTCTGGACGCCTTACAACCCGTTGGCCCTCGACTTTGCCGCGCGCCTTGCGGCGCCAAGTGCCGCGCATTGGCTGGGTACGGATGAATTTGGGCGCGACCAGCTGAGCCGTCTTATGAGAGGCGCATCGGCCAGTGTTTCAATCAGCGTGTTCACAGTCTTTCTCGCCACCCTCGGCGGAGTGCTTGTCGGGGCGATCAGCGGCTTCTTGCGTGGCTGGTTCGACCGGCTGTTGATGATGGTCAATGATGCTTTGCTGGCGTTCCCCGGCATATTGATGGCGCTTGGTTTGCTGGCCGTCTTTGGCGCCAACAAGAATGGCATCATCTTAGCGCTTGCTCTGGCCTATATGTCTTCGGTGATCCGCGTGGTCCGTGGCACGGTTTTAAGCCTGCGTGAACGGGAGTTCGTTGAGGCTTCCCGCGTCATGGGAAATTCGGAAATCTATACAATGGTGCGCCATATTCTGCCCAACTGTCTGGCACCTGTTCTGGTCATGGCAACGTCCATGTGCGGCTGGGCAATTCTCGCGGAAAGCTCGCTCAGCTTTCTGGGTCTGGGTGTGCCGCCGCCAGCGCCGACTTGGGGCAATATGCTAGCGGGAAGCCGCAATTTCATTGAGCAGGCCGTTTGGCTTGGTATATTCCCTGGTCTTGCAATTTCGCTGTCGCTGCTTGGTATTAATCTTCTTGGTGATGCGTTGCGCGACCGCCTCGACCCACGCATGAGGAAGCGCTCATGACTTCCGCACCCCTGCTTGAAATCAACGATGTCAGCCTGCGTGTTGGCGACAGTGCGTTGGAGATCGTCAAGCGCGCTTCCTTCTCCATAAAAGCTGGCGAAATTCTTGGCATCGTTGGTGAATCCGGCTCTGGAAAAACCATGCTCGCGCGGGCGGTCATGGGGCTGGTTCCGGCGTCCATTAAAACAAGTCATGGTGCAATCCGCTTCAAGGGGCAGAACGTGTCAACGATGTCGCCGACCGCTTTGCGCGGGCTGCGTGGCGATGGCATTGCCATGATCTTTCAGGAGCCGATGACTTCGCTTACCCCGTCACTGACCATCGGGCGGCAGCTTGAAGAAGGGCTGGAACTGCACTTTCCAGCCGAGAAAGCACAACATGCCGACTGGATCAGAGCTATGTTGTTGCGTGTTGGTATTGCCGATCCTGATCGGGCAGTTGAGGCGTTCCCACATGAGTTCTCAGGCGGAATGCGCCAGCGCATCATGATCGCCTGCGCGATGCTCATGAAGCCTGATCTGTTGATCGCGGACGAGCCGACCACTGCGCTTGATGCGGTTATCCAGCGCGAGGTTATGGAGTTGCTGGTCGATCTCACGAGGGAACGTGGCACGACCGTTTTGCTGATCAGTCACGATCTTCCAATGATTGCGCGCTATTCCAAACGTGTGGTTGTGATGCGCCATGGTGAAGTGGTTGAAACGGGCGATACCGCGGATGTTCTGGCAAAGCCCCGGCATGATTACACCCGTAAACTGCTTTCGACATTACCGGTTCGTGGGCCTGCACGCGTGGTTCCAAAGGCAGATCCGCTGATCAGCGTGCGCGATCTTGTTGTCGATTTTGAAGGCCGGGGTGGCTGGTTCAAGAAAGCTGTTGGCAAGCGAGCTCTGCATGGGGTTACGATTGATGTTCTGCCCAACGAGGTTGTTGCAGTGGTTGGCGGCTCGGGTTCGGGCAAGACCACGGCCGCGCGCGTGATGGCTGGACTAATCAAGCCGAGCGAAGGGAAGTTGCTGTTCAAGGGACAACCTGTCGAGAGACGTTCATCCCATTATCAGGATTATCGTTATCACACTCAGATGGTGTTTCAGGACCCTTATTCATCACTCGATCCGCGTATGAAAGTGGGCGAGTTGGTCAGTGAGGCGCTGCGCTTCTCGAAAGAGCTTTCGTCCAGCCAGAAAGTGGATCGTGTTCGCGAAACACTGGAGGACGTTGGCCTCGGTGGAGATTATACCAATCGCTATGCGCATGAAATGTCGGGTGGTCAGCGTCAGCGTGTGGCGATTGCGCGTGCGCTCGTGCGCCGTCCCGCTTTTGTCATTGCCGATGAAGCAGTCTCGGCGCTTGACGTAACCGTGCGTGCGCAGGTTCTCGATCTCTTTGCCAAGTTGCAGCAGAGCTATGGCTTCGGTTGCCTGTTCATTACCCATGATCTGGGCGTGGTTGAACAAATTGCCGATCGTGTGGTCGTGATGAATGACGGTCGCATTATCGAGCAGGGAACGCGCGACGAGATTTTCGACGCGCCGCAAAACGGCTATACCCGACGTCTTTTGTCAGCCATTCCAATGCTCGAACTGACGGGCGAGGGCGGCGTCAAACTCAAATGGCGCGGCGATAGTGCAAATACGAAATCCGGAGAGGAGGGCGGTCATGTCCATCACTGAGGAAAAGCCTGTTACTAAACGGCAGGGCCATGGCAAAAAACTCAGCTTCTACGATTTCGGAGCGACCACGTTTTTTGCAAGTCAGTTCGATCAGCGTTTCAGTTACTGCCTTTATGTCCCTGAGGACTATGATGAAGACGGCACCGAAACGCACGAACTGATCGTTATCATTCACGGGACGGGGCGGACGGCGGCACAGTACCGCGATCACTTTGCAAATTTTGCGCGAAAGAACCGCTGCATTGTTCTGGCGCCGCTGTTTCCTGCGGGCATCGTCGTGCAGGGCGATCTTGCCAACTACAAGCGCATCGAGTTTCACGGCATTCGCTTTGATCATATTCTGCTGTCGATGATCGACGAAGTGGCCGCCAAGTATCGCGTCAAAAGCAATCGCGCTATCATGTACGGCTTTTCGGGCGGCGGGCAGTTCTGCCAGCGCTTTTTCATGCTGCATCCCCACAGGCTCAAGGCCGTCTCAATCGGAGCGCCGGGCATAGTAACTCTGCTCAATTCTGATTATGACTGGTGGGTTGGCGTTCGCGATGTTGAAGCACGTTTTGGCTGCCGCATTGATCTTGAAGCGATGAAGGCTGTTACGGTTCATACAGTGATAGGTGAGGAAGATACCGCGACTTGGGAAATCGCCATCCCGCGTGACAGCGCCTTCTGGATGGGCGGCGCCGATCTTCAGGGCGATTGCCGGATCGAACGCATTGAAGCACTGGCCAAGTCTTTTGAAGCGCATCGCATCCCGGTTCGCAGGGACAGGGTGCCGGGCGTGGCTCATGAGCCTTTCAAAGTGCTGGAGCCGGTCGAAGCATTTTTAGCGGACGTGCTGAGGTCACAAAGCTGACCATACCGCAAAATCAAAAACAAAAAGGGGAAACCAAAATGTTCAATCCAATTTCAATCCGCTCTGCACTCAGCATGGCGCTTCTTGGTCTCAGCGCCACATCCTTCCAGGCACATGCTGCAGACGATGAGACCTTGCGCGTCGCCATTCACTCTGATGTTGCGAGCATAAATCCGGGCGTCAATCGCGATGCCAATGCCGATATGGTTGTTGCCCATATTGCCGAAGGTCTGGTCGCTTATGGCGACGATCTCGCAATCAAGCCAATGCTGGCTGAGAGCTGGACCTCGAATGCCGATCATACGGTTTATGAATTCAAGTTGCGCAAAGGCGTCAAGTTCCAGAATGGCAAAGACCTGACCGCCAAGGATATTGTCTGGAATTTCGAGCGTTATCTCAAGCCCAATACAGCCTTTCAATGTGTCAATCGCTATAATGGAAAAGTGGACTCTGAACTGAAGTCGGTCGACGCCGTCGATGACAGCACGGTGCGCTTCAGTTTTGCAGCACCTGCGCCAAACTTCGTCATCACCATGGCTACCATCCAGTGTACGCCATGGATATTGAGCCCGGAATCCGTTGATGCAGATGGCAAATTTGTAAAGCCGATTGGTACAGGTCCCTATGCCTTTTCCAAATGGGAGCGTGGTCGCTATCTGGACCTGACCCGTTTCGATGATTATGCCGCGCTGCCCGGCGATGCCGCTGGTTTGGTGGGTAACAAGAAAGGTCATGTAAAGACCATTCAGTTCATGACTGTTCCGGATTCAAGCACGCGCACCAATGGCCTGCTTTCCGGTGAGATCGACTTCATCGATGAAGTGGTGCCAACTGGTGTCAAGGATCTGGAAGCGAAGGGCATGAAGGTCAATGTGCAGCAGACGCCTTCCTGGATGGTGCTTCAAATTCAGTCCACTTCCGATAAGTTGAAAGATCCGCAGATGCGTCAGGCGATTGCTCACGCCATCGATCTTAAACAGCTGGCAACGGCGATCGGTGAGGGCATTTATGCGCCAAACCCGTCGGTCATTGCACCAAACACCATCTATTCGGATAATCAGGCGTCTGCCTGGCCTGCATACGATCCAGCCAAAGCGCAGGAGTTGCTGACCAAGGCAGGATATAAGGGCGAACCGATCAGCCTTCTGGTCGCCAACCGCCAGAACCGCGTGCAGGTTGCCACGATTGTTCAGGCATTCCTTGCAGCCTCCGGCATCAATGCGCAGCTCGAAGTGCGCGACTGGGCGACCCAGCTCGATCAGTATCGTCGTGGCGCTTATGAACTTGCTGTTTTCGCTTATTCAGCCCGCCTTGATCCGCTGTTGTCTTTTCAGTCGATGATCGGTGACAAGAAGGCTGATGCCGCGCGCCAGTGGGACGACGCCAAGGCGGAAAACCTTCTCAGCCAAGTTTCTGCGAAAAGCGACGTCGAAGAACGCAAGAAGCTCTTCAACGAACTTAACACGCTGATGGGTGAGCAGGTTCCGATTCTTGGTCTCGTAAACTTGCCATCGATCACAGCTGCCGGTCCAAAAGTAAACGATTTCAAGGGCTGGGCTGGTGATACGCTTCGCTTCTGGACGATCAGCAAGGAACAGTAAAACGCTCCGCTTCGCGAGCTTAGCATTGGGATAACCCCATGACGTCTACATCCTTTGACTACACCCGGACCGACGCCGTCGGTCTGGGAGAGGCCATTCACGCAAAAATTCTGTCGCCGCATGAGGCTGTTCATGAGGCATTTGCAGCGATTGATCGATGCAATCCTAAGCTGAATGCTGTGATCCACGAGATGCGCGATCAAGCGGAAGAACAGCTTAAATCGCTGCCAGAGGGCCCGCTCAGCGGTGTTCCGGTTTTGTTGAAGGATGATTGCCCTTCCTATGCCGGTGCAGCAATGTCTTTTGGATGTCGTGCGGCAGAGGGAAATATCTCGCAGCGCGATCATGAACTCGTCAAACGCTACAAGTCAGCTGGTCTGGTGGTGGTGGGTAAAACCAATTTGCCGGAGTTTTCCTGCAATATCGCAACGGAATCCTCGCTGCATGGTCCGGCACTCAATCCCTGGGATGTGACCCGCAGCATTGGCGGTTCTTCCGGCGGTGCGGCAGCTGCCGTTGCCGCGCACATGGTGCCTGTGGCCTATGGCAATGACGGAGCAGGCTCGATCCGTATCCCCGCATCTTGTGGCGGGCTTTTCGGGCTGCGTCCGTCGCGTGGGCGTGTCCCATGCGGTCCGGTTTCGACAGAAAACTGGGGCGGAATGGTCAGTCATCATGTATTGACGCGCTCGGTTCGCGATTCCGCAATGATGCTTGATCTGACAGATGCGCTTGAACCGGGTTCGCTTTACGCAGCCCCGGCCAAGACGGACTTGTTCGTAAACAGTGTCAGAATGGCGCCGCGGAAACTTCGTATCGGTGTCTGGCAGGAGTCTGATCTTCGTCACGATCTGGACGAGGAGACAATCGCAGCACTTGAGGCGACGATTGCGTTATGCGAACGGCTCGGACATAACGTTGTTCGGGTGAAGCCTGATTTTGACGGCGTTGAGCTTGCGGGTGCCGTACAAAAACTGATCGCCGTTTACACCGCAATTGAAGTGGCCGATGTTGCCGCGACAATGGCAAAGCTTGCCAATGACCTCTATTTTGAGCCTTCAAATCTGGGATTGGCCGCTTACGGCGATGGCTTGGCTGCGACAGAGGTTATTCAAGCGCGTTTGACCGCAAACAGTACGGCGCGCAGTTTTGGTCGTCTGTTTGAAGAATGCGATGTGGTGTTAAGCCCGGTCATGCCGGTTGGATCATTTCCGCTTGGGATGCTCGACGTGCGCTCACCCGACTGGAAAGGGTTTGCCCGGCAGTTTCTGGAGCTGACAACCTTCACCCATCCGGTCAACGCTGCTGGCTTGCCTGCGATGAGTGTCCCACTTCACGAAACGTCTGATGGTTTGCCAATCGGCAGCCAGTTCATTGCTCCTTATGGGGCCGAAAATCTGCTATTCGAACTTGCAGGTCAGTTGGAAGCCATGTGTCCATGGTCTGATCGACTGCCCGCTATTCACGCCTGAAATCAAGAGACAAGCGATGCTCTATACAAAGCCCTATTTCCAGCCGTCCGATACGACCGAGGTTTTCGATCTCGTTGATAGAACGGTGCTTGGTACTTTGATCACCAGCCATGAGGGAGGCGTTGCTATATCGCACCCCGTCTTCATGATGGATCCGACACGCGGCGAAAACGGCATGCTGGTCTCGCATGTTGCTGCATCCAACGATCATGTTGAGTTTCTGAAACGCGGCCTGCCATCAATCGCAATCCTGATGGATGCTGGTCATTATGTATCATCGTCATGGTATCCGGGTTATCCGGAAAGGGACAGCGCACCGACTTGGAGCTTTATGGTTGCACATATCCATGGCACGCCCAAAATTCTGTCGGAAGCAGCGACCGCCAAACATCTCCACGAGCTCGTCAAGCATATGGAAAAGGGTCGTGACAAGCCTTGGCAGATGAAGGAACTCGGCCCCGGTGGTCTGGAGCGGCGCCTGCCCAATATCGTCGGCTACGAAATGCCGATTGAGAAGATGGAAATCAAGTTCAAGCTCGGGCAGGACGAACGGTCGGCAGATATGAGTGCTGCGATCAAAAAACTGCGCGAAGAGGGTCGGGAAGACGTTGCCGAAATGATGGCGCGTCACTGCAAGCTATAGAGTGCCATGTGCCTGTTTGGGCGTGTGCAGCTCTCTATAAAACCTTGTAATTGCTGCATCATTTCACCTTGACCTGTTCCAGATTTAAGGAATTTTGCAATAAAATCCAGATGGGGGATTTGAGTTGATGACGGGGCGGGGCGCTTTGTCGATATCAGGCACGTAATACAGCATTCACAGTCATAGCAGGCCGCCGGTTTCAGCGAGTTCCGGCAGTCTGTTCTCAGCACGACGGAAAGTCTCTTTCCGCCGAAAAACTCCTATTGCCTAAAATCAAAGGGGACACCTACTCAAATGAAGAAAATTCTAGCTGCATCGGTCGCTGTTCTGGCAATGTTGCAAGTTGCATCGGCTGCCGATACCATTGTTGCACCCGAGCCTGAAGCTGTTGAATATGTTCGCGTTTGCGATGCCTATGGCAAGGGCTATTTCTATATTCCCGGAACCGAAACCTGCCTGCGTTTTGCTGGTTATGTGCGTTATGATGTCAGCGGTGGCGATAATGCTTATGCGCGCGTAACGAGTACCCGGGATATGGATACTTATGCGCAGCTGACCCGCTTCACCTTCCGCTCATTTACCGGAACCGAAACCGAACTCGGTACACTCAAGACAGTCACTGAAACACGTTATCAGTGGTATAATGGTGCAGACTCTTCATCGTCTGGCTCCCTGCGTCTCGGCTTTATTGAGTTGGGCGGTCTGCGCGTTGGTCTCGACCAGTCGGCTTTCGTAACTTTCACCGATTATCTGGGCAATGTGCTCAATGATGACGTCATTCTGGCTGGCGGTTATCGTACGAACCTCATCAGCTATACCTACAAAAACAAGGAGGGCTTCTCGGCTACCTTGTCGCTTGAACAGGGCGGAAATACAGATGCGGACGTGGATGTTACCATCGACGACTATATGCCGCATGTGGTGGGTGGTCTGAAATATGCTCAGTCATGGGGCAGCATTGCAGGTGTTGCGGCCTATGACGCGCGCAATGAAAAATGGGCGGGGAAGGTCAAGGTTGATCTCAAGGTGAGCGATAAGTTCTCAGTCTGGTCGCAGTTCGCTTATAAGTCCAATGACGACCTTTACGAGGCGAATGCCAATGGCGAAGTCTATCGTATGGTAGATAGCTTCTACGGTACATGGGGTGGCGATTGGGCTTTGTGGGCCGGTCTTGCCTATCAGGCAACTAAAAAAGCCAAACTCAATCTGCAAGTTGGCTATGATGCCAGTGAAACCCTGATGGCAACTGGCAATGTCAGCTATTCATTGGTGCCTGGCTTCAACATCACACCTGAAATTACCTATGTTCAGTGGAACAATAAGCGTATCGCACTTGATGGACAGGATGCGTTTGGTTTGAAACTACGTTTCCAGCGTGCATTCTGATTGGTGATTGGAATTATGATGCTGTTCAATATTGAGCAGCGTCATATTGTATCACAAGGATTAAATGGCGTGACATCTATTGGAAAGCAACTTCAAGCACACGATTTAGATCTCGCTAATATCCATGTATTGCCAGTATTTATGACTGGTTAATTGGAGACGAGGACATCGCTGCATATCTAGTTTGATGCCAATCCTTATGTTCTTGAATCAAACTCTAAATCAGAAACATCCCACCAAATCTGCCCCGCTTACCGCATATAACCGCGCCTTGCTTAACTGCGTCAGGTCAGTGTTTTTGGAAAGCACCTGCCGCAAACGCTCTCAGTGGCCAAAAAGAGTGAAAAGCTGAATCGCTAATGTCATCCTGTATGTTTCGTTTCAAGTCTATTGTCTAAGGGTCACGTATTGCTTCAATATTTGCAATTATCTGCGCGAAACGATTGATGGCATTGATCAATCATATTGTAAGTGATGCGCACTTAGTGGTGGGTACCAAAATAGCAACAAACCATCCCAAGTGCGCCCAACTGAGATTTCACATATCACTCATTAACGTTGCTCGTCTCAAAGCGTTAGCAACACAACTACCAGTCCCCACAGCGTCAATAGAGTATTGCTGATCGCATAAGGCACTGTGTAGCCAAGCATTGGCACATTGCTTTTTGCGGCTTCCGAAACCATGGCCGCAGAAGCAGTACTTGTACGCGCACCACCACAACAGCCGAGATTGATCGCCGGATCAAAGCGGAAAATATATTTACCTATTAACGGCGCAAGCAGCATCGGCACCGATGTCGCAAACAGGCCCCACAGAAACATTTCAAAGCCCACTTCTTTAAGACCCGAGATAAATGTCGGGCCTGCTGATATACCGACAACAGCGATAAAGATATTAAGGCCCACAGTGTTCATGAACCACACTGTTGCGGTCGGAACATTGCCCATCTTGGGAGTGAAACTGCGCAACCAGCCGAAGATCAGACCTGCGATTAGGGCGCCGCCGGAGGTTGACAATGTGATTGGAACGCCGCCCACTGGCACTACAATCGATCCCAGTAAACCACCAAGGACAATACCGGAGCCGACCAGAACCATATCGGTCGTGCTGGTTGGTCTGTCTGCATAGCCAATCTCGGCAATAAGCGCTTCGATGTGTTTCTGGCTACCTGTCAGGTTGACAATATCACCTCGATAGACTTTGCTCTGGGCTTGAACGGGCACGTCAACATTCATCGAACCGCGTCTGATTCGATTGATATAAACGCCGCGCGCAAAAGACTCATGCGACAGTTTAATCAGTGTGCGACCATGCAGCCGTTTATTTGTCACGACCACATCCATGGTTTCAATCGGAATGTCCAGCAATTCGCGGTCCGCGACTTCCTGTGCCCGGTTTGACCATTCCACTATCGCATCATGCGGACCTGAAACCGCAACGATATCGCCGACTTCAAGCAAGGTATCATCATCAAAGGAGATCACCTTGCCGTCGCGGCGCAACCGCTCCAGAAAGATACGGGCACCCGCCATCTGCTCGGCCTGACCAACGGTTTTTCCGGCAATGATCCCCGGAACCGTGAGGCGGAAGGAACGGACAATATATTGATGCCATGCCGTTTCAATGCCACCTTCAGGCGCACCGGCAGACATTTCACGTTCATAACGCTGGCATTCTTCTTCGAGGTTGATCCGAAGCAGCTTTGGTCCGAGAAAGGCAATGATAAGACCTGTTCCTATGGTGCCGAACAGGTAGGTGACGGCATAGGCAACAGGGATGGCATTGAGTTGCTGTGTGACTTCAGTTGGGCTGAGACCACTTCTGTTGAGTGCATCTGTCGCCATGCCAATAGAAGCGGAAATGGTCTGCGAGCCTGCGAGAAGGCCAATGGATGAGCCGGGACCATAGCCTGCAATGACGGCCGCAATATAGACCGAACCCAGACAAAGACAGGAAATTACCACTGCAAAAAGTGCTTGTGGCAGCCCATCGCTTGCAATGCCGCGCACGAATTGTGGCCCAACGCCGAAACCAACCGCAAAAAGGAACATGATGAAGAAGATCGATTTGATCTGTGGCGATATTTCAATGCCCAGCTGCCCGATCAAAACGCCGACAAGCAAGGTTCCGGTGACAGAACCAAGGCTGATTTTACCAAATTTCAGAGCACCGACCCAGAACCCGATTGCCAGTGCGAGAAAGATCGCCAGCTCCGGTGCAGACCGCAGGACATCACTTATCCATTCAAACAAGTGCATTTTGTTTCTTTCCGATATTGCGTGAACAAAAGCATCTGCCCTTTGATGAGGGCAGATGCTTCCGAGAAAGTATTAGCTTATGCGTCGCGCTTGAGGACCTTCAGACCGGCCGCTTTGTCATAGCCGTGAATTTCCTTCACATCGAGTTTGCGCATGAACTCGATGATTTCACGCGTGATGACCTGACCAGGAACCATGATCGGGAAGCCCGGTGGGTATGGAATGACAAAGTTAGCCGAAACCAGTGTCGGACCTTTCTCAAGCCGTTCATCCACGGCTGCACCATTCAAAGGAACAAATTCACACTGTTCGCTCTTATAGGCATCGTAGAACGCGCCGCGAATATCACCGTTCAATGTCGCAGCTTTCGGATCGCCCCGATAACAGTCGTCGAAACGGCTGAAGTTCGGCAGGTTCGGCACATCCTCAACGAGCGTCCGCACCTTTTCCGCAAAGCTTTGAATGCGTGCCTCTCCGCCTTCCTTCAGGCTTTCTTCGATTTCCTGCGAAATTTCGAGCAGCACACGAACCAGCAGAGCCACGTCGCTGCGTGAATTGTTGATATTGGACTGTAGCAGAATGCTGTTGCGCGATGTTTTGTTGACCTGAATATTGAAGCGGTCAGCCAGAATGTTTTTGAAGCTGGTGCCATCAAAGCCAGCCTGACCACAGGTCAGCGTCATACGGCTCGGATCAAGCAGAAACTCATCGTCACGAACCGCTTTGACCGCATCAGTCCACGTCAGCGAGCTATCGTTGAAGTCCGTGAGGCTCGATTCACGATATTCAGCCGGAACCATTTCTGCATTGTTGAGGACGCGGAAATATTTAGAAATAATCGGATGGCTGTTGATCTGTTTGCGAATCTCCAGCGCGATCTGAAGCGCATTTGACACAAGGCCATAACCTTCAAGTTCCATCTGGCGGCGTGCCACATCAAGACTTGCGATGATTTGCAGGTTTGGGCTTGTCGAGGCGTGGGTGAACACGGCTTCGTGGAACTGTGCTTCCACTTTACTGAATTCGATATCGCGAACCAGTACCACCGATCCCTGACGCAGCGCCGACATGGATTTGTGAATGGAATTGGTCTGATACACCCGCAGTCTGACCACATCCGGATCTGGGATCAGACGTGTTGCAAGCAGCACGTCATCGGATGGGTTTTCGCCAAGCGCTTTCTGCTGTTCCTGCCATGCCTTTTTGGCATCTGGTGTGGAGAGGTAATCTTCCAGTGTCCGCGCTGCCCCCATGGCTGTTCTTTGACGCAGGAATGGCGACCAGTGAGCAAAACCAAACCATGCTTCATCCCACAGGAAAACAAGATCGGGCTTGATAGCCAGACATTCTTCCATAACGCGCCGCGTGTTGTAAACATGGCCGTCAAAGGTGCAGTTGGTGAGGTCGATCATCTTCACGCGGTCGAGCTGATCCGCAGCGCGAAGTGTGAGAAGAGCCGACTTGATGGTGTTTATGGAGACGGCGCCATACATCGAATATTCGGTCAGCGGAAATGCTTCGACATAATAGGGTTCAGCACCGGCGAGCACGCAGGCCATAATGATGCGACTTATGGCAGTTTCGGTCGATGATAACGATATCGCCCGGCGCGAGCAGCGCCTGAAGCACCATCTTGTTGCTTGTCGATGTGCCATTAGTGACGAAGAAGACATGCTCTGCTCCGAAAGCACGGGCGGCTAATTCCTGTGCTTCCTTGATGTTGCCTGTCGGCTCAAGCAGGCTGTCAAGACCGCCCGTCGTGGCCGAGCTTTCTGCAAGAAACAAGTTTGGGCCGTAAAACTCGCCCACATCCCGTATCCAGTTCGACTTGAATACAGCTTTGCCGCGCGCGATAGGCAGTGCGTGAAAAGTTGCAATTGGTCTTGCTGCATAATGTTTAAGATTATCGAAGAATGGCGTGTGATAACGTTTGTGTACGCCTTCGAGGATCGAAAGATGCAGTTCAAGCGGTTCTTCGACCTGATAGAATAATCGGCTGAATATCTGATTATCCGGATCGCCTGCCAGATGTTCGATCTCGCGGTCACTGAGGAGATAAACGTCGAGCTCAGGGCGAATCTTCTTGATAGCTTGTGCCGTCCGAAGGGCCAGACGGCTATCATCTTTGATTTCAGCCAGATCAATGACTTCGGAAATCGCGGTAATCAGCGGGTTAATCTCGGCAGCCTTAGCCGAAAAGCCCTCATAGAGAACAACCGACGCGATTGAAGGATTCACCAGAATAGCTGTCAGGGCATCTTCTGCATTTCCAGCGACAACTGTCTCATAGATGAACTCATCTTCAGGGCGACGAATGGAGCGCGCTTCGCGCGCAATATGCTGCCAGCGCGATGTCATGTGCGGAACAACGGAAAGCACTTCAAAATAAGGCTTTCTTTCGATGTGATTGATCGCCTGCGGCAGCCGGTCAGCTGGCTGGCTATCATCAGCGTCCCAATTTTCCCACGCCGAAATGTCGGCCATGTATTTCTGCGAAATAATGCTTGTAGAGATGTTCTGCGCCGCGCGTAGGAACCCTCGTGCATCGCCATCGTTCAAACGTGCATGCAGTTTGCTCAGGACTGAGCTGCCTGGGTAAGCAAAGAAACGCTCGATGGTTTAAAGCCCGTCAAGAACCTGACGGATTGTTTCGGTCCGGCTATCATCGCCGTTAACCCAAAATCGTCCTTCCGAAAGGATAGTTAGCCACTGATCGGACCGCATTGCCGGAGTAGCCAAAGATCTACCTAGAATGGAAGGGGTATTACTCGGCTTCTTCGTAGAAATGATCATTACAATTTGCTTTCTGAGACGAGAACAAGGGGGAAAGTAGAAAGGGCGTTTTCGTATAGGCAAGATGAAAAACGCCCTGATCTTTGTTGAGGGCCTTTCTAGAGGCCAGACTTCGTGCGTTGCAATGTCGTATCATCAACAATGACATGATGCGGCGAGCGGGCACGCGGATGCATGAAAAAATGCCCTTCCGGTGCATTGTGAAGCTTGATTGGCACCAAAGTGACGTTGGTCTTCTTGCCGCGCTTATCGTGCAGAGCGTAGACGATGAACGGGATCGCCAGAACAACAAGGAAGCAAACAACGAGTAGCGTCACATAGGTCTCATCAGCCGTTTCCCCTCCGATGGATGTCGGTGGGTAAAACGAAACGAAGAATGCCATGATCGAAACAAGGAAGCCGACGACTGCAACACCTATCTTGAAGCCGTTACTACCAGGTACGCGGAATGTACGCTTCAGTTCCGGCTGCTTCCGAACGAGATGGATATAGCCAAGGAATAGCAAGAAGTATGTACATAGATAGATTACCACCGTAAGAGCGAGAGCAATCAGAAACGACATATTACTGCCACCACCGGTATTTGTCAGAACAATAATCGCAATCGATGTCAAAATTAGCTGTGCTACAACGAGTGCGACCGGCACGCCATTCTTGTTAACCTTTGCAAACGTTGTTGGAAGAATTCCCTTCTGAGCTGTAACCAACATACCCCGCGACGGTCCTACAATCCATGCTGCAATCTCGGCGAGAACACCAAGCAGAAGCAGTGCTGCAATGATGCGAACAGTCCATTCGAAACCGGGGCCAAAATGTGCTACCAGTGCGCTGAAAGTCTGTACCACGCCCGAAGACAGGTTGATCTCGTTAGACGGAATGGTTGCAGCAACCGAGAGACCGCCAATTGAGCTTAGCACGATCGCTGCGATCATAAGCAGTATCATCGCTATCGGATAATCACGTCCCGGATTCTCCATTTCATTAACGTGTGTCGCAGACGCTTCAACACCCATATAGCTGAGAATGAAGGCAACAAAGACAACAAGTGTGCCGATCTGTGTGAAGTCAGGGAAGAATGTCTGCGCTGACATTTCTATCTGTAAAGGCGCACCGCTCGACAGATAAGCGATAGCCAGGGCAGCTAGGATTAACGCTGGCAACAAAATACCAGCGAAGAAGCCCACTTTGGCGATAATCGCGGTATATTTTGTGCCACCCAACTGGGTAAAAGCTAGCGCCCAAAGAATAACCAAAGCGGCGATAGTTTTGGTGATTGGATCGGCATTCAAAGCTGGCCAACTTAGGATATAGGAGAGGGCACCAAGCACGAAGTAAAGCATCGGAAGAAACCCGATGGCAATTTCAAGATAACAAAATGAGATTGCTGCAAAGCCCCATCGCTCGCCAAGCGTGTTTGAAACCCAGGCGAATACACCACCCTCTTCCCAGCCTTCAACCGTTGCCATTTCAGCAGCACAAAGACCGACCGGAATAAACCATAAAATTCCACCAAGCAGTAGGAAGAAAACCAGACTAAAACCTGATGTTGCAAAGGTTGGATATTCATAAACCGCCATCACCATGGAAGCGGTAATGGCAAAAAAGCCAATCATCGATAGCTGTTTAGCCGGAATAGCGGCTTTGGTATTCGCCATAGTAAGTCCCCTCTGTAAAGAGATGATCACGAGATCGATTGAGCACCAATCTCGTGGGTAAGTTGCGAATAATCAAATGAATGTAGAGAAAGTTAAGTGTGGCTGAATCCACCAGCCTCGTCTTCGGTTAGTGGTTTGCTGACTGGATGTTTTTCGAAGTAATCAAGACTGCGCTTAAGATCGTCGATCAGAAGGCTACCCAAATCACGGCTGACGCCGTGCCGCACCAGAATGCGTTGTACCACAAGGTCCTCGCGATCTGCTGGCATTGAATAGGCAGGTACCTGCCAACCACGGCTGCGCAAACGATCGGCCACATCATAGAGTGTGTAGCCACCGATTGTCTGGCCCTCTTTCAGCTTCCATGCCAGCGCAGGAATGCCTTTCTGACTGTCACCATCAAAGATCACCTCAAATGGTCCGAGCTTTGCGATCTCGTCTGACAGATATTGCGCCGTTTCATAACAGGCATTGTGAATCTTCGCATAGCCTTCATGCCCGAGACGCAGGAAATTATAATATTGCGCTATGATCTGCCCCCCAGGACGCGAGAAATTCAACGCGAAAGTCGGCATATTTCCGCCCAGATAGTTCACGTTGAATATAAGCTCCTCCGGCAGATCAGACGCTTCGCGCCACACAACCCAGCCGGCACCCAAAGGTGCCAGACCAAATTTATGGCCAGATGTGTTGATCGATTTTACACGCGGCAGACGGAAATCCCATTCGATATCAGGCGCACAGAAAGGTGCCAAGAAACCGCCACTGGCACCATCCACATGGATAGGAATGTCCAGTCCAGTTTCTTTCTGGAGCTTATCCAAAGCGTCATGAACAGCCTTGACCGGCTCGTATTGGCAGGTGAAGGTCACCCCCATAGTGGGTACCACGCCGATCGTGTTTTCATCGACACGCTTGAGCACTTCTTCCGGGCTCATGATCAGGCGGTCGCCCTCAAGCGGAATTTCTCGCAACTCGACATCGAAATAGCGGGCAAATTTATGCCAGCAAATCTGTACAGGGCCACAAATCAGGTTTGGCTTATCCGTCGATAGGCCCGCCGCGGCGCGCTTCTTACGCCATTGCCACTTGAGCGCCAGTCCGCCCAGCATTGCCGCTTCTGATGAACCGGTTGTGGAACAACCGAGCGTATTCTCAGCATCCGGTGAATTCCACAGATCGGCGATCATATGCACGCAACGCGCTTCAATCTCTGCTGTCTGCGGATATTCGTCTTTGTCGATCATATTTTTATCGATCGACAAATCCATCAGCTCGCGAATTTCCTCATCGACCCATGTCTGACAGAACGTTGCGAGATTCTGACGCGAATTACCGTCCAGCATCAACTCGTCACGCACAGCAGCAAACACATTGCGTGGATCGCGCTCTTCTTTTGGAAATTTTGTCTTAGGCAAAGAAGCGGATAATTCTAATGATGCATATACATCGTCCAAGCCGTTGTATTTTGCAGAAATAGATTTTTTAGTCATACATAGCCCTCCATTCAATGGTTACCCATATGTATTACATTTTAATTCGTCGCTCATGTACGCTCGTTATGTCAACCTAAGTTAAGTAAAAAATATCAGATTAGTTAATTGAATAGCTAATCATTATATTTGCTATTGTCACCACTAATTCATTATGCATAGTTTAAGTCCTAAATCTGAGCATGTAATTGGGGGGGGATATAATTTGTCATTAAATCTTCAAGATAACGTTATTGCTGCTTACAAAATTGCCAAGCAGACATCTGGTGGAAACAACGCTGATTATATTCCTTTTCTGGCCAAAGTTCCCAGTGAACTAATTGGTGTCGCTATCGTGACTGCAGATGGCCAAGTCTTCAAACAGGGTGATACTGATTATAAATTCGCACTCGAATCCATTTCCAAAGTTTTTACACTTGCTCTTGTCATGGAAAAAATCGGTCCAAAGGCGGTCAAGGAAAAGCTAGGCGATAGCCCTACGGGTATGCCGTTTAATTCTGTACAAGCACTGGAATTACATGAGGGAAAGCCGCTTTCGCCACTTGTAAACGCAGGGGCGATAGCTGCTGCAAGTCTTGTTCCAGGCGATGATGCAGAGCAATGCTGGTCGAATATTCTCGATATGCAAAGCCAGTTTGCCGGACGAGAAATTCAGCTCAGTGACGAGGTCAATAAATCCGAACAGGATACAAATTTTCACAATCGGGCGATTGGCTGGCTGCTATACAGTGCAGGAACCTGCTATAGCGACCCAATGCGGGCAGTCGATGTCTATACAAGACAATGCTCTACACTCGTCGATTGCGTCGATCTCGCCACCATGGGCGCAACACTTGCAGCCGGTGGTATAAATCCCATCACCCAAAAGCGTATTATTAAAAAGGAGCATGTTGCACCATTGCTCGCCGAGATGATGATGGAAGGTTTATACACCTCCTCGGGCGATTGGGCATATTCAGTTGGCTTGCCTGCAAAGAGTGGTGTCGGCGGCGGACTTGTCGCTGTCATCCCCGGAAAAATGGCAATCGCTGCATTTTCACCGCCATTGGATGAGGCGGGCAATTCTGTACGTGCACAAGTAGCTATCAGCGAAATTGAACGGCAATTAGGGGGTAACCTTTTCAAGGTAACTTAGGTCATGTTGCCAAAGTATGGCCGCCATAATTTGACAGTTGCTATAGCGACGAGGGATTGCAATGATCTTTTTTGTATCGTTACGAGTGGTAATACGACGAAATTACTTTAGCCTATTGAACATGCTCTTAATGCGATAGCCATCTGTATAAGCATAAAAATCGCAAGCGGTAAGGTTTTTCAGTTGGCATTTGACGGAATAACGGTCTTTAAGCCACTTTGGGAAAGTCATCCACCACGGCCGTTGTTGGGCCAATAATCAAACTTGAAGGGGGACAAATCGTCGTCAGAATTTTTAGAAGCGAGCATGTTTTTAACTGGCACTCAAAATTAAAAACGGGCCAACAAATCTCCGCCGGTTACATCAAGGTTTTGTTTTCGCCGTAAGCGCGCCAATGACGCTCTTGCGCGTCTCAACGAGCGCTTTAGCTGTTAAATTCCAGCTGAACTTGATCCACTGAGGGGCCGGATAATAACTTGGATTGGTTTTACGTCACAAATCCAAGACTTTTTGGATATTTGATTGTTCTTTGAGTGCTAAGTGACCTCTTAATCCACTTCTTTGATAATTTGTTTGAGTGTGGTGTTTTTCCAGTCGCGAGAGTAACAGAGCTCCGTTTCCAGTCTGCCGGAGAAGCCTTCGCATGCAGCGTTCTGGCAAACACGCCTTGCGGGACATCGAGCGCACCAACTTCGCATAGTTAATACTCTATAGCCAACCCGGTCAGCGATAGTGTGCACCGAACGGCTAACACTTGATGTTGTCTTGGATGCGACCCGTGCTTCTGAACTAGTTTATCAAACCGAAATTGCTGATCGAGATACCATTAGGCGCTCATCACCCAATCGAGCTTCGAGGATGTCTTGGCGTCCTGTCGTAAAACCAGTCTAAGTTATTATACCCACTTTCGACCTATTGGCCTTACCTTAGCGAACGGGCCGTAACAGGTAGTGTCCAACACCCCAGACATTGCCATTTTCGTGACCAAACAATCCAGCAGTTGCGAGGAAGAACAGTCGCCAACGGCGCTCCCAAAGACCGGCATCCTGCGCATAGACCTGTTGCAGAATAGGTCTGATCTTATCAATCGATTTATCGAAATTGCTCAGCCAATCCAACGCAGTTTTTTTATAATGCCTGCCTGACCATCGCCAATCCTGTTCCACGGTGAAAATATCGTCAAAGCGATGCGGCAGATCAAAGGCTGGCATGATACCGCCAGTGAAGAAGTGATGCGCAATCCAGTCGGCAGGGTTTTCATGGTTGAAGCGATAGGAGCGATCGCGATGGGTGAAAACATGGATGAACAACTTGCCATCAGGATTGAGCCATCCGCGTACTCGCTCAAACAGCGATTTCCAGTTTGACATGTGTTCAAACATTTCAACGGAAACAACGCGGTCGAAGCGCTGATCGACTGAAAAGTCGTTCATATCGGCGGTGATGACAGTGATGTTTTTAAGGCCGCGCATCGCAGCCTGTGCTTCGATGTAAGCACGTTGCGGAGCGGAGTTCGAAACGGAAACAATGTGGGAGGCGGGAAAGTTTCCGGCCAGATAAAGCGATAGCGAACCCCAGCCGCAACCAAGTTCAAGAATATGCATACCATCGCGAAGGTCGGCGTGACGCACGGTTTCGCTCAATGCGTATGTTTCAGCTTGTGCAAGCGTGGTGTTATTGTCGGGATAATAGCAGCAGGAATATTTGCGCTGTGGTCCCAGCGCGAGTTCAAAGAAATGCGGTGGCAACTCGTAATGCTGGCGGTTGGCGTCATCGGTATTCGTGGCAACGGGAAAGTCATTCATGGTTTTGAGGAAATCGAGCTCAATTTGCTCAGGTGTTCCGGCTAGTCGGCGTTTGGTGCGACCGCAAAGATACTCGATGCCCGCAAGTGTGATTGTGTCGCTCAGAGGAACGCGCTCTGCCGCATTAATTGCATAGGTCAGCATATTCATGTTCAGACTCCTAATTTCCTGGGGCCGGGAAAAAACGCATTGACGCGGCGTTGCAAGGCGCGGAATTTTTCACCGCGCGATTTCAGCATATGGTCTTCAAGTGGTGGGATGCCCGAAACATGAACCAGCAGCCAGTACATCTGGATGGGGGCGAGAAGCGATAGCCAGCTCCATGGTGAAGCGGTGATTGCCATCAACGGCCATGAGCACCAGAACAACCACTCAAAGAAATAATTGGGATGACGCGAATAAGCCCACAGGCCTGTCTCGCAAATTTCGGTTCTGGCGGCTGGGGTTTTACGAAATTTTGCCAGTTGGGCGTCTGACAATCCTTCGCCAGCAATGGCGATCACAATGATCGCAGCTGCAATAAGGTCAAAGAAGTGCGGGAAAAAAGGACGGCTGACGGCTGCAAGATACACTGACGAGACAAGAATAAATGCGGCCAAAGCCTGAATTTGCAGAAACCAAAACAGACGCTTTGAAGCGTCGGCTCCCCATTCTCTCATGAGCTTAGCATAACGCGGGTCTTCGCCATGCGACAGACTTCGGTTGGCGATAAGCACCCCGAGACGTAGCGACCATGCAAGGATCAGGATCAGAATTATAGAACGCCGCTGCCATGGTGTGTCGGCCAGAACAACGGCAATAACCGAACCTATGCCAACGGAAATTGACCAGATCGCATCGATCCAGCCGCTTTTCCCGGTCTTCCGCTCCAGTGCCCATGCAAACGTCATGATCGCAGAGAGACTGATAGCAACAATCAAAAGCAGACCGGCTTGCATGGCGGACCTTTGGTCGTGAGTTTGTTTTACCTGATACAATACGTTTGGTTTTGCTTTTTGGTTTCCTAACAGGCTCAAAAAAATGAAAAAACTTCGCTGCTTCATTGAACCAATTGCTTTCGCAAAACGTAAGACAGTCAAATGCAGCAAAGATGCCGCTGGGAGAGAGACTTATGGACATCACGAGTAATCCGGGCAGCACCAGACGTCTGAAAGTCGCAATCATTGGTAGCGGTATTTCGGGGCTGTCGGACCTGTTGCCGTGGACACCGGCTTTATTGTCTATAATGAAGTGACCTATCCCAACCTGACGGCCCTGTTTCGTGCATTGGAAGTTCCCACAGTCGCGTCGAATATGTCCTTTGCGGTTTCGGTCGGAAATGGTGCCTATGAATATTCCGGCGGAACCGGACTTGGATTATTTGCTCAAAAGTCCAATCTTGTCAGCCCACGCTTCTGGTCAATGATCCGCGACCTTTTGCGATTTTATCGCAATGCGCCCAAAGACTTATCGATGATGGACGGCATCTCGCTTGATGATTATCTGGTGAAAAATTGTTATGGCCGGGCTTTTCGGGAAGATCATCTTTATCCGATGGCCGCGGCGATCTGGTCTACGCCCGCGATGGAAATCGGGCGTTATCCGGCTGCAAGCTTTGTCCGGTTTTGCTGCAATCACGGCCTGCTTGCTTTGCGTGACAGGCCGATCTGGCGGACTGTTGCTGGTGGCAGCCGTGAATATGTGAAACGTATTACAAAACCCTATGCAGACAGGATCAGGCTTTCGACACCGATCACGTCGGTTAGGCGTTCCGAAAATGCCGTCGAACTGATCGATGCAAAAGGTGTCTCTTACACCTTTTATGACGTGGTGATTGCCACCCATGCTGATCAGGCCTTGCGCATGCTCGCAGATCCAAGTGCCGATGAAAGTCGTATTCTCGGTGCGTTTCAATGTTCGTGCAACGAGGCGGTACTGCATAACGATGCTTCGCTCATGCCAAAACGCCGTGCTGCATGGTCAAGCTGGAACTATCTGACGAACGCAAAAACAGGGCCCTCCCAGCCGTCGATCACCTATTGGATGAACCGTTTGCAGGCGCTGGGCCATGCGCCCGATACTTTCGTTACGCTTAATCCATGTCGCGCTCCGCGTGAGGAACTGGTGATACGTCGCGAAATCTACGAGCATCCGATTTTCGACATGGCAACTGATCGCGCGCAAAAGGAAATCTGGTCGTTGCAGGGGCAGCGTCGCACATGGTTCTGCGGTGCGCATTTTGGTTCCGGTTTTCACGAGGATGGTTTGCAGGCAGGTCTGGCCGTTGCCGAAGATCTTGGTGGCTTGCGCCGTCCGTGGCAGGTGGAGCAGGAGAGTGCGCGCATCGTTCGTCAGCCGATAGCCATTAGAGAAAGGATGCTGGCATGACGAAAGCCTTCCAGTCAGCACTTTTCCCGGGGCATGTAACGCATGCGCGTTCACGGCCAAAAGTGCATAAGCTTGCCTATAAGATTTATTCGCTGCTGCTTGATCTGGATGAGTTGCAAGCCCTTGATAAGAAATTGAAAGCGTTTTCGGTCAACAGCTTCAATCTGTTTTCATTTTTTGAGAAAGACAGAGGCAATGGCTCTGCTACGCCTCTCCGTGCGCAGGTGGAAGACGCCATGCGCGGCGCTGGAATTGAACCGGATGGTGGTGCAATCAGACTTCTGACGATGCCGCGCATTCTTGGCTGGGCCTTTAATTCGCTGACGGAGTTCTTTTGCTATAATCGCAGAGAGGAACTCGTCGCTATCCTTTGGGAAGTCGACAATGCGTTTCATCAGCGCCACGGATATATGATCCCAGTCGAGGCCACCCAGAATGGTCGTATCGTACAAAGCTGTGACAAGGCCTTTTACGTGTCGCCATTCATGGATATGAAGCTGCGCTACGAGTTTGAAGTGTCGCCTCCGTCTGACACGTTAACAATTCTTATCAACAGCTTTGATGATGAAGGTTTGCTTCTGACGGCGCGCCATCTGGCTCGCCGGGTAGAACTCAGCGATGCCGCCTTGCTGCGTGCTTTCTTTGCGATCCCGTTTCTGACCTTACGTGTGGTTGGCGGTATCCATTGGGAAGCGTTGAAACTCTGGCGGAAGGGTATCAAGCTTCGCAAGTGCAAATATCGCCACAAGACCCAATCACACATATTCGTCGTCAGACGTCCCAGCAGAGGAACGAGGCCGCATGAGCCAGCTTGATGAGACTTCTTCTCTTCCCACATCCGTTTCTTTAGGCCGTTCAACCTGGACACCTTCGGCTCGTCTTTTGCGCCGGTTGCTTAATCAGGTGCGCTATGGGCGGCTGGTAATCGTGCTGCCTTCGGGAAAGTCGCTTGTTGCTCAGGGCAGCTTGCCAGGGGCAGACGCGAAAATCATTCTCAATAACTGGCGTTCTGTGCGGCGTATGGTGATGGGCGGTGATATTGGCTTTGCACAAGCCTATATTGAAGGCGACTGGACAACGCCCGATTTAACCTCAGTCATTCGTTTCGCAGCACGTAATCGCGATACTCTGCTATCCACATTGCGTGGATCACGCTTCATGCGCCTTGTTCATCGCATGGGCCATTTTCTCAATGCCAATACACGGCGTGGCAGCCGTAAAAACATCGAAGCCCATTATGATCTCGGCAATGATTTCTATCGCCGGTGGCTCGATCAGACGATGCTTTATTCATGCGCAATCTGGAATGAGAAGACGCATAGCCTTGAAAATGCGCAGGAGTATAAGTTGCAGTTCATAGCCGACAAACTGGCGCTTGAACGCGGCGAAAAAATCCTTGAGATCGGTTGTGGCTGGGGTGCTCTGGCAGCATTTCTGGCGGCAGAGGGCGATGCACATGTGACGGGAATTACCTTATCGCCATCGCAGCTTGCCTGGGCAAATAAGGTTGTTTCTGATGCCGGACAGGTTGAGGCAGTTGATCTGCGTCTGCAGGACTATCGCGATGTCGAGGGACAATTCGACCGCATCGTTTCCATTGAAATGTTTGAGGCAGTCGGCGAAGCTTATTGGCCGGAATATTTTGCGACGCTGAAACGCTGTCTCAAGCCGGGTGGTCGTGCGGTTTTGCAGATCATTTCGATTGAAGATGCGCGCTACGAAAACTATCGCCGCAAGGCTGATTTTATACAGAAGTTCATTTTTCCGGGTGGCTTTCTGCCATCGGATAAGGTGCTTGAACGCGATCTGTCGAAAGCCGGTCTGGCTTTAAAAGAAATTGAGCATTTCGGCCATTCATATGCGCTTACCCTCGCCGAATGGCGTCAGCGCTTTATCTCTAATTGGCCGGCAATCGAACAGCTCGGCTTTGATGATCGGTTCCGTAAACTCTGGGAATATTACCTTTGCTATTGCGAAGGTGGTTTTGAAGAAGGGGCAATCAATGTAGGCCTCTACACGATTGAGCATGCTTAACAATCCAAACTAAAGATGCAGGAGGCGTCGATGAAATGGATAATTATGATCGGCATTACGGCAATGTTATTTCCTGTGTCGGCACAGGCCGAAGCAATAGGCGGTAACTGGGCACGCGGTGATTGTAAGGCGCGGGTCAAAATCGCGGATTGTGGCAAAGATATTTGTGCCACCAATACATGGATCAAGCCGGGGACTGCAAAAGAGAAAACCGGCGACCGGCTGGTTATGAGTATTAACGAGACTGCGGACGGCCAATATTCGGGAACGGCTTTCGATCCGCAGCGTAATCTCACCTACAAGATCAACGTCAAGGTCAATGGCGACAAGATGACCACCAATGGCTGCGTTCTGGCGGGCCTGTTGTGCCGCGATGTCAGCTGGTCGCGAATAAAATAAGAGAGTGAAGCATTCATGAAGTCCTATATTGTTGCTTATGTGGTAACGGCTATTGCTTTTCTGGCGATTGACTCAGTGTGGCTCACCAATATGGCGAATGTGTTTTATCGCCCTGTGATGGGTGACATGCTCGCGCCGAGTTTCCGCCTTGCCCCGGCGATTGTTTTCTATGTGATATTCGTGTTCGGACTGGTCTTTTTTGCGGTCAGGCCGGGCCTTTTAGCTGGTAGTGGAGCAGTCACGCTTTTGAACGGTGCTCTTTTGGGATTTGTCGCCTATGCCACTTATGATCTGACCAATCAGGCCACGTTGAAGAACTGGTCGTGGACGCTGACAATTGCTGATCTGATCTGGGGCACTGTGTTATCTGCGGTTTCAGCCTATATTGGCTATTGGGTAACATCCCGGGTCATTGGGTAGGCTAAAGAGTTAGCTCTTGGGACAGCTATGTGAAGTGAAAATTGAGGGGGAGCTCGTTGAGACATCTGGTTTCCCCATAATCGATGTAAAGCCGAAACCGCAAGTATTTTCTAAATAACAGTGGGATAGTTCTGACATAGAATATAATTTATTTT